>DATBUL010000041.1:0-92465 GCA_036516115.1 Enteractinococcus sp. | reverse complement strand
AGGAGGGTGTGCAGTTCTTTGTTCACAACATATGCTTAACACCCTCCAACCTTCTTTAATAGGCCTCGTCTGCTCCAGCACGCAGAAACATTGGCCCCGAAGCAACGCCACTGCAGCACAGCACTAATAGGAATTACTCATCTATGTGGCAGGTGTTTCGATCAGATCTACGGTAGAAGCGTGGGATTGAGTAGTAACAATAAGGCAAGACCAACAAAGGAGGTCTATGACAGGTATGTGTCCAAAAACGTGCAGGTCTTCGGGCCATGCGGTGTCGCAGCACGAGAAAACGGGGCCGGTTCAATACTGAACCGACCCCGTGGTCTTCACGAAGAGTAGGAGTTTTACCAGATGGTGACGCGTTGGTCTGGTTCTAACCACATCTCGTCGCCTGGTTTGGTGCCATATGCCTCATGGAATGCATCGAGGTTTTTAACCACCTGGTTGGCTCGGAATTCATTGGGCGAGTGCGGGTCAGTCGACACGCGTGTCACGGCAGCCTCCGGGCGGATCAGCTGACGCCAGACCGAGGCCCAGGCTTCAAAGAACTGACGATCAATGGCTTTGCGATCTTCGGGATCTTTCGGATCGAGGCCTTGAGCCTTGACTGCCTCTGGATTATTTTCCAGATACAGGTAGAGCGCCTTATGACTGATCCCTAAACCGCCCAGGTCACCAATGTTCTCACCGAGGGTAAGTTCACCGTTGACATGATGATCGGGCGCTTCCGAAGGAGCCAAAACTTTGTACTGATCAACCAGAGATTGCGTGCGTTCAGTAAAGGCCGCCCGGTCTTCGTCGGTCCACCAGTTATTCAGTGCGCCATCGCCGTCGTATTGCGAGCCTTGATCGTCAAAGCCGTGACCGATTTCGTGACCAATGACTGCACCGATGCCACCGAAGTTCTGGGCCGGAGTTGCCTCTGGAGAGAAGAATGGTGGTTGCAGAATCGCAGCCGGGAAGACGATTGCATTTTCCAACGGCGAGTAATATGCGTTGACCGTCTGTGGGCTCATATGCCACTCTTCAGGGTCTGGACCTTTTTCAATCTTCGACAGGTTCTCCTCGAATTCATGCTCTGAGATCCGGTCCAGAGTCGCAATCAGATCGGTGGCATTCATCTTGATATCTGAATAATCGTGCCATTTGACCGGATAGCCGACCATAGGATTAAACTTCGACAGTTTCTCTAGCGCCTTTTTGCGCGTTTTCTTACTCATCCACGGCAGTTCCGAAATCGACTGATGATAGGCCTGCTGGAGGGCATCGACCAGTTTATCCATGTGTTCCCGATGGGACTCGGTATAGTGCTGGGCAACATAAATTCGGCCGACGTCTTCCCCGAGCGTGGAGTTAACCAGCGCTACTGCACGTTTCCACCGTGGTCGCAGTTCTTCGGTGCCGGTCAGCACCTTATTGAATTCGAAATCGGCTTCAACAAATTCTTTGGACAAATAGGGCGCATGGGAAGACAACAGGTGTAGCTTCATCCAGGTGCGCCAGGATTTTGTGGATTCCGAATCGAGGAGCTCTTCTAACCCGGTGAAGAAATCTGGCTGCCAGACGACAATTTCTTCGGAACGATTCTCGTG
This sequence comes from Enteractinococcus sp., assembly GCA_036516115.1. Classification (GTDB taxonomy): domain Bacteria; phylum Actinomycetota; class Actinomycetes; order Actinomycetales; family Micrococcaceae; genus Yaniella. The sequence continues at coordinate 90,873 of DATBUL010000041.1, read as the reverse complement.
TTTCTGGCCCGGAGCCATTTTCATGCCCTTCAACCAGTGAATCGCTGCAGGGAATTGCTTGAGAAGTTTCTTGCGCGTAAACAAGTTGTAGCGTTTCACCGCGTCGCGCACTTTGACAATATCCCAGTGCTTCTCGGCGATCTTCGTTTCCAGCTCAATGACGCGTTTCGCCATCTTCTGGGCACGCTTTTCTGTTGGTGCAATATCTGAGAGCAAAAACAGTTTTTGAATATACGTGCGGTAGGCCTCGACAACGTGTGCGTGTTTTTCTTCGCGATAATACGATTCATCAGGCAAACCGAGCCCGCTTTGGAGCATGTGCAATAGCACGCGGTCAGGATTTCCGGCATCGGGCATGGCTCCGACACCGATCGGCCCGCCCATGATGCCTTTGCGTTGCAATTTACCGCTGAGTCGCAAGAAATCTTCTGCGTTATCGATTTCAGAAATTTTATCGAGGGTTTCCCACAGTGGGGCCACACCCATTGCCTCTATGGTTTTTTCGTCCATCATGGCCGTGTACAGAGCGCCGATACGCAGTTTTGCGCCCTCGTCGGTGTGTTCTGCTCGAAATGAGTGTTTGCGCTGTTTCTTCGTCAGCTCACCGGCCGCTGATTTGAGAATGTCATGAACGGCGGTTTCTGATTGGTCGTGCAACTCCATAAAGGCGCCGTAGGTGCCACGATCAGCTGGAATGGTGTTGTTTTCCATCCAATCACCGTTCACGTGCCGATATAGATCCTGCGTCGGTTTTGGGGCTGTGGTTGTCACGCGTCTCCTTCAACGATCGTGCCGATATCCAATTGGTAGCCTATGGCGCTAACAACATATTGTCGATGAGTCGAACCGGTGGAACCCATGCCGCTACCAGGGCAAGTGCTTCATGTTCCAAAGGGCTTTCAAGTTGCTGGGCCGTCAACGGCTGGAGGGTAGCCGGATCAACAATTTCTAAATAGTCTAATTCTACGTTTTCGTGGCTCCGAATGATGTCTCTGGCAGCCGAAACATCTAAACGTTCACCCCGTGTTGCCTGCTCAGCAAGATAGTGCAATGCCTGAGATAAGCCCAGCGCCTTTTCCATCCCGTGATCATCCAACCGCACGTTGCGTGATGACAATGCCAGCCCTGATGGTGCCCGAACCAATGCAACCGGACGGATAGCTACGTCAATATTGAGATCTTGAGCCATCCTGGTCACGATGGCCAACTGCTGGGCATCTTTTTGACCAAAATAGCTTCGAAAGACCGCCGGTGCCGGTGGCATCAGAATATTCCAGAGTTTTGCCACGACGGTACAGACCCCATCAAAGTGCCCTGGACGTGATGCCCCTTCAAACATGCGACCCATCTGCCCGGCAGAAACTCGAATCTGGGGCGCATCAGGATACCCGGGATACATGTGCTCGGTGGACGGGGCAAAGACGATATCGCCGCCGAACTTCGTCACAAGTTCAAGATCCGCAGCCAAATCGCGGGGATAGTGCTCAAAATCTTCAGGCTGATCAAATTGCAACGGATTGACGAAAATCGAAGCGACCACAAGGTCATTTTCCCTACGCGCCTGTTCAAAGAGCGCGCCGTGGCCTTCATGCAGAGCGCCCATTGTCGGCACCAACCCAACCGTAGGGTTCGGGTTCCCGGCCGCGATCAATTCGGCTACTTTGTGGGCAATGAGGACTTTGACATCGGTGGCTGTGGTTGCCAGCAGGGCTTGTTGGTCAGTCACGACTCATAGTCTAGTCGCATGAACGCAACCATTCGGTTTCAGGTCACCACCCTGCCTTATGGGGTCGCAGGTACGCCAATCGATTCGTGGACAGAGGTATCCGGGGTGAGGGTGACCGTGGTGTAAAAGTCTTCTAGTTCGACGGTGACGTCGGTATCTGGGGCGACAGGTTCTTGTAGGTGAAGAAACGAAGTGTGAGGTCGGATATCCATGGTGCACATCCCGCCCGACGGTTTATGCTGATGTGCTGCAACCGTGAGGATTCGCGCTTCGACGTCGTAGTGGGCCGAATCAATGATGTGCGGACAGGTTGAGCTTCCCGTCGTCGTGACGAAAAGCATCTGGTAATCGCCGTCGATCCGAGCCGCCCAGGATCGATCATCGGACCACGTGGCATGAGGTATAGTGCCGGGAAAACCCGGGGCAGAGACGTCGTCATTGGCACATGCGGTCAAAGTCAGGAGGCCCAAGCCAAGACATACCATGGCGGTTCGACGCATGTGCACCTGCTTTAGGGGTTAAGAAGAGTCACCAGCTCTTGAAGTTTTGCTTCGGAGATGAAGCCAGCTGTATGAGCCCGACGGGCGGTCGCCAGAGCCATGACACGATAGGTTTCCAAAAGCTCTGCGTCATCGAGCGTCTTGAGGGTTTCAAGGTGTTTGGCAACCGTGCCACTGTCGCCGCGTGACACCGGGCCGGTCAGGGCTTGATCACCGTTGGTTAGGGCGTTTTCAAGGCTCGCCGTCATTAAGTTACCTAAGAGTTTGGAGCCTTGGTCGATACCGCCGGCTTCTAGCATGGCTTGTGCTTGGGCCGTGAGGGTAACCAGATGGTTTGAGGCATGCGCCATGGCTGCATGATAGATCGGGCGCGCGGCTTCGGGAATGGCCACCGGGATACCACCCATCTCCACCACGAGCGCTTCGGCGATTGGGGCGACCACAGCATCTGCGGTGATCCCAAAAGCAGTGTTGTGCAGCCGGTCGACATCTAAGGAGGTCCCGGTAAATGTCATGGCCGGGTGGATGGCCACCGGAATCGCTCCGTGTTCACGCACCGAGCGCAGAACGTCGGTGCCGTAGCGTCCCGACGTGTGGACCAAGAGATGCCCGGTTTGGATGTGTCCTGCGGCGGCCAGTCCCGAGACGAGTTCTTCTAAGACGTCGTCTGGCACCGCAAAAATGACGGCCTCCGAGCGGCGCAGAATATCGGGGATGTCAATGACGGGCACGGTGGGAAGGAGGGCTTCGGCGCGCGCCACCGAAGCCTCCGAGACGGCGTGCACCGCGGTGATGGTGTGGCCGGCTTGCTGCAGTGCCAGGCCTAATACGGCCCCGACACGCCCGGCGCCGATGATGCCGATCCCTAACCGGTTGGGTCGACCAATAGCTCCGGTGGTCAGTGGTTCGTCAACGCTCATGTACGGTCCTTTCCCAAAGGGTATTTAGAGTCCGGCCAGTCGGGCGTAGCCGCGCTGGGTGAGATCATCGCGCAACCTGGTGGCTTGTGTGGTGGGTACCCCGGAAATCGTGGTGGTTGACCCGGCGGTGGTGATGGTGACATTAGCCAGATCGAATTTGCGTTGCAACGGCCCCTGGGAGATTTCCACGAACTGCAACCGCCCGTACGGGATGGCTTCGTATTTACGAAAAACTGCCCCGGCGCGGATCAGTAAGTCATCGGATTGTTCGGCCCAGCCGTGGATGCGCACTTGGAATGGAGTCACGATCAGCTGCCCGATGTCCCAGACCAATGCCCACACCGCTGGCAGATATGACCACCCGTGCCAGAAATCCGGGTTGACCTGGGCGTTAAAGATGGTTGCGGCGACCAAAAACAGGGCCACGAAGCCGATCAAGCTCATGGTAGTGACCAATTGCCGATAGACGGTGAGTTTGGGACTGACCGGGGTAAAAGCAACGTCTTGAGGGAAGTGTTTCATGAGACCTCCCCTGCCGCTTTCGCCTTGGCCGCGGTTTTTTCAAAGGACTCGAGTTCCTCGGGTGCCATCCACTGGTTCTTATCGGAGATCCGGCGAGCGTGGGCTGCGATTTGAGCTTCCTCAAAGAACAGCCGAATCAGCATTTCAGGTTCTTGATTGCGCAAATGGGTGCGGACCGGGCCGGGCGGGGTAACGAACCAGGCAGATACGGTACCGGAGAGCTTATCGGACAGGTTTTGATAGATCGAGGCTTGCTGCAAGCGCTCGTGCGGGATCATCGCCAAGTTGCGTCGCAGCCGACCAAACCGGATCAGCAGTAGGGTTGGTGTGGTCTGATATCCGTGACGCCGTCCGGCCACAGGTTGCCAGATACGTGCGCGTGCCGGTACGCGGGTGAAGCCATCGTCGTCGGCAGTATGTTTGAGGGCGTTGAAGATCAGGTCGTTGGCATATTCGACACCGGGATCGGGGGCCAGCACCGACAGCATGATGATGACGTCGTCGAAGGTGCCCACGGGCAACACGGTCGTGGAGGAGTCAGTGAGTCCGTATCCTGCTACGGTCACGTGGATGCGATACCAGCCAAAATAGCGGTAGACCAGTGGCTGGGTGATTTGGATGGCTTGGATGCGCCCGGGCGGGATTGTGTGGGACGACGTCGACAGCATGCCCGAGGTGACCCGCACCCCCGAGTCGGACGTCTTAGCGGTGAAATTGAAATTCGCATTGACCTGCGTAAAGGCGGTGACCCCGGCGGTAAATACAGCTACCCCGAGGAAGATCAGCAAGATGAGTAGACCCAACGGGATGGGTAAGGAGTCGCCATCACTGCGTGCACCCAACCAGATGAAGAACCCGGTGACGCCACCACCAAAGACCGCCGTCCAGGCTCCCGTTGCGGCGCCGGTCACGAGTGCGGCTCCGATGACGCGCCCGAATGGGATGGTCAACAGCTCACGGGACGTTGACTGGGCATGCGCGCGAGCGGTGTGCGGGTTCGGCACCTGTTCGGAGATGCCGTGGGGATTGTTTTCAACGTATTGGCTCAGGTATTCGGTATAGGGGTAGTCCGGCAGCTGGGTACCACCCGGTATGCCAGCAGCTTGAGCCTGGTCCGTGGGCTCCAGTTGCGGATCATTTTGGGCGCCGGAGGCCAAGTATAAGATTTCGCGCCGAAGTTTTTCGGCCTCGGTTTCGCGCACATATTCTAAGGTCAGCGTGGTCTCGGAACCATCTGCGGCGTGGAGGGAAAGTTTGGATAACCCAAAGATGCGAGCAAAAAATGGGCGCACAATATCCACGGCTTGCAGACGGTCCAAGCGCATGTAGCGACGCCGGCGGAAAATCACCCCGGAATGCAACTGTACGGCGTCGGTGGTAATGCGAAACTGATAAAACCGCCAGGAAATCGCGTACAACCCCGCGGCGACCACCAAGATGGCCACCACAATGCCTAACAGGATCAGCAGCGACTGTCCCACCGACAGGTTGAATGACTCGATCACGCCGCGCAGTTCCTGAACCGAGAAATTCATGATGATGTACACGAAAATCAGCAGCGCAGACCAGGATCGGATGACCGGTGAGATTGGATGGACGCGACGCCAGTCTTGCCCGACGGCTGGGTCTTGAGGTGTGGCAGGTGATGATTGAGTCATGACTCCCCCAATTCTGCCAGGCGTTGATAGCCGCGCTGGGTCAGATCGTCCCGGAGGCGTTCGGCTTCTTCAAGTGGGAGGCCCTCAAAGGTGGAGGCGGTGCCGCCACCGGCCGTGGTGATCACAATCTGAGTGATCCCAAAATATCGCTGCAATGGGCCTTGCCGGATGTCTACGTACTGGATGCGTCCGTAGGGCACCGCCACTTGGTGGCGAAATAAGATCCCGCGGCGTAACAGCAAATCATCCCGGTCTTCCAAATAGCCCATCGCCCGAACCTGACGAGGAATAATGAACGCAAAAACCAGGCCCGTGATGAGCAACGCGACCGGGAGGCCCCACAGCAGAGAAGCCACCGGGAACCGAGTGAAAAACTGTGTGGTCGCGTTCAGGATTAATAATCCCACCGTGGTGACGATGACGGCGGCACCCACGCCCACAGCGTTGTGGATGTGGCGCAGCACTATCAATTTCGGGGAGACCCTACGATAGGGCAATTGTTCGTGATACATGCCGACAATCTGCTTGAAAGGTTTAGGGTTCGGGTTTCTCGAAGGGCTCTGCTTGTCGCGTGGTCGGTTGCGCACCAGAAGCATTGGGTGGCCTGCGGTGATGGTGGCCATTGCCGTCCGGGTCTTCCGGTGGGATTCGGCACCACTGTTCCACCATAAAACCTACAATCACCAGGATCAACGCGGCGATCACCTGGGCTATCGATTCGGTGATCACGGCCGGACCGAATCCGGCTTGAGGCAGCCGGTGGACGAGGATCCCCAGATGCCACCCCCCAATCGCGGCTCCAGCGTAGGTCCCGGCCTGCGCCAAGACCAGCGTTCTGGCGGCGGCTAAGGGATTCATCCGGTCGGCAACCGGCCGTTCGCGGTCGCGTAACACGCGGATCCCCAGGATCAATTCCAAGACGGTGGCGGCCGCTAAGGTAATGACGGAAGGATACCCCAGTGACGGGGTGACCCAGCCCGATTCAGCAGCATAGAATGCGGCAAGCCATCCCAGCGCTGTGGCCACAATGACCACCAGGAAGACTCGGCTGACACGCATTGATGTCATACATCCTCGCTTCCTTGGCCTCGGGGTGGTGCTGGCTCAAATTGTATTACGGTTGCAGCGTCGTCGGCAGCGGAAGCTAAATCTACGACCGGGGTGCCGGCCAAGGTGGCCTGCGGATCGGCCCAGCTCCAAGGGATCAACACGAAGGCGCGTTCGTGAGCCCGCGGATGCGGCAACACGAGATCCGGATGCTCGGAGACGACGTCGTCGTAGGTAATGACATCAACATCCAGGGTACGTGGCCCCCAGCGGATATCCCGTACCCTGGCGGCTTGGCGTTCCAAGCGGTGGCCAAACTGCAATAACGCCCACGGGGACAGCAGGGTGTTGACCAACAGGACCTGATTGAGAAAATCGGGTTGCTCAATTCCCCCAACGGGCGCGGTTAAGGCCAGGGGCGAGACCGCAGTGACGGTGATTTGGTCGTGGTCACGAAATGCTGCCACCGCGTCGGCCAGAATCTGCTGGGATTGTCCCAGATTCGAACCCAGTGCGATGACAGCCGTAACGGGTTCTGCGGGGGCTTCCAGCAGGTGGCTGGGCAACTGTGACATCGCGGATCCTATGCGCCGCGCTGCCGGGTGAACGTTACGGCAACATTTTCAAAATCCGATGGGATCGGTGCCTGGGGCTTATTCACGGTCACCGTCACGCCTTGGACCCGGGAGAATTGCTCAAGGACGGCGTCGGCAATCCGTACCGCAAGTGTTTCGATCAGATTTACCGGCACCCCGGTGATGAGCGCCTCGACCACGGCGGCGACTTCCGCGTAATTGACGGTCTGTTCGACGTCGTCCGTATCGGCCGCCTGCGTAATATCCACGTCCAGGTCCAGATCGACCAGGAACACCTGGCCGGCGACACGTTCAGAGGTGAGCACCCCGTGGTAGCCGCGGGCTCGTAAACCGGTCAGACGAATCGTGGCCATCGTATTAGCCAGCGATCTGTCGAGCAGCCACGGTTTTCACGGCGTCCAAATTTGGGATGACCGAATGGACCCGAACCGCCCACACGCCGGCCTCAGCGACCTGAGTGGTAATTGCGGCTGTGGCATGGTCGCGCTGGCGTGGTTCCACCGGTTTGCCATTGGCGGCAGCCAACATGGTGCCCAAGAAACGCTTGCGTGACGCCCCGATGAGCACCGGGTAGCCCAGTCCCTGGAAGGCCTCTAGGTGATTCAGCAATTGCCAGTTCTGGTCCCCGCTCTTAGAAAAGCCTAACCCCGGGTCGACAATGAGCTGCTCCTTGTCCACGCCGGCGGCCAGAAAAGCGTCAAGAATCTGTTGGGTTTCGGCAACCACCTCTGTCACCAGATCGGTGTACTCGGTTAGGTTGTCCATGGTTTTGGAGTTGCCACGGTTGTGCATCACGACATACCGGGCACCAGTCTGAGCAATCAGTTTGGGCATCTCAGGTTCGAAATTGAGTCCCGAGACATCATTGATCATGACCTCGCCCAGTTCCAGTGCAGCCCGGGCGGTCTCAGTGTGGCGGGTGTCTACGGAAACATAGACGCCGGCTTTGATCAGCGCTTCAACGACCGGCAGAATCCGGCGTTGTTCTTCTTCCGGGGAGACCTCTTCGGTTCCCGGAGCGGTGGATTCCCCGCCGACGTCGATAATATCCGCCCCGGCATAATGCATGCGCAACCCGTGGTCGATGGCCTTGGCCGGTTCAAAGTTCTCGCCGCCGTCGGAAAATGAATTATCCGTGACGTTCAGGATCCCCATGACCAAGGTGCGATCGGTTGGCAAATCCGCAAACGTCTTGCGGTGGGCTTTGCGCACGACCGACAACGGGCCCGTGGCCGGACCGGTTCCTGGGATAGCTCCAATAGACATGGGAATCCTTCCTGTTTGGTTGTATGTGCTCAGGGTGGTGGCACCGTGGTTAGTGTACCCCGGCGTTCATGATCAGGCTCATTGCCTCATTGCGGGTAGATGATTCGCGCAACTGACCGCGCACAGCCGACGTCACAGTCTTCGCGTGCGGTTTTTGCACCCCACGCATTGACATGCACATATGCTCGGCCGACAGCACAACGATCGCGCCCTGAGGATTTAAATGCTCCACGAGGGCTTCCACAATCTGAGTGGTCAAGCGTTCTTGGACCTGTGGACGGCGCGCATACAGGTCGACCAGGCGCGCCAATTTCGACAAGCCCGTAACCTTACCTTCGGCAGACGGAATGTACCCGATGTGGGCGTGCCCGTGGAAAGGCACCAGGTGGTGTTCACACATTGAGTAGAATTCAATATCTTTGACCAACACCATTTCGTCATGGGAAATATCAAACGTGGTGCCCAAGATTTCCGCCGGATCGCGGTGCAGACCGGCAAAAAATTCGCCGTATGCCCGGGCCACGCGCGCCGGGGTGTCAAGTAGGCCGTCACGGTCGGGGTCTTCGCCCACCGCAAGCAAAATTTCACGAACCGCTGCTTCGATTCGAGGCTGATCAATCATTCAAATTACTCCTGGTCACCGCGAGAAGATGGTGCGCCGTCATCATACGGGACGGTGTCCTCAGTGTGCGCCGGATTACTCTTCTGCGACGACGGCTGCTGTGCCGAGCTTGCCGGATGCGTCATATTATCCGTTGCCGTACCGGCCGGCATATCCACAGGTGGAATATCCGACACCGGACGATCCTCATGGAATAACCAGGTCTCGCGGGGCTGATACTTACGGACATTGGCAAATAATTCAGCCAGCTCAAAACGATTCAGCGTTTCGTGTTCCAACAGTCGCGAAGCCAGCTCATCGAGAATGTCTCGGTTTTCATTGAGCACCCAATATGCTTCAGCGTGGGCATTATCCAACAGGGCTCGGACTTCTTCATCGACGACGTAGGCCAGTTCATCCGAGTAGTCTCGGCCGCCGCCCATCCCGGAGCGACCAAGGAATGGTTCGTCATCACCGGAACCGAGTTTGACAGTGCCAACCCGAGCTGACATGCCATATTCGGTGACCATCCGGCGCGCCGTCTCGGTGGCTTTATTGATGTCATTCGAGGCGCCAGTGGAGGGATCGTGGAACACAATTTCCTCGGCCACGCGACCACCCAACGCGTACGCCAGCTGATCGAGCAACTCGTTGCGGGTCACCGAATATTTATCTTCTTCCGGCACCACCATCGTGTAGCCCAGGGCCCGACCGCGCGGCAGAATCGTCACCTTAGTGACAGGTGCCGAGTGGTTGAGCCCGGCAGCAACCAGCGCGTGACCACCCTCGTGATACGCGGTGACCTTGCGTTCGTGGTCATTCATCAACCGGGTCCGTTTCTGCGGACCGGCCATGACCCTATCAACCGCCTCATCGATAGCCCGGTTATCGATCAGGTGCGCGTTCGAGCGCGCCGTGAGCAGGGCCGCCTCATTGAGCACATTCGCCAAGTCAGCCCCCGAGAAACCAGGGGTGCGCTGGGCCAGACCGTAGAGATCAATGTCATCGACCAGCGGTTTGCCCCGGGCGTGGACCTTCAAAATCTGTAAGCGCCCCTCAAGGGATGGTGCTTCAACAGGCACTTGACGGTCAAAACGACCCGGACGCAAGAGCGCGGGGTCTAACACATCGGGACGGTTCGTTGCGGCAATCAGGATGACGTTGGCGTTTTCGTCAAAGCCATCCATCTCAACTAACAACTGGTTGAGGGTTTGTTCGCGTTCATCGTTGCCGCCACCAACGCCGGCGCCACGATGACGACCCACCGCATCAATTTCGTCAACGAAAATAATGGCCGGCGCGTTCTTCTTGGCCTCATTGAACAGGTCGCGAACACGCGAGGCACCAACACCGACGAACATCTCCACGAAATCCGAACCCGAAATCGTGTAGAACGGCACCCCGGCCTCACCGGCGAGCGCACGGGCAATCAGGGTTTTACCGGTTCCGGGTGGCCCGTAGAGCAGCACACCGGTGGGGATCTTGGCGCCCACGGCTTTGAACTTGTCCGGCTCGGTCAGAAATTCTTTAATTTCCTGAAGCTCTTCGACGGCTTCTTCAGCACCGGCAACATCTTTAAAGGTAACCTGCGGGTTGTCCTTGGACATCAGTTTGGCCTGGGATTTGCCAAACTTCATCATTTGGCTTCCGCCGCCCTGCATACGGGAAAGCAAGAACCAGAACAGCAGCGCGATGATAATGAATGGGATGAGGAATCCCAGCATCGATAGCAACCAGTTGGAGGTCACCGGTTGGTCGGTGAAATCGTCCAGGTCGGCTGCGGCAATCTCGTTGACCACCGTTTCGGCGCGATCCTTCGAATAGAAGAAGTGCACCTGGGTACCCAGATTGCGGTCCTCGTGGACGAAGTCCTCTTGAAGCGTCAGCTCCACTCGGTGATCGTTATCGTCCAACAAGGCTTGCGTGGCCCGATTGTCTTCCAATAACTCGATACCCACCGAGGTGTCGACGCGGCTCGACGACGACCCCGATAGCACCGGTACGACGAGCAGTAACGCTAATACTGCCAGGACGATCCAAATGACCGGTCCTTTAAAGATGTTCTTGGCTTTCACCCTTCTAAAGCTACCCCTTTCGTCACCGTGATTTGAATACGTCTCTTTTCCTTTCGCAATCGGTGGAAGGCCCACCTGTGTGCACTGACTCACCGCGTTGACCGAGTTATCCACATTCGGTGAAGTTTGGGACCCACGCTGGGCGTTTGGCCGCCAGACTATTGTGCACTGATCTCTTCATGAAAGGAGGTAGGCACTTGACGACACCCATGCCGGTACAACATGAGACACCTGACGACGCCGTCGCACCGGAGCCCTTGGAATCGCAGCGACTATTCGCCCTGCACCATGCCAATATCCAACGGCTGGAAGAAACCTATGGCCCCGCATTAGATGCCATGAATCCCGCCGAACTGCTGGCGTTGCAGTCGATGAGCATCCAACGTCTAGCGTCAAAGAAGTCTGAAGAACTCACGGAAACTGTGTCACACGATGACACTTGTTTATCTCCGGGAGATGTCGTGCGAATCGCCGAAGAAAATCATCGTCGTTTCTACAACTTTCAGTGTCGCCTTGCGTTATTACTTGAAGGTTGGTTTGAGAGTATCGACGCTCGTAGCGCCACGCTGGCGCACCAAGGCAAACGTCCATTCAAGGATGCCAGGGACTTTATCGCCCGCCTCATCGGTATTGACAATAAGGAAGTTGAACGTCGGTTACGTATTGCCACCGCAAATCCCACCAAGCCCGGTTCTTCGAAGATGCGGGCACCCAAGATTGAACACGCTATGGCCAATGGCAAAATTGATCCGGCCTCAGCCAATTACATTGTTGATCGCCTCCGATCGATCCGTGCCGCGTCCAAACGTGCCGGGGCCACAGATGCACAAGCAGACCGGCTCGTGGCCACAAAAGAAGGCGAGCTTCTCGCAAAAGCATTGCATGCCGGCCCGGATGAAGTTCGCAAATTTGCGGATCGAGTCAAGCGCAGCACCAACCGTCAATTCACCAAGCCCGGCACTCGACTCACGCCCAAACAGCGTCAGTACGAAGAAGGCTTACGTTATATCTCGCCGCTGGGCGACAACCACATTCGGCTCGACTGGGTACTCACCAAATGGCAGTATCGCAATGTTTTAGAACGATTGAGACAACACGTCAATAACTTGCGTAAAGAAATCTCACGAATCAACGATGCTGAGGCCGCTGCCGATGAGACCAGAAAATCTGGCGCTGAGCGGATCACGCCGGCAAATGAGGAATACGAGATTCCCATGCTCTACGATAATCGCACCCCCGCTCAGCGGTGGTCGCACTTTGTGTTAGATATCCTCGAAACCGGCCTCGTGCTCACCAGCTTGGATGCCGGTAATGCACAAGACCAAGTCAATGAACATAATCCCGAAGATATCGCACCATCTGGAGCGATCATTCCGGGACTCGGTCGGTTAGTCAATGTCACACCCGACGTAATTGTTGGAATCCAATATGCTGACCTTGCCGGCACATATTTGGATTTTGGGTCCGATGATCTCAACGTGCAACGCGAGATTGCTGCCCTTGTGGAAGGTCGTAAGCCGTTTCCAGAGCTCTATGATTATGAGGCGATGGATTTGGACTGGGCCCAACTGCGTAAGATGGCATGTGATGCATCAGTGATCCCCGTGGTGTTGAATTCACGCGGTGAGCCACTCGATGTTGGTCGCAGTCAGCGCGCCTTTTCATCGAGTATCCGACGTGCAGTCATTCTGCGCGATGGCGGATGCGCTTATCCCGGGTGCAAAATGCCCCACATCTACTCCGAAGTGCACCATATTCAACATTGGCAAAACGGCGGGAGCACGGCACTGGATAATGCGGTGATGCTGTGCGGATTTCACCATACGATCATCCATCAGTCAGAAGTCTTCGTGCGCCTCAACGAGGATCATTTCCCCGAGTTCTTGTTGGATGCCAACACTGAGGAAACCACGTGGGTGCGCAATCATGTGCATCGCGGATAACAACGCAGGATAAGACCCATCCCGGTGACGCCTGATATCTGTGGCGTCACTGGGATCCGACCAGATTATTCGTAAACGTGTGGAGCTAAGGTCGCCAAAACATCCAGGTTGCGGTATTTCTGTGCAAAATCGAGACCGTATCCAACCACGAACTTATTGGGGATATCGCGACCAATGTATTTCACGTCGATATCCACGGCCAGTGCCTCTGGTTTGCGGAAGAGCGTCACAATCTCAACCGAGGCCGGACCGCGCGATTCGAGGTTGGTTTTGAGCCACGACAGGGTCAGGCCGGAGTCCACAATATCTTCAACGATGAGGACGTGACGACCCATGAGATCTTCTTCGAGGTCTTTGAGGATCCGCACGACGCCCGAGGATTTGGTTCCCGAACCATAAGAAGACACCGCCATGAAATCGATGGTGACCTTAGACCGCAGGGCTCGCGACAGATCTGCCATAATCATCAACGCGCCTTTGAGCACGCCCACGAGCAAAATGTCTTTACCTTCGTAGTCCCGATCAATCTGCACTGCCAGGTCTTGGACAATGTCATCAATCTCTTCGCGAGTCAGTAGTACGGACTCTAGATCGCCTGCAACGTCTTCGGCCTTCATGGTCACTCCTCGTTAGGTCAGATTAACCCCTCGAGTAGGAGGGGATGACTAATAGTTTTGCATATTCTTCACCGGCTTTTTTGCGGTACAGGTTCACATGACCCTCCAGCTGAATCGGTCCAGCCGATGATGCCCGCCCCACGGGTGGCAAAACAAGGTCTTGAATAGCGGCTAATCGTTCAAAGCTCGGCTGCGGTGCTCCGAAATGTTGCACAGCCAGGGCCACCACCCGACGCAAAATGGCCGGTGGCAATTGTTGAAGTGCTTTGAGCGGGAAGCTGATTTGTTCCTGCCCGACCTCTGCCAGATCGTGATATGTACTCCGTGCGATCTCTTCTAACACGGTGGCGTCTTCAGCTGCCAGACGAGCGGTCGTGACGAGGCCAGAAAACACCCCAGAGCCCAGACCAGTGCTGGGGTCTAATAAAGCTGGCAGCAGGTGTTTTCGGACCCGAATCCGTGCGATCGACTGATCCGAGTTCATTGGATCTTCGAAGGGTTGGATATCGGCCCAAGCACAAATATCTTCAGTGTCCTGACGGGTGAGCTCAAGCAGTGGTCGACCGATACGTACGGGCGCTAAGCCTGTCAGCTCGTGGGTACGTTCTTGACGAATCCCGGCAATCGAACGCAGCCCAGAGCCGCGAGCTAACCCTAACAAGACCTGTTCGGCCTGATCATTGGCGGTATGGGCGGTCAAGACTCCCGCGGCGTGTGTCTGGTGTACGCATCGTACGAATTCGTCATATCGGGCTTGGCGGGCAGCTGCTTCCAGACCTTCCCCTTTGAGTGCGACCGTGAGGCTTCGTGTTACAACTGGGTCGAGTCCCATGGTGGTACAACTGCTAGCAGCCAGCTGCGCGACCTGTGCCGTGACACTTTGGAGTTGGTGATCAAAGACCAACGCGCCGAATGACCGGCGTGTAGTGCGTTGTGTTTCTGCCGCTAGGATCGCTAATGCCATGGAATCAGTACCCCCGGATACTGCCACGAGCAGCGGTTGGTCTGGGGGCACTTGCCAAGCGTCGAGCATAGCTTTCAGTGCCCTGACACCAGTGTGCACGGCGGCAGGCCAAGCAGTGGTTGGCGGCCAAACGGCAGGCCCCTGCAAGACGTCGCCAAGATCGTGTGCCTCATCCACGTCGGTTCCTAGTGAAGCACTCGTGCAATCCACGCGTCCGCGTCAGTGAGCTCGTCCATGGAGGGCAGATTTTCGGAAGCCTCCCAGACGAGGTTGAACTGCTCCATGCCCACCCGGTCAATTACCGCTGCGACGAATGCTTGGCCTTGTTTGTATTGTTTTGCCTTCGCATCGAGCCCGAACAGTTTACGTAAGAGTTGGGTTAACCAATTGTGGTTGGCTGAGCGATCATCGAAACGCTTACGGATGGTACGCACACTTGGCACAAGTTTGCGATCCACGGCATCCATAATCACGTTGGCGTGACCTTCAAGCAGCGACATGACACCGGTGATCTGTGATTCCAGTTCTTTGGTCTTGGCCGCCTTTTGGGTGGCCGTGAGATTGTGTTCGGAGTCCGGCAAGATATTCGTCAATAAGAAATCGGTGGCAATATCGAGGATGTGCTGAGACAACCATGGAGCCTGTGCAAATTGGGCGACGTGCGTGAGTTCGTGCAGACTGACCCAGAATCGAAAGTCTTCAGGATCAAGTTTCAATTCGTCGCGGATCATCATGACGTTGGGGGCCACAAGCATGAGTCGCGGTTTAGTGTCTCCACCTGCGGCTTGTGCTGCGTAGGGTTCAAATTGGCCCAGAATTTTGGTGGACAGAAATGCCAGTACGGCACCGACTTGAGCACCTGAGAAGCTGGCGGTGACATCAGAGCTGAGGCTTTTCATCAGGCTTTCGCTGACTTGGCTGAGCCGGTTGAACGCTGGTTCGAGCATGACTTGCAGGGAGTGTGAGTTGGCGGTAATCCAGCCGGGTCGATCCACGACGAGTACCTCGACGTCGTGATCGACGGGTTGATCCGCCCAGTGTTGGACCGCAGTTAATTTACTTAAGGTTGCGACGTGCTCTGCCGCGTCATAGGCGGCGGCCCGCAACGCTTCGGTTTCGATGATGGCATCGGTAGCGGGAACGCGCGGACCGGGAGGTACGAGATTGCGTCCGGTGGACGCTGCCACCTTTTGGCTAAAGATTTGCATAGGTGTGTCCCTTCAGGTTGAACACTACTGGATCAACGACGTCGTTGTTCACGTGCTGCAGCCGCAGTCGGATAATATTTTGGCCAGTTGGTCTTGTTCTTCTCGGGCGGTGGCGTAGTCGCCGTCGGCTCCGGCGGTGTTGATGGCAAACCATACAACGCGGCCGTCGGCCGTCACGGTGAGGCCGGCATTAGAGCTGGCGGCTTCTAGTGTGCCGGTTTTGGAGCGTACCACGCCTGAATATGGGGCTTCGGCCAGGCGGTGGCGCATGGTCCCGTCATAACCGGCAATCGTCAGGGTTTGAAACAGGGGCCGGAACTGTTCATTGGTGAGCATTAGTTCAAACAGTTGAATGGTGGCATCCAATGTGGCCCGGCTGCTGGGCGACAAACCGCTATTGTCGACAAAAGTGAGGTGGTCAATGTTAACCCCGAGTTCTCGGAGAGTGTTGATCGTTGTGGCAGTCGAACCCGTGAAGTCCGGGTTTGCTTCGGCTGCGATTGCGGCTTCCCGGCCGAACATTTCAAAGAGCATGTTGTTGGATTGCTTCATCGCAAATTCCAGTTGTTCGCCCAGGGTTGCGGATTGGACGCTGGCCACGGGTTCTGTGGTCGCGGGGTCGGTCGTGCGCCCGGCGTTGGTAAATTCAATGTCATAGCCGTCTTCGGCTGCGGCTTCGGTGAGGCGTTGAGCGAAGACGGCTCCCGCATAGGCGGCTCCGTCTTCCACTGCATCGCTGTTGAGTTGCGGATCGGTGACGAATCCGCCCCACGTGTTGATCGGGTAGACCGGTGACACCCAGCCACCGGTCATGAGACCTTCGGTCCAGGTGGGGTGCGTAAAGGGTGGGTTATAGCGCGATACATCGACTTGTACGGGAACGGTTGTTGCCTGGCCGATGTCGTGGCGAATCGCTTCCCAAGTTTTTGTGGCAAGATCACCCAACCCGGCATATCCGACGGTTTCACCGGTGCTTTGGCCATTGGATAACAGGCCGTCTCCCCCGCCGATGAGTGTGACTCCGCGAGTCGGATCATAACTGGCGGCAGTGCTAAACCGATGATTGAGATCGAGATGATGCAGCGTGCTGATGGCCGTATACAGTTTGAGCGTCGATGCGGGCACAATGGGGTCGTGACGACCGGCATCATAGAGTGTTTGTCCGGTTGCTGCATCGACGACCAGCATGCGATGATGCAAGCTTAGATCGGCGGTTGCAGCCTCGAGGGTGCTTGCTAGTTGTTCGGGATCCGGCATCGGAGCGTTGACGTTGAGTAATTGGTCGACGTCGTCGGCAACCAGGTCCTGGTTCGTGTCGTTTTCAGCGGGCTGGCTCACCGGACTGGTGGCATAGATTTTTGGGTCACCTACCCAGGGTTTGGTGGCGGTTGGAGCGGAGCCTGGGCTCACCAGGTTGCGCATGGTGTGGTACCACGCGGCGGCTTCTACTCTGATGACGTCAGCATTGGGTGGCGCATAGGCCGCGGTCATGCCTCCACCGGCGACCAGGCCGACCACAATGCCAAGAATCCAGGGTAGCCAGCGGCGTTGCCTCGGGTCGGCGGCTTTGGCTCGCCGTCCGGTGGGTTTGGCTGCCATCATGGGTTCACCTGTACAACTGGTTTCGCGTTAGCCTGTTTAATGTTTTGCACCCTTTGAGCACATTTGGGTTATTCACCCGCGGACGTAATAACCTTAGATCAAGAATACGCTTGCCCCTATCATTCGATTCGGCAAGTCTTACCGCCAATAGATGGAGAAATAATGCATCACGACGTCACCATTGAGATCCCTGCAGGTTCGCGCGTCAAATACGAGATCAATGAGGAAACCGGCCGGTTGCACTTGGACCGTATTCTGTTTACCTCGATGGAATACCCAACCCACTACGGGTTCTTTGACAACACGCTGGGCGAAGATGGCGATCCTTTAGATGCGTTGGTCTACCTTCCGGGCTTTGATCTGCTGCCGGGTGTTGTGGTCGAGGCTCGTCCTATTGGGATCTTTTCGATGACCGATGACGGCGGTGGCGACGACAAGGTGCTGTGCGTACCAAACGATCCACGCTACGCCCATATCAAAGAACTTGAAGACATTGACGAGTACTTGATCAAAGAGATTGAACACTTCTTCACTCGCTATAAGGACTTGGAACCAGGAAAATGGGTCAAGGCAGAAGGTTGGAAGGCCCGCGCCGCAGCAGAAGCCGAACTTCAGGCTTCTATCGAACGTTTCAAGGGCTAAGTAACCAAAAATCTGCTGCTAGCTGTTGAAAACTAGGGCATCATTGAGCAATTTCGCCACAAGATAATTCAAAAGTCTGTGGGTAAAAATGCCACAACGAAACGCCGTGAGTATCTCTTCTCACGGCGTTTCGTGTTTCCACAGCTCGGACTCAGGCAGGATGTCACCCACATTCACTTGAGTTGTCTCGCATTTGGCTGTGAGGACGTGCAAAGATGGAAGCATGTTTGTAGTGACGATGACCCAGCGCTCCCGGGAATCAAGTGCACAGCGAGTGTCCGACTTCCACGCCGAGCTACAGAAACGTCTTGGTGTTGAATTACCCGACTCGTGGTCATCCGATCCCACAACCTATCGCCAAGTCTTTTCCGGTGCGACACAAGTGGTGGAGGCAGCATTGCATGCGATGCGCTTAGGCACCTGGAATGTCGGAGTGGGAGTTGGTGCTGCTACCGAACAGGACGGTGAGCTTGTCGGTCCTGGCGTGAAGGCCGCGGATGTAGCCGTCTCACTGGCTGCAAAGCAGGGACAGTTAGTGCCTTTGCGCATTGAAGCTGCCAAACCTCCGCGCGGTGTGGAGCCCACACAGCTGGGCAAACATGCACAAAGCGTGTTGCAACTACTGGGCCACGTTGTCTCGCGCCGTTCCAGCGCTGAGTGGGCCGTGTTGGACCGGCTCGATCCGGGAGTGCGTGGACAACAACGCCGCGTCGCTGAGGAACTGGGAATGACAGTGCAAGCTGTGTCTCAAGCTATCAAACGCTCGCTTTACAATACAGAACACGAAGTTCGCGCAGCGGCCAGCCTATTGCTTGACCAGGCTGCGGCCGCGGTGGATATCCAGTCCAATAGCGGCATGTAGGAGCAGCGAAAACACCGCAGTTTTAGCGCAAGGTGCGTAACGCCGTCGCTAGGCCGCCCTCGTGCACGGTGCCGGTCACCTCGTCGGCCACGTGTTTGACCTCTGTGGGTGCTTGTCCCATCGCAATACCACGACCAGCCCATTCCAACATTTCGACGTCATTGAAGCCGTCACCAATCGCAACGGTATCGGCCGGATCGACGTGCAGAATTTGTCGCAGTGCTTCGAGCCCAGAGGCTTTGGTGACACCGGCGCCGGCGACGTCGAGCCACGCGTTGTAGCCAACCGAGTACGTGATGCCCTGCAATCCTAAGGATTCAATGGCGGAAGCAAATTCTTGGGTTGAGCCACTTTGCGAAAACACAACGAGCCGCACGGCCGTGGTTTCTTGAAGCTCTTCGAAGGTCACACCGGTGGCTTGAACCCCAAAACTAAAGTCTTGGAAACGTTCCGTTGAAAGGTAGTTACCTTCATCGTCTTCGATCGCGAAACGGGCGGTGGGGATCCGATCGCGGAGCTGTTCTAGCACCGATGACGGGTCAAAGGTTCGGCGGGCAACGACTTCAAATCCTTCATCAAGTTCTGGATCTAGGCGCAAGGAGACACCACCGTTGGAGCACACTGAATAACCACAGTGCAGACCGATATCACGAATAATCGGCAGCGTCGCATGAAAGGCGCGGCCGGTGGCAATCAACACGTGGTGGCCGGCTTCCATGACATTGATAATTTCGGCACGCACTTCCGGATACATGTGACCGTCAAAGTCCACAATCGTGCCGTCTACGTCTAAACAGACCATCTTCTTTTTCATGCATACTAGTCAACCACGTTGGGCAACGCTGCGATGAACCGACAGCAAATTTCGGCAAACTTCGCGGTAAATCCGCGATTCGGGCGTGTCACGGTATGCGCATTGAAAGCACGATAGCCCAATTCCAACACACATCGGGGTGTTTAGAAGTGGGCTATCGTGCGTGAAGATTGACGCGCCGGGCGCGGTTAGGCGATTGGCTCCAGCACAGTTTTGCCACCCATGTAGGGTTGCAGGGCTTTTGGCACGTTGACCGAACCGTCCTTATTCTGGTGGTTTTCCAAAATGGCGACCAACCACCGTGTGGTGGCCAAGGTGCCATTGAGGGTCGCGGCAATGCGGGTGCCTGCTTTGGAGCCGTCGTCGTTGTACACGCGTTCGCGCACATTATGACGACGAGCTTGGAAGGTCGTGCAGTTAGATGTGGAAGTCAGTTCGCGGTAGGCATCTTGGGTTGGGACCCAGGCTTCGCAGTCAAATTTACGGGCCGCTGATGGCCCCAAGTCGCCGGCTGCCGTGTCGATGACCCGGTAGGGCACCTCGATTTTTGCCAGCATCTCTTCTTCCCACGCGAGCAGTCGTTCGTGTTCTGCTTCTGCTTCCTCGGGTGTCGTGTAGATGAACATTTCGAGTTTATTGAACTGGTGGACGCGAATAATGCCACGGGTGTCTTTGCCGGCCGCGCCGGCTTCGCGGCGGTAGCAGGTCGAGTACCCAGCAAAGCGGACGGGACCATCGGATAGATCCAGGATTTCATCAGCGTAGTAGCCGGCCAGTGCGACTTCGGAGGTTCCGACCAGATACAGGTCATCTTTTTCGATGCGGTAGATCTCGTCGTCGTGTTCGACGTTGAAGCCGGTACCGTTCATGATGTCGGGCCGGACCAGGGTCGGGGTGATGATCGGCGTGAATCCGGCCTCAACGGCCTGTGCCATGCCCATTTGGGTCAAGGCCATTTCTAACTGAGCTCCGACACCTTTGAGGAAATAGAACCGCGATCCGGAGACTTTGGCTCCGCGCTCCATGTCGATGGCGCCGAGCATTTCGCCCAGTTCAAGGTGATCGCGGGGTTCGAAATCAAATTCGGGCACGTCGCCGACGGTTTTGAGCACGGCGAAGTTTTCTTCCCCACCCGATGGGATGCCTTCGATGATGAGGTTCGGGAAGACATTATTGAGGTTTTCGAGCAGCTGGTTCTTGGCATCGGCTTCTGCTTCTGCCGCTTTGACCTTGGCGGCCAGCTCTTTTGCTTCGTCCAAGAGGGCCTGTTTTTCGTCACCTTTGGCAGGGCCAATCTTTTTGGATAGGACTTTTTGTTCGGCACGCAGATTCTCGAAGGTCTGCAGTGCGGCGCGGCGTTCGGCGTCAGCGGCGATAATCTGATCCACCAACGACTCGTCGTCTTCACGAGCTCGCTGCGAGGCGCGGTACAGTTCAGGGTTTTCGGCAAGATGCTTTACGTCAATCACATGCTTCAGCCTACCCGAGCCCGCTGTAATCTACACTTGTTGGCATGACTCCGTTAACGATTGTGCTGCTTGTCGTAGCCGTATGCGCACTTGTTGGCGCAATCATATTCCTCGTGGCCTGGCGCAAGGCCGCCGAGCGAGCCAACCGTGTTGAGGCAGTCAACCGGGATTTATCGGAGCAACTATCTCACGCGTATGAGATACCCCAGGTGGCCTCGTCCCTCGGGGTGCCGAATCGGGTGGCGATGGTATATAACCCTTCCAAGTCGGCTTCGGATCAAGCGGTACCGTTGGTCACCCAGGCGTGCGCGCTGTTTGGTCTGCAGGAGCCAAAGTTTTATGAGACAGCGGTCGATGATTCGGGTTTAGCCGCGGTTCAACAGGCTGTCAAAGACGGCGCTGAGCTGGTGTTGGTTGCCGGCGGGGACGGTACGGTGCGGGCTGCGGCGAAAGCACTGATGAACACTGACGTGCAAATGGCTATTATTCCCACCGGTACGGGGAACTTATTGGCCCGGAACCTGGAGTTGCCATTCAATAATGTTCAGGAATGCATCTATATCGCGTTCAACGGTCAGGTGCGCCCGATCGACGTCATTTCGTTGGATTTGCAGTATGAGGACGGTACCCAAGACAGTCAAGTTTCGACGGTCATCTCCGGGGCGGGTTTTGACGCTGAGATTATGCATTCAACTTCTGATCGGCTCAAGGCTGCGGCCGGCTGGTTGGCCTACACCGAAGCTGGGATGCGCAAGCTGCGCGGTAAACGCCAAACGGTCACGGTGACCTCCCAGGGTGGGGATCCCAAACGCTACCGAGTGCGGTCGGCGATGATCGCCAATTGTGGGATCTTGACCGGCGGCATCAATATGGTGCCCGAGGCGGTCATTGATGACGGCTTATTGGATGTGGCCTTACTCGATCCACGCAACCTGGTCGATTGGTTACAAGTTGCAGCTTCAACGCTGGCACCCAAACAGAAAACTCCTCGAGTCACGACGATGCAGTCGCGCAGTTGTCGCATGATCTTTGAAGAGCCACTCATGGCGCAGATTGATGGGGATCCCATTCCCAAAACGAAAGAGATCGTCGCCGAAGCCATTCCTCGGGCCCTACAGGTTCGGGTGCCGGTGGCTTCCGTTGAGGACACCGCAAAATAACTCAGCTGACGGGTCTAGCTGTAGAACCGCTCGTTTTAGCGGTCTAAAATGTTCCGCACCCACGCCCGGCCACGCTGGTAGGCCTCATCGGTGGTGTATTCCGGAATCACATAGGGAGTCCCCTCGGCTCGGGGATAGGACCCCAAGAAACGTACGCCCGGGAACATCCGATAGAGCGCGGCTAAGGCGGCGGAGACCCGCTCATCGGCCAGATGCCCCTCAAGGTCAATCGAGAAGAAATATTTCCCCAGGTATTCGCCTGTTGGTCGCGACTCAATGCGTGAGAGGTTAACCCCGCGGGTTGAGAATTGATTCATAATTTGCACCAGCGCCCCGGGGCGGTCTTCGGGTAGCGGGACGACCAGGGAGGTCTTGTCCGACCCGGTGGGTTCCGGCAGGCGGCCTGCTCGGGCCACGACCACGAAACGGGTGACCGCGCCTTCAGTGTCTTCGATGCCTTCAGCCAGGATCGGCAGGTCGAGTTTTTTCGCCAAGTGTGGCGCGCAGACTGCGGCGTCATAGGTAGTGGTGTCGTCCAGGAGACCGTGTGCGCCGGCGGCAGTTGAGGCAGCCTGAACGTAGGCCGCATTGGGAATATTGGCCTCAGCCCAGATACGGACTTGCGCCCACGCATGCGTGTGCGTGGCAACACTGTGGAGGTCAGACAATGCGCGTGGTCCGTCCGGTCGCCCCACGAGCATAAAGGAAATGGGGACGAGGACTTCGCGAATAATATGCAGTTCATCCCCGGACGCGATGGCATCCAGGGTTGCGGTCACGCCGCCTTCTACGGAGTTTTCGATGGGGACGACGGCGGCGTCGACTTCACCGTTGCGCACTTGGTTCAGGGCGGTGATGACTGAGCCGAGCGGGACATGTTGTGCCCCCTCGGCTTCGGGCACCCGGTTCAGGGCGGCTTCGGTGAATGTGCCTTCGGGGCCAAGATACGCAAACGACTTCATGACTGCTTATCTTAGCCACCCGAACACCCAGGTCGTGGTTTTAGCGCACGATGGGTTGACCGCCGTGTTCGGCCACGAGTGGCTTATCTGCCTCTAACCATGCCCCGCAACCACCGGCCACGTTAACGGCGGAGTAGCCGTGCATTTCCATGTATGGGGTGGCGCGTGCTGAGCGGCCCCCGGTACGACAGATAACGTAGTAATCGGTGTCGGGGTCAAGTTCTTCGATGCGCAACGGCAGCTGATCCAGCGGGATGTTGATCGCGCCAGGGATGTGGCCCGCCTCGAATTCATAGGGATCGCGGACGTCTAAAATGTGGGCGTCGTCGGGTACTTGATCTACGGTGAGGGTTTCAAAGTCGTTCATGTCGCCTATGGTAAACCAGGAAAACGCGCTGCTGCCAGCAAAAGGCACCGGATTATGACCGTGGGCGTATACAGTTGAAACTATGACTGAACATCATGCTTTGGGTTCATTGACCGCCTTGCAGTTGCGCGATGCGATTGCCGCCGGAACATATACCGCCCGTCAGGTCACTGAGTATTATCTGTCCGTGATTCATCAGCGTGCTGATCTGGGGGCTTTTATTGCAGTGCATGACGACGTCGCATTAGCTCGGGCAGATGAGCTGGACGCCGCTTATGAGTCCACGGGTGTGGTCGGGCCCCTTCACGGGCTACCCCTGGCCTTTAAGGACACCGTGAATGTGTCGGGGATGGTAACGACGCTTGGGTCTCGGCTATTTGCTGATACCGAGCCGCAGGCTGAAGATGATCCGGTCTCGTTGAATATGAACATGGCCGGGGTGGTGCAGGTTGGTAAGACCACGGTGCCGGAGTTTGCTTTGTCATCTCACTCGGACAATATGATTTCGGAACCCGCCCGCAACCCGCTAAATTCGGAGCTTACCGCCGGTGGTTCTTCGGGTGGTGCTGCTGCGGCGGTTGCTGGCGGTATGCTGCCGTTCGCTCCAGGCAGCGATGGCGGTGGATCAATCCGCATTCCGGCCGCTGCCACCGGTATCGTCGGACTCAAGCCCGGTCGAGGCACTATTCCAACGGATGAACAGCATGATGATGTCACCAATCTTGGGGTCAGTGGACCATTAGCCCGGACGGTCGAAGATGCCGCCTTGTTGATGGACGTCCTGGTGGATCCGACCCAGGCTAATGGCCGGTATGTGACCGCCGCGCAGCAGGGTCGCGATTCGGCCGGTGAGCTGTCGATTGGCTATACGACAGCTTCTCCGTTCCAACCGGATTTAGATATCACGTTGTCTCAGTCGGCCGTGCAAGCCTTAACGCTTGCGGTGACGTTACTAAGTCAAGATGGCTTGTCCATCGAGGAAATGAATTTCACGTATCGGCCCGGCTATCATCGGAATTTCCAGACGGTATGGACGCAGGGTCTGACCCGTATTCCGCTGCCAGAGGGTGCCGAGGATCGTATGGAAGCTTTGGCGTATGACTTTTGGCGCCAGGCCCGCGAGCGCACGGAGCAGCAGTATCAAACGGCGGTTGCAGAACTTTCTGATTGGGCGGCCCAAACGCGTCGTGAGTTTGCTAACTACGATGTCGTGTTGACCCCGGTGTTGGCGTTCACTCCCCCACCGGTGGGCACCTTTTCGGCGATGGCAGCCCAGGATGATTACGAATATCAGTGCAAATTTACGCCCTATACCTCGATGATTAATGTGATGGGTCTGCCCGCGATCTCGGTTCCGGTCAAGGACGATGAGGACGGGATGTCCTGGTCGGTCCAGGCCGTTGGACGGGCCGGAACTGAAGCACAATTACTCCGACTCGGGGCCAGACTTGAAGCCTTGGTCGCCGCGAACATGCCCGCAGAATAATCATGTGTCTCACAGCGCAAACTGTGAGCAGCGTTATCGTCGTCACGAGCGCAGCACACTACGCTGTGGACTATGAGTGATTCAGAAATTCATCCACAAACCCAACAGTTCAGTGTGCTCGACGACGGCATGAACTTCCACACCCGCAAATGGGTCAAACCCGAGGATCTCAATGCCAACGGGACCCTATTCGGGGGTGCGTTGTTACGCTGGGTCGACGAAGAGGCCGCGATTTATGCGATGTTGCAGATGGGGAACCACCGAGCGGTAACCAAGATGATGTCGGAAATTAACTTCGTGTCCTCGGCCGTGCAGGGCGACATGATCGAGATGGGACTCAAGGCCACCAATTTCGGTCGCACCTCATTGACGATGCGCGCCGTGGTACGCAATATGATTACTCGCAATGTCATCTTGAGCATCGATAAGATCGTCTTTGTCTCGCTCGGGGCTGATGGGAAACCACAACCGCATGGTTATACGGATATCACCTACGATCGCGATCGACTCCCCACCCGCTAGTCACCTATTCGTGGCCGGGGTCGTCTGTAAACGCGGGGTCGATGTCTAACCAGTCAATGATCCACTGTTCTTTGTCCTCGTCGTAGACCATTTCGACCCACCATCCGGCAGATTCCCCACCTTCGGTGCTGGCGTCTTCATTCAGCACGCCATCTTGGTAGAACTGGCTGGCCGGTTCGTCCATTTTGAATAGGACGGCGGTCCAAGCTTCGTCGTCTTCTTCCGTGTAGTTTTGTTGGACTTCTGCGATAGATACGGTGGTTTCGCCGTCGAGCACCGCCCACGCGCCGTCAAGATAAATTTGTTCCCACTTATAGATCAATTGATTGCATGATTCGCACACATAGTGGGTGACCTGTTCGATAGGTTCAGTGTCACCGGTGAGCCGACCGTAATCCACAGCTTGCCAAAAATATTGCAGAGCTGCCCGGGCCCCATCGGCACTGTGTTCGGTGACCGTGACGGGCAGTACCGGTTCGGGCACATTTTGTGCCGGTCCCTCGGCTGAAGCAGCAACATATTCTGATGATTCCGTCGGTTCGAGATGTGGCGCTGAGTCAGCGGGGGTTTCTTCAGCCTCGCTTGGAGAACAACCGGTCAGGGCCAGTGACAAGGTAACGAGCCCCCATGTCCAAGAATTCAGGACTGATGGTTTCTTTGTCGCAGTCATCAAAGCTTCTTTCAGGTAGGAAACGGTCTGTGACTGTCTCCCACGGTAGGGCTTTGATCAATAGCTCAGCAGGACGGCAAGAGCATATTGTGGATAACTTTCGCAGTCACCACCCCACCCTGCAAGGACCCAAATTGACGTGTGGTCTATTTGAGTCGATCAATGAAGCGTTGCCCGAAGGTGGGGGTCGGCGGGTACGCGGCCTGGAGGGTGTCGAGTCGCGTGGGCTTATACAGGTGCGTGCGGTATTGGGAGAATAACCGGAAACTCTCATAACCACCCCAGGTGCCAAATCCGGCGGAGCCGGTGAGATTATGCGGCAATGATGGCAGGGCGGCCTGGATGATGGTGGCGTTCATGACGGCGGCACCGGCGTTGATGCGATGCATGAAGTCCTTACGGATGCGTCGTCGTTCAGAAAACAGGTAGGCGGCCGGGGCGGTGGGTTTGGAATTGGCGAATTCAACGGCCTCATCGTAGGTGTCAACGACAAGAATGGGCAGCACGGGTCCAAGGATTTGTTCCTGCATAATCACGGAGTTCGGGTGGACGTCGGCCAAAACGGTGGGCGCCAGGAAGGCGGATTCGATGTTGTATTTACCGCCGTGCACTAATCGGGCCGGGGTCGCTCCGACCGCACCCTTGGTGGTGGCACGGATCAAGTCGACCAGTCGTTGGGTGTGTTTAGCGGTGATGATCCGCCCGAATTGTTTGGCGGTTTCCGGGCTGGGACCGTAGAACTCTTCGATTGCATCGATCACACCTTGTTGCACCTTCGCAGCGACGTCGTACCCGACGGCGACGAGGTAATCGGGGCTGACCAGACTTTGGCCTGCGTTGGCGAATTTACCGTAGGCGATGCGTCGGCCAATGGTTTTCCAATCGGTGCCATCGACGACGATGACAGGGGATTTCCCGCCCAGTTGGAGCGTGACAGGGGTGAGCTGTTGCGCGGCGTGTTGGTAAACGCGTCGGCCCAAGCTTTCAGAACCCGTGAAGAATAGGTGGTCCAAGGGTTGGGCGACGAGATCGTCGAGGGCGTCTTCTGCCCCGGTAACTGTGATAATTGAGCGCGGGTTGAGGTATTCAGGCAGGATGCTGCCCAGCAGTTTCGCGGTGCGCGGCGTATGCATCGAGGGCTTCAGTACCACGCAGTTGCCCGCAGCCACGGCGCCCACGAGTGGGGCCATGAGCGTGTAGAAGGGGTGGGTCCAATTGCCCACAATCCCGATTACGCCCAGGGGTCGAGGTTTGACCATGGCTTTGCCGGGGCGCAGACCGTATGGGATGGGACGGGGTTGGGGTTCCATCCAGTCGGTCAAGTGCAACATGGCGTAGGAGATTTCGTCTTTGACCGGCACGAACTCAGATTGGGAGGTTTGTTCGGCGGACTTGCCGATGTCCTGCCACAGTGCGTCCTGGAGATCTTGGGAGTAATCCACGAAGATTTCGCGCAGTGCCTTGAGTTGATCCATACGGAATGCTCGTGCATGGGTGGCCCGGGTGGCGGCGAAGGCTCTCAGCTCGGCCATCCGGGTGGCTAGGGTGTCTTGGGCGCCGGTGGTCATGTCTATAACCGTACGATACTTCGCCCCACCGATATTGGTGCCATGCTGAATTGCTTGGCTAGAATTCGGGTCATGGCTGCACCATCTCGACGCACAAAACTCTGGGTTTGGGGTCTTGTGCTGGCACTTTTCGCTGGGGCCGCATGGTTCGCGTTTTCGACCCTGCGGGCAAGTTTTCAACCCCTGGGTGTCATTCACGATCCATTCCCGGCCGAAGAGCATCGGCCCGAGGGCTCGGATGCTGCGCGAGGGCCGGTGAATTTTTTGGTTTTTGGGGAGGCTGCTGGCGAACATCAGACCCTGTCGATTTTCCATTTAGCCGATGGTCGACGTCGGATCGACATCATGAATTTTCCACGTGACTCGGTCGACGTGACGGATCTGCAGGATGTTGCCGGCACGGTGCGTGAGATTGAAGAGCTCACACAGGCTCGCATGGAGCATGTCATGCGCTGGGATCTGGAATTTTTGACCCAATTAGAAACCGCTCCGGGCGCTGCTGCGGCGGTATTGACTGATCCCAGTGCACTCAGTGCCGATGACGTGTGGACTGCTGTAGTGCAGGAAACCCTGGCGGTCCGGGATGCCAGCGAGCTCAAAGCGCTTACCTCATCATTGACGCCGTACATCGATGCGGATGGCGGCCTCGACACGGGCAGAATTACGGATCTAGCCCGCTCACTGCGCCATGTCTCGCCGGAAAATGTGACCTCGTGTATGGTCCCCGAACAGCTCACGAAGCAACAACGCTCCGCTCTGCAGCGGTACTTTCGCACCGGCAATCCCGGCCGATGCGAGCGCTTATTCTAGTCCCGGGTCACACCAGCTCACCGGTAGTTGGGGTTATTCTGGCAGGGTCAATAAGTATTCGATCATCTTTGCCACCCCGTCATCGTCACACGCGGGGGCGACCACATTGGCCTGCAGGAACAAATCAGGGTGCCCGGATTGCACGGCGTATCCGGTGCCGGCCCAGCGCAGCATTTCCACATCGTTGCGTTGATCACCGAAGGCGACGACGTCGTTGGCATGCACGCCCAAGGTGGCTGCGTAGTCGGCCAGGGTTGAGGCCTTGTGGATGTCGCCGCGGGAAATTTCTAACAGTGCGACCCCGGGCACCGAGTGCGTGACTTGCACTAACGAACCAAAATGCGAGCGCACCGCAACCAGGAGCTCATCGGGGTCATGGCCGTTGACCTTGACCATGAGTTTGACAATTTCGGGGTGTTCAGCCAGCCGCTCGGTGATGCGTTCGGTTTCGATCCAGCGCGAGGACCGCACGGCCACGGTATCGGTAGGCTCTTTGGTGGCCGCCGCAGCGAGGTCGATTTTTTGGGCCGCAGCACGTGACGATGCCGGGATGAATTCGGGTTCCATGATCAGCCCGGTCAGGGTCTCGGCCCCAAAAATTGCCCCGCCAAAGATGCTGCGGAGTTCATTGGTCACATCGGCTACCAGGCGGTGGTCCATGGGGTGGGCCTCGAGCACCCTGTCGGTGTTCATATCGTAGATCACTGCCCCGTTGGAGACGATGGCCGGGCCCATGGGCCCCAGGACGGGGGTCAGGGCGGTCATCCAGCGCATCGGACGGCCCGTAACAAAGGCGATGTGGATTCCTGCGTCCATGGCTGCAGCGAAAGCCTCCAAGGTGCGCGGCGAAACGTAACCGGTGTGGGTTTCGGTATACGGAATGATGGTGCCGTCGAGATCCGTGGCAATGAGTTGTGGCCGCACCAGCGGGTGTCCGACGTCGTCGCGCTCCACTTCGGCACCGTGGGGCGCCAAATGCTCTGGCATGCAGATGTCCTTTCCTTACCCAAGAATGTTATCGCTAATTGCTGTTCTAGGCGGTGTTAATTGGTAAAGTCTTGCTGGCAACGAATACCGCGCATAGAGGAGCCTTGGATGGCAGCATCTTTTCGTAAACGCTTCGGGTTGACCTGGGACATCCATGGCGACGGCAAAACCATCACGCCCGGCCAGGTGGTCAAGCCTGATGAACGGATGGCGGCCCCGCAAACCATTGGCATTGGTCTGCAGCACGTCATGGCGATGTTCGGGGCGACCGTGTTGGTGCCCGCGCTGACGGGCTTCCCGCCGACGGCGGCCCTCTTCTTCTCGGGTGTGGGGACCCTGTTGTTCTTGGTCATTACCCAGGGCAAGGTGCCCAGCTATCTGGGCTCGTCATTTGCGTTCATCGCACCGATCGTGGCCGCCACCTCGATGCATTCGATCGCCGCCGCCTCGGGTGGGATCCTGATCACCGGTGCGGCCTTGGTCATCATCGGGTTTATTGTCCACCGTGCTGGAACCGGGTGGATTCACGCGGTCATGCCACCGGCGGTCATGGGTACCATTTTGGCGCTGATCGGGCTCAACCTCGCCGGGGCCACAACCGACGGCATGCAAGCAGTTCCGTTAACCACCTTTGGGACGACGGCGGCCGTAATCATCGCCGCGGTGTCATTCCGTGGGTTTTTGGGACGGTTGTCCATTCTGATTGGCATCATCGTTGGCTACCTGCTGGCCCTAGCTCAGCATGAGATTGATTTCGGCCCGGTGACCGATGCCCCTTGGGTTGGTCTACCCGCCTTTCACACACCCGAATTCCACTTTGATGTGATGTTTTTATTCCTGCCCGTGGTCTTCGTGCTGGTTGCCGAAAATATTGGCCACGTTCGCACCGTCGGGCTGATGACCCGCACCAACCTGGACCCACACAACGGCAAAGCGCTCATCGCCGACGGTGTTGCCACCATGCTCTCCGGAACCGGAGGAGGCGTGGGGACCACGACATACGCTGAGAATATCGGGGTCATGGCGTCTTCGCGTATTTATTCGACGGCGGCCTACTGGGTTGCTGGCATTGTTGCAATATGTTTGGCCTTCTTCCCGAAGTTTGGGGCACTGATCGCTACCATTCCGCTGGGGGTGGCCGCCGGTGCGGGAATTATTCTCTACGGCATGATCGGGATCATGGGTGCCCGCATCTGGGTCAATAATAAGGTCGATTTTTCCAACACGATTAACCTCATGGCCGCCGGCGCCGGGTTAATCATCGCGATCGCCGACCCGGTCATTGAGGTCGGTGGCATGCAGTTTGGCGGCATCGCGTTGGGCACCATCGCCGTCTTGGGGATCTATCACATCATGTGGGCCATCGCCCGGTGGCGCGATACCGAACCCATTGACGACGAAGGCGAACCGGCCACCGTGGAGCCCGGTCGCATCGGCTGACCGCTCAGGAGCCAAACTTGTCAGCGCAGCGACACTCCTCAACCGACTTTGACCACACCTGCTTCGCGGTCCATGACGCCCTCGCTGTTGCCCGCCAGCTTCGAGCCACGCATGGAGCCACGCCGATTACCGGCGAGACGCTAGAAGCTTTCCGGTACCTGATGCTTTATATCGGCTCCGAAGACGTCGGCACGTCAGTGGAATTTATCGAGCCCATCGGCGTAGGATTTCTCGACTCCTACTTAGCACAGCGTGGACCAAGCGCCCATCACCTGACGTTTACGGTCGATCACTTGGCCGACGTCGTTGCCACAGTTCGTGACCATGGGTTTGGGGTCGTGGATGAGAACTATGCGCATGCTTCCTGGCAAGAGGCCTTCATTCGGCCCGATGCCACACATCGCACGATCATTCAGCTGGCCAGTTCGGATCGGCAGTATCTCACGCCTCGCGACCTGCTGACCAGTCAGGCTCGTGATGCACAAGCCATGCCCCACATTCATGGTGCAACAGATCGCACCTGGTGGACCTCCCTCTGGCAGACCCCGGCCGGTGCGACCAAACACCTTGGACCAACAGTGCTTAAGACGACGAATATGGACGCCTCGCATGAGTTATTTGGCACCATACTGCAAGGTCAGGTGGCCAACGGCCAAGCTCCCGGCGGGGTGGTCTACTCCTGGCCCAGTGGTGCTATAGAAGTTGTGCCGAGTGACACTGCCGGGATCGTGGGGATTCGCACCCCCGAGGAGTCCGAGGTCCTCGATCTCAGTGCAATCACCACGAGTTGAGCAACATCGCGAGCTGTTGTCGGGCATTACCTGCTGGAGCGAGGCCTGCGGCCCTTGGTCACACCGATGAAATCTTGGACCATGTCGGAATCAGCTTCCTTCCGCCAGGCCAGTCCGACTTCCCACCCCGGGTGCATATTCGTTGGCAACACGATGACGTCCTTTTGCCCGAACATGCGTGCCACGGATGCGGGTAGCAGCGTATAACCGGAACCGGTGGCAACTAATTGAATGGCCATCCGCTCCCCAGCCGCGACTTCTTCGGGAGCATCCAGCGGATCGATCACCGGCTCGGAGGCATAATCGGCCGGGTTCCAGAACGTTTCGCCTGCCACGTCATCGGCGCTCACCTCGCCGTCGTCCTCGGTCCATGCGGCCAAGAGATGCTCCTTGGAGACCATGATCACCGGAGATTCCTCATAGAGCCGCACCAGGTGGAGATCGTCAGGGTTCAACCCTTCGGCGGTGACAAGGGTCTGCCAAGATTGATCGGCCCGCCAGCGCAAATAGCCCAGCTGTGGCAGGCAGCGGGGCGGATCGTGCGGTTGGAGAAACAGGGTTTGAGAGTGTTCGTCCTGGGTCACCAGGGTGACGTTGGAGCCACGAGCTTTAAAGCGGTGGACCCACTTGGAAGGGGTAGCCCCTGGGATAGTGGACAAAAACAGTGTTTCAACGGCCTGATCGGTCATGGAGTTCACTTTAACGCAAAAACGCCGTCCGGCGATCCGGGGTGGATCACCGAACGGCGTTGCAGCCTAGGGTTTACTCTTCGTCTTTGGTGAAGGAAACGTCCAGGGTGATGCGGACTTTGTCGGAAACCAGGAAGCCACCGGCTTCAAGCGCAGCGTTCCAGGTCAGACCGAATTCTTCACGGGAGATTTCAGTTTCGGCTTCGAATCCGGCGCGAGTAGCACCGAATGCGTCGACGGTCTGGCCGCCGAATTCGCCTTTGAATTCAACTTCTTTGGTCACACCACGAATGGTGAGCTTGCCGTGGAGTTTGAAGTCTTCACCGTCGAAGTCAGAAACTTCCAGCGATTCGAATTTCAGCACGGGGTGGTTTTCGGCGTCGAAGAAGTCAGCGGAGCGCAGGTGCTCATCACGGCCTTCGTTGCGAGTGTTGACCGATGCGGTTTTGACTTCAGCGTTGATAACCGAGCCGTTGAGGTCTTCGGTGAAGGTTGCGGAGCCGGAAAAGTCTTCGAAGTTACCGCGAACGCGGGAAATGCCGGCGTGACGAACGCTGAACATTGCTTCGGAGTGGGAAGTATCGAGAGTCCATTTACCTGGGGTCAGAGTAGCCATGTGTGTATTCCTCCATAACGTTGATCCGCGGTGCCGGATGCATGTTCTTGGATAAGCACCACGTGAATCATTACAACATGTTCCAGAAGAAAAGTATTCCAGATTTGAAATACTTTGTCCAATGCGATCGACACTTTTCCTCCCCACAGCTCAGGCTTGTGACACAAAAACCGCTAACTTTCCGCGGCAACCCAACGATCTTGGTACGTTAACATTTATGACAATCAACCAACTTTCGGATTCCACCCAGGACTACTTGAAGGCCATCTGGCTGGCTGGCGAGTGGTCCGATGAGCCCATTACGGCAACCAGTATTGCTCAACGAGTTGGTGTGACGCTTTCGACCACCTCGGATGCCTTGCGGCGACTCCGCGAGGCCGGGTTGATTGATCATGCGCCCTATAGTGCGATTACCCTGACCGAGATTGGGCGGGCGCACGCGGTGGATATGGTGCGTCGTCACCGGTTAATTGAAACGTTTTTGGTCCAAGCCCTGGGTTATACGTGGGATCAGGTCCACGATGAGGCCGAGGTCTTAGAACACGCGGTCTCGGATTTCATGATCGACAAAATTGATGAATATCTGGGCTATCCCAAGCGGGATCCACACGGCGATCCGATCCCCTCGGCCGATGGCAGCATTGTTGAACTCACCGCCATCTCGTTGACGAAATTGGGCATCGGCGTGCCGGCGGTAGTCGAACGGATCGCCGACGACGACCCGGAATTATTGCAGTATTTCGCATCCCAGGGGGTCTCCCACGGGACCGTGGTGGAGTTAGCTCAGGGCGCACCCTTTTCGGATACTGTGACGTTGGTGGCCCCGCAGGCCCAACTCACGCTGGGTCCGGCCGCGGTGGATGCGGTTTGGGTGACGCCGGTTTCGGCCTCGCAGGGATAATCGGCGTGACTATTGGGCAGCGTTGGCGTAGCGGTTGACGGCGTCGACAACCTGGTGATTGTATTCGATGCTTTGGTTATAAGCATGCACGGCGCGAATCCAGTGCTCCTTTCTGGCCAGATCGCCACCTCTGGCACAGAGCAGCGCAGCCGCGGCCAGTGCGGCATCGTCAATGTGTTGTGGATCGGCGGTGCCATCGCCGTTGCCGTCGCGACCGTAAATCTGCCAGGTTTGCGGAATGAACTGCATGGGCCCCACGGCGCGGTCCCAGGTGCTGTCGCCGTCGAGGACTCCCTGATCGGTGTCCGGGATGCCTTTGAATTGCTCGCCGTCCAAGGCGGGGCCGGTCAGTGCCGGGGTGACCACGCCGTCGTCGCCGAGGTGCGAACCGTAGATGGTGCCGTGGCGGGTTTCGACGTACCCGATGGCCGCCAGGGTGTGCCAGCTGAGATTGCAGTTGGGATAGTCGTGTTGGATGGCCAAACTCGCGGCGGCGTAGGCCGAGAGGGCGCGCTGTGGGATGTCCGTGGCCTGCGCGGTGGCCAGAATCCAGTCGGGGTCCAGGCGCAGCCCGCTGATGGCACCGATGTCCAGGGCCGGGGCTTCCGCGACGCTCGCATCCCGCTGTGCCCTGGTTTCTGCGGCCGCCAGGTCTGCCAGGTGGTCGCGGAGCAATGTGGAGCTGGCTAACACCGGGGTGGCCACGAGCACTCCCAGGACGCAGCAGATGGCAACCGCAACGGCCACGGCGCGGAAACGCCTGGATGGGTTACTCACAGATCACGGTAGGCCAGCCGGAGTAGGCCCAGCGCCAGGTTTCTTGGATGGGCTCACCGTCGGGTGGAGTCTTGGTGCGGTGCACGTCGACGGTGAAGCCGCGTCGGCCGCCACGTTCTGCGATGCATTCGGAGTCGGAATTGCGAATGGTTGGCGATGCTGTGAAGTTATATGGTTGCGACGTCGTGGTGGACACGTCATAGTAATCTGAACCCCACAGGCGGGTGTGGACTTGGTTATTAGCCAGCCACATTTCGACGATAACCGGGGCGTCGGTGTCATTTTTCCACCGCACGTTGATTTGGCCTTCCCAGTAGGTGGATTCGCGGCCTTGCGGGTAGCGGTCAAACCACCGGGAGTGCGGTTTATGCTCCACGATTTCCATACCGCCCAGAAAGCCCGCATTATAGGCCATGGTCGCGATCTGGGAGAGTCCCCCACCGATCGCGTTGGTCGTGACACCGGATTCCACGACCCCGGATGAGTGATAACCGTTGGCCGCGGTGATCGGCGCTAATAAGGAGTTGAGGTTGAATTCTTCACCGGGCATGACCACGGTGCCGTTGACCCGGTCGGCGCCCACACGCAGATTTGCGGTGCGTGGGCCGTCGTGGGGTGGGTAAGGGGTCGCGTATTCGGCGACGACGTGGTTGACGTCCCAGGCTTCGGCGTCTTCGGTGGTGACCTCGGGTTCAACCTCGTGGAGATCCACCGTGATCGAACGGGTCTGTTCTGCGGCGAGATCGGCCAGGATCTCATCGGCGACCTGTTGGCCGTCGACCCCGCGACCGGTTGAACCGGGGACGACTTCGGGGCGTGCTGAACCTGCGGTTCCGGCTAACCGGACGGTGGCGTCTTGGTTCGTTGAGGCGAAGTCGGCGTTATTTTCTGCCAGCGCTTCGGTCAGCGCTTCCCCGTCAAGGAGCAACACCGGCCGAATGCCTTCGGCATCTTGCGTCTCGGTCGTATCTTCCTCCGCAGGCGTTTGCTCCGTGTCTTGGGTTGCCGCGGTTTCCTCTGCCGCGCCTTCCACTCGCACTTCGGCTGCCGCCCCAAGCTGGGCAGGGGTGAGTTCGGTGGTGGCGTCATCGGCGGTGACCGTCACGTTGTCTTCGACCAGCGGCTGGGCGGTCTCGGTGACAAACTGTTCCCATTCTTGGGCAGATACCGCAGGGTCTTCGACCTCACCCGGTGCGGTCAGCTCGGTTTCGTCGCCCAACCACTCGTCGGCCACCAGGTCGGCCAGCTCTTGTTCGTCCACGGTAAAACCGTCGACGGGTTCGGTGTATTCCAGTTCGGCGCCTTCATAGACCACGGCACCCTCGGTCGGGTCGAAAGTCAATTGTTCGGCCAACCCGGCGATGGCTTCCTGGGACGTTTCATCATCGATGGTTTTGACAGCTTGCACATGCGCTTCACCAAAAAGGCGAGCCCACAACTCCATCGGATTGAACGTCAACTCCGTGAGGTCCTCCAGGGTGGCCTGGACGTCATAGGTATAGCCGGCCTCGGCGGGGACCAGGGTGGCCTGACGGTCCTCGACGGTCACCGAAATCTCCCGCTGGGCACGCTGCTCAAAGGCCTCCTCTAATACGGGGGCGGCTTCTTGGGTAGACATCCCCGATACGTCCACGTCTTCCACGGTCAGGGTTGCGGGCAGGGAGTCCTGGGTGGCAAAGGCTGCACCCACGTAGCCGCCACCCAATACCAGGATCAGCACCACAAGTAGCCAGGGCCAGCGACGTTTTCGCTTCCGCGCCGCCTTGCTCGGGGTGTCCGGTTCATCGGGCGATCCGGCAGCCACCGGGATCGGTTCAATCACCCGGGTGGATTCCTGGGTGGTCTCGGAAGCTTGGGCTGAGATCGGCGTGTCATAGGACACCGAGGTATGCGAAACTTCCTCGGTTCGTGCGTCGTCATCGTCGGCTCCAACAGGATCTTCGGTTGAGGCATCATCGGCGGGTTTCGACAGCGTTGCAGAATCCTCACTGGCTTTCAAGGCAGCGATCTGTTGCAACATACGCGTTTCGGGATCTACCGCTTCAGTGGGCTCATCGGCTGACGGCGACCGGTCCGAGGCGTCAAGAACCTCTTCCGCCTGGTGCTCAGCGGAATCCGAATCGTCGTCAAGACGACCCTCTGAAAGGTCGACCTCTTCGGAGGCTCCAGGCAACGCCTGGGTCTCATCGGCGTTGTGGTGATGCTGTGTGGCCTCGTCATCGGGGTTCTGCGATGGATCGAGGGGAGGTTGTTTATCGTCAGCCATATGTTCTACTCATACAATACGACGTCGGGTTTCACCCCGAGACGCCACCCAAATATATACAACTGTTATACGCGCACAGGTGATACTTGAAATCTATCCTAAACCGTGTGACTACTTACAGTATGACGCTGCAGGGGCCTCGGCTAGACTCTTGGTGCGGTATCAGCGCCTCAGGTTTCCCCGTCAAACCGCTTGCTCTGACACCGTAGATAACTGAACGTAGGCACGCCTTGATGACCCTCAAAGGACACCGCAGCATGACGCATTCGCCCCAGGAACCGGTCGACCTGACCGATCCGGCCATTTCCCCACACCGTCTCCAGGAACTGGCACAAACCCACCCCGAAGCCTGGGATGAGATTCTGGCTCACCCCAATGTGTACCCGGGCCTGGCCGATTGGATCCGGGATCGTCAAGCGGAACAGGCCGCCACGCAAGCCGTGACCGCCCAGCCTGAATACGAGCCTTCCACTCAAGTCTCCGATGATGACGCTGCAACCAAAATCTTCGAGCCTGTGACTGATGCCGACCCCAATATGGCCGCCGATGAGCCACTTGATGGGGAATCTGCCGAACCCGCAGCGGACCCCATCAACGACGAGGCCGAACCGGCAGCCAGTCCGCAGCAGGATATTGGCGACGACGCCGCCGCGGAGCAACCCTCGTGGGCATCCCCTAATCCGGCCGCATCGCAGTATGCGCACGATCCAACAGCGTCGGAATCCTGGTCGCAGGATCCTGCCCAGCAGCCCTCCCCCACCGGACAATCATCCCAAGGTGAGCCCCTGTGGGGTTGGCCGGGCGCGACCAGTCAGCCCTCGGGCACGCAATCACAACACCATTACCAGACCCCCTCGGCCGGCTATGGGCAGCAACCTTACGGCTACCAGCAGCAACACCAAATGCCTTACGGATATCAAGGGCAGGCCTACGGTCAGCAACAACCTGCGTATGGTCAGGCACAGGTGCCCCAACCTTCACGACGGGATCGCACCCCGATTGATCTGAATAGCGCTCGCACCTGGGGCATTTTCGTCACCGGTGGGGCTGCCTTCATGACCCTATTTGGTTTCTTCTTTAGTGCCACGGCATCCGGTTTTGGTATTCCGACCGCATCGCATTTGTCTTCGGGTGGCTGGCTGATGCTGTTACTGTTCTTGGCGACCGTTACCTTGTCCATTTTGCAGCTGGTGAAACCTGCACCGTGGACGCGTTATTTCTTTATCGTGGTCAGTTTCGGCGCTGCCTTTACGATGATCGGCCGCAGCACGGCGCTGATTGGTTTCTTTACGATGCAAAACACCAGTTTCTCGGTGATCTGGATGCTGTTCATGTCGCTGGTCTTACTGGCCGGGATCATGGTCTACACGGCACCACGCTCAACTGACGCCACCGACCGGCCTGCACAGACTCGACCAGCACAACAGCCACCCCAACAGTTTGGCTACCATCAACCACACCAGCCGGGTTACGGTCAATATCCGGGCAACCCGCCATACGGTGGTTCGGAGCAGTCCTGGGGCGGGTATCCTTCAGGACCGCAGTAGGAACTTCCAAAACGCAAATGCGCCAGTCGGTGGAATTTTCTTCCACGCCGTCTGGCGCATTTTTTGTTCTGCACAGTGCTCAAGTGCGGTTGGCCCGCCATCTGATGTCGGGTCGGATATTTGCATGAATGTTGAACACAATCGCGAGCGAATAGGGGGTTTCGCGTATATATTTCGCAGCGATTCTCTTGCAAATGATGTGAAATATTGGTCCGACAAGGTGTTTTCGTCACAGCGGAAAGCGTGTCATACCCCAGGATGAGGCGGGTACACCGACGGTCTGTATCACGGCGATTGCCCAGTGACTACGCTCCTTCACATCCCGTCAGGGAGATTTTGAATGAGCATTCACATCCTCGTGAAGAAGGAGAAGATCATGTTTCGAAAAATTGCCACGACATTGGCCGCAGGAGTTTTAGCGCTTTCCGGTCTCGTTGCGATGAGCGCCCCAGCCCAAGCAGACGCATCTGCAACTCAATGCCCACCCGGGTTCACGTGGGACGCTTTTAACAACGCAAAGAAGCGCGGCAGCCTCGTCGACGAGTACTGGCTGAATAACACCGCGGTGGTCGTCTATCGGGTCGACAACCGTCATGAAGTATTTGTGACGGACGGTTTTAACGTCGCTCGAGCTTGCTCTGATAAAAAACCCGATCGGCCGAAAGATGCACGAGACACTCAAACCCCGAAACCCGTAGGCGGTGGCGGAGGAGGCGCTGTACATGCACCAGGATACGGTGGTCCCGGATTCAACCTCTATCCCTTCCCATCAGAGAATAAGGGCAAGGTAACTGTCGGCCCGGTCGAGTCAGTCTCCTAATCAAAAAGTCCCATCGGCTAATCATGGACTCAGATTCAAGCACACGGGCGTTCACAGATTACTGTGGGCGCCCCGGTGCCGTGCCGTGCAGGTGGTTTGAGCTGTCAATGAAAAACTCCCTAGTCGTTGGTTACTGACTTCTCAGTCCAACGTCTGGGGAGCAGTTCAGAGTTATCTCACACCGACTGGCACTTTTTCGTATCGTGCAGCGTTAGTGCGCGGCTGGTCCGTCGCTACTACGACGATTGCCACGACGACCGTTCGAGGCGCGCTGTCCGGAAGCGGCTTGCTGGCGGCCACGCGAACGGCCCCGACGATTTCGAGAGCTAGTCGCCCAGCCTGTCCGGTCCCCGTCTTTGCGCTCAGGTGAGCGACGCGGCTTTCTGGTTCGCTGTGTTTGTTGCGGCGCCGGCGTGGCCATCTCCAGCTGTCGTGCCAGCTGGTCTGGTGCCAAGAACTGGCGCTGCCCTGGGACGAGCTCGTCTAGAAGTTCCTGAGTGGCGCCGTCTTCGTGGCGGGTAGGTTTGATCTTGGCGGCACGCATCAATTTATTGACCTCACCAATGAGATCCGGCAGCGCCAAGGTGATGACGGTGCCGGCTTGACCGGCGCGGGCAGTACGACCTGAACGGTGCAAGTAGGCTTTATGTTCGGCCGGCGGATCCGCGTGAATCACCAACGCGACGTCGTCTACGTGAATGCCACGTGCTGCGATATCGGTTGCCACCAGGGTGCCGGCGGCACCGTCGTGAAATGCTTGCAGGTTGCGGGTCCGAGCGTTTTGCGAAAGGTTGCCGTGCAGCTCCAATGCGGTCACCCCGCGCTGGCGGAGTTGTTTGGCGGTGCGTTTTGCTCCGTGCTTGGTGCGGGTGAACACAATCGTACGCCCCTCGGCAGCACATAGGTTTGCCAGGGTGCCCAGTCGTTCATCGGCGTCCACCGTGATGACGTGGTGCTCCATCCGAGATACCGGCGACACAGCCGAGTCAGCTTCGTGGACGACCGGGTTTTTGAGGTAGCGCTTGACCAGTACGCCGACACCGGCATCAAGGGTGGCCGAGAACAACATTTTTTGTGCACTGGCAGGTACCTGATCCAAAATGCGACGCACCAGGGGCAAAAAGCCCATATCGGCCATGTGGTCGGCTTCATCGATCACGAGGACTTCGACCTCGGAGAGGTCGACATGTCCCTGACCCATCAGATCGAGGAGTCGCCCCGGGCAGGCAACCAGCACATCCACGCCGCGACGCAGCGCTTTGACCTGTGGGTTCTGACCCACGCCACCAAAAACGGTGGCGGAGGTCAGTCCGGTGGCGGCACCGAGGGGTTCAAATGATTCAACCAGCTGCAGTGCTAGTTCTCTGGTGGGAGCCAAGATCAGGGAACGTGGGCGCCGACTGGAAGCGGTGCGGCCGGTGTTCAGGCGTGCCGCGGTGGGCAGCATGAAGGCATAGGATTTCCCCGACCCGGTGCGGCCGCGGCCTAAGACGTCGCGTCCGTCCAAGGAATCTGGCAGGGTCGCGGCCTGAATGGGGGTGGGTGAGGTGATGTCGTGTGCTGCGAGCGCGGTGGCGAGCGTGGCGGGCACACCGAGTTCGGTGAAGCCGTTGGTCGTCTCGTGGGCGGTGGCAGGCATGGTGGATGGACCGCCGTTTTGGGCGGTAAGTTGAAGAGAAGTCACGTTAAAATGAATCCGTCCGGGTAAATTGGAAGACCCGGCCCTGGCACAAGCGGAGCGGCTATACAAAGGCTACTCAACGCGGTACTGGCCGGCACCGATGAGGAAGTTCCCGATCGGTTGGCTGTTGGCAGTCTACGCTATTGACACCCAAATCAACGATTCGAGTAACCCTGAGCACAATGCCAGCGTCTAAAACCAGCCGACCGGTATGCCGGTCAGACCAACCACCAGGCCGCCACCCACGCCGATGAGCACCACGGCCCAGGCCGGGAGTTTGGCAAATGTGAGCAGCACAAAACACCCCGCCGCGATCACCAGCGGAGCAACGCCGGTGACTCCCGAGGTGATCACCGGGTGGATGAGCGCTGCGGCAAGAATACCGACGACGGCGGCATTGGCTCCTGCCACCCCAGCTCGTGCCAGGTCGTATTGTTGCAGGCGTCCCCAGAACGGCAGCACCGCCAGCAATACGAGGATGCCGGGAACAAAGACCGCCACCAGAGCCACGCCAGCGCTAACCCAAGCGCTTGGCCCGGTGCCCATCTCAAAGCCTAAATACGCGGCGAAGGTAAAGAGTGGGCCCGGCACGGCCTGAGCTGCGCCATATCCGGCAAGAAATTGATCTTGTGTGATCGCCGCGGTGACCGCCGGTTCCGCTTGGAGCAGCGGTAGCACGACGTGACCGCCACCAAATACGAGCGCACCCGCACGATAAAAGGCATCGCTGAGTCCAACCCACGTATTATCGACGACCGCGCTGAACACGGGCAATCCCAGCAGCAAAACAATAAACACAGCACCGCAGATGAGCCCGACGCGTTTGGAAATCGTGAGGTTCAAGGGTGCGGTCGTTTTACTCACCACGTTGCGGCACCACAGCATCCCTGCACCGAGCCCAACCAGGATGGCCAGCACTTGCCCAAGATTGCCGGGTAGCACCAACGCGAGAACCACCGCAACGATACCGATCAGGATGCGACGCAGATCCGGGGTCAGGGCTTTAGCCATACCCCATACCGCATGCCCGACGACGGCCACCGCAACGGCCTTGAGCCCCATCAATAAGCCTTGACCAACCACGCCGTCTAGATTGACCGCGCCGATGGCAAAGCCCACCAGCAATAATGCTGAGGGCAGGGTGAATGCTGCCCAGGCGGCTATTGCACCTAGATATCCACCGCGTAAGAGTCCCAGCGCGAAGCCGACCTGGCTGGAAGCCGGACCGGGAAGAAATTGGCACAGTGCGACGAGCTGGCCGTACTGACTTTCAGTCAACCATTGCCGTCGGGTGACGAATTCGTGGCGAAAATATCCCAGGTGTGCCACCGGCCCACCAAATGAGGTAACACCGAGTTTGAGAAACGCGCGAAAGACTTCTGCTGCGCCTGAGCGTGGCATAGATTCCTATGTTCAAGTGGATAAGCGGGTGTGGAGCGACCCTGAGCATACCAAGATGACGTAACTCGAAGATGAATTTGCCTATTTCAAATTTTGATGAAATACTCATGCAAGAAAGTTTTTCAAATTTGAAACACTTGTGATCTACCTCAACTCTTAGGAGAACTCTGTGCTCAAGATTGCCATTGTCACCGGGTCCACTCGTCCAGGTCGCGTCAACCGTAGCGTCGCCGACTGGCTGCTCGACTAC
This sequence comes from Enteractinococcus sp., assembly GCA_036516115.1. Classification (GTDB taxonomy): domain Bacteria; phylum Actinomycetota; class Actinomycetes; order Actinomycetales; family Micrococcaceae; genus Yaniella. The sequence goes on along the minus strand of DATBUL010000041.1, from coordinate 48,130 downwards.
GCTCAGCAGCGTGGCGATGCACAATACGAAATTGTCGACATTGCAGACTACAACCTGCCACTCTACGACGAACCAATGCCAGGTCAGGCCACCAAAGAACACTCACAGGCTTGGGCCGCGAAGATCGCTGAATTCGACGGTTATGTTTTCGTCACCGGTGAATACAACCACTCCGTGCCACCGGCACTGGCCAACGCACTGTCCTTCTTGAGCGCGGAATGGAACAACAAGGCCGCCGGCATCGTCGGCTACGGATCGGCCATGGGAGTCCGCGCCGTAGAACACCTGCGGGGCATCTTGTCGGAACTGCAAATCGCCCACGTCCAGAAACACGGCATGTTCTCCCTGTTTACTGACTTCGAGAACTTCTCCACCTTCAACCCAACCGAACTCCAGGCCGGCTCCGTGGAACCAATGTTTGACCAACTCATCAGCTGGGCCACCGCGATGCAGAGCGTTCGTGCTGAAAAAGTCGTCGTCAACGCCTAGTCTTTTTTCGGGTGAATGCGGCGCTGCCTCACTGATCTCACACCTTGTACCGTGGGCTCGTTCTGTGTTCAGGACGAGCCCACAGACATTTAACCCAAAATATCGCGACGCGCCAGCCCCAAGAGTGTCAGCGCGCTGAAGACGACACAGAGCCCCCAGAGTAATCCGAGTCCGCCCCAATCAAAGCCCTCGGTCAATGGGGTGTTTCCATAAGCCCAGTCGAAAGGCGAGAGCGCCTGGAGCCAGCCTAAGTTCTCGTTACTCCTGCCGACGGCGTCCAGAATATAGGCCAGCACGGCGATGCCTGCTCCGGCGCCAATCGCCCAGAGGCGTCGACCCGTCAGCGCTCCGCCCGCGAGCGCGGCGGTGCCCGACATCAGCCCCAGAGTTGCCCAGCAAATGGTCGCGGCCAGCAGCTTATAAGCTGCTAACCCTAATTCCGAGGGCTCGTTGAGCAGCCAGATCAGACCGAAGGTCACGATGGACAGCACGAGGATTTTTGCGATCATGGCGGCGAGACTTTCCAGAGCGTATTGGACCCGTCCTACCGCATGAGCCAAGGTGAGTTCCAGTCGTCCGGTCTCTTCTGCACCCGCAATGAATGCTGAGCCCCAAGCGGTCGTGGCGATGGCCAGCAGCACGTAGCCCAACAGACTAAAGAACGTGGCGTTGGTGTATCCGGCTCCCGTGGCGATATCGTCATAGCCCAACACCTCAACGAGATCCGGGGGCAAACTGTTGATCAGCTCGGTCATTTGTGCCGAAGCCAGTGACGGATACAACGGTAAATACAGTCCCAACACAGCGGCTATCCCGATACTCCAGCCCAGTAAGCCTCGCCAACCGTCGAATACGAGCCGACGGAAGACTTGCGCCACGGCGCTCCGTCGTAATGTCGTGGTATCGCTTGGCATCATCGTTCGTGCTCCGTCCTGGCATACAGATCGATGATGGATTCCTCAAGGTCTGGTTCTTCAACCGTGAGATCCCGAATATGAAATGCTGCCAGCGCTTTGACCACGGGATCGATGGGCCCGCGAATCGTGGCGGTCAGCCGATGAATGCGCTCGTCTCCCGTGGGCTGGATGTTGAGTTCGTGCAGTTGTGCCAGTGCGCTCATGCGAGCATGCAGAGTTGTTGCGTCGGTGTCTGTAATGACCGCACCCAGTCGGGCGACACTGGTCAGACGCAACGACGCGACATCGCCGTGCGCCACCAGTTGGCCATCCGATAACACTGCCACGTCGTCGGCGGCGTGTTGGATTTCGCTCAAGATATGAGAGCTGAGCACAATCGTTTGTCCAGCGCTCGATGCCTCACGCACCATAGCCAGGAATTCGCGTTGAATCAGTGGGTCCAAGCCGCTGGTTGGCTCATCAAGAATCAACAGCTCCGGTTCGTGCATAAACGCTTGGATAAGCCCAAGTTTTTGCTTATTGCCTTTCGACAAGTCACGCACGGGTCGAGTCATGTCCAACCCGAGTCGTTCGGCAAGCTGATCAATCATGCCTTCGGCGACCGAACCGGATAATTGCGCCATGTGATCCAAGAATTTGCGTCCGGAAATGCGGTCGGTGAGGTTCAATTCGCCTGGCAGATAGCCGATGCGAGCACGCATGGCAGCATTCGAGCGCTGAGGTGCTTCGCCGAATACCGAGAGCTCACCGGCGGTTGGTCGAATAATGTCCACGAGCATACGCAAGACGGTGGTCTTGCCGGCACCATTTGGTCCAATCAGACCAAATACCGAACCACGTTGTACCTGGAGGTCAATAGCTTCAACCGCAAGATGTTGGCCGTAGCGTTTCGTCAAGGCCTGAGTTTCTACAACGGCGACCATCGATTATCCCTTCCGCCACCTGGGTGTTGTATCACCGAGATTACCGCAGTGGTCGCAACGACGATAGGCGCTCTCACGGAGTCAGACCACCTGGGACAAAGGCTTATGCCTGGGCTTCTAGGGGTTTGCGTTGTGTGCGAATCAAGTTCACAGCCATCGAAATGAAAATCACGAAACCAACGTAACCCAACAGCGGGTAGACGGTGCCCACCAGCTCGGTGAAACCAATGAAGCCAAAACCAAATGCGGCCAGACCAACTACCACCGCGGCGATGCGGAAACTGCGCGTCTCAACGGTGAAAAACCGCGCGGTAAAGGTGAACAGCGTTGGGACTGCAGTATTGAAGATCATGGCCAACAACACCACCGACATCGCCACCCCAACCCCCGGGTGCAGTTCGGTGGCAATGATTAACATGGGCATATCCGTGCCGACGAGTGAGTCGATGTTGAGGTAGATTGCCAGGTTGATCACCAGCGCGATGAACCCGAGGAGTGCTCCACCAAGGATCACACCGCGCCTGGCGGCCTTATAGTTCCGCTCGGTTCCGCCAATAATGGCCAAGATGCTGACGGTGATGGCGACGTTGAACGATACGTGTAAGAAGGCTGACAGCAACCAGTGCGGGGATGCCAGTTGTTCCTGGGTAGCCGCCACGGCTTCCAGATCCACCCCTGAGGTATCTGCGGTGACAGCAGCATACGCGGCTAAGACAATGATGAGCACGAAAGCAAAAGGCGCTAACAGACTAATGACGTCTAAGACGCGTCGCAAACTCAGCAGCAACGCCAGAATCACCAGCAGCGTCATGAGTGCATACCCAATGATGGGTTCGATCCCGAATTGTTGATGCACCAGCGATCCAGCGCCGGCGACCATAATGACGCCCACACCAAAAAGAAAGAACGCCAAGAGAATATCCACGACGGCGCCCAAGTATTTCCCACAAATATGGTAAATCACGCTTTTATGGGACCAGGCTTTCACCCGTCTACCAAGCACCACCAGGTAGTATCCCAGCACCGGGTAGAGCACCATGGTGACAACGGTGCCGAGAATACCCCACCAGCCGTAGCCGGTGAAGAACTGCAAGATTTCCTGACCCGAGGCATATCCGGCTCCGATAATGGTGCCGATGTACACTCCGGCGATCCGTAGGGTGTCTTTCATATGAGCCCTTATCGTGTGGATTGTGTGGTGGGTCTAACACTCAACCCTAACGCCCCTATATTCTGCACTGCCTTTTCTGACGAGAGGCCACTAGGCTGACCTCATGGATTCTCTAACGACACAATTGGCTGAAAAACTCTTGAAGGTCGGCGTTAAAACTTCCTATGGCGAACCCATTGAGATGCAGGGCGCGACCATTGTTCCGGTTGCCATTGCCAGCTTTGGCTTTGGTGCCGGGGAAGCTGACCACGACGTGAAACTGGAAAGTAGCGGAAGTGGTGGCGGAGGCGGCGGGTTCTCCATTCCCGTTGGCGCCTATATCACCCGCAATGGCACAACCAATTTTGAACCCAATCCCATTGCCCTGTTGGCGGTGTGCGTCCCCTTGGTGACGGCGACCGGATTTACCGTGGCACGCATTATTAAAGCCTTCAAAAAATAGGGCCTACGGGATAACGCGCTGCCCGAACCATTGATTGGCATCGCGCACAAAGAGCCAACGGTGATGTGGCTGGGTGCTCAAATCGAGCCATTCCATGCGTTGTGGGCGGATTTCAATCCAGGCAAATCGTTGAAACGCCGTAGCAGGATCTTCTCGTGGAGGCCCATCCGTCACGGGCTCACCCGGTATCGATAATGTGGCATACTGCTCCTGCGTGTGGGGTGCCAGGGTCTGCCATGCACGCCATCGCTCAGCGTCTTCCTCAACGACCTGCGCGACACCCTCGAGGCGCAACTGCACGAGGCGGTTCCGATTGTAGAAAGTTGCAGCGACCGCCGGGATTGCCCGAATTTCAGCCACCTTCGTAGAACCCGTGTGGGTTGCGAAACCCAGATATTCTCGCGAGCGCGAGACTTCCCGGAGGATTACGAATCGAGCTTTGGGATCTCCATCCAAGCCGACGGTCGCGAGGTTCAGCAATGCGAAATCATGGCCTGGCATGTGTACCGCATCGCTGAGCGACTGCCAAATCTGGTCAAGCACTGCTGTCGTTTCCAGACTACAACCAGGTCTCGGCTAAGAGTTCATATGATCGATCGCGAACCGCCGGGTCGTAAGCGTACGTTACGGTGATCAGCTCATCGGCTTGCGTCCGTTGCACGAAGTCCTCGAGCTTCGCTTTGACCGTTTGGGGTGTGCCGACAGCGTTAATACGCAACATGGAGTGCTCCAACGCTCCGGAACCGGGCAGTGTTGCAGGATCCACCGGGGGTTGCAACAGTCTGCGTTGGCCAGTGTGGATATCTTGGAACATCTGCTGGACGACGGTAAATTCGCGCTGGGCTTGGGCTTCAGTCTCGGCAACCATCACATTGATTCCCGCCATGACATAGGGTTGATCAATTTGGGCGGTGGGTGCCTCCGTGGTGAATGCTTCCCGGTAGACCTTGATTGCTTGATCAATCTGGTCGGGTGCGAAGTGCGATGCGAGGGAAAAGGGCAACCCGAGTTGTCCTGCAATGGATGCACCGTTGACGGTTGACCCCAAAACCCAGATAGGGACGTTGGTGTTCGCTGAAACCGCCGAGACAATGGGGGCCGTGTGCGCCGTCCCGTCTGGTCCGAACCAGCCCTGCAGGTCATAAATATGTTGAGCAAATGCTTGCGGTTCAGCCGAGGAGCGGCTGAGAGCTTGGGCGGTCATCATGTCGGTACCCGGCGCTCGGCCCACCCCAAGGTCGATGCGGTCCCCGTGCATATTGACTAACGTGCCGTATTGCTCAGCGACCATCAGGGGCGCATGATTGGGCAGCATGACACCGCCGGATCCCACCCGGATCTTTTCCGTGCGCTCGGCGGCCTGCGAAATCAGTAGGGCGGTGGCACTTGCGACCAGATTTGGTGTGTTGTGGTGTTCTGCAAACCATAAACGTCGATAACCCAGTCGATCGGCCAGTTGAGCTGAGTTCATGGAAGCTGCGATCGCTTCACGCGCGGTGGATCGTTCGGAAATCGAGACAAGATCAAGAATGCTCAGCGGTATAGCCAACGGTGGTCCTTTCTACAGTCCGGTCAGCCTTACGGCTGCATCATCATGTACTGCAGCCTAGCTGGCTGACCTGCTCAAGATGCGGTGCTGTGGACTTTTGCAGACATCTACCACGGGTCTAGGACAAGAGTAATCCGATAGCACAGGTTGCAAGCCCGGCAATAAGAAAGCCAGCACCGACCCATAACAGCAGGATCCATCGGCTAGGTTCCGTCCGACCTTTCCCCAGGGATGAAAAGAAGAAACCGGCGGGCATGACAATGGCTGCGATCAATACTCCGGTTCGACTCAGCCATAGCCACCCACCGGTTAGTGAGGTGGCCTCGGTCAACAGCAGACAGATCAGGCCCAAGACGATGAGCACTCCGGCGTGGGCGTGGCCCGCTCGGTAAAACGATTTCTGGAATCCTGTGGCTTCAACTCTGCCTTGGATAATTTGCGTCAGTAGCCATCCCCCGGTGGTGACCGTGATGGCTGCTAATAAGACGATGCCAGCGGTGATCCGAGCGGGATCGGTGAGTTCCAACATGAGGAACACCCCCCTTGGGGTAGTTTTCTTACACTGTAATATAACACCGTTATAAAATCGTGGGCAATCCTATAGACTCAGAAAATGGCCAGACCAAGAATTCACGATGACTCGATGCGACAACGTCTGCTCGAGGTCGCTTCACAGATCATTGCACAACACGGTGCGGATGCCTTATCCATGCGAAAGGTCGCAACTGCCGCGGAAACTACCACTGCGGCTATCTACTCGCTGTTCGGCGGTCGAGAAGCGCTCATTGAGGCGGTCATCGTGGAGGGCTTCGCACGGTTTGCGCAACATCTCAAAGCCGTAGTTCATACTGCTGACCCCGCAGCAGATCTGCTCTCCCTTGGCATCGCGTATCGAGCCAATGCATTAGACAACCCGCATTTCTATCGCGTGATGTTCAACGATATCTATGGTGCAACGACTGCTCAGCACAGCGACGAAACCTTCGGCATGTTAGTAGCTGCCGTTCGCCGGGTCACCCAGGATGACGAGCTGACCGCAAGAATCCGTGCGCGCCGGGTATGGGCCTATATTCATGGTCTGGTGAGCCTCGAGTTGGCCGGCCTGTTCGACCACCCCGTTGACACATCTTCGCCACAAGAAGCATTCATCGCCTCGCTGCAAGCGGCGTCATCCTTGATCTGGGAGCCGCACTGATGACGCTCTTCGATCTCAGCCACCTTCTGACCCCTGGCATGCCGGTCTACCCGGCGGACCCGGAGGTGAGCTTCACCCCCGATCTGACGATTGCCCACGATGGTGTCGCAGTCACGGCAATCGCCATGGGAACTCACACTGGCACACACTTGGATGCCCCGGCGCATATCGACCCGGATGGTCTCACGGTAGAGCAGTTAGATCTTGAGCTGCTGCATGGTTCCGCGCACATTGTGCACCTGCTGCACCCGCCCCAGCCCGCAGCCCGCATTCGGATCGAGGACCTCGACCATTTTCCCGACCAACTCCCCAAGATCGTTTGCGTGGCCACCGGATGGGACCGGCATTTCTACGATCCCGTGAGTCAGCAGCATCCGTATCTCGATCCTGCCTTGGTGAAACTGTGCTGGCAACGCGGAGCCCGAGTTTTGGGCATCGACACCTGGAGCCCGGACCCCTCCTTCACAGATACCGATCTTGCGGTACACCAGTTCTGGTTAGGCAACGGTGGGATCATTGTGGAAAATCTCCGCAACCTCACCGCACTCCCCGGCCAAGTGCAGATGAGCCTGCTGCCACTACCGTTGACCGGATGTGACGGTGCACCTGTGCGCGCGGTTGCGTGGCGAGAATAGCCACGGTCAGCCCCGCAACCGTTGAGGCGCCATCGCAGCGGTGAGATAATGACCTCATGCAACCTGAAGCAGAAGGCACTGCAGATCAGGATGGCTCTGCTGCAGTCACCATTCGGGACCTTCGGGTCAAGCGCGGTCGCACCGTAATCTTCGACGGCCTGAGTCTCCACGTCCCGCGCGGACAAATCACCGGATTACTCGGGCCCTCCGGCTGTGGCAAATCCACACTGATGCGCGCCGTGGTCGGTGTCCAAAAGATTCAAGGTGGCACCGTGGAGGTCCTCGGTCAACCAGCCGGCTCCCCAGCATTGCGTCGGCTGGTGGGCTATGGCACCCAGGCGGCCTCTGTGTATGACGACATCACGGTGGGCCAAAACCTCAACTACTTCGCCCGCGTGCTGGGCATTGCGCGCACTACGATCGAACAGGTCGCCCACGACGTCGGTCTGACACCGCACTTGAACACCCTGGTGGGGAACCTCAGCGGCGGTCAGCGCAGTCGCGTCTCGTTAGCTATCGCGTTGTTGGGCTCGCCAGAACTCCTCGTCCTCGATGAACCCACGGTCGGGTTGGACCCGGCGCTGCGCCAGGAACTCTGGAGCCTCTTTCGGGGTCTGGCCCAACGCGGGATTACCGTGCTGGTCACCAGCCACGTCATGGATGAGGCGCTGCACTGCGATCGGCTGGTATTAATGCGCACCGGGCGTATCATCGCCGACACCACCCCCGACGCCTTAATGCAACAAACCAAGACGGCCAATCCTGACGACGCATTCCTAGCACTCATTTCCCAAACCGAACCCGACGTCGCACAACGCCACGGAAAACACGTTCGGGAGCAGCCATGAACCTTGCCCGAACACTGGCGACCACGCTGCGCGTCCTGACCCAACTGCGCCATGATCCACGGTCCATTGTGTTGCTGCTCGTGGCACCCAGCTTGCTCGTGGGCTTATTCGCCTGGCTCTTTGACGAACAACCTCGCGTCTTTGATCAATACGGCGGCCCACTGCTGGCGCTGTTCCCATTCATCTTGATGTTCGTCATTACCTCGATCACCACGCTGCGTGAACGCCGCTCCGGCACTCTGGAGCGATTAATGACGACGCCACTGGGTAAGACCGACTTCATTATCGGCTACGGCCTGGCCTTCGCACTGATGGCCACCCTGCAAGCGGCCATCACCGTATCCTTTGCCGTTGGGGTGTGTGGCCTGTCAGTTGAAGGGCCCGTCTGGCAGCTCGGCCTAGTGGCTGTCGTCGACGCCATCTTGGGCACCGCGCTGGGGCTACTCGCCAGCGCTTTTGCTCGCACCGAGTTCCAAGCCGTACAATTCATGCCGTTATTCGTGTTCCCGCAGATCATTTTGGGTGGCCTGTTCATGCCCCGCGATGCGATGCCAGACGTGCTCACCGCAATTTCAGATTGGCTTCCGCTCAGTTATGCTATCGATGCCATTAATGCAGTAACTGCAGGAGATTCGGGCGCTGAGGTATATGTACCCTTATTGATTGTGGCAGCCTTCGCCCTGGCCGCGCTGGTGCTGGCCTCGTTGACACTGCGCCGTAGAACACCATGAGGATGCCGAGCACACCAGACTGTAGAACGAAATATGCGCGAAAGAAAACAGCCCCTGACTCGGGATATTCCCTGTCAGAGGCTGTTTATACGCTGTGCGCGAGGGGGGACTTGAACCCCCACGTCCGTGAAGACACTGGCACCTGAAGCCAGCGCGTCTACCAATTCCGCCACTCGCGCGAGTGCGGTGTTTTCACAGCATCCGCTGTAAGCACGATCTATAGTATAAACACAATTGACCTTCAATTGCTAATCGAAGCCTCCAACAACACTGGATTCTGTGGCTGACTTCGCGCTTCGTGTATTGCGCGGTGTGATATGAGAAAATGTAACTGCATGTGACAAATGCTCGGCGTCAAACTACTGTGAGATATTTACCGCCGAGTTGCAATGAACACGTTGGAAGGAGTGCCGGGTTGGGCATCTTAGATGGTTTAGAGAACCTTCTCGAGCGCAGCGTGCGTAAAATCTTCTCGGCTGGCGGCTCCAAACGCATTAAACCGGTCGAAGTCACCAATGCGATGCGCACCGAAATGGATCATCGCGCCGTCACAATCTCCCAAGAGCGCACTTTAGTACCCAACGTTTACACGATCGCCTTTTCCGAAGAAGACTTCCCACAGGTTCAACAGTGGGGGCGGGCCCTAGCAGAAGAACTCTGTGATGAAGCGATCCGCCATGCCTCAGTTCAAGGCTATTCACTCTCCGGGCCGGTGCGCGTCACCTTTGTGGCCGACGAGGACGTCGTACGCGGCGACATGAATATCACCTCCAGTACCGAAGCGGCCGAGGATCTCGATCCCGGCCAACCAATTACGTATACCCCCGATCGCCAGGTCAGCTCCCCGGCCGTTCAGCCACCGGTTGAAATGACCGACCCGAGCGTGCAAGTTGATCGCACCAGCTGGCGGCCAGTGGTCGAAATTGAAGGCACCCGGTATGCCATCAATTCCGCCTCGGCCGTGATCGGTCGATCCTCCGATGTCGACATCACGGTGGGTGATCCGGGCATGTCACGCCGCCACCTTGAAATTCAAGTGGTGGGTGACCGCGTGTTAGCCGTAGATTTGGGCTCAACCAACGGGTTTTATGTCAACGGGCAAAAAGCAGGCAACTCGGTAGATTTACACCACGGTGATATTATTACCGCCGGTCGTACAACGATCATTTTCCGACTCGCCCCCGACACAACGACCCAGCCCCGGAGGTAGCCCGTGAGCGAATTGGCTATAACAGCGCTGCGATTTGGGCTGCTCGCCCTATTGTGGATTTTCGTGTTCTCTGTGGTCACGTCCCAGGGCCGCTCGCTCCAAATCGCGCGACCGGCACGTTTGACCCGTCGAAAGAAAAAAGACGCCGCGGCTGCTCCAGCCACCGCCGATACGCCACCTCCGCCCACGCGCGCACTGGCCACTAAACTCGTGGTGACCGAAGGCCCGCTGGCCGGTCGGACCATCCAGTTAAATGGCCAACCCTTGCTGATTGGTCGGGCCCAGGATGCGGGGCTTGTGCTGGAAGATGATTACGCTTCGGGCCGGCACGCCAGACTGTTCCCTCAGGGCAGTCGGTGGTTCTTAGAAGACCTCGGCTCCACCAACGGAACCTTTGTGCAGGGCAATCAGTTGACCCGCACGATGGCCATTGACCCGGGCACTCCGGTACGCATTGGCAAAACCGTGATGGAGCTGAAGGCATAACGATGGCCCTCCAGCTGAACTTCGCTGCCCGCTCAGACGTTGGACGTGTGCGGTCAAAAAACGACGACTCCGCCTACGTGGGTCGCTACCTGGCGGTAGTGGCCGACGGCATGGGTGGACACGTCGGCGGCGATGTTGCCTCAGCTTCCGTGGTGCTAGATCTTGCCCCATTGGATCGTAATGATCACCCCGACCCGGGCACGATCCTGGCCGATGAGATTCAATCAGCCAACCTCATCCTCAACGACTTGGTCCACGACAACCCAAAACTGGCGGGCATGGGAACCACCTGCACCGCAGTACTCGTCGACAACAACGTCATACACATGGCCCACATTGGGGATTCGCGCGCCTACCGGATCAAAAACGGTGTCTTCGAACAGCTTTCCGCGGATCACACCTTCGTGCAACGCCTCATTGATGAGGGCCGAATCAATCCCGAGGATGCCGAATCCCACCCGCATAAGAACGTTCTCATGCGCGTACTAGGCGATGTGGACGCCTCCCCAGAACTCGACGTCTCCACATTTGAAACCGAACCCGGTGAACGCTGGCTGTTATGCTCCGATGGACTCAACGCCGTCGTCGATGATGTCACGATCGAGCGACTCCTCAGCGCCGATAAACCACTGGATGAGCTGTGCCGTGACCTCGTGGATGAAACGTTACAGCGCGGTGCCCCAGATAACGTCACGATCGTGATTTTTGAAACCGTTGAAGCCGAAGTCACGGTCGACGACAACCCCAAGACCGATGAACTCACGGAATCTGCGCGTGAGGTCTCGAATGCGGCCGATGACGAAAGCGTCTCGGCCGCCCTCTTGCGCGCCGATCTCGGCTCGCGTCCACACCTGTTAGTCGGTGCCGCCGAACTGGCCACCGATACCGATCAAATCCCGATCGTCACCCGGTCGTCATCGCAAAAACGTGCCGCAGCCCTCTTGCACGGTGCTTCCGAAACGGATCCGCATCCCGCGACTTCGGCAGAACTCGGTGAAGACGCTGTCCCCTCCGAACGGCGCTCCTGGCCCCTGTTGACCATGTTCGGGGTGTTTTTGATCCTGTTTGCGACGTCGTTAGCTGTGGGCTTTTTGTGGATTCGAGGCCAATACTACGTTGGAACAACCGATGATCGCGTTGCGATCTTCCAGGGCGTACCGCAATCTTTCGGCCCGCTTGAACTGTCTTCGCTTGAAGAATCCACGGAGATTCCGTTGTCCCGTCTGCCCGGGTACAGTCGCCAGCGCGTTGAAGCCGGTCTGCCCGCCCAGGATCTCAACCACGCCCGCGAAATCTTGGTAGATTTGGAAACCGCACTGATCCCCGAGGCCCCGCCGGTCTCGCCCTCCGATCAGCCCGATGACACCCAAATCCCCTTGGCCGCCAACGGCGTGACCGCCTCCGCATCGATAGCCGGAGCCACCGCCGGCGCAACAGGAGGCAACCCCTAATGACGAACACTTTCGACGCCGTCGATACTGAGCAACCGGTGAAAAAACCCTTACGCATCACCGAAATCCTGTTACTGGTGGTCGCCGTGGCCATCGGCTCGGGCGCTTACATGCTCGCCGGGCTGGGCATGGATCAACCCTTGGAAGCCAACTACTGGATCCAACTGGGGGTCATGTTCGCACTGGCCATCGCCTTCCACATCGTGCTGCGCCTGAAGGCACCCTTCGCCGACCAATACATCCTGCCGCTGGCTCTGACCCTCAACGGGCTGGGCTTGGCCATGATCCACCGGCTCGATCTCGTCCCGCCGGGCACGAGCCTAGCCAATAACCAGTTGTTATGGACCGCCCTGTCAGTGATCATTTCGATGGCGATCGTCTGGTTCATCATCGACTACCGGCACATGCGCCGATTTACCTATGTGTGGCTGTTAGCCTCAGCCATCCTGCTCATCTTGCCGTTCTTGCCGTTCATCGGGGTTGAAATCTATGGTGCCCGCATTTGGGTCAACCTCGGCATCGGGTCCTTCCAGCCTGGTGAAGTCGCCAAACTGACCCTGGCCATTTTCTTTGCCTCGTATTTGAGCGCCAACCGCGATCTGATCCTGTTGGCGGGTCGCAAACTCGGACCTCTGACCTTCCCGCGCGTCCAAGACCTCGGACCGTTGGTCGTGGCCTGGCTGGTCGCCATGGGGGTCTTAGTATTCCAGCGCGACCTGGGTTCGGCCGTGTTGTTCTTCGGTCTGTTCATGGCCATGATCTACCTGGCCACCTCGCGACTGTCCTGGATCATCCTGGGCCTGGTCGCGGTGGGCGCCGGAGGCATCATAGCCATCAACCTCTTCCCGCACGTCGAAGCCCGCATTGACGGGTGGCTCAATGCCTTCGACATGGACATGATCTACGCCGAACACGGCTCCCACCAGGTTGTCCAGGGCCTCTTCGGGCTCGCCTCGGGTGGGTTATTCGGTTCCGGACTCGGTGAGGGCCGCCCCGATCTCGTCTTCGCGGCAAATTCCGATATGATCATCGCCTCCTTTGGAGAAGAACTCGGCCTAGTGGGCCTCACCGCCATTTTGCTCATCTTCTTCATCCTCGTAACCCGCATTATGCGTATCGGCCTCTCCGCCCGGGACGCTTTTGGCAAACTGCTGGCCGCGGGCCTGGGCTGTGCGATGGCCATCCAAATGTTCGTCGTCGTGGGTGGCGTCTTGCGGGTCATCCCATTAACCGGTCTGACGACGCCGTTCATGGCCGCCGGCGGGTCGTCACTGTTAGCCAACTGGATGATTATTGGACTCGTGTTATTGATTTCGCACACCGCCAACCGCCCCATGCAAGCCGGCCCGATGGTCAATGCCTCGGGCGTGGGCGCCGGTGCCGCTGGTCCGGGTCAACCCCTTGAGGCAGGTGAACGCCAGTGAATGAATCAATCCGCTACGCCTGGTATGGCGTCGTGGCCGCGTTCTTAGTGCTCATTGGTGCCGCCAGCTACATTCAGGTGATCGGTGCCGATGACTTACGCACCCACGAGGCCAACTCACGCGAATTATATAAGCAATTTGGCGGACCCCGCGGCCCAATCTTGGTCGGTGGGGAACCCATCGCGGAGTCCGTACCCAGTGACTCCTCAAGTTTTGATTACCAACGCGTCTATCACGACACCGAACTCTACTCAGGCCTGACCGGGTTCTACTCCCTGGCCTACGGCCAAACAGGCCTCGAACAGCGCCTCAACGGGTGGCTGTCCGGGACCGCTGATGACCTGTTCATTGAACGGATTCGCCAGACGTTTACCGGCGCCGAAAATCCTGGGGCCTCGGTCGAGTTGACGATCGACCCGGAAATCCAACGAGTCGCCTACAGCGCCCTGCCCGAAGGCATTGAGGCCTCCGTGGTGGTTTCCGAGCCCGATACCGGTCGTATTTTAGCGATGGCCTCGCGCCCCAACTACGACACCAATTTACTGGCCGTGCATTCCACGACGCAGGCCTCGGAAAATATGGATGAGATCACCTCGGCCGGGATCTCCCCGTACCAGAACCGCCCGACGGCGGTCACGACCGAGCCGGGTTCAACCTTCAAGCTGATTGACACAATCGCCATGTTGGAATCCGGTGAATATTCGCCCGACGGCGTCATCGACATCCCCGATGTGCTGGAGCTACCACAAGCCAATACCCCGATTCGAAACTTCGAAGGCGGTATTTGCGATGGTCGTGGATCCGAGACGCTCACCTGGATTTTTGCCCAATCATGTAACACCCCGTTCGGTCAGGCCGCCATGGATCTAGGCCAGGATGCCATACTCGACGTCGCCGAACGCTTCGGTTTCAACGATAATTCCATCACCATCCCACTATCGGTTGCCCCATCGCGGTTCCCGACCGAGGACATGCCGCTTGCGACCCTGGCACAGTCCTCGCTGGGACAGGTGGACGTGCAGGCTTCCGCGCTGCAAATGAATATGGTCGCCGCCGGGATTGCCAACGACGGCACCGTGATGGTCCCCCAATTGGTCGATACGGTGCGCGGCCCAGAACTCAATGTATTAGAAGAGCCCCAGCCCGAAGTGTATTCAGAGGCCATCAGCCCTGAAATCGCCGATCAGATGACCGAGATGATGCAAGAAGTCATCCAATCGGGTACCGCAATGCCAGGCCGGTCATCCATTCCGATTGCGGCCAAGACTGGGACGGGTCAGACCGGTACCGAGGGCAAAGTGAACTCCTGGATCACCGGATTCGCCCCGGCAGATGATCCCCAAATTGCCGTGACGCTCGTGTATCAACGTACGGATTACTCGGTGGGCAGCCAGCTCACCGCGACGAACCTGAAGAAAATCGTGGAGGCGGTGGTCGAACAGTGAGACCAATATAGGGAATGACGCTAGGTGGCCGATACGAACTGACCGATCGGATCGCCATTGGCGGCATGGGTGAAGTGTGGAAGGCACGCGACACCGTCCTCGGTCGGATCATCGCCATCAAAATTTTGAAGGAAGAATACACAGGAGACCCCAACTTCCTGCGCCGCTTCCGGGCCGAAGCACAACACACCGCCTTGTTAAACCACCCCGGGGTCGCCAACGTCTTTGACTACGGTGAAGAAGAAGGCTCCGGATACCTGGTCATGGAGCTGGTTCCGGGCGATCCGCTCAGTGCCATTTTGGACCGCGAAAAGGTCCTATCGCCTGACCGTACCCTGTCGATTATTGCCCAGACCGCACGTGCGCTCTCCGCCGCCCACGCACAAGGCTTGGTCCACCGCGACGTCAAACCCGGCAACCTGCTGATCGACGCGAAAAACCGAGTCAAAGTCACCGACTTTGGGATCGCGCGACTAGCCGACCAGGTGCCACTGACCGCAACCGGTCAGGTCATGGGGACCGCCCAGTACCTAGCCCCCGAACAAGCCACCGGCCAACAGGCCACCGGCGCCTCCGATATCTACTCACTCGGTATCATCGGCTACGAGTGCCTTGCCGGTCACCGGCCGTTTACCGGTGAATCCCAAATCGCCATCGCCCTGGCCCAGGTCAACGACGATCCGCCACTGCTACCGGATTCGATTCCAGAACCCGTGCGGGCGCTGATCATGTCGATGCTGTCCAAGGAACCCGAAGATCGTCCCGCCGACGCCGATAAACTCGCCACCGCAGCCGAAGCCCTGCGACGCCAAGACACCCAAACCGCGATTAACGCCGTGCCGGGAATGATCCCGTTCATCACCTCTGGCGAGGTGGATTCGGATGCGACCCAGCTGATCGATACCCAACAGTTCCAGGGCATGCGTGACACGCACGCCACTCAGGTCATCTCTGATGCCCCAGTCGGCGCCGAAAGTGCGCCCGCCGCGGATGCCACCACGGCCCTACCGGTCACCCCGAATGACAACAACGCGCTGTCTGCCCAATCCGATGGGCTCGCCCCCAGTGCGCTGCCCGGAGAAGGCGCCGCCGAATTCGATGACTACCGGGATGACACCGAAAAGAAACGCAGCCCGTGGTTCTGGCCTGTCATCGCCGTCGTCGTGCTTGCCGCGCTGGCCGGAATTGGTTTATGGGTCGCCTCGTTAGGGTCCGACGAGGACCCCGCCCCTGAACCCACCGAGACCGTGGCCACCGTAACGATAAACCCCGACGACTACGTGGGTCGCGATATTGACGAGGTCGCCGAAGAGCTGGAAGAACTCGGCTTCACCGTGGATCGTGTGGAGCGCGACGCCGAGGAACCCGCCGGCACCGTTTTGGCCCTCAACCCCACCGGGGAGGTCGAAGAGGGCGCCGAAATACGGGTGAGCTATTCCAATGGCACCGGTGGCGAACCTGAACCGGCCCCTGAGCCTACTCAGCAGCAACCCGAACAGCCGGCACCACAGCCAACACAGCAGCAGCCCACCCAGCAACAGCCGCAGTCACCAACTCAGCAGCAGCCCACTCAGCAACAGCCGCAGTCACCCACTCAGCAGCAGCCCACGCCGACGCAGACTCAGACGGTCGCACCTCCGGAACCCACCACGGAAGCACCCCCGGAGCCAACGGAAACCGTTCCTGATGGCAATGAAGAGGCTGCCAACAACGGTGGCGCGACCACCAGTGTTGCCGGAACTCCTAACGAAAACTCATGAAATGAAATATCCAATGAATCTGACACCCAATATCCACCGGGCGAAACAACCGCCCGCGACGAGCATGCCGCGGCCTAGCGCCCGCTAAGGAACACCGTGCCCCAACAACGCATTATCAATGGTCGTTATGAAGTCGGCGAGCTGATCGGCCGCGGCGGTATGGCCGATGTGTACATCGGTCACGACACCCGCCTCGGTCGCACCGTCGCCATCAAAATGATGCGCCCAGACCTCGCGCGCGACCCGCAATTCCAAACTCGATTCCGTCGCGAAGCCCACGCCTCGGCGGCACTGAATCACCCCAACATCGTCGCCGTCTTCGACACCGGGGAAGAGGAACTGCCACCCAACGGTGAACACGCCGGCGTCTCGCTGCCCTACATGGTCATGGAATACGTAGACGGTAACACCCTGCGCGCCCTGTTGCGCAAGGGGGACGTCACCATCGACCAGGCCGTCGAATGGACCGAAGGCATTCTGGGTGCGGTGGCCTACTCACACGAAAATGACATCGTGCACCGCGATATCAAACCCGGCAACGTCATGGTCGATGAGGCCGGCACCATCAAGGTCATGGACTTCGGCATCGCCCGAGCACTCTCCGATTCCTCGGCGACCATGACGCAAACCCAGGCCGTGGTGGGCACCGCCCAGTATCTGTCTCCCGAGCAGGCCCGCGGTGAAACCGTCGATTCGCGCTCCGATCTCTACTCGGTGGGTTGCGTGCTCTTCGAGCTACTCACCGGGCGCCCACCGTTTGTTGGTGACTCCCCCGTCGCGGTCGCCTACCAACACGTCCGGGAAGAACCGCCGTCGCCAACCAGCCTCAACCCTGATATCACGCCCGCTCTGGCATCTGTGCTGACCAAGGCCCTGGCCAAAGACACCGAGGCCCGCTTCCAAACGGGTAAGGAATTTCTCACCGCCCTGCGCTCGGCCCACTACGACGGCATTGGCGTCACCAACGACGAATCCACCACCGTCATCCCACCGGCCGTGATCCCCGCCGACGACGCGGAAACCAAAGCCATGGGCGCGATCTCGGCACATAACGATTCGATCTTCACCCCGCGTGAAGAACTCACCGAATCCTATGAGATGACCGGGCAAATGGACTCCGTCAACGGCAAGCCACCCAAAAAGAAACGCCGCGGCTGGCTGATCGCACTGATCATCATCCTGCTGCTGGGCGGTGGCGGGGCCGCCGGCTGGTACTTCTGGAATGAGGCCGAACAACGTCGCATCGAAGAAAACCAAGTCGACGTACCCGACGTCTCTGGGATGCCCGAAACCGATGCCCAAAACGCCCTGACCACGGCCGGGTTGCGACCCATTTTGGAATACAAACACAGCGACGAGGTCGAACGTGACCGCGCGATCGGCACCGAACCGGGCCCCGGCACCACGATGCAACGCTACGACGAAATCACCCTGAATATTTCCTTGGGGCCCGACGAGGTAGAAATCCCAGACTCGCTGCGTGGTGCGTCCGAAGCCACCGTCCGCGATACGCTCGAAGGGCTCGGCCTGACGGTCTCGGATGTGACATACGTGAACTCCGCGACCATCCCGCGCGACCGGTTAGTCGATACCAACCCCGCCCTGGGCACCACGGTCTCCTATGGGTCCACCGTGTCGCTGAAAATGTCGTCGGGCGAGGTCGAGGTCCCGGATGTGCGCGGCATGACCGAAGAGGAAGCCCGCAACATCCTCACGGGGGATGAACTCGGGTTGACCGTTGATATTCAAGAACAAGAAACCGAAGATCCAGCCCCCGGCACCGTGTTGGGTCAATCCGCCGAGCCCGGCAGTTCGGTGGCACAAGGCTCGACCATCACGCTGACGGTGTCGAAAGCTCCGCCGGAAGAGCCTTCCCCCTCCCCGAGTGAGGAGGAATCCTCCCCGGAAGAGTCAAGTGACTCGCCGTCGCCAAGCGATGAGAACGAGGACGAAGACGGCGAAGCCAGCGACCGCCGCGGGTGGATCCGCGAGGAGGCGCAAGAATGGCGCCGTGATTGGAACAGTGGTCGGGGTAACGACTAAGCCAGCCCATCCAGCATAGAAAATGCCGGTCTCTGTGAAATCAGAGACCGGCATTTTCTATCACGAGGACTCGATACTTTTCCCAGCGGTGAGATTCGATCCGTCCCCTCCGGCTGCAACGTCGTCGGCTTCCCAACGCAGAATATCTCCGGGCTGACAATCCAAGGCCTGGCAGATGGCTTCAAGCGTGGTAAAGCGGATGGCCTTGGCTCGCCCGTTTTTGAGTACCGCTAAATTTGCCGGCGTAATCCCCACGAGCTCGGCCAGCGTGCCGACGGCCATTTTGCGACGCGCCAGCATGACGTCAATGTCCACAATGATGGCCATTTAGATCACCCCATCCAGCTCGGTGCGCAAGTGGCGGGCATCGGCTTGAAAGGTGATGGCTTGCACCAGCAAACGGCGCATAACCACCACAAGCAGTGCAATCCCCGCGAGCACGAGCCCGGCCCCGCACAACAGTCCAACAACCCCCGGGGCGATGTCGCCGGGAGCAAGCAGCACCGCCAAACTCAACGCTAAAACTGCAGCTGAGGTGAATGTGGCTGCCATCATGTTGACGTAGCGAAACGACACGGGCGAAAAGACCGCGTCCTTGTGGACAAGGGTCAACAGACGCCATACACACACCGCGAAAATCTGCATTGTGAGGACCCCAAGACCGACAATGACGACCAGGGCGATCCGACCCCACAGGGCCTCCCCCGCCGAGCTCATATCGGCCCATACCACCGGCAGCAGCCCGAACTGCACTACCAGAGAACCGGCGAGCGCCACAGCAATCACCACTTTGAGCACGATGATGATCAACCGTTGCATGACAACCTCCTTGAGAAGTCTTAAACTTATCGTTTATCGATAGATTTCTCAAGGTTATCGATATATCTATATCGCGTTCGAAGAATCTGAGAACGTACGCGCGGCGTCGCGCATAGCTTGGTCATAACGGGCACGCTCGACCGATCTGGTAGCTGAGAATCCCACAGTGCCTCGGTGGACTCGGCGCATTGTTCTTATGTGCTGCTGAGCATATCGCGCACCATGGGCATGACCTGGGTGCCATAGAGCTCAATCGAATGCATCATCAGCTCGTGTGGGAGCCGACCGTTGCCATACTTCATACCGAAACGGGTCGCCCCTAACGTTGTGACGGTGTTGGCAATTTTGCGGGCCACGGTTTCGGGTGAACCCAGGTGCAGCGCACCGTGACGTACCTCTTGAGCAAACTGCTCCGGGGTTGGCGCCGGCCAGCCACGTTCAGCCCCCAGTTTGCCCGTGGCATGATGCCAGTACGGGTAGTACTCTTCCATGGCCTGTTCATCCGTGTCAGCAATATACCCGTGCGAGTGCACGGCAATCCGGCGCGGCTCGAAACCGTTTTGTTCGGTTTCTTTATGAAAAAGTTGCACCAGCGGAGCAAACCGTTGCGGTGCCCCGCCGATGATCGCAAGCTCCAGGCCCATCCCGTATTTCGCGGCACGCACCACCGACTGTGGTGAACCGCCCACGGCGACCCAGGTGGGCAGCCCGTGTTCGTGATCGGTCGTGGGAAAAATGGAGAAGTTTTCTAACGCGGCGCGCGTTGTGCCCGACCACGTGACGGGCTCTTCACGGCGGATTTTATCGAAAAGTTCGAGTTTTTCTTCAAAGAGGACCTCGTAGTCCTGTAAGTCGTAGCCGAACAGCGGAAAGGACTCGATGAAACTCCCCCGACCCAGTGAGACTTCGGCGCGACCGGAGGTGATGCCGTCGAGGGTCGCGAAACGCTGATGCACCCGAACCGGATCATCCGAGGACAACACGGTGACCGCCGAAATGAGTTTGATCCGCTGCGTCTGAGCTCCGATACCGGTCAGCACGACGTCGGGGGCTGACACCGAATAATCGGGACGATGAAGTTCACCAACGCCTATGACGTCGACGCCGACCTGATCGGCTAAGACGCCCTCGGCGACGACGTTGCGCAGCACTTCAGGATGGCTGAGCACGCGGGTTCCGGCAAGATCCTGCGTGATGTCTCCGAAGGTGTGAAGCCCGAATTCGACGACGCCGTCGGGCAGCGAGTTCGCAAGGTGATTCGATGGATTTGGGGTTGGCACAGTATTGGTCATATCAACATCAACCGTTCAAGCGCGAAAAACATTCCTTCAAATCTGAAACACCCGGTGTCAGGTCAATCGACGTCGAGGGTCGCGTCCGAGAAGAACCCGAATTCCGCGATCCACGGGTAGACGACTTCCATCAAGACAACGACGACCACTGCCAGCACAGCAAGCACCAGCAGCCACCGGAACCACGTCGGTCCGGGCAGCAGGTGAAATAACCAGGCGTACATTTAACCCTCCTGACTCAGATCGCCAGCTGGCGTCATCGCGTGGTGTGGACTGAGGGAGGCCGCTTGGGGCTCGGCCTCAAGGCCCTCGACGGTGTGCACGGCGTCGGCGATTTCTTCGGGCGGTCCTTCAGCCAGGGGCACGAAGTCCACTTGCTCGGCGTGGGTGATCATACGTTCTAGCACTGTATAGGGCGGGTGGCAGGTGGTCAGCGTGAGCCACTGCCCAGCGGCGGGACCCCCTGGATCTAAAGGATTGGGGTCGAGAACTTCCACCGCGGAAGGATCCACGATATGCACCTTCCGGGTTTCATAGACCCACCACCCATTGGCGGTTTGGAGATACATGCGGTCGCCTTCTTGGAGCTGATCCATGTCCCACAAGACCGCCCCATAGGTTTGACGGTGACCGGCCAATCCCAAGTTACCCTCCTCGCCGGGGGCGGGTGAACTGTCATAGCGCCCCAGCACTGCGGAGTCGATTTCGGGCCCGGTGCCATCGAGCACGGGAACCGAGTAGTCGGGTCCGAACCGCGGGACGTACAGTAACCCCCAGGCTTCACCCGGCACGCCCGGAACGGCCGGGTCTGCTCCGTTACCGTCGAAGCCGCTGTAGTGTTCCGAGAAGGATTCCACCATGGTGTCTCGGTGGGCTTGGGCTTCTCGGTTGGCCCCGAGGTTGGTCCAATACAGTTCCCACACCACGAACAGCAGCACGAAGAGTCCTGCGGTGATCAATAGCTCGCCTAGCACTCCTAAGAAGGTAGGGCGTGGCGGACGTTTGCGGCGCTTGTGACGGGTGGTTTGATGACGCGCCTGACGGCGCGAGAGCGGCTGGACACCGGCATCCGACATTCAGTAGATCCTTCAAGTCAAGATACACTGCGGCACGTGATCGAGCCACGTAGAATACTGTCGATAGTATACGCCTCCTTGTTGAACAGGACTCCCATTGGCATCTTCGAAGAAGCCCCGTAAGCCCCGCAACCAAGCATCTGATTTAGACGCTGCACTACTGGCAGCCGATGACCAACCCGCTCCGCTGCCCACCTGGTATAAGGCCGTCATGTTTGGCCTTTTGATCCTCGGATTGGTGTGGATCATGGTGTTTTACCTTGCGCCGGGCGGTCAGTGGCCGATCCCCGGTATTGGC
This sequence comes from Enteractinococcus sp., assembly GCA_036516115.1. Classification (GTDB taxonomy): domain Bacteria; phylum Actinomycetota; class Actinomycetes; order Actinomycetales; family Micrococcaceae; genus Yaniella. The sequence continues at coordinate 25,926 of DATBUL010000041.1, read as the reverse complement.
GGGTGGAATATCGTCGCCGGTTTCGGTCTGGCGATGGTCGGCTTCGTCATGATGACCCGCTGGCGGTAAGTTTCCCACACCTATCCCCAAGTTACACACATGTAATTCTCCACATTGTGCATAAATCTGTGGATAACTCTGGGGATTGCTTAAATCCACGAGTGTTATCCACAATTTATGTGGATAACCTGTGGAGATCGTGTGGGAAAACTGTGGTTAAGTGCCCAGATGCCCACACGCTTAGCGGGTGAGTACTGATTGGGTGTCGAGCAGCAGCGCCCCGATAAAGGTCAGTGCCAGCAACACGATGGCGACAAGCGCCAGACCGAACCAGGTGCGGCGGTTGGTTTTGGCACGCAGTTCAGGACTCGAGCCTGCGGCAAGTTTCTTATCAGCCAGCACGACTGGCGTGGACGCGGCAAGTCCCGTGAGGAAACCACCCAGGTGGCCCTGCCAAGAAATGCCCGCGGCCAAAAACGAAAAGGCGAAGTTGATGACGATCAGCACGGTGATGCTGCGAGTGTCGGCCCCGAGGCGCCGGCCAATCATCCACAGTGCGGCAAATAGCCCGTAGACCGCGCCGGAGGCGCCCACCACCGCAGAGTTTGGTTCGGCGAGGAACAGGACGGCCACGGCCCCGCCAAAGGCTGAGAGCACGTAAATCGCCACAAATTTTGCAGCACCTAAGAACTGTTCAATTTGTCGACCGATTAACCACAACACGGCCATATTCAACAGCAGGTGGATCGGTGAACCCATTGAATGCACCAGGGCTGAGGTCAGCATGCGCCAGGGTTGGAAGAGTTGTTGGCCGGTGAGTTGAGAAAATTCTAAGGCCGCGACCGACGTGTGGAGCGGCGAGTACAGCAACAGACCAAAGACGTCGGGGAATCCCGGGATCAACTGGCCGGCCCATTGCAGCCCGTAGACCACCACGGTCAGGCCAATAATGATGTAGGTGGCCAGCGGGATCGCATTGCCCTGCCGGTCGGTGAAGCGTGGTGCGCGGTGTTGCCGTGGGATCGAGCGTTGATGCTCTTTGACGCAGTCGACGCACAGCACGCCAACGGGTGAGGGGCGCTGACATTCCGTGCAGACCGGACGGTTACAGCGTTGGCATCGTACATACGTCACCCGGTCCGGGTGCCTGGGACAGACCGGCTGTTCAGCCGAGGAGTCGTGGTAGGCACCAAAAGACGGACCGGATGACATAGACGAGGTGTTCCTTAGAGTTCGGTGATTTCGATGGTCTCGATGATGACGTCGTTGACCGGACGATCCTGTGGGCCGGTTGGCACGTTATTCAGTTCATCGACAATGGCCTGCGAGTCAGCCTCGGTGACTTCACCGAAGATGGTGTGGCGGTTCTGCAACCATGGGGTTGGAACCGAGGTGATGAAGAACTGGGAACCGTTAGTACCTGGACCGGCGTTGGCCATGGCCAGTTTATAGGGTTCGTTGAAGTCTAATTCTGGGTGGAATTCATCTTCGAATTGGTAGCCTGGTCCGCCAATGCCGCGGCCCAGTGGGTCGCCACCCTGGATCATGAAGTCGGAGATGATGCGGTGGAAGATGGTGTCGTCGTACAGTGGGACACCTGATTTGGCTTCACCGGTGGCTGGGTCGGTCCAGTCTTTGGTACCGGTGGCCAGGCCAACGAAGTTTTCTACGGTCTTGGGGGCGTGGTTGCCAAAGAGTTCGACGACGACGTCGCCGCGGTTGGTTTTGATAACAGCTTTATGTGTAGCAATACTCATGAGCGCTATTCTTCCATCATCTGGCGACTTCACCCAGTCTTGAGTCCACGCGAGTTTCAATTGCTACGCGTCGAGCCTAAAGAAATGCACGATATCGCGGGCAGATCGTGGCAACTCCACGCGTGAGCGCGTAACCTAGGGGTAGTCAATCCCTAATCTGGAGGTAAATGTAATGGGACGTTCCAAGTCCAAGACACCAACGCTGGGAGACACCGTCTCGGAAGCCGCAGAGCACGTACGTGACTGGGCAGAACACATGTGGCAGGATTCCGCTGATCGTGCCGCACCAGTTGTTGACGCCGCATCCAAGGCGCTGGCCGATGCTGCACATAAAGTGGGCGACGCCGCATCAAACTTCCAACACAAGGTTCAAGACGATTACCTTCCCGCGGCCGCTGGTCAGCTTGCACCGGTAGCTGCAGGAAGCGCCAAAGCCATCAAGGCCGCCGAACTGCCAGCTTTTGTCACGGACAGCATTACTCGTGTCACGGGTGACAAGAAATCTGGACGTCGTTTGCAGAAGGCCGCTGAGCAGTGGGCCAAGGATGCTGAGAAACAGCTTAAGAAGCAGTCTAAGAAAAAGCAGAAGAAATCGGGTCGCGGCTTGTTGGTCCTGGGGATCACCGTGGCCGCAGCTGGTGCAGCATATGCTGTCTGGCGCTTGTCCCAGCCGGTAGAGGATCCGTGGACCAACCCCACCCCTCAGCCATTGAGCAATAACTAGGTCATAAAAAATCCTGGTTTGTTCCCTCACGGGCACAAACCAGGATTTTTCTTTGCCTAAATATTATTCGTCTTCTTCGTCAGTCACTGCGGCACCACCGGTGCGCACCCATTCATCGACTTCGGAAGCCTTGAACTTCCACAGACGACCGATTTTATGTGCCGGCATGGAGCGGTCATTGATCCACCCGTAAATCGTGTGCTTTGTGACACCGAGGTGTTCAGCAATATCGTCAGCTGACATCCAGGCTTCAATCATCGTGGCTCCTTGCATTAAAGGGGGTTCGGTCTTGTCTTTTATCCTACACTTCGCAAACCTTGCGAGCCTAGTCTTTTCCACATACGCGAACCCGTTACACCGCGTCCATCCGATAGATCACTTAGTTGAAAGAACAAACAACGATCAGAAGTTGAATATACCCCTACGTTAGGTTGGCCAAGTGCACCCGCTAGACACAGGATGTCAGGATATGACAATTTCGGCATTTGTCATCGCGAGACGGAGTGTGCTGACAGCTTATGACCCGCAGAATCTCCATGCCAAATACAACTCCATCACGCCATGTCCTGTGGGCGGTTGCATCCCGCGACGCATGCACAACATTTTCGTTGTACGTTGCGGTCAGCCCAGTCAGTGCCTATTCACCTCACCCGCGACAAGGCCGTGCGAAGCCGCTGTTCGCTATGGTCAAAACGCGTTTCCTAAGCCAACAGATTGTTGGACACCTGCTCCGCGACTCAATCATAGGGTGTGAGAACCAGGATGTTCTAGGCTAAATGCATGGCCGATTCCGATCTCTTATGTCAGACCGCCCTGCTCTTTGAAGGTGGCGGTATGCGTGCCTCCTACACTTCCGGGATGGTGGTGGCACTGCTCGAAGCGGGCATCCATGCGCCCTTCGTTGCGGGCATCTCGGCGGGAGCATCCAATACCGCGAATTATTTATCGTGCGACGGTCCCCGCGCTCGGGCTTCGTTTACCGATTTCGCAGCCGACCCGAATTTCGGGGACTGGCGCACTTTTGTGCGCGGCAAGGGCTTATTTCATGCCGAGTATATCTATGAGCACGCTGGTCTGCCAGGGATGCCCTTGGAATATAACTGGACTGCGTTTCAAAACAACCCGGCCGATTTCCGCATCGGTGGCTTCGATATCGAATCCGGTCAGACCACGTGGTGGGGACGCAACGATACAAAAGAACTGCCTGATCTGATGCGTCGCGTGCGCGCGTCGTCAACCATGCCCATTGTGATGCCCGCCGTCGATATTGATGGCCGAACCTATGTGGACGGAGCCCTGGGCACCGACGGTGGAGTGCCCATCACCATTGCTCAAGAGCTCGGATATGAACGCTTCCTGGTGGTATTAACCCGAGAACGCGACTATCGCAAGGTCCCCGAAAAGTTCCCGACGTTCTACCGCACGTATTTCCGCCGCTACCCCGCCGTCGCGGATGCTCTGCTGACGCGGTGGTGGCGCTATAACGAGACCCGGGAGAAACTGTTTGCCCTCCAACGCGAAGGCAAAGCATATCTGTTTATCCCCGAGGTCATGCCGGTGGCCAATGGCGAGCGCAATGTGGCAAAACTCAACGCAGCCCATGAACAGGGTTTACGCCAGGCTCGCCGTGAGATGCCGGCCATTCGAGAATTCTTGGGACTTTAACACGCCGAAACGTTAGTGGTCCGGGGAGTCGTCACCGGGATCGCGGGATTCTCGGTCTGAGGTCACTTCGGAGAAAATATTGACCAAATGTCGCAGGCTCGACAGCATCGCCCCGTAGACGGGCCACTCAATATTGGGCAGTTTCTCGGCCTTGGACATTTCCGTGACGAGTTGGTCGAGCCGCTGTCCCTGCGCTTTCACGTCGCCATCGGGGTTGGCGATCGCTTCGCCCAGGTCACGTGCGATACGGACCCAACCTTCACGGAACCGATCGTCCCAGGAGCTCAGCGACCAGGTGGCGTCTCGCATGGTTCGGGTCATGTTGCGCAGGTGCGAGATGCCCTCATCGATTTGGGTCAGCACTTCCAGGTAATCGACGTCGTCGTCTGCGTCATGCAGTTTGCGTCTCAGCAGTCGACGCGGGTTTTCTCTGCGCGATTCGCGGGCCAATTTCACGGTCTGCCAGGCAGAGTTCAGTTCATCGGTCATCGAGTGGGACTCTTGGAGCCACGCGTCAGCCGAGTCGGTGTCCCAATTTTCGGAGAACTCATCGGCCATATCCACCAGCACGGCTCCCATGCGACGATTAATGCTGTCCACGTAGCGGGCGGCTTGTCGGTCACGTAACGGCGGAATGACCAGAATATTGACAGCGATGCCCACGACGACGCCCAGAAGCAGTTCTACGATCCGGTCGGCGAACATGGGGTCATCGGAGGTGAATATAAACAGGGCCGTGGTGGCGATCGCGACGCCTTCGTCCCGGATCCACGACAGTCTGGCCCCCATGAGCCCGACGAATAAAGCCAGCGCGAACGTCCAAATATTCACGCCCAAGAAGTACATCACCACAAACGCCAGTCCCATGCCCACCGCCGAGGACACCGTGGTTTGCACCCCTCGCGACAGGGAACGATGCACCGTAGCATGGACGGTCAACAACGCCGTCCACGGCGCCATAAAAGCAACGTCGGTACCCAACACACCAACCGAGAGGGCCCATGCGGTGGTTGCCGCGATGACCGCTTTGATGGCTAAGAGTAAGTCCGCGGTGGTTTCGGGTTCCTTGAGACGCCGAACGATCCGGGTGGTCAAGGATTCGGGACGGTCTTCGAGGTGGTCGACGGTCGCCTCATCGGTGGATGATTGGTGATCACGCGGTTCGGAGGGCACGCACACGTCCTTTCGTTCAGCTCGGTCAGCCAACCGGACGGCACGCATCCGGGGCGGCAGGTTCGGTCAGCTAAACCTTAGTCGACGTGGGGACCTGACACAGTGGCTCACCTGCGGTGATGTGGCGGTCTCTGGTTTCGTGCGGGTGACGCGTTTTATGCTGGAGCAATGCACAACCTGAATGTTCATCCCGCCGATCAGTCCGATACGATCCAGGTGGTCGGGGCCCGCCAGAATAATCTCAACGATGTCAGCGTGACCATCCCCAAGCGCCGTCTGACCGTGTGCACCGGGATTTCAGGATCCGGGAAGTCGTCGCTGATTTTTGGCACGATTGCCGAAGAGTCCCAGCGGTTAGTCAACGAGACGTATTCGACGTTCATTCAGGGGTTCATGCCCCAGACCACGCGCCCCAATGTGGATCGGCTGGCCGGGTTGACCACCGCGATCGCCATCGATCAGGAATCCCTACCGGCCAATCCGCGCTCGACCGTGGGCACTGTCACCGATGCGCTGGCCCTGTTGCGGATCCTGTATTCGCGGGTGGGCATCCCACAGATCGGTGGGCCCCAGGCGTTTGCATTCAATGTGGCCTCGGTTCAGGCCTCGGGGCGGATGGTCGTGTCCAAGGGAGATAAACCGGTCTCGGTGCATCGTGAATTCAGCATGACCGGCGGGATGTGCCCAACCTGTGAGGGCCGTGGTGAGGTCACCGATTTCGTGCTCACCGAGCTTTACGACGCTTCTACATCCCTCGACGACGGCGCACTGAAAGTACCGGGGTACTCGATGGACGGCTGGTACGGCCGGTTGTTCCGCGCCGCCGGGTTACCCATGGAAAAGCGCATCGCTGACTACACGGCCCAAGAACTCGACTTATTGTTGAACACTGAGGCCACGAAGGTCAAGTTTGAGGGTGCCAATCTCACGTACGAGGGCCTGATCCCCAGGATTCGAAAATCCATGCTGGCCAAGGATCGCGAAGCGATGCAACCGCACATTCGAGCCTTTGTGGATCGAGCGATCGGTTTCACCATCTGTCCCGATTGTGCCGGCACCCGACTCAATGACACCGCCCGGTCCGTAACGATCAACGGAATCAACATCGGCGAGTTGGCCTCTTGGTCCTCCGCCGAGCTACTGGAATGGGTCACCGCCCTTGATATCCCGGCGGCCGAACCGCTCTTGGCGGTGCTGCGCCAACTCCTGCAAGGGTTCGTGGATATCGGTTTGGGCTATTTGAGCCTGGAACGTGCCTCGGGCACCCTGTCAGGTGGGGAGGCCCAGCGGGTCAAAATGATCCGTCAACTCGGTTCAGCCTTGACGGATGTGACCTACGTGTTCGATGAACCCACGGCCGGGCTGCACGCCGCCGACGTCGACAGGATGAACACCCTGTTACTCCAATTGCGCGATGCTGGCAATACGGTACTAGTGGTAGAGCACCATCCCGGCGTCATCGCGATCGCCGATCACATCATCGATATGGGTCCGGGCGCCGGTGAGCACGGCGGCAACGTCGTCTACCAAGGGGACCTAGCCGGACTGCGTGCTTCCGGGACGATCACCGGCAAAAGTCTAGAACACCGCGCCGAGCTGAAGGCAGTATTCCGGGAACCCACCGGGCAGCTGCCCATCCGCAACATCACCCAACATAATCTCACCGATGTTTCGGTCGATATCCCCACCGGGGTCCTCACCGCGGTGACCGGGGTGGCCGGCTCCGGCAAATCCACGCTGCTGACGGTGGGACTCGCCGACCGCGACGACGTCGTCGTCATTGACCAGACCCCGATCCGTGGGTCGCGCCGGTCCAATCCCGCGACCTATACGGGCGCGCTGGATGCAATTCGGAAAGCTTTTGCCAAGGCCCACGGCGTGAAACCCGGCCTGTTTTCCGCAAATTCCGACGGCGCGTGTCCCGAGTGTCAAGGTGCGGGGGCAATTTATCTTGATTTTGGGTTCATGCAGGGCCAGTCCACGGTGTGTGGCGCCTGTCAGGGTCGCCGTTTCGACACCGAGGTCCTGCACTATGAACTGGGCGGCAAAAACATCGCCGACGTCCTGGAACTCCCGGCCGAAGCCGCCGTCGAATTCTTCAAGGAAGTCAACATTCCGGCGGCCACCAAGGTTGCTCAACGCTGCGTGGATGTGGGCCTGGGCTATATTCGGTTGGGCCAACCGTTGACGACACTATCCGGTGGGGAGCGGCAGCGGCTCAAACTTGTCGCCAGCCTGGCTAAACCGGCCGCAGTCTACGTCATGGATGAACCCACCACGGGCCTGCACATCGCCGACGTCGGGCGGCTCGTGAGCCTGTTGCATACGATGGTGGACGACGGCACGACCGTGGTGGTGATTGAACACGATCTGGACGTCGTCGCGGCCGCTGACTGGGTCATCGATATTGGCCCGGGCGCCGGAGCTGCCGGAGGACACGTCATCTTTGAGGGCACACCACGCCAACTTGCCGACGCAGAAACGACCACCGGCCGGTATTTTGCTGTGGCGCTTAGCCCAGTTTGCTGATCCCCGTGATGACCGACAGCACTGCACCGGTCATGGCCAACACGATGACAATGCCAAATACCACCTGGTCTTTGACCTTGCCCAACGCCCGCTGACCGGCCCACATGCCCACGGCAATACCGACCGCGGCGACGCCCCACATCCACCAGGTCAACTCGGGCAGGGTCGACCCCATAAACCAAGACCGTCCGGCCAGCGTCGCTGATGCCGTGAGGATCCAAATCGGTTGTAAACTTGCCGCGAAGGAGGCCACCGGCCAGCGCGATACCACCCCGAAGATTGTGACCGCCGGCCCCCCAATGCCCGCCAGGACGCTGCCAGCACCAGCCCCCATGCCCGTGAGGAACTGTGCGCCGCGATGCGTGATCGGCTCACCGGAACCGCGCATCAATAAAGCGACGCTGAGCCCGACAATCACCAACACCCCGACTAACAGGTAGATGATTGCCCCATCGATGCGGGCCCCCAACCACGCTGCTGGCACCACGGACAGCGCGGCTGGAATCCCGATGCCGCCTACCCGGGACCAGTCAATGTCGTGCCACATGCCCGGCAGCATACACAGCGAAGCGATAATCGCCAGGGCGGTGATCAGCATGATCCCCTGGTGGGTGCCCAGGGCTACGACGGCAAACGGGGCGGTGAGCATCGCAAAGCCCAGTCCGGTGATGCGTTGCAAAGCGGTCGCGATGAAACTAAGCAGCAGGATGCCAATAATCACAATGGGTGAGCTTCCTTGTCAAAACGGTGTATCGACCAGACTAAAGCACACCCGCGACACCAGATCGAAGATAACGCGGTTGCCTCACCACAGCTGCCCGGCGTAGGGGCGAGCCCACAGCACCAGCGTGACCGTCACGGCTTTGAACCAGGCCTGGTTCATGGCTTCCACGTCGTCTTCAGCGGTCGCGCCTTCTTCCAGAAATGGCCGAACCGATAGGGTTACGGGGACCACCAGCGCCAACATATCGGCCATCGGGACGTGAGTGGCCGGTGAATCGACGTCGTCGGTCTGATTTTTCTTCGTCGTGTGGTGCCGAAGCCCAATCTCTTCCTGGTAGGCCAACCACCGATCATCGAAATTGCGCTCACAGACATCACGCACCCATTGTTCAAAACGGGCGCGCACTCTCGCCAGGTAGTCAGGGTTTGGTTGACCATCGGGCCCTCGAAAGACCGATACGAGGTGTGGGGTCGACCCGATAAAGTCATACCAAATATCCAACAGCTCTGACACGCGCGGGGACAGGATCTCGCCGGCTCGACGAAGCGCTGGGGCATCGTGTTCGGCCCACATGACATCGGTGAGGAGTTCGTCGAGTCGTTGACGAGTCACCGGAGAAGGCGGCAGATCCTGGTCATAGGTGTATCCTGCGCGGTTTGTATCAGTTGTCATCTCAGCCTCCGATTTGGCACCAGTGACGTGCTTCACACGCCTTCTTCCAGGCTAACCAATCCGGTACGGCATGCAACCGGTCAGAGGCAAGGGCAGTTTTAGCGAGGCGGCTGGTTGCCAAGGGCCGAGAAAGCGTCGAAGAATTTAATGACGGCGGCTCGCTCATCGGGCGTCAACGAGCCGATTGCGTGGAACCGTTGAGCATGGCTGTGCCCCACCGACCGGCGGGCTATGGCTTGGGTTTCTTCGCTGACCTGCAATGCGGTGCTGCGCCGGTCCTGCGGATTCGGGAGCCTGTGTACATGATTGCCTGCCACCAGCCGATCCAGCATTTTCGACACAGAGGCGGTAGTAATACCGAGGTGTCGTGCGATATCACTGGGGGTCGCCAGCGTGCCGTGACGCTGCATGGCGATCATATAGCGGACCGCGCGCATGTCATTTTCCCCCAGTTGCATATATTTCCTGGATGCGTCGTTGAGTTGGCGCTCGATCGTGCGCCAGCGTCGCATTGCTTCCATCACTTCAACGATCTGGTCGATCTCTTCGGTCGTGTAGTCGTCGAGGGTCACGAGCTCTTGGCCAGGATCCATGACGCGAGGATCCACCATGGATCGCTCACGGGTGTTTCGACCATTCGACGTGACAGGGGTTTTAGGAGTATTGTTAGCCAAGGAAACTATTAGCCGCTCTAACTAAATTATTTAGTCGCTTGAATCTGAAAAGGGGTTGTTATCTTTTCCCATATTACAGCCCCAAACCGCCGGTGCCACGCGATACCTTGATTTTTTGAAAGGAACCCATGTCTGAAGCCATTCAGTCCGAATCCCTTGCCCCCGACGACGGTCCCGTCCCCTATGCGTCCCCTGCTTCCAATACTGATGCACCACATGTGACCACACCCCAGGGCTACGATGCCCTCCTGCTGGCAGGTTTCGGAGGACCCGAAGGCCAAGACGACGTCATCCCATTTCTTCGCAATGTCACCGCCGGACGGGATATCCCAGACGAGCGGTTAGAGGAAGTCGCCACCCACTACCGCCACTTCGGTGGGATCAGCCCCATCAATGCACAAAATAAACAGCTGCAAGCCGCCATTGCAGCTGAGCTACGCAACCGTGACATTGCCTTACCGGTCTACTGGGGCAACCGCAACTGGGCGCCATACCTCACCGAGGCGGTCACTGAGGCGGCCGAAAACGGGCACACCCGACTCTTGGCCATCGCCACGAGTGCGTATTCGTCGTATTCGAGCTGTCGCCAGTACCGTGAAGACTTTGCCCGAACGCTGATCGATACCGGACTGGCCGGAAAAGTCACGATTGATAAGATCCGTCAGTTCTTTGATCATCCCGGTTTTGTCACACCGTTTATCGAAGGGGTCGACAACGCGTTGCAGCAATTCGCAGCGGAAGGTCTTGTGCCCGAAGAAATTCGCGTGATGTTTGCAACGCACTCGATTCCGCTGACTGACGCAGCGCGCTCTGGTCCTGCGGAACTCGAACTCGGTGAAGGTGGCGCCTACGCTGCGCAGCACCTGGCCGTGGGCACCACCATCATGGAGCAACTGCGACAAGCAACGCTCGAGTGGGCCACCACGCAGTGGGAATTGGTGTATCAATCTCGCTCCGGCCCAGCCTCCCAGCCGTGGTTAGAACCTGATGTTTGTGATCGTATTGCAGAACTTCCCGCAGAAGGTGTCAAAGCGGTCGCCATTGTGCCGCTGGGCTTTTTGAGCGATCATATGGAGGTGCTGTGGGATCTCGATGAAGAAGCAATCCAAGCGGCCCAAGATGCCGGTCTGCGGGCTGTGCGGACCCAAACACCGGGAGTCCACCAGGACTTCGTTCGGGGACTGGTTGACCTCATTGAGGAACGCATTACCGCACAGCCTGCAGCTGAGCGTCCTGCCATGACCACGCTTGGGCCTTGGTATGACGTGTGCCGTCCCGGTTGCTGTGAGAATGTGCGTCGCGGCTTTGGTCCTGCGGCAGCCGGTCTGGTGCCGTAACGATGCGTTTGTGGTCGCTGCATCCGGCATTATTGGATCGGCAGGGGTTAGTTGCGTGTTGGCGCGAAGCACTATTAGCTCAGGCGGTACTATTAGGCCGCACGCGCGGCTATACGGCGCACCCCCAATTGGAACGCTTCAAAGCCCATGCCAAACCGGAAGTGGCCATCGGCGCTTATCTTTGCGGTCTTCATGATGAAGCCACGAACCGTGGTTACCGTTTTGATGCCGCCCGGATCATTCATGCACAGGCTCTGGAGCAGGTTGTACAGATCCCGGTGACGTTTGGGCAATTGGGTTTCGAGTTGTCGCATTTGCGAGCCAAGCTCGTCCAACGTTCTCCGGAGTTCTTGGCGGATCATGCCCAAGCGCTTGCAGCGACCGATCAGTTCATTGCTACCCACCCACTGTTTGCTGCGGTACCCGGCACAATTGCCTCCTGGGAGCGCCCCTAACCAATGCAGGCCCGAAAGAACATGCATTGTTTGGGGCGCTCCCCGATATGGCGCCGGGGCTGGAACCGCGCGATTAAGGCGCCGGTCCGTGCCCAGCACCGTCTGGGGTTTCAGGACGGTCTGGGCGGTGCCCATCGGGGGGTTCTGGTTCACGCTGTGGTTCGTGCATCGCGCCGGGAATGATCGGCCCAGGAATGTTGGTGTAGCGGTGTCCGGTCGGCGTGACGACCTGCAGCGTGGTGGCGTTGCCCTCGTGGCGCCACCCGCGGTTTTCCTTGGTTTGGTTACATGCCGCGCACAGTCCGGAGGCGTTCTGCCAGTTCGTCGGCCCGCCATCCCGGTACGGCGTCATGTGATCGACGTCGATAATCGGGGCTTCACAATACGGAGTTCGACAAACATTATCCCGCAACAGGACCATCTTTCGCACTCCTGCGGGGAACGCTCGGGTTCGTGACTCCAATCCGGTGAGCTCATGAGCTGCGGGGTCGGTGAATACCCGACGCAGCTGTACCGTAAGGTCTTCGTCGAGCAACCATTGACGAGCAATGGGTGCTGGGATGGGACCGTGTCCCACCAGCCAAGCTGGTTCATCACCATGGGCCAGGAGCGTTGTAGGCGTCATCGCCAAGAGGATTTCAACGACCACCTTTGCATTGTGAGATTCTCCGGTGAGTCGACGGATGAGCTCATCGAACATGAGTTGAGCTCGTGTGCGCTTCTTGCCGTGCTTGTCTTTGGTGGCGCCGCTGGCGCTTTGGGTATTGGCCCACTGGCGCAAACTTTTTTCTGCGGCCACGATCTGCGGCGTCGGACCAATTGCAATGAGCTTTGACATCCCGTCGTCAGCGGGCTGTGTGGTAACTCGCCGGCTGTCTTGTGCTTTGGCGAAGCGCTTTGCCGCGGTGTGTGGATCGAGCCGTTGGGCATGTGCTCGGGCTTCCTGTGCTAATGCTCGTGGTCCGGCCATGCCTAATCGATCCTGCATCGCCGCATCGACTTGGCTGCGGTGTTCCGAGGATAATTCTGAGGTTTCCTTCGCGACGGCTCGAGCGTGCTCAGCGCGAATACGTCCGTCGGCCAAGGCCTGCCCGGTGTGGCGCATATCTTTGAAGAGCTTGCCGGCCAATTCCAGGTGCTGTTTGCCTCGGGCCGGTGATACAGATCGGGCCAGAGCCACTTCCGCACCGAGTCCCTTCCCACGCTGTGCAGTGGGGATATTGTCGTGTGCTTCTTGCGCTACCCGATAGGCTTCAAGCCGCGCGATAGCGTTGAGCTGGACGGACTCGAAGCGTCCCATCAAGCGTTCGATATCTCGGATGCGTTCCACGGCAGCCTCCTGACTTTCGACCGGCTCGAGAGCGTCAAGAAGCTCATCCATGGGGCGCAGTGCCGGGTCGTTGGCGGGGGCTGTTGTCGTCGTCATGCCACCACCCTAAATTTCTTCAACGACGCGGTACGACCTCCACCTTTGATTTGTGGATAACTGGCGCAGAGGCGGGGTTATCCACACGAGCCCACCACGGGAGACGCTCAGGGCGTATGGTCAGTCGGTAAGTCGCAGGGTCAGTCCGCGGATCTTATAGCCTTCGATCAGGTCATCCCAACTGATGGACGGTTGGGTCGCTTTGGTTACCGGCAGGGCCAGCAGTCGGTGCAATAATGCGTCGGTTTCTCGCAGAGCCAGTGGCTGCCCCGGGCATCCGTGGGCGCCGAACCCAAAACTCAACCCGACGTCGTGAACGCCTTTGGCACGTTGTCGTCCGGGACACAAGGCTCCGGGGGCTTCGGGAAAAGCATCGGGGTCGGTATTGGTTTGTCGGATGTCGAGGTCAACCAAGTCCCCGACCTGCGCGGTGTAGGAGGTGTTGCTGCGGTCGGTAAATGTGAGCTCTTGGGTGACGCGCCGATACAGGTGCCCCACGGGTGGTTCCAACCGGATGATTTCGGCCAGCATGGCCAGGCGTTCCTCTTCGGTGCCGTCGAGGTAGCGTTGACGCAGCGCGTCGTCGTCGAGCAAATGCCAGCACGCCATCGTTATAAATTCGCGGGTCGTGACCATCCCGGCGGTTCCATACGTGACGCACTCGACGAGAATATCGGCCAGGTTATAGTTTTGTTCGATCAGGTGGCTGATGACGTCTTGTCGCGGATATTTGGTCCGCGAGCGCACGGCGGGGAGCACATCACACAGCAGCAGCCCAAGGATAGGTCCCAGACCGTTGGCAGCGGCGGCCATCCACTGTCGGTTGGTTCGTCCCAGGCGTGGTTTGGTGCGATCCAGAGGTGGTTGGCGGAAGAATTTTTCCAACCGGCGTGCCAGGGCAGGGACTGTGGCGTGGGTCAGACCAACGATCGAGGCGGTCACTTCCACCGTGTAGTACAGGGCAACGTCATCAATGGTGATGGTGCCGGTGCGTTTGGTCTGGTCCAGGATTTTCGTCACGACGGCGTCCATCAGCTCGGTATAGCGGCTGGCGACGACTTTCGGTGCGAAAAAACGGGCGACCTTGCGGCGCTGTTCGTCGTGTTGGGGCCCATCCGAAATCAGAATCGGGTGGTTACGGAAGACTTTGCGCGGAATGTATTCGGCGGTAAAACCGGCCTGGAGGGTTTCATGACGGGCCATTAGGACGTCTTTTGCAGCGCTCAACGAGCCGATGCGCCACATGGTGCCGTGTTTGGCGATGCGCCCGGTGGCTTCGTCGCCAGGCTGAGAAGCTTTGCGCTCGGTGGGGCGTGCCGCCGAGGTGATGGGACAGGATCGGGTCATCGGGCTCCTTCCGACAAGGCCAGGGCTCGGAGGGCTCGACCGGCCCGGCTGCGACGCAATAAGCCCCGGCGCGGTGGCGAATCCAAGTCGTGACCGGTTACATCCCAGTTGGCTAAGAGCTCATTGGCGGCTAAGAATCCGGTGGTTGCGGCCCGTTCCATCAACGCTATGGGCAATGGCGCGCGAATCCAATCGCCGGCTAACACCAGGCCGGGGACGCCGGTGGAGACTTCAGGGTGATCCTGCCACGGGGACACATCGGCCAATCCACAGTCATCTTCTAAGAGGTATTCTTCGGCCACGATTTCCATGGCGTGCGTCTCGGGGAATACCTGGCGCATATCTGACAGCAGCGCCTCGCGAATCGCTTGGCCTGCCGCGGAAGTGGTATCGGCGGGGCCGTCGACGGCATAGGCGTGCAGTTCGAGCACCGATCCGCCGTGTTGCTGCGTCCACTGCGCGGCGGTGGTTTCGAAGCGTTCCAGCACCGAAATATTATCTAGGCATTCGTAACCGCTGGTGCCCAAGAAAGCGGGACGATCGGCACGCACCGTATCCGACATCCACAACCGAATGACTGCAAAAGCCGGGGCATTGCGACGACGCGCGGCCCGGGCTTGGAGTTCGCGTAGCTGCGGGGTGGTCCCTTCGAGTGCGGCCAGCAGGCGACGACTGGCCCGCGGATCGGCGGCCAGCACGACGGCGTCATAGGTGGTCGTGTTGTTGGTGCTGCTGACCTGCCATGTCTCGTCGATGTGGCGCAGCGTTTCGACCGGTGAGGCAAGCTGAATGTGCACGCCCAGCTCGCGCAGATACTCCCCTAACGGATCCCACAGGCTGGTATTGAAGTCATCGATGGGGACATCGAAGAGCAAGCCCTCGGCCGAACCCGTGAAATAGGTGTGGAACATCGTGACCAGCTCGCGGGCGGCAAAGTCGTTGGGGTCCGCGAAAAACGAGCGGGCAAAGACCTCGAGCGCCAGGTGGCGGGCGCCGTGTGGGAAACGCAACCGATCCAGGAAGGCTGCGGCGGATTCGCCGTCGTAGCGACTCAGACTGTCCGGGAATTGCAGGTCAATGAGTTCAAACGCGCTGGGCAAATCAACCTGGGCCAACCCGGTCAGCGGGAAAGTGGGACTGTTGAGTACAAAGGCCGCCAGGTTCAACGGCGGGGTGCGGGGAATCGACTCGAAGGAATCCGTCAGACCGGTTTTGGTCTGCAGCGGGTAGTCGGCCACGGGGGTGAGCCGTTGCAGTGCCGGATCCGTGCGACGCAGCAGGGCACGTAAGTTATAGTACTGACGGAAAAACGCGTGGAACCCGCGACTCATGTTCCGCCCGTCGGCCAACGGCCAGGAGCGTACTCGCCCGCCCAGTTCGGCTTGAGCCTCATAGATCGTGACGTCGACGCCGCGCTCGGCAAGACCCGTGGCGGCGGCCAGTCCGGCAATGCCTCCCCCGACGACGGCGACCTTGCGTGGAGAATCGGGGCGTTCATGCCCGCGGTGGGCGATGAGGCGTTCGGCGTGTGCGTCGCGCGGCGCGTTGGGCACAGTGTGGTTGGAGGCTCGGGTCATGCACGTCGTCCTTGGTTGATGGCGATGTAGGTGTGGAGTACCTTGCGGTGCCAGCCGTGGGCTGTGCGGACCCCGGCGCGTTCGAATCCGGCGTGCATGAGGCGTTGGAGCACGGTTTTGGTCGAATCGTTGGCTAACACCGAGCGCCACAGGTAGGTAAACAGGCCGGTTTGGGCTCCCGTGGCAGCGGCCAGCGGGATGACGATCGCAAAGCACACGGCCGTCCATTTGGTTTGGGCCCACCGGGATTCGGTCACCGAATAATCCTGTAGCACTAACGGTGTGCCGGGTTTCATGAGCTGGCGGATACTGGCCAGCGCCGCGGTGCGTTGCGCTTCTGGCACGTTGCGCAACAGGTAGGCGGCGAACACGCCGTCGGGGGCTTGGGCTAATGCCGGGGCCGGGTTGTCAGCCAGGTGTTCGACGCGATCCAGGATGAAGGTGGTACCCTCGGGCCAGGATTTCGCCCGGGCGGCTTCCAGCATCCCGGCCGCTGCGTCCACGCCGATGATCCGCGCGTTGGGCACGGCCTCCAGAATCGCTTTGGTGCTCAACCCGGTGCCACAGCCCAAATCCCAGATGACGGGGCGGTCACCGGGTGCCACCTTGACCAAGGCGGCAAGTTTGCGGGTCGCGCGACGCAATTCTCGATGGTAGCCAGGATTCAGCCCGGTCAGCAGGTCGTAACGGCGGGCAGAGGAGGTGAAGGCTTCAGCTAACAACATCGACGGCGGCCTCCTGGGTGGTGCGGGCTCGACGGTTTTTCAACGCTTGCCAGACCATGATCGTGACCGTGAGCATGGCCCAACCAAAACCAAAGTCCTCAATTGGAATGTCCCAGGGGAACCGGATGCCCAGCATCATGTCCGGGTTATATAACACGATCGGATTGGACAGTTTGGTCAACCACCCGTCGACCGGGATTTGAAAGCCCAGACAAATGGCCATGGCAAGCCAGTAGGCTGGTTTGCGGAAGATTCCGCTGCGCACTACCAACAGTTCCAATACGACGACGACGATCATGCCCAGCACGGTGAGTAGCGTATATTCAGGCAGCATCGGTGGTGCTCCCTTCGCGACGTTTACGTTGGAAAAAATTCAACACCGTGGAGACTCCCTCGTAGCTCAACAGGGCACACAGCGGGATGACAATGAAGAACACGATCTCTTCTAACGGGATGATCCCAAAGTGGATGCCGGTGATAAATTCCGGGTTATACGTCCAGTGGTCACGGGCGATGCCCAGGAAGTCCCAGGCACCGAAGGCGACCACCACCACCAGGATCGTGGGCAGCACCAGGGGTAAGCGTCGATACACTCTGGCGCGCAAGACAAATTCGAGCGGCAGGGTGATCGCCACGCAGGCGGCCATGAGGATGAGGTACTCGTAGTGAGCCAACAAGTGGTCCTTTCCTTGTCATGATGTGAAGGCTAATGGTGTGCGACGTCGTCGAGGGTGGGTTGCAGCGGGGTGGGCAGCGGGCCGGTGGACGTATCCTGGCGCAACCGTTTGATGATGTTTTCCGCCGAGATCAAACACATGGGCAATCCCACGCCCGGGGCGGTTGTGGCGCCCGCAAAATACAGGCCCGCAATGTGTTTGGAGGAATTCGAGCCCCGGAAGAATGCGGACTGTTCCAGGGTGTGGGCTAATCCCAGCGCGTTGCCGCGCCAGGCGTTGAAGCGTTGTTCGAAGTCTCCGGTTCCCACGGTATGGCGCACGACGACGCGCTCGGCAAGATCCTCGACCCCGATGCGCTGGCCGACCAGGTCGATCGCCGCATCCACAATGCGGGTGGTTTCGGGATCTTCCGGTTGGTTGAGGCTGCCCATAATCCCGTTGTGCATGGCGGGCACGGGGACGAGGATGAAGAGGTTTTCATGCCCTTCGGATGCCACACTGGGATCCGTGGCCGAGGGTCGGCAGACGTAGAGGGATTTCGAATACGCCGAGCGTTCGGGCCGATCCGAGGGTGGGAAGACCGCGTCGAAATCGGGGTCCCAATCGTGGCTGAAAAACAGTGAGTGGTGCGCCAGTTCGGGCAGTTGACCCGCTACTCCTAGGTAGGCCAGCACGCAGCTCATGCCCGGATTGCGACGCTGCCAGTATTTGGGTCGCGCCGCACGCGGGTCTGTGACCAGATCGTTTTCGGTGTGGTATCGGTCTGCGCCCGAGACAACGACGTCAGCCATCAGGCGATGCTGGCCGGTGACATCCCGGTAAGTCACCCCGGTCACGTGCTGACGGCGCCCTTTGCGAGCGTGGTGGATGCGTTGGACTTCAGCACCCGTGTGGATGCGCACACCGGCGTCCACGGCGAGTCGATGCAGTGAGTCGACGAACGTGACGAAGCCGCCCATCGGGTAGGCGACCCCTTCAATCATCGTCGTGTAGTTCATGATCCCGTAAAACGCGGGCGTGATCTTTGGCGACGAGGATAAGAACACGGCCGCATAGGTCAGCAATTGCCGGAGTCGGACGTCGTCGAAGAGCCCGGCGACGTCGTCGTCAATATTTTGGGTCAATTTCCGCGCCAGTCGGCCCAAGCGTTGCACGATCTGGGGCGAGGCGAGTCCGCGCAGCTCGGTGAAGTTTGTGTACAGGAATTGTTCGAGTGCGATCTGGTAGTCGATGTGCATCTCGTCGAGATATTGCCGGATGACCTCGCCGGCACCGGGTTCCAGGTGGTCGAATAACGCCATGATATTTTCGGCGCCCGTGGTGACGTCTACGGGTGGGTGGCCTTCGGTAAACATCCGAAAGGCCGGGTCGTTGAGGGACACCAGGTCGAGTTCTGCTTCGACCGAGGTGCCCATGAGGTGATAGAAGTGTTCGAAGGCGTCGGGCATGAGCCACCAGGAGGGGCCCATATCCCAGCTGAAGCCTTGGTCTTGGAGCATCCCGGCGCGGCCTCCGACCTGGTGTTCTTTTTCCAGCACGGTCACGGTATAGCCTTGTCGGGCGAGCAGACCAGCGGTGGCCAGGCCGGCGACACCGGCACCGATCACGATGGCTGTGGGGTCGGGGCGGGTCGGATTCGGTATGGTCATGAGTTATTTTTCTTGAGCAATGTGGTGGATACGGTCAGGGCGGCGATGGCGAATTTGCGGGGATTCGTCACGCGGACTCGTTGGGAGAGTAGGTCACAGGCCGGACGTTGGTCGAGGGCATCGGTCAGTTCGCTAAAGAGCCGGTGGGCCATTTCGACGCCGATCCTGGCGCGCGCATCCAGACGGCGCATCCCGGGTTTCGCAGCGGCAAGGTCGGCTCGAATGTCCGCCACGAGTTGGGCCTTTTGGGTTTCACCAAATTCCTCGGGATCGACCCCCGGAAAATAGCTGCGCCCCAGGTAGGCATAATCGGTGGCCAGGTCACGCAGGAAGTTGACCTTTTGGAAGGCCGCGCCCAGACGCCGGGCGGAGGTCACTAGGACGTCGTCGTTGCTGGTATCGGTGCCGGGCATGTTGCGAAATACGGCCAGACACATCAAGCCCACGACCTCCGCGGAACCATAGATGTAGTCGTGCAAGCTTTCGGGCGTATGTTCCTGACGATGCAGATCGGCGCGCATCGACCGGAAGAATGGCCGGGTCAGCTCGGTCGTGATGCCGTGTTGTCTGGCGGTTGTGACGAATGCGTGGACCACCAGGTTGGTGCTGTATCCGGTGGTCAGTGCGGCCTCGGTTTGGGTTTCCAAACGGTTCAGCTCTGCTGCGGTCGCCTCCAGGTCGAGGCCGGCCTCTTGGGCCACGCCGTCGACAATTTCATCGGCCAACCGCACGAGCGCGTAAATATTGCCGATGTCGCGACGGGTCGCCTTGCCCAGGAAACGACAGGCCAACCCAAAGGAAGTGGAATATTCATCAATGACCTTGCCGGAACTGGTCACGGCGGCGGCTGTGTAGCGGTGCAGCGCGGTGGGGTGTTTCATTAGTGGTTCCTCTGCAACAGGTCGTCAATGAGGTGCCGGAAGGTGGTGCGCACGGCACTTGGCATGGGCAGATCGCTGAGTTGTTCGCGGGCGTCTTGGCAACATTCCGTTGCCAACCGGCGTGCCTGGGATTCAATATCGTGGGTGACCAGCAGTGCGCGCATCGCATCATTGCTCACGGTGCCATTGCGCCAGCCGTCTACGATGGGTGCTGCCGTCTCAATGCTCTCGGTCAGGGCGATCAGCACGGTGACTTTGCCTTCGCGCAGATCAGAATCATTCGGTTTGCCGGTTTGATTAGCATCCCCGAAGGTGCCCAGGACGTCGTCAATAATTTGATAACAACTGCCTAACAGGTTGGCGAAGCGGCTCAAACGGATCACGAGATCCTCATTCGCCCCGGCCAAGAGCGCCCCGACCACCAGGGGTGCTTCGAATGAGTAGGCGGCAGTTTTCAGCCGATGCATACGCAGCACCTCGTCCAGGCTGGCGGAGGCAATGCGGCCCGAGAACAACACATCGTCGAGCTCTCCGGCGGCCGAATGTTGAATCGCCGTGTGAAATGTCTCAAGGATCTGCTGGCCACGTTCCAATGTTCCGCACGCTTCTTGTAGCACCTGAATGGCTTTGGCAATCAGGACGTCCCCGGCCAGTAGTGCTGCGGCGTTGCCGATATGCTCGGCGGCTGCCACGGGTTTGCCTTGGTCCAGGGCGATATCGCGATAGTGGGCCGATAAGGTCGGTTGACCGCGGCGCATAAAGTCTTGGTCGATGATGTCATCGTGAATGACCAGGGCGGTGTGGAGCAGCTCGAATGCGCAACCAACCTCGATGGCGCGCTCGTCCCGGCATTCACCGACCACCTGATATCCCAGGTGCACCAGCATCGGGCGGGTTCGTTTGCCTCCCTGCATGGCTTCGGCAATGTGGCGCCACAGCGTGGCCATGTGCGGGGTGGCAGCAGCGCGAATTTGGGCGTCCATCAATGAGGCGAGGCGTTGATCGACCTGCTGGGCAAAAATCTTGTCCGATTCCGCTTCCGGGGTCAGTTGGGCCTGGATGCTCATAGCTCCTCCTGCTCAAATAGTAGATGGCGCCAGCGAACGAGACCAGTGGTCATAAGCTTCGAACCCGCACCCTGGGTGACTAGAATTACTAGCCTGGCTAACTATACTAGCAGTTGATCGCCCGACGACACCCCACAGTTAGGAAACCCACGATGGAACACCAAATGAACTCTTGGTTCATGCCCACCCTCACCGCCGCTTCGGTGGTCACCGCGATCGTGCTGTCCTTTCTGGGGAGCGGCGCGCTCGGCGGCACACCGATTAGTGAAGCAGCCAACGGGGCGCTATCGGCCGATGCCACCCCGTTCGCCCCGGCCGGCCCTGCCTTTAGCATCTGGAGTGTCATCTACGCGGGACTGCTCGGCTACGCGATCTATCAGCTACTGCCCGCCCAACGCCAACGCTCGTCCCGTCATGCGGCCCGCCATGCCAGCCTACGACCCTGGGCAGCTGCTTCCGCGCTGCTCAATGCCACTTGGATCGGGGTGGTTCAGGTCGGCATCGTCTGGGCCAGCGTGATCGTGATCGGGATCTTGTTGGTCGTGTTGGTCCGCATCCTGATGATCCTGCGGAAGACGCGCACCCACACAAAAACGGATGCCCTGTTGACCGACGGCACCTTCGGGCTTTACCTGGGCTGGGTCGCTGTCGCAACGACGGCGAATATCGCCGCCTGGGTGTCAACTTTTGGGGTCGACAAATTCACTGGCTGGGAATGGGCAGCGGTGGCCATTATCGCCGTCGTAATGCTCATCGGGCTGGGCCTGGCCGTGTATTCACGCGGTCGGATCGCTCCCGCACTGGCCATTTCCTGGGGTGTGACCTGGTTGGCGATTGCGCGGATGGAAGGCCAGTACGAATCCCCCATCATCGTCTGGGCGGCATTCATTGCAGCGGCCGTTGTCCTGGCGGCGACCGTCATCATTCGTCTCACGTCCGAGCGGAAATCTGCTCGGACCTCTTGGTAAAGCCATGACATCTGTCATGGTCAATTCATGATGCATGGCTGTTCCGCTGCGGGGATCGGTGCGGAAGACTTAAGGCATGACTACTTCAGCTCCTCCCCCAGCCATTGCCATCGATGCGGTGACCAAACGCTTTGGCAACCTGACGGCTGTCAAAAATGTCAGCCTGACGATCCACCAGGGCGAAGTAGTTGCCCTGCTGGGTCCCAATGGCGCTGGCAAGACTACCCTGTTAGACATGGTGCTCGGGTTCACCGAACCCAATGCAGGCACAATCCAGGTATTCGGCCTGCCACCGAGACGCGCAGCCATCGAAGGTGACGTCGGAGCGGTCCTGCAAGACGGCGGCCTGCTCGACGACCTCACCGTGGGCGAGACTATCAAAATGATCGCCGCCTGCCACCACCGCCACCTGCCCATCCCTGAGGTCATGCAACGTGCCGACGTCACGGGTTTCGCGACCCGCAAGGTCAAGAAATGTTCGGGAGGCCAGAAACAGCGCCTACGGTTCGCACTAGCGCTCCTCACCAATCCACACCTGCTGATCCTCGATGAACCAACCGCAGGTCTAGATGCCACCGCGCGCAAAGACTTCTGGGCAACAATGCACGCTGAAGCCGAGCGCGGCCGCACCATCGTCTTTGCTACGCATTATCTACGTGAGGCGGATGACTACGCCGATCGGGTCGTACTCATGAACGAAGGCCAGGTCGTTGCCGACGGCAGCGTGGCCGACATGACCGTCGGGCTGCAGCGCACCCTGACTGCCCAGTGGATCAGCGACGTCGACCCTGTGGACTGGGCTGTCACCGTAGGTGTATCCCGCGATCAGATCACATACGACCACCAGCTGCAACGCCTGCAGATCACGACCCCAGATACTGATCGCATCGCCGCACACCTGCTGTCGGCAGGACTCATCAGACAGCTGACCATTGTCCAACCCGGTATCGAAGAAGCGTTCTTTACAATGACGCAAGATTCACAAGAGGTTACGCCATGACGACACCAACGACTACCCCCAGAAAGTCACAGACAGAAATCCTACTGCGTTTCGTAGGCTGGGAATTCTGGCGCAACTTCCGCATGCTCGATGCCACGTTTTTTGTGGTCGTGTTACCGGCGGCTATGTATCTGATGTTCGGTGTGGCCATGGATCAAGGAGAGATGCCCGCGGGCCTTGGGAATGTCTCGGCCTATGTCATGACTTCAATGGCCGTCTACGGTGCAGTCATCGCCACGACCGCGATGTCCGGTTCGGCAGCAGTAGAGCGATCCATGGGCTGGGGGCGACAATTGAATATGACCGGTCTGACCGATGCCTACTACATCCTGGGCAAGATGCTCATGGCCCTGTTGATGGCGGTCAGCCCGGTGCTTATCGTCTACCTCGTCGGAGCCTTTACCGGAGCGCAATTCGATTCCTTCTTCCATTGGATCTCCTCGGCGGCCCTCTGCGTCGCCGTTGCCATCCCGTTCTCGCTTTACGGGCTGGCCTTCGCCTTGCTCTTCCGTTCCGAAACAGCCGTCAGTGCCGCCTCCGGGTTCTTGGTCATCTTTGGTTTCTTCGGCAATCTATTCATCCCGCTGGGTGGCGTAATGTTAGACATCGCTAGGTTCACGCCCCTGTACGGGCCAGCGATGTTAGCTCGCTGGCCTCAAACCGAGGGGATTCTCATCCCGATGCAGGCAGGATCGGAAGTACAGTTTGAGTCCATGTGGGTAGTATTAGCCAATATCGGCGGTTGGACGGCGATCTTCGCCATGATGTGCGTACTTGGTGCCCGACGGAGAACAACCCGATAATTACTATGAACGTTGCCTCAAAAATCCTCCCCACCGGTCAACCCGGGCACCTACCGGAACCACCGGAGACACCACCAGAGCGCAGGGCCATCATTTTCACCGCCGGCATTTGGTTGGTGTTTTTGGTGTGGACGATATTCGGATTTCTCGAATCCACTGCACCGGTCCTTGTCCAAATTGCAGGCTGGTCGGCGCTGGTTGCTTTCCCGATCGTGTATCTGTCGAGTTTTCTGCATCCCGAACCGCTACCTGGGGTCTCCCGCCACGTCAATACCCTGTTATATTCCGTTGTGTTGATCGGACTGGGTGTCATCATGGCCCAAGTGACTCCGACGGCGATTATCAATATCGTGCCGTATTTGATGGCCACCTGGATTTTCAACCACCGATTAGCTACCGGCATCATCGCCGTGGTGGTCTTCTTCTTTGCCGCGGTGGCCGTGGTTGCATTGGCCAATTTCGCTGACTATCCCAATTGGTTCCTCGCCTCGGTCGGCTCTCCGGCCATCATCATGGTGTTCGTTCGCATCAGCATCGAGCTTGGTGCACGCCAGCAACGACACTCTGAACGATTAGCTTTAGCCACCCAGCGCGAGGATCTGGCCTCAACCGTGCACGACGTCCTGGGCCATTCCCTGACTACCATCACCGTGAAAGTCCAGCTCGCCCAACGGTTACTCGGCACTAACCTCGAGGCCGCAAAAGCCGAACTCGCCGACATCGAGTCCCTAGCCCGCAGATCACTCTCCGAAGTCCGATCCGCAGTCACCGACCTCCAACACCCTGATTTAGCGGAACAACTGAACCAGGCGGAAAAGGCACTTACTGCAGCTGGTTTGATTTTCAACCGCCCCGAGGCTCTGCCCCGACTCACCCTCGTGCAACAACAGGTTTTTGCTTGGGTTATCCGCGAGGCGGTGACCAACGTGATCCGTCACGCCCAAGCCGCCATGTGCACCATCACGGTCACCCCATCCCAGGCGCATATGATCCTGCGTATTGACGACGACGGCGTTGGGATCGCCGAACAGAACCCAACCAATCATCACGGCCTAGCCGGGCTGCAGCGCCGTGTTCGCGCTGCGGGCGGTAGCCTGGAGCTGAGTCGTCTGAGTCCTGGAACTCGTGTTGAGGTGACGTTATGACCATCCGCATCCTGCTGGCCGATGATCAGCATCTGATTCGCGCGGGGTTAGCCGCACTGCTGAATCTCGAAGACGATCTCGACGTCGTACACCAACTCCCCGACGGCACCGGGGTTCTTGAAGCAATCCGCGAGCACGCCATTGATGTGGCGGTCCTAGATATCGAAATGCCAGACGTCGACGGGATTACCGCTACCGGTCAGCTCACCGAAGCCTTTGGCGACGACGTTGCGGTGCTCATTCTGACGACGTTTGGTCGTGCCGGATATTTACAGCGGGCTATGGCGGCTGGGGCTTGCGGGTTCATGGTCAAAGACGCCCCAGCCGAACAGCTTGCTGAGGCTATTCGCACGGTGCACGCAGGTGGTCGCGCAATCGATCCGATGCTGGCCGCCGAAGCACTGAGCGCCGGATCAAATCCGCTGACCGACCGCGAGCGCGATGTTCTGCGCGAAGCCCTCGATGGTGCCTCGGTCAAACACATTGCCGCCCGACTCCATCTGTCAGCCGGGACGGTGCGCAATCACCTATCGTCGGCAATTGGTAAGACGCAGACGTCTAATCGGGCTGAGGCCGCGCGGATGGCGCAGCAAAACGGCTGGCTCTAACTTGTCATCAGGCTGTCTTGCGCAGGTGGAAAATCCCCCAGGACAGCAGGCCGCGGTTGCCGGCGTCAACCCAGTGCTGTAGCCCTTGCATCATGCCGTCCAAATACTGTTGACTAACGGTCTCTAGGAGGTTGTCAGCGTTGGTCTGGGTTTCTTTCAGCACTCGACCGTAGTGCAGCGGCAAACTGGCCTATCTCATTACCAAACAACGAAAATCCCAACCTTTTACCTCGGTGGAAGACCTGAAAGAACTGGTATCACAAACAAATGACTCGTTTGAAAAAGTGGAAAAATATGTAACGGTAAACTAAAAAAGCGATCCTCATCGGATCGCCTTTTCAAA
>DATBUL010000040.1:0-3118 GCA_036516115.1 Enteractinococcus sp. | reverse complement strand
TGACCAGTTACCTGGCGAAGACAACGAGGCCTTCGTCGAAGAGTTCCGTGAGACCTACGATTTCACCGACCCGATCCCCGTGGTTGCAGCCGTGTCTTATCACGCGGCCCAATATATTGGAGCCGCGGTCGAGGCCGCTGGAAGTACCGATCCGGAAGCAATTTCGGAACAAATGCCCCAGGTCGACATCGGCGGTCTGATGGGTTCATCATCCTTTGATGAAAGTAACCACACGTTTAGCACCCAAATGTATCTGTTTGAAATTGGTGCTGACGGTGAATACACCCAGATCGAAGACTTCGGCATTGTTTCCGACCCCATGGAGAAAGACTGCTCATGAAGCGAGTCAAACGCTCACACCTGATCACCGCGGTGATTGTCTGCCTGGGACTGGGTGTGGCACCATTTCTTCTGGTGCCGTATCCCCTGGCATTATTAACGCTCGCGCTGGCCTATGGGCTCTTCGCATTCGGTCTTGATCTCACGTGGGGTCGGACGGGCGTAGTGAGCATCGGTCACGCCGCGTTCTTCGGTATTGGCGCCTATGGGTGTGCTATCGCAGCCAATAACGGTCTGCCAATGCTGCTCGGTGCAGCTGCCGGAGTATTACTGGCCACGCTCGTGGCCTTCATCATCGGAATGATCGGGCTAGGAAATAAGACGTTGCCATCCACGATGGCCATCCTGACGCTTGCCCTGACGCTGTTGGTCGAACAAATCGCCTTATCCTGGCGGGGTGTCACCGGTGGCAGCAATGGGGTATTCGTGTCGGGGTCCGGGGTCGTGATCGAGTACTACCGGACCGCCCTTATTGTGGTCGTGGTGGTGGGAGTTGTGTGGCTTTGGATCATTCGCGGCCGATGGGGCCGGCGCTTCCGGGCTGTCCAGTCCAACGAGAAACGTGTCGCTCACCTGGGCATCAACCTGCACGCGACCAAAACCTTTTCCTTTTGCCTCAGCGCAGCTGTCGCAGCCATCGCCGGTGCTACCGCCGCTCCGGTCATGGGGCTGGTGTCGCCCGGTGTCGCAGGGATCATCCTGTCTGCTCAAGTGTTGGTCTGGCTGGCCGTGGGTGGTCGCGGAAGCATCGCGGGTGCATTTATCGGTGCGGGCCTGGTGAGCATCGGCCAACAATATCTCGGCGATGCGATCGGTTCCTGGTACTTATTAGTACTCGGCGTCGTCTTTATTCTCGTGGTACGTTTCGCCCCCGGTGGTCTGACCGGTGCGGTTCGATCCTTGTTACGCAGACCAGTTGCCGACTCGGCAGCTCAAGGCGTACACCTCGATTCGGAAGAACTGAAGATCGCCGACCCGCATACCACCGGTCAACGTGCCACAAGGACCGAGAGCAACGCGCTAGAAGTCCAGGAGGTCACGAAATCCTACGGTGCCACCGACGTGCTGCGCGGCGTCACCATGGAGGTACGCAATGGCGAGGTCATGTGTCTGATCGGGCCCAATGGGGCCGGTAAGACGACGCTGTTGAGTATGATCACCGGTGGCCAGCCGATTGATAGCGGGCAGATCAGGTTATTTGGTGACGATATTTCGACCCACCAGATTCATGCGCGCTCTCGAGCGGGTTTGGGCATGGTCTTTCAGATCCCGAGTATTTTCCCTGATCTGACACCGGCACAAAATCTTCAAATGGCCAGTTCTGAAGCAGCCGAGCCGGCGCCATTGCCTGAGGTCTATGGTCGTTTTGTCGATGATCATGCACGATTGGCCATCGACCTTCCGCTAGCGGATCGTCGAGCATTAGAGATGGCGATGGTATTGGTGTGGAACCCAAAGGTTATTCTGCTGGACGAGCCCGCGGCGGGTCTGTCTCACGACGAGTCTATGAGTCTCGCCCGTCGATTACGTGCCGTGGCAGATCAGACCGGTTGCACGTTGGTCACGGTTGAACACGATATGGAAATCGTTCGAGAACTTGCTGAACGCGTGGTCGTGCTCGTGGACGGCACGGTCCTCATCGACGGAACCATGGATGAGGTCTCTGCTCATGAATCCGTCCGACATGCCTATCTCGGAGTCTAGCGATGTTGAAATTTGAGGATGTACGTTCTGGATATCACGACACCACGATCATCCAGAACTTGACGCTGAATATTGATGCCGGCGAATTTGTCGCCTTACTCGGCCGAAACGGTGTCGGCAAGACCACTTTGCTGCGCACGCTATTCGGCATTTGTCCGATATTTAGTGGTGCCATTAGGATGGAAGGCACCACGTTTCACACGCTACGGTCTGAAAAGTTGGCGCGTGCGGGATTCTCATTTCTGCCGGACGACCGCGGGGTTTTTGAGAAACTCAGTGTCGAAGAAAACATCCTCCTGGCCCGACAGAAGTCCTATAAGCCAAGCGTCGATGTTCTCGAACTGTTTCCATTATTGACTGAAAGACGCACCCAGCTCGCCGGTAGTCTTTCGGGCGGTCAAAAGCAACAGCTGGGTATTGCACGAGCCATACTCGCCGGTCACAAATTCATTGCCATAGACGAGCTGTCACAAGGGCTGCAACCTAATATCGCCCACGCCACGATGGAGGCACTTCGCCAGCTCGTTGATGAACAACATATCTCCGTGTTGATCGTGGAACAGAGCCCCACCCTGCCACTGGAATTCTGTGACCGGATTATAGGCATGGTCAAAGGCAGGATCACGTTGGACGAGTCGGCCACGGCTATCCAAGAAAACGTTGATCAGCTCACTGATTTACTCATTGTCACGTGAATGACCTGGCAGCGTCCGCTCTCCCCGGGGTGATTCACTGGGGCAAAATGGATCGGGGCTGTGGGGGCCTTCCACACGTGCCAGGGCGACCTTCACATCATTCAACTCAAGAGTAGACCCCTCGTGGAGTCGTCGATGTCGTCAGAACATCCGATGCTGAGGAATCATCAGGTGTAGTGTGCACCAAGCTTTGGGTAGCGCAATGAATAAAGCGGTGGCGGATCCAGGCTGAGATTTGGGGGTTAAGGCCCAGAAAGTGTGTATAGGATTCTAATCTTCACGTTCTAGCCGCTAGTAATGAGAGGGTCACACTTGCTGATAAAGCATGTGTGGTGAAAAAACTTGATAATTCCCCACGCTGTGGGATATGTGCAACCAAG
>DATBUL010000039.1:0-41158 GCA_036516115.1 Enteractinococcus sp. | reverse complement strand
GCTGCTGGGCGACTACATATGGGTCGGGACGCAACCGGATCAGCAGAATCAGACCCGCGCTGAGGTAAGCGACTGCGGCCAACAGAAACGGTCCGCTGAGCGCGGGCAAGCCGAGTGTCTCAGCCAGGCGCCCCAGCGGTTCGATGAGGTTCGGCCCCGCGACGGCCCCGATTGTGGTGGCAACCATCGCGATACTAATCGCGGTGCCCTTCCGGTTTTTCGGGGCCAGGTCCGTGCCAGCGTAGCGGGTTTGTAAGTTGGTGGCGGTCCCGGCCCCATACACGAATAATGACGCCAGTAACAGCACCGGACTATCGAGTTGGGTGGCCACGACCACGCCGATTGCGCCCAGTCCACCGATCATGAATCCGGTGGCCAGTGCACTGCGCCGACCGGTGCGCTGCGTGGCACGCCCCAACAGGAATGCGGTCAGTGCGGCACCCAGTGTGAACAGCGCGGTGGGGAGACCAGATAGTGCCTCGGTGGCCAACATATCTTGGGCGATCAGGGCGCCCACGGCGATCCCCGCGGTCAAACCCGCCCCACCGCAGGCCTGGCTGAGCAGCACCGTTACAAGCGTTTTGCGCTGTAATCTGGCCCGGGCTGCAGCGCTCAATGCTGCTGATGGTGCTGACACCGTGATGGACTCCTTCGAAAAGCTTCGGTGCACAGAGCGCACCTGGTGCATAGACTAGATGAGCTCCATTCGTTTGGGTAGGGCTGCGGCATTAGAATAAAGAACCGAATGAGGGGAACATTATGAAGGTTGAACGCGTCTATGCCACCACACCGGGCGATACCACCCCGACCAGGCTGATTGCCGCCGGCGTCGGCCGTGTGCCCGCCGGTTTCCCATCGCCTTCACAGGATTATTCCGATACCAAAATCGATCTGACGCAGATGTTGGTGCGCGATGAACTCTCGACCTTTATTGTGCGCGTCTCGGGTGCTTCGATGGAAGGCGCCGGTATTTACGACGGCGATAAGCTCATCGTCGACCGTGGCATCGAGCCACGTGACGGGCACGTCGTCGTCGCAATTGTCGATGGTGAAATGACCGTGAAACGCTTACGTATCACCCCAACAGGCGTGGTGTTGCAGGCCGAAAACGCCGAGTACCCTGACGTCGTTGTAGCAGAACTTTCGGATCTGATGATTTGGGGCGTCGCAACAACATGCCTACACCGGCTGAACTAGATAAAAATTCCTGTTTTGTAGACGCGCCAACACGCGATAAAGCGCGATTCGTCATGAAGACAGGGTTCATGAGATGAGCCGTTGCGAGCGAGCGGAATTGATTGCAGCGGTCCGGTTGGTGACCCCCAACTTTCGGTAGATGTGTACCAAGTGGGTTTTGACGGTTGCCTCGGAGATAAATAGTGCCTGGGCCAGCTGCTTATTCGTTGCCCCGGTGGCTAATAGTGCTAGCAATTCTCGTTCTCTGTCCGACAAGCTCTCATGAGATTGCTGCATCCGATTCATGATCAGTGTGGCCACATCCGGAGATAATGTGGGTTTTCCTGCTGCGGTGTTGATGATTGCTCGGCGCAACTTTTCTGGCTCAGCGTCTTTAAGTAAATAACCTTTCGCGCCAGCTTCTATGGCGGCCAGAATATCGGCTTGCGTGTCATAGGTGGTGAGAATCAGTACCGGAGGACCGCCCTGTGCCTGCAGGCGCTGGGTCGTGGTGATGCCGTTTAATCCGGGCATTTCAATATCCATCACCACTACATCGATCTTTTCAACGTTTGAGGCGGGGTTTTGGGCTATTGCGATCATGTCGAGTGCTGCTGCCCCGTTGGATGCTTCCCCTACGACCTGGACCTCGCCAAAGCCCTCCAGTAAGGCTCGCAAGCCGGCACGTACCACCGGGTGGTCATCTACGAGCAGGACGTTAATGATTGGTTTGGGATGATTCAAGAACGCTCCTGTCGGAGAGCTTGCGCTGCTATGTGGCATAGGGGAATGCTTGCAGCCAGCACCGTACCCTCGCCCGGTGCGGACTCGACCTTGAGGCTACCGTTGAGCTCGGTCAGTCGCAACATCAGGCCATAAAGCCCATACCCGGTGTTGCCGTAGTGAGTATCGGTTTGTGACGCGTCGGTGAAGCCAGGGTGGAACGTGTCGGGCACGGCGAAACCGATCCCGTTGTCAAAAATATCCACAGTGAGTTCGTCCTCCCAGATGCCCACGGTAATGACCGCTTGGGTGGCTTGGGCATGCGTGGCCACATTGCCCATCCCGACTTGGACGATGCGCAAGACCGTAGCACTGATCGGTGGCGGTAGATATTCGGGGGATTTTTCACCTTCCCATCGGAGCGTAACCTCCAGTGGCTGGTCGCGTACGGCCAGTTCGGTCTCGTACCGCTTCGTAAGCTGCAGGAGCTGGGCATGCAAGGAGTCTATGGGGTCAGCAGCACTGAGGTGCTGGACCAGATTGCGGGCCTCGGTGAGGTTGGTTGTCGCGGTTTCTTCAATCAGCTCCAGTGACCGTCGGGTAGTTTCGGGCACTAACTGTTGCTGGCTAGCGGCGCGGCTGACCAGCACAATTGAGGAAAAACCTTGAGCCAGGGTGTCATGGATTTCCCGAGCTAGACGTTCACGTTCCTCGAGCTGCCCGGCTCGGTGTTCAGTGGCAGCCAGCTCCGTTTGAGCAGCTTGCAACGCCTCAGCAACACGCTGATGGTGACGGGCTTCGGATAGTAAATAGCGATAAGCGGCTGCGATGAGCACAGCCAGCACCGCGCCGATACCGGGGCCAATAATGGTAGCGATATCAGGGGGCTGGGGTCCCGTAGTGCGCACGTCATCCCACCAGGGCAAGACCCAAGTTGCTGCCCACAAGAACACCACCGCCAAGACTGCACTGACGGTTCTCAATAAATATAGGTAAAGAAACATCAGCGGAAAGGCGATCCAGACAAACGCTGGACTGAAGAATAACAGCGTTAGCCACAACATCGTGATTACGGCCAACCAGGTCCACACCAGGGCGGGCGATCGATCGCGGGGAGGTGTGGAAACATCGCGCGAGCCACGATATTCACGTGAGGTGCCCAGGACATAGACCAAAGCCAGAACGGCTGCTAACAACGTGATCACCAGCATGCGATGCATTGGCACTGCGACTGCGACCTTTGCTGGGAAGAATGTCCGGACCAACCCCAATCCCAATAGGACTGCAAACATTACATGCAACCCCACCTGCAGCACTCGCAGTATCGGAGAACGTTCCGGTGCGTTCTTTGGCAACGGTACAGCACTCATACCCCTAGCGTAGCGACCTTTGAGACGAACTGGATCAACCAAAAGGTTGAGTACAAATCCACTCATCTCACGATGTGATCGCATGCCTGAAGGAACAGCATGGAATCAGGAGCTAAAAGAGCAAAACTTTCGAGGACAGGACACGATGTTTGTAGGTTTACGTGAAATACGATCGGCCAAAGGACGGTTCACCCTCATGGGTGCCGTGGTGGGCATGATTACGCTGTTATTGGTGATGCTGACTGGTCTCACCGCCGGTCTGGGCGCCCAAAATACGGCGGGCCTCAGTGCGCTCAATCCAACCAGCTACGTTTTTGGGAGTGCAACAGATGCGGCTCCGGAAGAGCTGACATTTGTTGAATCATCGATCACCATTCACGATCAACGGGCCTGGGCTACAACTGAGGGAGTGAACCAGGCCGTGCCGGTGGGGATGAGCCAAACACTACTCACCGCGGAATCCTCTAACTCGGTTGCGATCTGGGGCATCCCCGAAGGCTCCGGGCTCGTGGAACGCACCGCGTCACCGGCACACGATGGTTTGACGGAACCTAGCCCCGAGGGGGTGGTCATCTCGGAAACTGTCGCAGAAGAACAACACCTTCAGGTGGGCGATACGGTGACCATCGGTCCCCTCGATGTCGCAGTGGAGGGCGTTGTGGAAGATCAATGGTATGCCCATTCTCCCATCGTCTGGGTGACGACCGAATCTTGGCAAGCCATTACCCACGCCAACGATGATGTTGTAGGCAATGTGCTCGCCGTCTTCGGCACTGAACAGCCGACAGCTTGGGCTGCCACCGCCCAACAGACGGCGACTGTGAAGACCGGGGTTTCCGATGCCTTCCAAGCATTACCCGCCTATGCCTCAGAAGCAGGGTCACTGACCATGATGCAGGGATTCCTCTACGCCATCTCTGCGCTGGTCATCGTTTCGTTTGTTACCGTGTGGACGATCCAACGCACCCGGGACCTTGCGGTACTACGGGCTCTGGGTGCTTCACGCGGCTACTTGATGAAAGACTCCTTGGGCCAGGCCGCCGTCATTCTTGGCCTCGGCGTCATCGTCGGTGCAGTCTTAGGTGCCGGACTGGGCTCCCTTGCCGCCGTCGCCGTACCGGTGAGCCTATCAGCGTTGATCATAGTAGGCCCCGCCGTGGGGATCTGGATATTGGGCGTATTGGGCTCAGCTATTGCGGTACGTCGCGCCGCCAAAGTCGATCCGTTACTAGCCCTAGGCGGCAGCTAGCCATCCGTTTATACCCCACTCAAGCGTTTTAGAAAGGATTCCACCATGACTTCGACGACTCCAGATACCCTTCCAGCTTCCCCTACCATCAACGTGCAACAGGTAAGTCTGGTGTACCCAGACGGCCAGCACCCCGACGGTAGCCCACGCACCGTGACCGCCCTGGACCGAGTGAATTTCAGTGCGCATAAGGGTGAACTCACCACGTTAATCGGAGCCTCGGGGTCGGGAAAATCCTCCCTGCTCTCAGTGATCGGCGGGCTTATCCAACCCACCTCTGGCAGCGT
Organism: Enteractinococcus sp.; assembly: GCA_036516115.1. Lineage (GTDB taxonomy): Bacteria > Actinomycetota > Actinomycetes > Actinomycetales > Micrococcaceae > Yaniella. Next base: position 36,353 of record DATBUL010000039.1, on the reverse strand, counting down.
GCTGGTTGGTCCAAGCCGGGTCGATGAACTCAACGAGATCGAGCAAGCACAACTGCGCCGCGAGACCGTAGGACTCATCTTCCAGCAACCGAACTTACTGAGCGCCCTGAGCGTCCGCGAACAACTCCTCGTTACTGACCACTTACGCGGACTGCGCGGCAGCGCGCTAAAACATCGCAAGACTCGGGCTAATGAACTCCTCGAAGTCGTCGGTTTGCAGGACATGGCTGATCGAAAAATCCACGCATTGTCTGGTGGCCAGCGACAGCGGGTAAACATTGCGCGTGCCCTCATGGGTACTCCGCAGGTGCTATTGGCCGATGAACCGACGTCCGCATTGGACCAACCACGCTCACATGAAATTCTCCAGCTGCTCAAATCCCTGGCCCAGGAGTTTTCAGTGGCGACCGTGGTGGTGACTCACGACACAGGCCTTGAAAAATATGCTGACCAGCAGGTGACCTTATCCGACGGCAATGTCGTAGCTTCACAACGAACCACCCCCGCCTCAAGGTATAACACCAGTAGTCCCACAACACTATAAGCAAGAAACTCTTTGTCCACGTCACCTGCGCGTGAGATCTTATCGAGCCGGTATCCAAGCCTCGTCGGACTATGGCGGCATCTACAAGTACAGATGCCAGAAACGATCGACTCAGCAACTGTTAACGGTTCATTTAGCTTTGGTCACCCAGGCTAAGGGCGGCAGGTGTCCTTGCTGGCAGACGCTATTGGCCATCAATACATACGTAGCCAGATGCTTTTGATGCAATAAGCCATGTTCGAAGACCCTGGCGAAACTGGCCAACGAAGCGGCGAAGAAGGTTGAACAGCTTGGGGGAGTGTGCGTCTGGGACCGAGTGCCCGAGTCCACCCGCGAACATGTGCTGCGCCGCCTGCCAGTGATCGAGGTCTGGGGGATCGGCCCCCGCGTGACGAAACGCCTCCACGCGATGGGGATTTTCACCGTGGCCGACTTCCGAGATGCTGACCCGGTGGCCATCCGTGAGAAGTTCTCCATTGTGCAGATGCGCACCCTCTTGGAGTTGCGCGGGACACCGTGTATCCCGTTGGAAGAAGCCCGCGAGATTCAAGACCAGCTGATCTACTCGCGGAGCTTTGCCAATCCGGTCACGACGCGCGACGGTATGGAACAAGTCTTGAGTATCTATGCGCAAATGGCCTCCACCCGGTTACACCGCCACGACCGTGAAGCGAAAGTGCTCACCGCCTGGGCCATGACCAGTGCCTTCAACGACGAGCAATCCCACCAACCCGCCGTGACGGTTGCCCTGCCGGGCTATAGTGCCGATCCAGTGGTGCTGACCAAAGCCGCCAAACACCTGCTGCCGAAGATCCGGCCCGGCACCCGCTACGCGCGAGCCGGCATCGTCGTCACCGACCTCCGCCCGGTCGGTGCTCAGCCAATGTTCGAGGAATTTGTCACCCCGCACGAAGCCAAACACATCGGCCCACTCTTGGAACAGATCAAACACGAACACGGCCACGCCGCGATCGGCCTGGGCCGCGCCGGATTGCGCGAGGGTCCTGCCTGGCAGATGTGCCGCACCATGATGTCCCCGCGATGTCCCTGCGCTACACCACTCACTGGGACGAACTCCTGACCGTCAAAGCCGTCTAGGATGTTAGTAATTATCAGCTAGATCTGATTCATAGAGTGCCTTTGCACTGTGCGCGTCTCGGAGGGCTTCTCGGACGCTGTGGCGCGTCAGGTCCAACACGCGGAGTTGACCGTTGGTCTCAGCGATGGATTCGATCCGGTGAAACTCGGTGGCGAACTGTTCGGCAAACTTGGCGAGACCTCGGAGTTTCGGCAGAGCATCCGCCAGGTGGTGACCGTGGGGATCGACCAGGTTGACGGCGAGTTGTCCGTCTTGGCGGCGGCTAAAGAAGATGAAGTCAGGCCGTAGGGCCTGCCATTGGCCGGGTTCTGGTTGGTAGGCCACCGCAAGGGATTCTTTGACCCCGCGATTTGGGTTGCGATACCAGCCGATGAACCCGGGCTGGGCGGCTTCGGTATCGAGGACTTGTAGTTCCCAGCTGCTGTCGAAATCCACCGGGACGGTGCCATCTTCTGCCGCTAGCAGGTGGAGTCGTCGGGTGGGGAGCGGTTCTTCGCTCCCATCAGGATGACGAACTTTAGTATCCGATTGGGCTGCCACTGGCACGGTTAACGTGGTGCGTTCCGGTTGGGTGGACATGCCTTCTAACCGGTCGTATTCTGCTTGGCGTTCATCGGTCAGATTCTTCCGAGCAATCCGGGTGTCGGTGAGCCATTTCCGGGCCAGAGCGTCGGCTTCGGCTTCGACCCCTTGGACAATCTCAGGAACGCGGCTCAGCGCCGCGACCCTAATGTTGGCGTCCAAAAGATCATCGTCATCCGAATCTAGTCCAGTGAGATGATCCACATAGGAACTGCACAGTGCTGGGCTGAGCACCCGAGTGGCGGCTCGATAGTAGTCTTCAATTGCCCGAGGATCGGCACTGACTGCAAAGGGAAGCACCTTGAGACTGCCACCCACCGTGGCGTGGAGTTGTTGACCACGCATCGTGACCACATCGTCTCGGGCCTGTTCAACTGCTGTCTGATACTGAACGGCGCGGCCATCTAAAGCCCGATGCAAGTAATCGTGAGCGAGAGCCACAGCATCTTGGACAAGCCCATCTTTGGATAATGCGGTTGCCGAGCCAGACGTCAGCTCAAATCTCTTCGCTCATACTGCGGGACATTCACCAGACCATGGGCAAACGCTAGCTAAGAGGATTCCAGGCTCACGCCGCAGACTCATCCCCGATGCCGGGGGCGCGCTGCTCTGGACCCATCCACAGCTCATATTGGATGCAGTCGCTGGGTAACGGATGACAGGTATTTTCCAGATCGCATGATGACTCTTACGTCGTCGTCTGTGACGAGATGGTTTCAAATACCTATGTTTCTCAGGAACTAAAATCGCTCGGGTTCACCCGGGTCAGTGCAGTGAACCCGAGACGCACGAGCTACTCAGGGGCTACACTGTTGTGCGCTTCCAGCGACGTATATGTTGGGACACGCTTTGGATCGATTGACGTGTGCGGTTCAGCCACCGCAGCCTGGGCCGTAGAAGCGCAGCCGCTGGGTTCTACGCGGTCGGTGTCTTCCGTAGTACAAAATCTTGGATGAGAATTTTCCTGAGCTAGTCTTCATTCACATACTTCTCAGACAACCTCGAAATTGGCCATCATCATCATGTCCTCGTGTTCGAGATTGTGGCAGTGAAAAACGTACTTGCCGCGGTATCCGTCGAAACGGATGAGTAGTTCGACTCTGCCGCCGTTGTCAAGATTCACGGTGTCCTTCCAGCCTTGGTTATAGCGGCCGGGATCACCCTTTCCGTCTCGGCCGACGACTTGGAACGGAGCCAGATGGATATGGAAAGGATGCTCGACGTTCTGTCCCCGAATTATCCATTTCTCGACTGTGCCCAGTTTCGGTTTTGCCAGGATCGTGTCGGGCCGGAACGGCTCGCCGTTCACGGTCCACAGTGTCATCCCATGAGCCTGGGCACCACCGCGGGCGAAAACGAATTCTCGCTCCACGCTCACATCGTTCTCCGACAGAACTTCGACATCGGCGAGCCGGGCTGGCACGGTGCTCGTATCAGTCTCTTCGCGAGCGACGACAAACCGCATAACCTGGCCGGCGCCACCGGTTCCACGATCGTTGACCATGGTGATCTCATCTCCGATATTGTGACGCGAGAAGTCGATGACTACATCGAATCGCTCAGCCTGGGCAATGTCGATCACATCATGTTCCACAGGGGCTGCGAGCAGACCCATATCGCTGCCGATCTGAACGAAGCCGGATCCGTCGTTGAGACGGAGTTGGTAGCGGCGGGCATTGGAGGCATTGAGGATGCGGAAGCGGTACTTGGTATTCGATACTTCCAGCACCGGCCATGGCGCACCGTTGACGAGGATGCAGTCCCCGAGCACCCCGCTCATGTACTTGGCGCTCACGCCCGGAGTTTCGGTCAGGGTCGGGTCGACTGAGGGATAGCGGAATGAGCCGTCTGCGGCGAAGGACCGATCCAGGATCATGAGCGGTATGTCTCGGTCCGCAGAAGGTAGGTTCAGTGATTCTTCATTGTCGTCATGGATGAGATGGAACCCCGCCAGGCCCTTGTAGACCTGCGGGCCGGTGAAGTCCATGCGATGATCGTGGTACCACAGCGTCGCGGCTGGCTGATCCATCGCATAGACGTATTCTCTATTGCCAATCACGCTCGTCTCTCCGTGGTTGAAGTGTCCTCTTTCGCCGTCGGAGGGAAGGATGAGGTGGGTTGGATATCCGTCATGCTCAGGGGCTGTCTTACCACCGTGAAGGTGCACGGAAACCGGCACCGGCAGTTTATTGTGATGTGTCACGACGGTACGCCGTCCGCGACGCGATACGAGTGTAGGGCCAGGCATGATGCCGTTATATCCCCATACCTCGGTTGTCAGCCCTGTGAGAATCGCGGCTTGACCGACCTTCTGGGTGATCTCGTAGTAGTCCGTCGTCTCATCGCGCCGGACGGGCTCGAGGATGGGTGGGATGGGGAGTCGGGCACGAAACGCTTCGGGAAGCGGTGCCTCGCTGTCGAGAAGTCGGCCTGCGCTGCCTTGAGTGCTGTTGTTGGATTCGCTGCCGATGTCGCAGGAAGTGAACAGCGTGGCAAGCCCAATGCTGACCACGCTCGCCCCACCGATTTTCAGCGCACTTCGGCGGGTGAGCTCGAAACGATGCAAATCACTCATCGACGGCCTCCTGATCGACGCCTGACCATCCGGTTGTCAAGCAGAACTGCGACCACGACTCCAAGAACTGCAAAGACCGGAATGACGAGGGCGAAAACCAAGCCGAACACGGTTGTGCCTGTATTAATAAAGATGAGCGCCAAAATATCCTGCACGATGATACCAAAAAGCGTGCCACCCAGGAGTCCGAGGGCACCGATACCCACTGTGCGCCACCCGTCCGTGAGTCCCCGTGACGGCGGTGGCCGCTGGGGGATCGGATCAGCGTGTGGCGGAGGCATGGCTGGGTCATGGGGGTCGGCAGGCCGTCGAGGCCATTGGACACGGGCATTAAAATCTTGGATGGCAGCGTCAGTACGTGCCTCATCAGCACTGGTACGTGGCTCTTCGGCATCGTCGGAACCGCCAGACTCATGCGGGGTATTCGTCATGGTAATTCCTTCGGGTCAGCAGATTTGATACCGCGCAGACGCTGGGTCAGCAATGCCAACCCGCCGGCAGCCAGCCCCCATGCCGCATTGATCAGCAACACAGGAACGATAGCGATGGGGTTGGCGAGCGGACCCTCGAGGCGCCCATCGAGGATCGGCGAAAGAATTCCGCTGAGAATGATGGACAACACCGCGTAGATGAGCCCGGTGAATAACAGAGTCAACACGGGGTGACGAGCCTTACTGAAACCCACGACCGCTACCCACACGACCGAAATGAGCACGGTGAGGATAATTGGTGCGGCGACACCCATATCGGCACCCAGCTGGTGTTCTACGACCCGCACGAGTGGCCTGATGAGCGCGAATGCTCCAAGTCCAATGATAAGAGGCCATTGCAAAGTATTGAAATTATTCATGCCATCTACGTTATGAAACCGTTCGCGTGCTGACATCCGTCCAGGCTCTCGACATGTGTCGCTTCTTAGCTCATGTCTCGTACGTTGAAAAGCGACACTGGGTACCCCTCCCTAGGCGTATGACCGCGGAGAGGCCAGCGCGTATGCTACCAAGCATGAGGGAACGAGGGGCGACTGTGCGAATATCTTCAGTGAGTGACCGTCGCGGCGATGGCAACGTAGCGCTGTGGATGTTCGACGGGCTGCTGGGGATAGCAGTCGCACTGGCGCTTGCCCTCATCATCACCACGAACGATGGCGGGACTAGGCCAACGGATATCATCGCGTACTTATTTGCAGCCGGTGTCGGTGCTTTCTTATTGCTCCGGAGGAGAATGCCTCGGGCGATGCCCGTGCTCAGTGTGCTTGGGGTCTTCGCCTACTACACTCGTGATTATCCGCCCGTCGGGGTCGCTGTCCCGATCGTGGCAGCGTTATACTCTGCAGCCGAAGCCGGGCTTATGCTGTGGTCGGTTGGGACGTCGGTCATCGTATTCACGATCTCAATTTTTTCCGGGTAGTCGTCGGAAGCTGTCAACGCCGACGTCCCGACTTTCACTCCGTCTTAGGGTGAGATAAAGAGGTGCATGCCGTTGTCCAGGCCGAACAGCTTTTGATAGCCGCGGAAAGCGGTTTCAGGGCTGATGGCTTGGCGATCCCTCGCGGCCCATGAGAAACGGGGAGATGAGCGCTGTCGCACCCAGGGTGATGTCTATGCGTCAGCAAAGTCGCGTAATGCCTGGGCTGTTTGTGAATCAGCGGGATAAAATGTCTCGATCGCTAACTCGGATATGGTGACTTCAAGCGGCATTCCAAATACTGTCGTCATGCTGAACAGTGACAACTCGCGCCCCCGCACCAGACACTGCAACGGAACAACGAGCTGGGCAGAATCAGCAGGAACCTCCGCCTCGCCCGGCATTGCTTCGAGTTCTTCCAACAGCGCGGTTAGCTCAAGGTCACCGGTCGACTGAGCTTGCCGATGCAGCTGGGCCAGCAGGTATCCGCGCCACTGCGGCAAGTTGACAATCCGAGGTGCCATGCCCTCGGGATGCAGACTGGCCCTCATCACGTTGATCGGAGGTTCCAGTAGGTGTTCGGCCACTTCCTCCAATAAGAGCTCTGCTGCGGTGTTCGAGGCGACAAGATCCCAACGGCGGTCTACAACAACGGCCGGGTAGGGATCATGCGCGTCGATAATCCTGTTGATAGCGTCGCTGATGACGGCCATCGGCACCCCGGTGAGTTGATGTTCAGGATAGGCCGGAGCGTAACCCCCGGCAAGCAGGAGTCTGTTGCGCTCCCTCAACGGAATCTCCAGGTGTTCTGCAAGATGTAAGAGCATCTCGGGCGTCGCTCGCGCGCGTCCGGTCTCCACAAAGCTGAGATGCCGCGTCGAGACCTGCGAGGCATGAGCCAATTCCAGCTGGGTCAGACGACGGCGCTGGCGCCACGTGCGTAAGAGGCCACCTACGTCCTCGACATGGTCTAACTGGATCATCGTGGCACTCCTCGGTGTGGAAAGTTGTTGGTTGATTACTTGGGTATTACCTCAGAGGTAATCGACGCCCCAAAAAGCCTGTGTGACGATTGTGAACAGGTCAGGGCAGAGCGCACTGAACTTAACTACAGGAGACTACCATGACGAAATTCACCGCTCTCATCCAGGCTTACCTGAACACGTGGAACGAGACCGACCCCACCGCACGCAAAGAAGCGATTCGGGAGGTCTGGGAAGTCTCGGGCCGGTATTCAGATCCCCTGGCGGTTGCCCAAGGGCACGAGGAAATTGATCGAACCATCGCGGCCGTTCAGCAACAGTTTCCTGCCATGACTTTCGAGCTGCTCGGCGAAATTGACGCACACGGGGACCAGGCGCGATTCCGTTGGCAATTGGGTGCTATGGGGAAGAAACCGGTAGCCATCGGTTTCGACGTCATGGTCACAGGCCAGCGAGGTAAAGTTCAGTCCGTTCTAGGGTTCTTGGATCAGATCCCCTCGAAGACCCCGGAGGGAGTTGAATCACCACGCAGTTATGCCGTCGGTTTGCTGACCGATGCACACATGGGCGACGACTTGACGGAGTACCTTCGGCGCATCGATGACACGTTGGCCCCTTACTCCGGAAAGTTCCTGATACACGGAGCTTCTCCCGCACAAGTAGAGGGCCAATGGATACCCGACCTTATTGTCATTGAGTTTCCCAAGGCTCATGCCGCCAGGGCATGGTATTCATCTGAGGCTTACCAGGCGATCCTTCCCCTTCGGACAGATAACGCCACTGGAATCGTGGCACTATTCGAGGGTGTGGAGCATCCACATAAGGCCACCGACATCCTCGCGTACGCCACGACATCCCGCTCCAACCTGTGACGACGCAGTGCCGGAACTTCGCCAATACGGCGCACACGTAACTCAATTGTCGCCCCGGGGTTGACAGTGTGATCGGCCAGGCTTTAGTCTGGGGATCATGACACGTAAACCCCGGGGTGACACCTCCACTACAGTTACTGCTTCGCCGGAAGTCTGGGCCGAAACCCTCGCCCACCGTATCGTTGCCGACGTCGACCTGGAAGAACTAATTTCCCGATTCACATCGTGCGGTCTTACGCCTCTGGACGTGCGCACTGTTTTGATGGACGGCGGGGATAGCCTGTACCAAGCCGCTGTCGACGGGGCGCCCGGCTGGGCAGAGCAGTTCGGTGGACCTCTGGCTGTCGCACTGCTTGCAGCTGAGGTCAGTGCCTTTGCCTCCCACCTCAACTCTCGTGCTTCGGGCGTGCGTGCGGTCGCCGTCGACACGCTGCTCGACGACTTTAGTGCAGTCTCCGTCGCACGCGAGCTCGGGGTCTCTCGACAGAAGGTCTATGAGATTGCCAGAAGCGGTCTTCGCGGCCCGCACATTGATCATGTTCCGTGGAGCACATCATGAATCCGATGCGAGAAGAGGTTCTGCTACCGGATCCGGCCATTCAGCCGCTGGTCCATCCGCTCGATGTACCGGCAGCCCGCCGCTCGTTTGCCGTAGCATGGTGGCTTGAGCAGCTCGCCAGCCCCACGATCTTTCTCGCTTTAGCATCGGCGCTGTGGGCCACAAGCAACAACTTCGTCACGCCCATTCTGGTGCCGCTTATCATCACTGTCTGCGCATTCTTTGCCAGCCACTACCAATCAGGGGAAGCGTGGGCCTACATCCCTCGCAAACGTCACGACCACGGGCGTCGCGTACCGGCGGCTTGGTCCATCGTCCATGAAATCGTCCGCACTCTCCTACTGTGTTGCGGGCTGACTCTGCTTCTCGGATGGATTGCTGGCCAGAGCTTCCCGCCAGGAGTCGCGGCCTACTCAATCGGGATCGGAATCGGCATCGCTCTGCTCATGGCGGCCAGCCTGATATGGAACTTGGTCCGCCCCGCGCAATTACGAGACAAACGGGGCGAGCATTCATCGCACTACATCAGATTTACTCTCATCGTCGCAACCATTCTCTACTGCAGCATTGCACTGCCTGTGCCAGAAGACTTGCCGTCAACGTACGTAACAACAGGTATTGCGAGCATGATCGCTGTACAAGTCCTCTGGATAACACTCCGCTTTGTCGCACGATCCAAGTAAGACTCGGCTCTAAATATCTACCCTGAATGCCGTGGCGACTCGCTGCACCGTAGCCACATCAGCTTTTTTCAAAACGATAACCGAGAGCCTCAGGCACACCTGGGATGCTGCAACCTGCCAGAAAGAGCTTAGCTAATGACCATTATCTCCGTAAAGGAACTCCGCAAAACGTTCGGTTCTAATGTCGCAGTAGACAATGTGACTTTCACCGTAGAAACCGGCGAGGTCTTCGGCCTACTCGGCCCCAACGGTGCCGGCAAAACGACTACCGTCGAATGCTTGAGCGGAATGCTTGAAGCTGATTCGGGGAAGCTCAGTGTGCTAGGACGACAGCCTTACCGAGGCGGTAGCGCTTTCCGATCGCAGGTCGGCTATCAAATGCAGTCGAGCACCTTGCCAGCAAAAATACGCGTAGCTGAGGCTTTGCACTTATTTGCCTCCTTCTACCCTAGATCGGCTTCCGTGCCCGAGCTGCTCGATACCGTGGGGCTTGCTCACCGTCGAAAAACTGCCTTCCAAGAACTCTCCGGCGGCGAGTGTCAACGCCTTTCTATTGCTCTGGCGCTTGTGGGCAACCCACGGATCGCGATTCTTGACGAGCTAACCACCGGACTGGACCCTCAGGGTAGACGCGACATCTGGGGCCTCGTCGAACGGATTCGCGATTCGGGGATCACCGTGGTGCTCGTCAGTCACTTCCTCGATGAAGTCGAACGTCTCTGCGATCGACTGGCCATCATCGCCATGGGCCGATCTGTTTTTGTCGGCACACCGGAGTGTTTGAGCGCCCAAGCTACGATGCAAAACTCGAAGGTCTCCAACCTGGAGGACGCCTACCTCACGATGGTAGACAGCGCCACCGCCATCGCCCCCCGTGACCATTAAGGAAACCTCGCCATGAACGCTCTGTTCACTCTTACTCGGATGGAAACCACTCTATTACTTCGCAATCCCAACGCACTATTTATGGCGATTGGGTTTCCTGCCGTGCTGTTGCTTATGCAAGGCTTCGTGATCCCCGGTACCCGTGAACCACTTACCGGTGTTAGCGACCCACTACTGGACCAATTGCGCGTCATTGATTTATTTGTTCCAATTGCGCTCACCATCGCGCTCGGAAGTGTTGCATTGACTAACTTTCCTTCCGCGATCGGGGGCTATCGAGAACAAGGAGTATTACGACGTCTAGGAAGCACGCCGATTGGCCCCCACCGTGTATTGGCCGCTCAGCTCATCGTATCGGCAGTTTCGTTGGCGGCTGGTGCGGTGGTGGCTACCGGAGCAGCGATGGGACTTCTAGGGGCACGCGCACCGCAGTCCGTTCTCCTGGTGATAGTGACCTTCTGTTTGGCTGCGGTCACGATGCTGTCAATCGGTTCAATCATCGCCGCTCGCGCATCAACTGCACAGAATGCCAATGGTCTTGGAATGCTGGTATTTATCGGATCGCTTTTCACGGCCGGGGTCTGGACGCCCGGACCGCTGATGAGTGAACCCCTGCGACACCTCGCAGGGTTCACTCCGCTTGGGGCAGCCGCGCAGTCACTGTCTGCAGCTTGGTACGGGCAACCGTTTCCTATGATCCAAGTCCTTGTGCTGATCGCCTGGACTCTGCCCTGTGCCTACCTCGCATACCGGACGTTTCGCTGGCGGTAGCTGATTCCCTGTGTGAAATCCTAGGCGTTTATCGAGACCAAAGGTGCTGAAGAGCTGCTAGCCCAGCCGCCACAATCCGCTCGGGTTCCGTCATCTGCTCGGAGTGCAACCGCGCATAAATGGGCGCAATATCGCCATCGATAGGGGCTGCCTGTTCGTCACTGACGGCAGGCGCTGTCGTTGCGCTGCCGATAACAAAATTGGAGAGCGCATAGGCCGTGGCGAGTGGGTTAGGCGCATCCATCTCGAGGAGGAGCTGACATAAACGCTCAGAGAATCTGAGATAGTTTGGACCACGCGGCGCCCGCATTCCAATGACCTGACATGCCCAAGGGTGCCGGATTAGATGACGGTAGTACTCGATCAACAGGACATCAATGTCCGACTGGTCAAGGACCCGCGTCATAGAGGGGTCCTGCCCAAGTGCTGCGTCCAGTGCAAGGTCGAATAAGTCGTCAGCGGAGCTCACCCGGGAGTACAAGCTGGCCGGTGCCACAGCCATCCGACCAGCCACAGCTCGAACCGTCAATGCACGCAGACCACCCTCATCAAGCAAGGCGATCGATGTCGCCGCTATAGCTGCGGGATCGACGGCCCGCGCTCGGCGCACCGGCTTACGATTGCTCCAGTAGCTCAAAGACCCTCCTTAACCGAACTATGTTAGTATAGCGCGCATGATCGATTCCTCCATTCTCCCACTCCGTGCCGGTCACGTCATACTTCGTCCCCTTGAGAGTCGCGACGCCGAAGCTTTTGCGGGTGGCACCGACGATCCGCTTGTGCAGGAATATGGGCACTTGCCGGAACCGAACTACTCAACCGCGTCTGTAACGGCAATGATTAATGAAGAAGCGACCCCCGGCCTAATGCGCGGCGATCTGGCGGTGCTTGCGATTGCTGACTCGAACGATGACTTCGCCGGCAGTCTGGTGCTATTCAACGTGACAGCCGATGAAGCTGAGGTGGGCTTCTGGTTACACCCAGAGTTTCGCGGTGCTGGAATGTCGACTACCGCGGTTGAACTCGCAGCTCAACTTGCTGTACGCAGTGGAATGGTTCGGCTCTTCGCACGCACGGCAGTCGAAAACGTCACGTCCCAGCGTGTGCTGGCCCAAGCAGGTTTCGAGAAGATAAACCGCAGTTCTGGGATTGCTCCTTCAGGAGAGAAGTTGTCACTGGTGAGTTTCCAGCGCCACCTCAAAAGTCTCGTTAATAACGTTTGAACTGGGGAAAACGATTATCCAGCTCCGCCCGCTAAGGGTCGAGCGTCAGCGGGATAGTACGAATAGTTCGCGTGGGCTTCCATCCGGTGCCGGTTCGGTTGGACCCTGCCATGTGAACCCATTTTGCTGGTAAAGTCGCCGTGCTGCTTGACCTTCCCTACAGCTTTCAGGAAACGTGACCACCGCGATGTCCCCATCTGGCCAGTGAGCCATGGCGCTTTTAACTAAAGCAGAACCGACGCCCTGGCCTCGATAGTCTGGATGTACAGCGAGCCATCGAATATACTGCGGTTTGTTTGGTCCGCTCAACAGCATCGCGCCGGTCACTGACCGGTCTTTGACCACGACCAGCGCAGTCCCGCGTTCGGTTCCTCTCTGAATGTGGGTTTTCAGATCGGGCATCGGCCCGAAGAGATGCTCGACAGTTTCTGCTAACTCGATCCATGAGTCAATAAGATTCGGAGTGCACTGTTGCGGGTCGTTCATGGTCACACAATAACAGCTGAGTAAATCTGAATGCGAGGCTCCGGTGGGTGCACTATTACGGGTGCATTCCCGCAAGGTAGATCACTCATCCAGGGTTTCTGGTCTGATTCTGACGAGCCAATTATCGAACAGAATTGCACCCACGAATCCCAGAAGCGTGAAGAACGGGATAAGGAGGGGGAACAAGGCTGCAACCTGCAATGCCGTCACGTACGAAGATGATCCCTAAAACGTCCTGCACAATGATGCCCAGAAGCAGTCCGCCAAGCATGCCGAGTGCACCTATTCCTAGGTTGCCGAGACGGCGCAGGTGGAGGCGGAGTGGAGTCGGCGCTTGGTAATGACGAGGAGGTTGTGCGTGCATCATGAGCAGATGGTGGCCATTCGAAGCGAGTGTTGAAGACTTGAACCGCCGCATCGGTTCGTGCCTCGTTCGCGCTGGTGCGCTGTTGTTCGGCGTCGCGGGGCTCGCCGGACCCATGAGAGCTATTTGTCATGATGCTTCCTCGATTCAGCGACGTTCAATAGCCTCTATAGATCTGACGCCGCGCAAATGCTGGATCAGCAGCGCCAGCCCGCCAGCAGCCAGTCCCCACAGGGCATTAGTCAGCAACACGGGCACAATTGCAATCGGGTTAGCCAGAGGTCCTTCAAGTCGACCGTCGATGATCGGCGAAAGAACTCCGCTAAGAATAATGGAGAGCACCGCGTAGGTGAGACCGGTGAACAGCAGCGTTACAACGGGCTGGCGAGTCTTACCGAGACCAACGACCGCTATCCAGATGACCGAAATGATCAAGGTGATAGCGATTGGTGTTGCGGCACCAAGATCAGCATCAAGTTGATGTCCTACGATTCGTACGAATGGTCTAATGAGCGCGAGTGCTCCCAGTCCAATGATGAGAGGCCATGGCAAGGTAGTAATTCTATTCATGCTAACTACGCTAGAAAAATAGTCGAGCGCTGACATCCGCCTTGACTCTCGATCTGTATCGCTTTCCGCTTCGTTTCGCATACGTTGAAAAGCGACACTTGGTTCCGTCGGGAGGCTCATGACCGTGGATGTACTATCACGTAGGCTGGTCACCATGGGTGAGCGTGTTTCAAAGGATCCAACCGCCTTTTCGAGCGGTTCTCCGGGTGACGGCCATGCGCCGACCTGGGTGGTCGATGCTCTCCTGGGAACTGCAGTTGCACTGTCACTGTCACTCATTATTGCCACCAGCGGGCAAGTAACACGGTCGCCAGACGCTCTCGCCTATGTCTTTGCGCTCGGCTCTGGCGCTCTTCTGATGCTGCGTAGGAAAATGCCGCGGACAGTACTGGTGCTCACTGCGCTAGGGATGTTTGCATACTACGCTCTTGATTACCCGCCCATTGGGGTAGCAATACCACTTGTAGCGGCGCTTTTTTCGAGTGCTGAAGCTGGTCTCATATGGTGGTCGGTCGGGGTATCAATCGTCGTGTTCACGGTTTCGATGTTTTATCGAGTACTTGACGGAGAGGAATCGCTCGGATTCATACTGGGCTACGAGACCGTATCGAACCTCGCCCTCTTCACCGCAGCGATAGCACTCGGCTACGGTGTTCGCGCTGCGCGCCTCCGAGCCATCCAACAAGCGGAAATCGTGAAACTCACCGAAACCCAACTTGCTCGCGAGGCGGAGCTGCAGGTGCAGAAGGAACGTGAGCGATTCTCACGCGACCTCCACGACGTCGTGGGCCACACTATGGCGGTCATTTCTTTGCAAGCCGGGGTCGCGTCCGAAGCAGTGGGCATTGATGACCATGCTGCAACCGAGGCACTCGAGCGCATCCGTACCGCGAGTAACCAATCATTACGTGAGCTCCGTTCCATGATGGAGATTTTGCGTTCACCAACCGATCGCCACGAAACCCATCGAGTGCAGTCACTCTCAGCGATCCAAGACCTGATTGACGCTGCTAAGGGGGCCGGCATCGAGATAGATGCTGCGATCAACATTCTCCCCTCAGATCTGTCCGACACGATGGATATGGCTGCCTACCGACTGCTGCAGGAATCAATCACCAATATTGTCCGGCATTCCGGAGCCACACACGCACACGTAAAAGCGGACATCCGCGATGGCAACTTATGTCTCAACGTCACCGACAATGGTCGGGGCTCAACCATGGATGATCAACACACCGGCTATGGCATCGCAGGGATGAGAGAACGAGCCAGACTGCTGGGTGGATCGCTTTCCACACATTCGTCTGAACACGGAGGTTTTACTGTGGAAGCCACAATCCCCGCGAGGTTAGCATGATCCGAGTCGTACTAGTCGACGATCAACAACTCGTCCGCACCGGTTTACGCACTCTCGCTGAACACGACGGCGATATCGAAGTCGTTGCTGAAGCCGACAACGGCAAGTCCGGCATTGATACGGTACGTCAACACAAGCCAGATATAGTCCTGATGGATATTCGCATGCCGCAAATGGATGGTATCTCCGCGACCCAAGCCATTACAACCGACCCATTGCTGACGGGTGTTCGAGTGATCGTATTGACAACTTTTGACGAAGACGAAAACGTGCTCGCGGCGATCAAGGCAGGATCCGCCGGGTATCTTCTCAAAAACGTCGCTCCCAACGATCTTCGGGAAGCTATTCGACTCGTCGACGCCGGTGATGCTCTGCTTTCACCTGCAATCACCCGAAAAGTCATGAGCACCCTGGCGGCTAGCCCCGAAAGTCGCACTCGCCCAAGGCTGCTTGAGGATCTGACTCAACGCGAACGCGATGTCCTCACCCGGATCGGGATGGGCGAATCGAACGATGCGATAGGCCAAAGCCTCCACATCAGCCCGGCAACGGCCCGCACCTACGTTAGCCGTTTGCTGAGCAAACTCAACGCTCGGGACCGTTCACAGCTTGTCATTCTAAGCTACGAATCGGGACTCATTACTCCTGGCCAGATGCACTCCGACGACAGCTAAAGCTATGACTCTTCAGGTGGATGGACACTGCGATGAAGCGTTTTCAAGTGCGGTCAGTAACAAGACGAATAATCGATACACTCATCAGGTGAAAATCGATGCGGAATACAGTCTGCTCTATCCGGATGTACCTGCAAGTCCAGCACCAGGAGACTGACTCGCTTGCAGCGCGGCCTCGCTGACTTTCTTTCAAGGAGAGTGTAGTCGCTACCAGCTTTATGATAAGCGCATCAGGCCTCGTCTGAAAAGGTGGGCTCATGGGGGCAGAATCTATTTAGGATCGGAGCTGATCTTGATACCGGCGTCCGCAGTTTCTCAGATCACTACAGGACAATAGTGCACAAATTGATACTCGCTATTACCAGTAGGTATTTTGTCGCGGATGAACCCGTGGACGGAGATTTATCCGATCGATGAAGCGTTCGTAGGGCTGCGCGGCACGCTGGCAGAAGTCCGGGCTGCGGGTGAAGAGATCAAACGCGAAATCTGGCGACTCACGGGACTCCCAGTGTGTGTGGGAATTGCCAAAACTACTGGTATAGCCGAGTATTCGTGAGTAGCTTATTCGACCAGAGCCATTGGGGATGTGTCGCGGGATAAGAAGGTCGTTTGCAGGATCGCCCTTCCGTGTCCGGAAGGGAATGCTTACCCAGCGGGCGGCTGGATCGAAATATTAGAATTGGACCAAACCAGTGCGCCTCTATGCGCCAGATCCATAGATCTCGCCCGGGTCGTTGCAAGATTCCGAAGGATCTGCTCTAAGGCAATGCATGCAGCACAGGTCGCCCGAGCGTCGGGTCATCCGAGTCTGTCCGGAACTTTTGTCGAGACCGGCCGCGGTGGGAATCGTCGGGAACACCACCACGCCTGAGAGGTACGGCCTATCCGAGCAGTTAACCCGAGCAATGGGCCCGCTGCAATGTCTTTGGAGAGTTGCAACTAAGCTGCGAAGGCCGCCAACCAGAGAGCCTTGCAGTCACAACTCTCGTCAGCGTGGTCGGCGTGTAAAAGGGTATACCCGCCTTCACACGCCTATGTAATCAACGCCTTCAGATTGGCTAGTGAGCCGGTGCATTTGAGCGCCCGCATCCGAAATTGTTCGGATGCGGGCTTCGATATGATTCCCATGCGCACTGGTTGGGCAGACAGCCATTTGTGCCTGCGAAAAATCGCCAAAAGAAGTTGTGAGTCACAACACTGCAAGTGCGTGATTAGGCATGGATGACTTGTGGTTGGCCGAGGCCTTTGAGCCCCTCGACACCGAATTCAAGTCCATAACCGGACATTTTGGCTCCTCCAAAAGGGGCTCTAGGGTCTACCGCCCCATGTTTATTGATCCATACTGAGCCAGCTTCGAGTCGGGCCGCTACGTGTCGGGCACGATTTGCATCGGACGACCATACTGAGGCACCCAGCCCGACATCGAGACCATTTGCCCAGGCAATGGCCTGATCGAGGTCTGTATATTTAACGATGGGCAGAGCCGGGCCGAATTGCTCTTCGGTGACCAAAGGGTTGTCGTGATCGATATCCGCCACAATCGTGGCGGGATAGAAGTATCCCGGCGCATGGGGGTCGGGGTTTCCACCGGTGACGATCCGAGCTCCCGCTTTTTTGGCGTGCTGAACCAGAGAAGCCACGATGTCATATTGGGCTTTGTTCTGTAAGGGACCTAGCACATTTTTTTCATCCAGTCCGTTGCCCATGGGCATAGCCGCAGCCGTCTCAGCTAGAGCGCTAACGACTTCGTCGTAGATCTCGTCGTGGACGTAAAGGCGCTTGAGGGCAGCACACGTTTGGCCGGTGTTGATGAAGGCACCCCAGAATAGGTCTTCGGCGATGGCTACAGGGTCCGCATCGGGCAGTACGATCCCTGCATCGTTGCCCCCGAGTTCTAAGGTGAGGCGTTTGACGGTGGCGGCCGAGGCCTGAATTATGTCCTGTCCGGCCGCCGTAGAACCAGTGAACATGATCTTGGCAATCCCCGGATGGGCAGCCAACACCGCGCCGACGTCGCGGCGACCAGACACCACATGTAACACGTTTTTGGGCAGGACAGTGTTCAGCACGTGTGCCAGCGCCAAGACTGACAGTGGGGTGTTGCCTGAGGGTTTGACCACCGCGGTGTTGCCCATTCGCAGGGCCGGGGCAATCTGCCAAACGGTGATCATCATCGGCCAGTTCCACGGCCCGATGGCACCCACCACGCCCAAGGGACGATAGTGGAGCTCGACTCGTCCCGATTCATCATCCACGAGCACTTCTGGTTCAAGCAAGAAATCGGCTGTGGCACGCAACCACGCTGCACAGGCTCCAACCTCGAACCGAGCATTGGGCCCGTTGAGCGGTTTACCTTGTTCGCGCGAAAGAAGTTCTGCCAATGCTTCGGCATTCGTCTCCACCGCATCGGCTGCGGCATGTAGGTAGGCAGAGCGGTCTTTATGATCAAGCGCGGCCCAACGTGGCTGGGCGGTTGTAGCGGCGGTGATCGCCGACTCAAGATCGGTCACAGTATGTTCTGGAGCGCGTCCTATGACCTCGTGAGTAGCCGGGTCTAGGATGTTGCGCCCGCCGGATGAAGGTTGGATGACGGCGAGCAAATCTGCCGCCGTGGTGTAGTTCGGCTGAGTATTAGTAGTAGTCATGTAGCTGTCCTTGTGTTTGTTTGATCGCGGTACCGCTGAAATCCAGGCCTGTTTGGTATGTCCAATCCCAAGAGGAGTCATGTCTCGTCCTGGCGTGGCAGCATCCAGAGGCTTGCGTGATGGTTAAACCCAGGTGTTAGGCGCGAGTTCCTACCGTGTCTGCGGTGGGGTGAGAAGCTTCGGTCAGATGCTGCCCGGTAAGATACGCGGCTGCTCGCTCAGCAATCATGATGGTCGGGGCATTGGTATTCCCGGTGGGCACCAGCGGCATGATAGAGGCGTCGGCCACGCGTACCCCGTTGAGGCCGTGCACCTGGAAGGTGCGCGGATCGACAACCGCCATGGTATCTAGGCCCATCTTGCAGGTGCCGACCTGGTGATGGTAGGTAACCGCGGTGTCGCGCACGTAGTGTTCCAGGTCCTCATCGGCGTCGGAGACCTCGGGACCGGGGTACACCTCTTCTGGACCCCAGTCGGCCAGCGCCTCGGTGCGTCCCAGTTCTCGGCACTGGCGAACCGATGCCACCAGTGAATCGACATCGGCCTGATCTCGTAGTGCGCCGAGATCGATGTTAATTGGGTCGTCTGGGTTAGGGCCGCTCAGCGTGATTTCACCGCGCGACAGCGGACGGACGATCCCGGCGACCAGTGAGAACCCGTTGTCCGGGCCGCTCATGGAATCTAGGAAGTACATGGGCAGCGCGAAATGGATCGGCTGGGTGTCTGGGACGGCGAGGTCCGGGCGACTCTTCCAGAACAAGTGGGTTTCTGCCGCGCCCACTTCGGAGGTCGGAACTTCGCGTTTCGTGGTCGTGTAAATAACGGGGGAGAGCAGGTGGTCGTGCAGGTTCTTCCCGACCCCCGGCACGTCGTGAACCGGGTAGATACCCACTTCGCGCAGTTCTGAGGCCGGACCGATACCCGAACGCAACAGCACCTCGGGTGAACCAATCGCCCCCGCGGTCAACACGGTTTCCGGGGCGCGCAGTGTCTGAGATTGGCCTTCGTAGTCAAATTCGACGCCGACGACGGTTGCATCCTCGATCAGCAGTCGGCGGACGAGTGCGCCGGTGTAGATGCGCAGATTCGGGTGATCGGCCACCGGTTTGAGGTAGGCATGCCACGTGTTGAAGCGCTTATTATTGCGGACGGTGAGCTGCATCTTCGATACGCCGTCTACAACACCTGAGTTGTAGTCTTCGTTGCGTTCGATGCCCATCTCCTGGGCACCCGCCAGGATGGCGTCCTGGATGGGGTTCATCGGGAAATCTTCGACCACGTCCAGCAGGCCGTCGGCGCCGCGCAGTTCGGATGCGCCGCCGTCGAACGCTTCAATAGCTTTGAACACCGGCAGGACCTCGTCCCATCCCCAGCCAGGACAACCAAGGTAATTCCACGTGTCGTAGTCTTCTTTGGCGCCGCGTACCCAGATGGCGGCGTTGAGCGCATGGGAGCCACCCATGACCTTACCGCGCGGCAGGTTGAGTTGCCGGCCATTGCAGCCTTCTTGTTCGGTCGTCTGATACGCCCAGTCTTCGGGCCCGCCCCACAGCGCGCCTGCTTCAGGGAGATTGGGGATGATTGGGTTGGTATCTTCTCCGCCGGCCTCGAGCAAGGCCACACGGTAGTCTGCGTCCAACAAGCGTCGAGTAATAACGTTTCCTGCGGAACCGGCGCCGATCACAAGGTAATCAAGATCGTGTGTTGTCATAGCTTCCTCCCACGCTGGGCGTGATGCACTTCACTTTGATAGATATGCATCAGGCTAGTTTGCTAAGAGCGAGGGTCGCTGGTCCCTAGGTGCAATGTTCCATGTAAACGCGTGCATGGCCTTTCTGGGCACCTCTGCTTCCCTACTTGCAAGGGGGATGAATGCACTATCGTGGCATGACAGCAGTGGGTGATACGCCGAATTCTTGTTTAAAAGCCCGACTAAAGTGCGAGGTGTCGCTAAAGCCCCATCGGAAGGCCACTTCGGTGACGGTAGTGGAGGCTGTGGCATTGGACAGATCTCGGTAACTGCGTTCCAATCGTTGTCGGCGAATCCAACGAGCAACAGTCGTCCCGGATTCAGAAAAGACCATATGTAGCGTGCGTACGGAAATCCAGTGCGCCGCAGCTATAGAGCTGACGGTCAGCTGGCGATCATCGAGGCGGTCGAGAATGTACTGCTGAATGTCGGCAAGTAATTCGGACCGCTGCCCCGCATCAGCATCAGATACCGGTGCAATCGCCGCATCGACGAGATCAAGTAAGCCGGTCACCGCTCGGTTCACGGCATCATCATTAAGTCGGCCCATCTCCCGAAGGAGGCCACGAAGGTGATCGGCGGCAAGGGAAAGAACGCCGGTGCCGGGCTGCGCGGCCAACGGGTGACTGACATGATGTGCCGAAACAATGGATTTCGGAACTCGCGGCGCCGGAATGAGGATTGACAACTGGCGATGCTGACCCTCACTTGCGAACGAGCCGCCCTCTAAGCTATTCCAGACGAATAGATCCCCGGGCTGCAGGGTGAATTCATTCCCCCGATAGTTGCAGGTCAGATACCCGTTGACCTGCAACTGTACGCCGACTGTGGGCGGGTCTTGCGGTTTGGCCTCACGATGTCCATTGAAGGCATCACGGTGCACATCGGCCAGCCTGACGTTTCCGGTGCGACGATAGCGAATATCGGCGCTGTAATCATGCACTTGTGGCGAGGAAAGCTCCCAGTCGAGATGCAAGGACCGGACCTTGTCTATCCAGGCGGAAAAGCGGTCTACGCCCCGCACGGAATCAGTAGACCACGTTTGCACCTCAGTCATAGATGGCCCCCATTGGTGTGTGAGATGAAGCGGAAAATGCGCCAGCTCGCCAATGCGTAATCAGGACTGACGTTGTTAAGCCTGCACGAACCGACCATACCGCCTGCACGGGCAGTCATGCGATCTGCATCACACGAGCATAGGCTACATCCTAAACCATATGCGATTCGCGTCACATAGAGCGCGACCTACTAGGTCATCACATCGGATTGCAATGCTTGTCGAAGGAGAGACCATGACTCAGTCTATTAAACACGTAGATGTGCTGATTATCGGTGCCGGCTTGTCCGGCATCGGTGCGGCGGCCCACTTGGTGCGTGAATGTCCGAATCAACACTTCGCCATTTTGGAATCACGCGACGCAATTGGCGGCACTTGGGACTTGTTCCAGTATCCCGGTATCCGTTCCGATTCTGACATGTATACCTTCGGATATTCTTTCAAGCCCTGGACCGAACCCAAAGCGATTTCCGATGGGCCATCGATCAAACGGTATATCGAAGAGACAGCCGAAGAGTACGGTTTCACGGATCGGATTCGCTTCCGTCACAAGGTCCTTTCTGCCCAATGGTCCACAGCCGATGCCTACTGGACGGTAACATCAGAACAGGCTGATACCGGACAGATCACCACCATGACCGCCTCCTGGGTCATCAATGCGACCGGTTACTATCGCTACGATGAAGGCTATCGGCCAACTTTTGAAGGCGAAGAGCGTTTCCGCGGCCAAATTGTCCACCCGCAGCATTGGCCCGAGGATCTGGACTATCGCGGAAAGCGCGTTGTCGTCATTGGTAGCGGGGCCACCGCGGTGACCCTGGTGCCCAGCATGGCAGAGCACGCCGCACATGTGACGATGCTGCAGCGTACGCCCACTTACATTGCTTCGGTATCGGGCTCGGATCCGCTAGCCAAAGCCCTTCGGCGGGTTCCCAGTGCTGTGTCGTATCCGATATTGCGGTGGAAGAATATGCTCAGCCGACAACTGCAGTACTCCTTGAGCCGAAAAAACCCAGAGCTGGTTCGCAGCAAATTACGAAAAGACGCTGTGGCATTACTGCCGGATGGTTATGACGTCGACACGCACTTTAACCCGCCATATGACCCGTGGGATCAGCGTATCTGCGCGGTCCCGGATGGCGACATGTTCCAGGTGATCCGCGACGGCAAAGCGTCGATTGTCACCGATCGGATTCGGTCGTTCACCGAGGACGGGATCAACTTAGAATCCGGTGAGCACATACCAGCAGATATTATCGTCACCGCCACGGGACTGAACCTGCAGTGGTTCGGAGGCATGAAGCTGAGCGTGGATGGTCAACCGGTCGAACTCGGAGAGCGTTTTGCTTACAAGGGCATGATGGTTTCTGGGGTCCCGAATCTCAGCATGGTTACGGGGTACACCAATAACTCGTGGACGCTCAAAGCCGACCTGGTCAGCCGCTACGTTTGCCACCTGATGCGGTATTTGGACGACAACGGGTATGTTTCGGCCACTCCAATCACCCCCGTTGGCGAGACCCCACAACCGTTCCTTGATCTCGATTCGGGATATATCAAGCGAGGGGTAGACAGCATGGCCAAGCAAGGCACCGCCTTACCGTGGCGCCTATATCAGAACTACGTCAAAGACCTTCGGGTGTTTAATGCCCGCAAAATCCGCGATGAACACATGAGTTTTCAACGGCGTGGTGAAGCGGTCCCTGAAGGTCTGCGGGCACCTGAAACGCAAATCATTGAGGTCAACGGTCAGCTGGTACGTTTCCGTGATGAGGGCCAAGGAGTGCCCGTCGTCATGGTGCATGGTATCGGCCGCAGCCTCGAGGACTGGATGGAACAACACGAGCTACTCCGCGGCAAAGGCTATCGGTTAATCAGCGTGGATCTGGCAGGATTCGGCGAATCGGGCCCGCTGCAAGAGAGATACACGCTACCGGCCCTGGGTCGTTTTCTCGGAGACTTCCTCGATGCCGTAAAAGTCTCCGAACCAGCGCATTTAGTCGGCAATTCTCTTGGCGGTGCAGTCGTGATGCAACTGGCAGTACAACAGCCCGACCGAGTGCGCAGTCTTGTGTTAGTTGGCAGTGCCGGATTTGGTCGCGAGGTGGCCCTACCGGTCCGGCTGATGTCCGTCCGTCCGATCGGCGAAGCAATGCTGAGCAAGCCCAGTCGCGCAGCAAGCCGTCGATTGGAAGAGAGCCTTTTCCACAATCCAGACCTCGTCACGCCAGATCGGGTGGAGTTGGGATATCAACTATCGGTCCGTCCCGGGGGAAGCCAGGTTTTCCTTGACACTGCCGCAGCATTAGGCACTTTCCGTGGCACGCGGAAAGAATGGCGGCAAGACCTGCTCAGCGCTTTGGCTGCCCAGGCGGTCCCCACCCTCGTCGTGTGGGGTGAACAAGACAAAATTTTTCCCTTCTCGCACCTTGCCGCCGCCGGACAGCACCTCCCACACGCGTACACTCATGCATTCCCAGAGGCCGGGCATATGCCCCAAGTCGAACAGGCCACAGACTTCGCCGATGTCGTCACCGACTTCTGGTCGCAGGCGCCGGTCAAGCTCACTTCGACCAGTGATAAGGCCGCCTAATCCGCTCGGCGGTACTAGCGACCCTGACAACCTGTGTCGTTGGGGGTCCAAATTATTGAAGGGAATGTAGCATGTCGAGTCACCAAAATTTAGGAATCGGTTCTTGGCCGCGCCGTCGCGCGAATCTCAGCCCTAACCGGGTTGCCGTGGAGTTTGAGGGTACCTCGCTGACATTTGCACACTTCGCCAAACGAGTGGAGGAGCTATCCGCGTGGCTGGCCCACCAGGGAATTGGCCCGGGTGACCGGGTGGCGTACTGGGGTGCCAACCACCCGGCTTTACTGGAAACCTTATTTGCGGCCACCCGGATCGGGGCGATTTGTGTGCTGCTCAATGCCCGTCTGACACCCAGAGAAGCCGAATACATCCTGCAGGACAGTGGGGCCACAGTATTGTTTTTTGGTCATGAACAATCCGGAGCAGTGACGATCATTGCAGACAGTATCTTCGCCAACATGCTGGTGGACGTTGACGAGACAGGAGTCGGGACCTCCTATTCGCAGTTATCAACACCTCCTCCGGTGCCGGAAGTGAACAGCAGCTTAGAAGACCCCGCTGTATTGATGTACACCTCCGGAACCACCGGTCGCCCCAAAGGGGCGGTGTTAACTCACGGAAACCTGTTCTTTAACGACGTCAACGTCCTGATTGAAGACGATATCCGCCCGGATGAAGTCTGTCTTGCGGCAGCTCCGCTGTTCCATATCGCCGGTCTCAACGGCCTGGTGCTGCCCACGTTCCTCAAGGGAGGAACTATCATCGTGCACCGGCGGGTAGACGCCGAGCAGATCTTCACCGCTATCCAAAACCGGGGCGTGACTAGCCTGTTCGCGGTGCCAGCCATGCTAGATGGGTTGGCCCAACATGCTTTGTTCGCCACCACCGATCTGTCGACCCTCCGCACCATCGTCGTGGGCGGGGCACCCGTGCCGGAGCGGGTCTTACGGACTTGGACCAGGCGAGGGGTAGCCGTGCAGCAAGGTTACGGTCTCACGGAAACAGCCCCGGCAGTACTCAAACTTCCTGCCGAAGAAGGAATTCGTAAGACAGGTTCTGCTGGGAAACCACAGTTCCTCGTCGATGTTCGCCTCATAACCCCAAGCGGTGAACCGGCCTCCCCTGGTGAAATCGGAGAGATACAAACGGTAGGGCCCAACGTCATCACCGAATACTGGCAGCAACCCGATGCCACAAGACAAGCCTTTGCCGACGGCTGGTTCCGCACCGGAGACGCCGCGGTCCAAGACGAAGAAGGGTACTACTGGATTCGAGACCGGTACAAGGACATGTACGTCTCTGGCGGTGAAAACGTATACCCGGCCGAAGTCGAGTCCGCCCTCTTAGACGTACCCGGGGTCGCTGAGGCAGCTGTGATCGGTGTCCCCGATGACCGATGGGGCGAAGTGGGCAAAGCCTTCATCCGCCTGGAAACCGGAGCCCAACTAACCGCACAGGACGTGCGCACCGCAGTAGCCCCGATGCTCTCCCGGTTCAAGATTCCCCAACACGTCGAGTTCCTTGACGAAATGCCCCGCACCGCAACCGGCAAACTCCTCAAAACCCAGCTACGGACTGCTTCAGGAGCTACCTCATAAATATGATCGCCACACAAACCACTAACCATTACGACCTCTTGCGCTTCGAAAGCCTCCTCACCCTCGAAGAACGTACCATTCTGAACGACTTCCGTTCTTATTTAGCAAACCTAGATGATGCCTTGCTCTACCAGGCTTGGGAAGATGCCACATTTCCTGTCGAGATCCTGGCCGGGCTGACCGCAACCGGCCAATTGGGCCGGCATCTGCACAGCGAACAGGAACCTCGCCATCTACTTCGTGGGATGTTAACAGCCGAACTCGCCCGCAAAGATGCCTCCCTGGCTACCTTTGTAGGCGTCAGTGGCTCCCTGTTTGGTCTATCAGTACGTCGCTTCGGTTCCCCCGCCCAACAGGCTGAACTGCTGCCAGCTGTAGCGAAAGGTGAAATCATCGGAGCATTTGCACTGACCGAACCTAACTCGGGCTCCGATATCGCCGGGGGCATCACCACTACAGCCCGCCAAGAAAACACAGGATGGGTACTCAACGGTGTCAAACGTTGGATCGGCAACGCCACTTGGGGCCAGCAGACTCTTATTTGGGCCAAGGAGCAAGGGGGCCAAGAGCGTTTATTAGGATTCATCGTACCTACCGACACCCCGGGATTTTCCGCAGAAAAAATCGAGGGCAAGTACAGTCTTCGAACTGTACAAAACGCCCACATCACGCTCACCGACGTTCGCATCCCCGATACCGCGCGCCTGCCCGGGGTCAGTTCCTTCCAAGACATTTCAGAAGTACTCAAAGCCACCCGGCTGGAAGTCGGCTGGACTGCGCTGGGTAACGCCATTGGGGCTTTCGACGTCGCCCTAACGCATAGTGTGAATCATCAACAGTTCGGTCGCCCCCTAGCGAAGTTCCAACTCGTGCAGGATTTGTTAGTCCGCGCTGAAATGAATATCACCTCTTCTCTAGGAGCACTAGTTCAGGCTGCCCGACTGGCCGATCAACATGAGTTGGAAGAAGATCACGCCTCCCTGGTGAAGCTGATGTCTGCTTCCTATGCCCGTCAGACCGTGGCATGGTGTCGGGAGGTACTAGGCGGCAACGGCATCGTACTGGAAAACAAAGCAATGAAACACTTCATGGATGCCGAAGCGATCTACACCTTTGAAGGCACCCATCAAATCAACACACTCATTGTCGGTCGGGCTATCACCGGTATCTCAGCCTTTGCCTAACCACCGATCATCACCACCACCAGGAGAATCGCAGTGCCTCAGACCGTCATAGTCTCTTATGCTCGTACCCCGATCGGTCGAGCCTACAAGGGCGCATTCCACGACACCCCAGCCCAAACCTTGGCCGGTCATGCTATCGAGCACGCCGTCCAACGCGGTGACCTCGAACCCGAGGAGATTGATGATGTCATCCTGGGAACAGCCCTACAGCAAGGCAGCCAAAGCATGAACCTTGCCCGTCAAGCAGCACTACGAGCCGGGCTTCCGGTCTCAGTGCCCGGCATGACCCTAGACCGTCAATGCGCTTCCGGTCTTATAGCCGTCGCGGTAGGTGCCAATATGATTGGCAGTGGGGATGCTCAGATTGTTGTCGCCGGAGGTGCAGAGTCTGTTTCGTTGGTACAGAACCAGCATTTCAACGCTCACCGCGCACAGGACCCCTGGCTGAAGACCCATGTTCCCGGCCTATACCACAGCATGCTCGAAACTGCTGAGCTTGTCGCCAACCGCTACGGGATATCTCGCGAAGCCCAAGATCTCTATACAGCTGAATCCCAACGCCGAACTGCAGCCGCCCAACAACGCGGTGCCTTCGATGCCGAAATCGTCCCCCTGCCACCACAGCAGCCGCACCAACACGACCACCGCAGGACGTCCGAACTCCAAACGCTAACCCAGGACGAGGGCAACCGGCCAACAACTTCCACCGCACGACTGGCTAAACTCCCACCCGTCCTAGACCCCAACTTACAAAATCCGGGGAGCTTCAGTGTCACCGCAGGTAATGCTTCCCAGCTCTCCGACGGAGCAGCCGCACTGGTCCTCATGGACGCAGACGAAGCGTCTCGCCGTAACCTAGAACCACTTGGCCTCTTCCACGGTGTGGCAGTCACCGGTTGTGCACCCGAGGAAATGGGCATAGGCCCCGTCGCAGCCGTTTCAAAGCTCCTCAACCACCACCGATTGGACATCAGCGACATCGACCTATGGGAACTCAACGAAGCTTTTGCTTCTCAGACGCTTTACTGCCGCGACACCCTAGGCATTGATCCGGAACGTCTCAACGTCAACGGCGGAGCAATCTCCATCGGTCACCCCTACGGCATGAGTGGAGCACGCATGAGCGGTCACGCCCTACTCGCCACCCGTGAACGCGCTGGAAAATACGCAGTCGTAACCATGTGCATTGGCGGGGGCATGGGCGCAGCCGGACTCTTTGAAGCTTTCTAATCCCCAGACCATCCCATCCCTCAACACGGTCCTCGGCTCCCTAGGGCTACAAAAGGAAACATCATGCAAAATCTCACGGTACTAGGCACAGGCGTCCTTGGATCCCAGATCGCATTTCACGCCGCCTACCAGGCAAGACCGTCGTTGCCTATGACACAAACAATGAGACGCTAGCGCAGCTTGAATCCCGCTGGCAATATCTCAAACCGCTGTACCTGCGCGACCTTCCTGAGGCAACCCCTGAAAAACTCACTGCCGCTATCGGGCGCATCCGCACCGCTAGCACTCTGGCAGACGCCTTAGAACACGCAGAGATTGTCATCGAAGCGGTCCCCGAAATTTTGGATATAAAGCGTGAAGTGTGGACCAAAGTAGGCTCAATGGCACCCGAAAACACGATATTTGCCACCAATTCCTCAACGTTACTACCCAGTGATATTGCCTCGGCTACCGGTCGTCCCGAAAAATTCCTAGCCCTGCACTTCGCCAACGAGATCTGGCGCCAAAACACCGCCGAAATCATGGGCCATGCCGGTACCGCACCACAACACCTCGACGCAGTGGTTGCATTCGCTGAAGAAATCGGCATGTTTCCAGTCCGCCTGAACAAAGAGCAACCCGGATACATTCTCAACTCGCTCCTGGTTCCATTTATGACAGCAGCAGCAAAACTTTACCTACGCGACATCGCCGACATTGCAGCTATCGATGCCACTTGGCGCAAAGCCACCGGCGCGCCCTTTGGTCCCTTCGAAATCTATGACGTTATCGGCATGGAGACACCTTATAATCTCAACGTCCGCAGCGAGGACTCCGAACTCCGAGAATTTGCCCATATCCTCAAACGTGACTTTATCGATCACGGACGCCTAGGGCGCTCCACAGGGGCCGGATTCTATACATACGAACTAACTTGATGCATGACAAGCGCTCACCGTGACTATAAGAACAACTATCCACCGTCTGAAAAGACTACGCGCAATAAAACCTTGCCCCTGGAATAAGAGAACCCCTAGGCGCTAGCCGCATCACGATATACCGGCCATTACGCCGCGACCTAAGATTCCAGCCGGGCCAAAGTCATCTTGAGCTAGTAAACCAGCCAATCAATACGAAACCTGCTGCATCCTCCGCAGCCATCTGTCCCGCGCCTACTTGGTACTAATAGACAGCATGTATGAGACGACCTGTCCGCACCCACTGTGAAGTCAAAGGCACCCAACGTCTGAGCGAGTATACTCCTTTTGGACACGCAGACCGCGCTGTCGCTTTTAGCAGTCGCCTGCAAAGATGTCAGAAGTCGCCTTTTGACGGTGACACCTGCGAGCAGGTTCCCATGAGGTGGAAGTACGCGCACGAGTTCGGCGAGAACAGGCTGTATTGAGTCCTAACCAGGTCCTGTCGTCAGTCGGACCCGGGGGTAGTCGGTCCAATCGTGGGCGCTGTGGGTACTCCAGCGTTCCGCGGCGGTGATGGAAATGCCTAGGAGGTCGGCCAAGACCGAGGGTGGCAGGTCTCGGGCAAGGGTTAGGAGTGCGACATGTTGTGCCGCGCGGATGTTGATGCCTCTTTTGGTGAGCGGCAGGCGCAGCGCGGCGGTGGTGAGATGGCTACCGGGGCGTTGGCCCTGGAAGATCCATGGGTTGTCGTCGTGGAATCCGGTGCCTTCGACGTCCAAGAGCTGACGCAGGAGCGAGCCGACTGCGTCGGGAAGTCTGATCGGGTCGGTGCCCAGCGAGAGGTACGTGGACTCCCCGTCGAAGGTGACCGCATCGCGTCGAAGCGAGACAACACTGGTCAAAGCCGTCCCATAGATGATCGACAGGAGCCCTCCCACACGCGCGCTCAACGCCAACCTGAAATACCCAGTCCTCGATCGTCGTATCGAAGACACCTACGTCGAAAAATCCGTGGCGACGAACAAAAACAGCCTCTACGATTCCTATTTCCGGGGCTTTCGATGGGCCACCGACCGTATCGGCGACCGCGGCATCGTTGCTTTCGTTACCAACGGTGGCTGGATAAATTCCACCACTGGCGCAGGTGTCCGGCTCTCCTTTGCCGAGGACTTCAATGAGGTCCATGTATTCAACCTGCGCGGCAATGCGCGGACCGCCGGTGAGCTACGCCGTAGAGAAGCTGGCAACGTCTTCCGGGATGGCGGACGAACTACAATCGCCATCACCATCGGGGTGAAAATCCCCGGATCTACCGGGTGCAAGATCTACTATCGCGATATCGGGGATTATCTTTCTGCCGACGAGAAACTTCAAATCTTAGAACACGCAACGATTGGCGATGAGACCTGGGAAATCATTACGCCCAATACCTACGGCGACTGGCTTAACCAACGCTCCGACCACTTCCATACCTGGCCAGTGCTTGGAGACAAGAAAGGCAATGAGACCTCATTCTTTAAGATCTTCGGCGCTGGGTTAAAAACTGCACGCGACGCTTGGTGCTACAACTTCAGTGGTACCGCTGTGTACAACAATATTTCGCGACTCATCAAGTCGTACAACACTGCTCGAGCTGGCTTTCGCACCTGGACTCAAGAGCAAGGGATCACAGCACCTAAAGAAGTAGATGTGAATAAATTCCTAGCGCAGCAGCCGCAATATGGCGATAGAACCAAAATCTCATGGAACCGAAGCCTCAAGAATCTGCTAGCGACGGACACTAAAATTGAGTTGGATGAATCACGGCTCTATCGCTCGTTATATCGTCCCTTCACGCAACAGATCGTGTACTTCGACCGGCCAGTCAACGACATGATCTACCAACTCCCTCGCATGTTTCCAACACCGGCACATGACAATATTGGTTTTGTAGTAGTAAGCCCTGGTGAAACTGTACAGCCTGCAGTCATAGCAACCCGTCTCATTCCTGACCTACATACGATTGCAACCTCACAGTTTTTTCCTCGGTTCACGTGGGAACCTGTAGAAGTTCCCGAAGGCGAACTCGACCTAGGCGCTCTAGCGAATACATCAGGCGAATCAAGCGTGTATGGCACCCCAGGGGAAGTCGTTGCAGGATACCAGCGAGTTGATAACATCACGGATGACATCGCCGAGATTTATCGGGCTGCCTTAGGTAGTGATGTTTCTCGGGATGATATTTTTCATTTCGTTTATGGCCAGCTCCACGACCCACAGTACCGAGATGCTTACGAGGCGGATCTGCAGAAAATGTTGCCGCACATCGAGACCCCAACGGATCGGCGACGTTTCGATCAGCTGGTGGCAATCGGTGAAGAATTGCTGCACCTGCACCTCAACTATGAGGATCTTGAACCGTATCCGCTAAACGTCGAGATTAAGAACGCGTTCGACAGCGATGAGGCCTCAACCTGGCATGTTTCGAAAATGCGCTGGGCAAAGACCAAAGATCCCGAAACGGGCAAGAGCATCAACGACGTCACGAAGCTCATCTACAACAAGCACATAACGATCAGTGGCATCCCGGAAGACGCTAGCCGGTACATGCTCGGCTCAAGGTCAGCAGTGGACTGGATTATTGACCGGTATCGCGTCACCAAGGACAAACCTTCAGGCATCCTCAACGACCCGAACGAGTGGGCTGCAGAGGAAGACAACCCTCAGTACATCATTGACCTGATCGGGAAGGTGGTTCGCGTCTCAGTTGAAACCATGCGAATCATAGATTCTCTCGCAGAGTGATAACTGAAAAGGGTCTGAACTTGTGACTGTTAACTACGTTTGGGGGCTTCTCGCAGTTTCAAGTGGCGGTATTGCTCGTGCTCCAGTTACTCACGGCAACTGCGACGATAAGTCCACCGGCTTTGTCGTGCAGGCACTGTTTGCAGATGCTCTGTTGAGATATGCAGAAAAAGCCATGACGCAACTGTTGGCGACCATATAGAAATCTAACGGGAAGTCCCCTGGCATGTTGGGATCGGGACTGAGACCGGGTAACAACCGAGGCCAAGAATAAACGTGTGCCAATCCGCTGTAGGTATTCCATAACCAACTGGCATGATCACGCAATATTTCAGGACCAACGTCTTCTAAGATCACTGCATCATCTTGACCCTCTTGGGCCATTTGCAGTGCCTGAATAAATGCTTCGGTCTGGCGTTTAATAACCGTGCCTTCACCGGGAACCCTGCCTTGGGGATACAGGTTTGCTCTTTGCTGCCGTAAATCGGCTAGAAGTTCAGCAGGAGGGCTCATAGCGCGCATACCCTGGAACTTTGCGTATTCTTCCAGAGCACGGATGCCACTCTGGCAGTCTTGGGCAAGCACCATTTTGGCATGGTTCAGGCGTTGCTTTGGGTCACTGGGTAAAAGTACTAGGGCAGTACGAGCAGTGCCTAGCAAAGCGACTCGCATCAAAGACTGTAGAGCAACCCGCGTGGTCGGTACTGAGTGGGTAATAGTGTAGGCGATTTGCTGTGACGAGGAACTTGCTGAATGCAGAGCCACCTGCATCACAGTCTCGATGTTCAGCGGAGAAGTACCTGTCGATTAGCGGAGTCGGTAGATTTCGCTTGTCTCGGGCAGCGGGTAGTCCAACGAGTCATGCTGCATGAAGTGTTCAATTTGTTGTTGGACTATATATAAAGCACGATCTAATATTTCTGCAGCTTGAGGGTCGTCATCTCCAAGGTCGATCATAATCTCTTCCTTTGCGTGGTACATGACTTAGAGAAACCCGACTCGGGATCTCCTTACAGGCAGCATAGCCCTACCTTTTCCAAGTGGACAGGGACAATCCTAATTCTGTGACTCGCAGGCAGTCTGCACTACCGAGGCACACCGGAGCCACATTGAATTCGTATCCTGGCAGTTTCTTATGTGTGTCACATGTAAAGGCCGGTATACCTGCCATCCGGGAGGGTAGGCTCCCTTGCGCCTCTTACTGTGGTTCGGGTGGCGAGGTTGCAGGGTGTGGTGTGGGTCGACGGCGGACAGCAGCCCAGATGATGGGCAGTCCCACGAGGCTGGGCAGTACCCAGAAGGACCAGTCGGGCAGGTACTGCCAGAGCGGGAGATGTGGGCCGTTGTCGACGTAGAATCCGGTCAATAGGGCCACATAGGAACACCCCATGGCCACGAGATGCACCCGGTCGTGGCCTTCGGTGGTGTGTCGTCGGTCCAGCCAGCCGATGGCTAAGGCGGTCCCGGCCACCAGGCCGATGGGTACCAGGTGCCAGTTGTCTTGCCATCGCATGGCCGCCATCGCGGCCATCGTGGCGATGATGGCCACTAGCGCCCAGCCGTAGATCCGGCCGAAGCGGACATGGGCAGGGCTGCCTTTGCGGGTCAAGGCAGCTGTCGCGCCGCAGACCACGCCGGTCAGCCCCGCGAGGATATGGACCAGCAAGATCACCAGGAACGCGGGTCCTTCGTCGGGGATGGGCAGCCCCAGGATCTCAGCCATGGTCGCTTCGCCTTCTGTCGGCAGGCCGATTGTCGGTGGGGGGCAGACTCCCCCTGGTCCAGGGCAGCGGCAGCGCCCTGCTACAGCGTGGTGTCTTTTAGGTCACATCTAATAGGTTGCGTAACTGGTCAAAGGCTTCGGGGACCACGCTGTAGTGGGCCCATTTGCCGCGTTGCTGGCGAGTGATCAGGCCCGCGTCGACGAGTTTTTTCATATGGTGACTCACGGTGGGTTGGGTGATGCCCAACTCGTCGGTGAGGTCACAGGCGCACACGTCCTGGCAGCCCTGGGCGGTGACATGCGACAACAACCGCAACCGCGTGGGGTCGCCCAAGGCTTTGAGCATCCCAGCGAAGCGGTCTGCGTCGTGTTGTTCGATGGGTCCGTCCGTTAACGAACAGCACTCTGCATCAGGTCGGATGGTCAGATTCATGTCATCGATCGCAGTACTCATACCCTCAGCATACATTGACGTTCTTCAATATGTTAGAGTAACCTCGTTCTCGGATAGATCAATATCAATGTGACAGGTTTGGAAACGATATGAGCAATGGGGTCAAGGCCGCTGCGACCACAGGGTCGCCGGTGATCAAGGAGATGTCGTTTTTGG
The DNA here is from genome assembly GCA_036516115.1 of Enteractinococcus sp. GTDB lineage: Bacteria > Actinomycetota > Actinomycetes > Actinomycetales > Micrococcaceae > Yaniella. The sequence goes on along the minus strand of DATBUL010000039.1, from coordinate 2,649 downwards.
ACCGGTGGCTGGCGGTGTGGATTCTGCTGGCCATGGGCCTGGGGTTGGCCCTGGGCCGATTCGTGCCGGGGTTAAATACCGCCCTGGATTCAATGAGCGTCGGTGGGATCTCCTTACCGATCGCTATTGGTTTGTTAGTGATGATGTATCCGGTCTTGGCCAAGGTGCGCTACAACGAAACGCAGCGAATCACCGGCGACCGGAAACTGATCATCTTATCGCTGGTGTTGAACTGGGTGCTGGGTCCGCTGTTCATGTTCATCCTGGCCTGGGTCTTCTTACCGGATCTCCCGGAGTACCGTACCGGGCTGATCATCGTAGGGCTTGCCCGGTGTATCGCTATGGTGTTTATCTGGAATGACATGGCCTGCGGGGACCGCGAGGCCGCAGCCGTGCTCGTCGCCATCAACTCAGTGTTCCAATTAGTTGCCTATGCAGCACTGGGTTGGTTCTACTTACAAGCTCTCCCCTCCTGGTTGGGTCTTGAGACGACGTCTGCTGAGTTTTCCATCGGAGCGATCGTGGTGTCCGTGCTGGTGTTTTTGGGCATCCCGTTGCTGGCAGGCTTTTTGACGCGTACGTTCGGTGAAAAAGCCAAGGGTCGTGACTGGTATGAGCACACGTTCCTACCTAAAATCGGCCCGTGGTCGCTCTACGGACTGCTTTTCACCATCGTGTTGCTGTTTGCTATGCAGGGTGATGCCATCACTTCCCAGCCCTTAGACGTGGCACGCATTGCGGTCCCGCTGCTGATCTATTTCGTGTTGATGTTCCTGGTGAGCTTCTACGCGTCCAAAATGCTCGGTCTGAACTATGCCAAATCCACCTCCGTGGCGTTTACCGCCTCGGGCAATAACTTCGAATTAGCCATCGCCGTGGCCATTGGCACCTTCGGGATCACCTCGGGCCAGGCCCTGGCCGGGGTGGTGGGACCCCTCATTGAGGTCCCCGTGTTGGTGGGTCTGGTCTATGTGGCCCTGTGGTTAGGTCCCAAGCTCTTCCCGAATGACCCGACGGTGCCCACCTTCCAAACCGCGAAGACCGATACCACCCCAGTCAACACAGGAGCCTAAGCTCATGACCACACCGCACACTGTTCCCAGCGTGTTATTCGTCTGTGTCAAAAACGGGGGCAAATCCCAAATGGCTGCCGCCTTGATGCGCCACCACGCCCAAGCCACCGGTACCCGTGTAGAAGTCCATTCCGCCGGCACCCACCCCGGCGCCAGCATCAATCACCTGGCCGCCGACGTCATTGCAGAGGTGGGAGCCGATATGTCACACGAGACCACCAAGCCTATCGACCCTGAGGTATTGGCCCGAATGGATCGCGTTGTCGTGCTCGGCGACGAAGCCAAAGTCGAACCGATCGAGTCCATGGCTGGCACGATCGAAACCTGGGTTACCGATGAACCCTCCGAACGCGGCATTGACGGCATCGAGCGGATGCGCCTGGTCCGCGACGACATCGACGCCCGCGTCCGTGGCCTCCTGACCGAATTCACCACAACCGAAAGCTGATGTGATGACAGCAACCGCCCCTCAACTCCCCGCTGATAACGGCCAACCGTCCGTGCTGTTTGTCTGTGTCCATAATGCCGGGCGATCCCAGATGGCGGCCGGTTATCTGCACGCACTGAGCCACGGCCAAATCGAAGTCCGATCGGCTGGGTCTGCACCAGCAGACCAACTCAACCCGGTTGCGGTGGAGGCCATGGCCGAAGACGGTATTGATATCACCACTGCGGTGCCGACTATTCTCACCAACACCGCCGTCCAGACATCGGATGTGGTCATCACCATGGGCTGCGTCGACGTGTGCCCGGTATATCCGGGCAAACGCTATGAAGACTGGGACCTCGACGACCCCGCCGGCCAAGACCTCCACGCCGTGCGCGGGATCCGCGACGACATCAAAGCCCGCGTCACCCAACTCATTGCGGACCTGACCGACGAGCAGAAAGCCACGAACTAACCATGCCTGACACCACCCCTAACACCACCGCTGCCACCACCACTGATTTGCCCGTCATAGTCATAGGCGCCGGCCCCGTTGGGCTGGCCGCCGCCGCGCACCTCCTGGAACGCGGCCTGACCCCGCTGGTGATCGAAGCCGGGAACCACATTGCCGCCAGTATCCGCGCCTGGGGCCACACCCGATTATTTTCCCCCTGGCAATACAACATCGATGACGCCGCCCGCCGCCTGCTGGAACGGACCGCCTGGGTCGCACCCGACCCAACCGCCCTACCGACCGGTCAGGAACTCATCGACGACTATCTGACCCCCTTGGCGACGGCGCTGGGCGATCGCGTGCGAACCGGTGTCCGGGTGGTGGCCGTGTCCCGTGACGGGATCGACAAAACCCGCAGCGCCCACCGTGACCAGACCCCACTGCTGGTACGCATCAGGACCGCTGAGGGTGCCGAAGAAGACCTAGCAGCCTATGCGGTGTTGGACGCCTCGGGCACCTGGGGTCACCCCAACCCGCTGGGCCGATCTGGGCTACCCGCCCCCGGAGAAACCGCCGCTGTGGTGCAGGGCCGGATCGCCGCCCCACTACCCGATGTCCTGGGTGCAGACCGGAGCCGGTTTGCCAACCGCCGGGTGCTGGTCGTCGGCTCGGGCCACTCTGCGGCCAATACGCTA
>DATBUL010000038.1:0-16648 GCA_036516115.1 Enteractinococcus sp. | reverse complement strand
CGGGCCGTGCAAAAACTCTGAGGGAATTTACAGGAATTCTCAAGTAATTCCCAGGGTAAGCGACTATAGTAGGGACTACCTCTTCAAGGTGTGAGTGATGAGTGTCAGGGCCCCCGGTTTCTACGGGGGCCCTGGTTTTTAACCATCATGTCTCTCACTGCATCCTCGGTCTGTCCCAACGACAAAGGGTATGGCGCCGAGAGATCTCGGTGCCATACCCTTTCGTGCTGACGTGGGAGGTTAGCCGTTTTGTTCCTGCCAACGATCAACGCAAGCTGCTGCTCCGTCAACGATATTTTCCTCGGAGGCGTGTTCCTCGTAATGCGCTTTATAGGCGTCTAAGTAGGCCTCGGGGTTCTCAAAGTTGTACGTCGCAACGGTTTCCAACCAGAGCTTTTCGGCTTGATCATCGATTTCATCTTTCCAGCGTTGGGTTTCAGCTTCATCCCACCGGGTGAAATCTTCGACATTGTCATGATCGATCATCGCATCGCAGACCGTTTCAATCTGCTCGTTATACGCGGCCATCGCTTCGCCATAGTTGAGTTCATCAGTGACCTCGTCAACCACTTGTCGCAGATCATCCGGTAGAGATTCATAGGCGCTCCTATTCCACCACATGCCATAGGCGGTGTATTGGCCCAGACCCGGATCCGTCCAGTAGGGGACTTGCTCAGCGACCGCGTACTGGGTTGCGAAGTCCAGGGCTGAGGCCACGGAATCGATGACACCGCGCTGTAAGGCTTCATAGGTTTCAGCAGCGGTAATGGCCGAGATATTCATGCCGGCATCGCTCAAAATCTTCTGGGTCACCGGTCCGGCAGCACGAGCATTGAGACCATTGAGGTCATCAAGGTTTTCAACGGGCTCTTGCGAGCCGATGAAGAGGGTGCCGACCGGCCAGCTGGAGGCCAAGTGCAAGTTGTTGTCTTCCAGATCCTGGACGACCGGTTCGTAGTCCTGATGCACGTCATACATTGCGCTAATAGCAGCCTGCATGTCAGTGTTCATGCCGATAATCGAGATCACCGACATCGAGGGCAACATGTGCGGGGTGTAGTCGTTAATCGTGGTGCCCAGATCCGCGCGACCGTCACTGACGCATTCGGCGATTTCATCGAGTGGACAAATGACCTGGAAATCCGTGCGATCAATCTCGATGCGCCCGTCGGAACGTTCCTCTAGCATCTCAATGTATCGATCCTGAACAGCTTCATGTGGAGTGCCAGCCTGAGTGCCATTGGCAAGCACAAACGTATGCACTTCCTCGCCGTCTCCGGCCCCAGTGTCAGAGTCTGCGCAGGCGGTCAGCGCCAACGCGAGCACCGCACTGGCCGAGAAGGCCTTCCAAATCCTGTTGCCTCGAGTGCTTCGTGATGTGGTCATGTGTTGTGGTCCTGTTGAGTCGAGTGATGAATTCCTACTTCAAAATGCAGCGCCCTCACCACAAGTGATGCGTTTGTGATAAGCGCTACATTTATCTTCCTCCGTGAACGTAAGAAGGAAAACTATGCTGAACTACAGTGACACCTAAGAAAAACTTCGGAGTAGCGTGAATATCCCTTTTACTTTGCGACAAGTGCAATATTTCCAAGCCGCGGCCTCGGCAGGGAGTCTCACGGCCGCGGCCAAACAGATGAATGTCACGCCCACCGCCCTGGCGCTAGCTATCGATGAGTTGGAAAAACAACTGGGCTTGACCTTGATTCTGCGTCGCAAAGGACGGGGCATCGTGCTCACCGCCGACGGACAACGCATACTAGAGAAATCCAAAGGGCTGACGCTGCACGCCCGCCAGCTGCTCGAAGAGGCATCAGATTCTCGGCGGGAAGTTTCCGGGCTGTTACGAGTCGGACTGTTCTCAACCCTCGCCCCGTTTCTCAGTGCACCCATCTTGAAAGACTTTGCGAGACAATATCCGGGCATAGATTTACGCCTCAGAGAAGATGGTGCCCAGGGACTGCACGACCAGCTCGTGGTCGGACAGCTCGATGTGGCCATCCAATACGGCTTCCAGGTATCCGAAGAATTATTCTTCACCCCGTTATATGAGTTTCGGCCCTACTTGCTCGTCCCGGCAGACCATCGTCTTGCGTCGCGTCGCGAAGTCAGCCTCACACACGTCGCCGAGGAACCCGTGATCGGGCTCAACATCCAACCCACCCTGCAAAACACGCGCGAGATCTATGCTCAAGTCGGGCTGGAGCCAACCATTGTGCACAACACAGCAAGTTTCGAGGTGGCGCGCTGTCTGGTGGGCAATGGCCTCGGGGTGACCGTATTGTTTCAGCGAGCGGCGACCACCTCAACCTATGACGGCACCACCGTGGTCGCGCTGCGACTCACCGACGAGATCCGACCCTCAACCCTGGGGCTGGTGCAGGCTCAAGCAGCGACGGAAACCGAACGGATTCGGGTATTTATCGATTTCATCGACGAGTTGGTCAACACTTCACCAAACTTCCGACAGCTCTAACGCTCATGCGAGGACGTCGAGGCCTCAAACATGTGCAGAATCAGATTGCGCACAGCGTCAGCGCGATACGTCGATCGGACGAAGCGATTGTGCGATACCACCACGGGTTCCGTGGCCAAGGGCGGGTCGATGGAACGATCCACAATGCGCAGGCCCTCGTATGACAGTTCGGTGTGGGTCTCTTGAAAGAACAGCGAATACCCAAAACCGCGAGCCACCATTGATCGAACCGTTTCATAACTGGTCGATCGGTGGATGACGTGTGGCTCCAGGCCCTGTTCGTGGAGTAGTCGAAGCGTGTTGTCCCCGGCCGGTGGTAAATCCAACAGGATGAGTGGCTCGTGTTCAAGGGCATGTAGTGAGACCGTTTCTTGGGCGGCCAGTGGGTGATCTTCGGGGAGCGCCACATGAGGTGCCGCATGGAAGAGTTGATGCGAGATCACCCCGGTGGGTAGGCCAACCTGGTAGGAAATCATCATGTCGAGACGACCCTCCAACAGTTTTTCGCTGAGATCCTCGACCGTACCTTCCTCGATATCCAGCTGAATCAAGGGCAGGCGCTGGGCGGTTTGGGCCCACAGTTCCGGCACAATCGTGGCAGCAAGCGTGGCATAACAGCCGACTTTGACGGGGCCGCGTGGTTCGTCGTGATCACGATTGCCAATCACCAGCGTCAGCTCTTGGGCCTGTGCTAAGAGCTGTTCGGCGTGGACGAGTAAATCCCGACCGGTGGTGGTCACGGTCAATCCCTTGGCCCGACGACGAATAAACAGTTGCGCATCAAAGATGGTCTCAAGTTCAGTGACCGCTGAGGACACGGCATTGGGTGTGACGTACAGGGCCTCGGCAGCGGCTGCGAATGACCCGTATTCAGCGGCCGCGAGGAAGAGCTCTAACTGACGCAGCGTTGGTTGATGACTCGGCACGAATTTCATAACGCAATTTTAGTGCATATATAAATACATTTTCCTCAGTTGCGCTTCTGTATTGCCTACGTCACAGTAGATATTGTGAACGGCACAAAGCTTCTTGATTCCACGACACGAGTCCTCGGACTCGCCTGGGGCGTGCACGGCCCCTTTCGAGACTATGTCCAGCGCATGCCGGACGGACACTGCCAGGTCGCTGACGGGGCAACGATGCTGTCCTCCTCCGAGGCATTCTTTCCCGTGGACGATGACGCGACCACCGAAGGCCACTTGCGGTTTCGGGGGCGACTGGAATTCACCGGACACCGCGGGATGATGGCCGTGGTCATCGAAGCACCCGGGCTCGAGCAGAACTCAGGTGGCAGCAGTCATCTCACCATCCGCGACCCATTCGACCCCGCCCAGCGCATGGCCTTTGTTGCAGTGGAGTTGCATAACGACCACACCGGCACCACTCGGTTGACGGAATCAGGAACCGATGTATTTATGGGCAACTACACACAGCACACGGACTTTGATCCGGTACGTCTTGTCTTAGCAGAAGAGGATCAGCAGCAATGACATCATCACACCACCATGGCAAACCCGCTCCAGTGGCCGATTGGGTCACGATCGAAGAGCTCTACCACGACCCGTTTCCCGCGTTTGAGCGGCTGCGGGCTGAAGGCGGGGTGCACTGGGTGCCGGCGATCGGACGGTATCTGATCACCTCCTATGATGCGGTGCATGATACGGAGCTTGACCAGGAAACCTTTTCGGCCAACGAAGAGGGCTCCTTGATGATTCGTGCCATGGGGCATTCGATGTTGCGTAAGGACGATCCGGACCATCGTGTCGAGCGCCAAGCCTGGCAGCCCGTGATGCGCCCCTCCGTGGTGAAAAAGACCTGGGCTCCTATTTTTGAACGCAACGCCCAACGGTATCTCAACGAACTCCAATCCAAGGGCCCCGGAGCGGACCTGGTATGGGATTTCGCGGCCCCCTTCGCTGGCGAAAACCTTCGCGCTGTCACGGGGTTGCACAATGTCACCCAGCAGGATCTGCAGCGCTGGTCGCAGACCATGATCGATGCCACCGGCAACTATGCTGATGATCCGGTCGTATGGGCCAAGGGCGAGGCCTCGTATAACGAAGTCGATGAAGCCTTAGATGAAATGCTCGACTGGCACAAGAAGCATCCCGATGATTCCTTGCTCTCGGCCCTGGTACGACTGCCGGATTACCAGATGCCCATAGAATCCATTCGCGCCAATCTGAAGATGACCATCGGCGGAGGCCTCAATGAGCCCCGCGATGCCATCGGCGTGGCCGCGTGGGCGCTCATGCAACACCCAGACCAGCTGGCGATGGTGCAACAAGATCCCACGAAATGGGATGCTGTCTTTGACGAAGCGATCCGCTGGGTCGCCCCGATTGGCATGTACTCACGGCAAACCACCCGCGACGTCGTGCTGCAAGGTACCTTCCTGCCAGCCGGTGCGAAATTGGGGATTTCCTTATTATCAGCCAACCGGGACGAAAAATACTGGCACGCGCCCCAACGCTTTGACATCACCCGCACCGGAGAAGGCGCACACTTAGCCTTCGGCAAGGGCGTGCACGTCTGCCTCGGCGCCTGGGTGGCTCGCGCACAATTTGCGGCCGCCATGCCCAAACTCTTCACCGAGCTGCCCAACCTGGGACTCATCCCAGACCAGCCGGCACAAGCCGGCGGTTGGGTGTTCCGTGGCATGGATCTACTGCCGGTGCAGTGGGATCAACACGAGGCCACTAGCACGACCCCTGCCAAGCAGCCTGCCCACATCGCCATCGTCGGCTCCGGCCCTTCGGGCTGTTACACGGCCCAGGCGATCACTCGTCGACTGCCCGACGCCCGGGTAACCATAGTTGATCAATCGCCGACGCCCTTTGGGCTGGTACGCTCCGGGGTCGCGGCCGACCACCAGGGTACCAAGGACGTCGAAGTGCAGTTCAGCCAGCTCTTTGAACGCCACGGTGTGGAATTCATCGGTTCGACCAAGGTGACCACCGGCGAACCGCTCGATGACGTAGCTATCTATGGTCGTCCGGCCTACCACGCTCCCAAGGTCTCATCGATGCACACCGACGGCGCACAGATCACCCTGCAACAACTGCGCGACACCCACGACGCGGTCATTGTTGCTACCGGGCTCAGCGCGGATAATCCGCTGCCCGTGGACGGGGCCGACGCCCCGGGTGTCTACGGTGCCGGCCACATCGCACGGCTACTCAATGCCGACGCCGACGAACACCGCACCGTTACACACCTGCCATCGTTAGGGGCAACGACAACCGTGGTTGGCAACGGCAACGTGGCCATGGACATGATCCGGCTACTGGCCTCGACCGAACACCACCTGGCAGCCAGCGATATCGATCAACCAACCCACGCAACCCTGACCGCAGAGTTGACCACGATCAATGTGCTTGGCCGCTCAGCGGTCGCGGCCGCTAAATTTGACCCGGTGATGCTGCGCGAAATCGCCAACCTCGAAGGCATCAACCACACGGTGACCGGTTTTGATCCGAAGACCGCCCCCGACGATGCACGCACCCGCTTGGTCGCCGAGCTGGCATCCCGTCAACCGGTGGCCGCCCCGCGGGTGACCATCAACTGGTACTTCGGTGCCACCCCACACCGGGTGACCGCCTCGGATACCGGGGTTGAAGCCGTCACCGTGGCCACCGGAACCGGCACAATCCAGTTGCCCACCACCTCGGTCATCACCGCGATCGGTTTCCGCCCTGCCGAAACCGAGCACCTCCTCGAGGTCAATGAGCAGGCTCGCACGACCGGTCGGGTGGCACCCGGGCTCTATGTAGCCGGCTGGCTGCGACGCGGCCCGGTCGGCACGATCCCAAGCCAACGCACCGATGCGCGCGAACTCGTCGACGTCATTGCAGAAGACCTCGAAACCCGCACGCCCCGACAGGTGGCCGGGCTGCCAGCGCTGCGCGCCTACCTGGCACGCTCAACCACCTGGGATGGCTGGTTGATGATCGACGCCCACGAAAAAGCGCACACCGTGACACCACGTCCACGCACCAAGCTCACCGATGTCCGCCAACGGCGCCTCATTGCCGCATCCGCAACCGACATGCCGCGTTCGCAGCACACCAACCAACACGTCGACGTCGACACATCGCACCTGCCACCGGTGACCATCGCATATGCCACCGAATCGGGCAACGCCGAACTCGTTGCGGAAGAACTCGTCCGGGCGTTGGCACCCCACGCACATGCGACCGTGGTCGAATTATCGAATTGCACCCCGGCGGACCTGCAGACCGACACCCCGATGCTGGTGATCACCTCCAGCTATGACGAAGGCGAACTGCCCACCGGCATCCGGCAACTCCACGCCCAACTGCTCGCCGACGCCACCGATCTGTCGAGCCTGCGTTATGCACTGTTCGGGTTGGGGGACCGGTCCTATGAGTTTTACTGCAAGGGCGCCGATATCCTGGATGACACGTTCCAAACCCTAGGAGGCCAACGCATCGGTGAGATCGGTCGTCATAACGCCGGGGGGCACACCCTGGCCGTTGAGGAAGCCACCGCGTGGGTCGCGACGGTTCGTGAAGAACTCATGGCGGCCCACCGGAAAGAAGCTGCTGTGATCAGCTGATCGTGTCTGCCCGGCACGAGGTATTCGAGAACCCTTCAGAAAACCTACGTCGATAGGAGTCATGATGTCCCTCGAAGAAGCAATCCAACAGGCCGGCAACCCGGTGAAACTTTTGTGGAACTCGCAAACCCCACCCTCGGTGGTCCCGCGATTAGCCCCGGAGTTCTCCAACTGGCGCGATGAACAACTCGCCTGGCGACGCACCGCCGTCATCTACGATCAGTCCCACCACATGGTGGATCTGAACCTCAAAGGCCCCGACGCCCTACGGCTGATCAAGTATCTGGCGGTCAACTCCATGGAAAATTTCCCCGTGGATAAAGCCAAGCAGTTCGTTGCCGTCAACCACGACGGATACGTCATCGGCGACAACATTTTATTCCATCTCGACGAGGACGAATACCGGGCCGTGGGCATTCCGCCGTCGATCAACTGGATGCAATACCACGCCGAAACGCAGGGCTACGACGTCGAGGTGCGCCGCGATGAAACCTCCTTGTATCGCCAAGGCCCACCGGAACTCTACCGCTACCAGCTCCAGGGCCCCGGTGCCATGGAGGTCTTACGCGATGCCACCGGTGCCGAACCCCCGAAGCTGAAGTTCTTCTCGATGACCACCGTGACCATCGCCAAGAAACCGGTGCGCGTCCTACGCCACGGCATGGCCGGTGAACCCGGCGTGGAAATCTGGGGCCCCTGGGCCGACCGCGACGCCGTCCACGGCGCTATCCTGGAAGCCGGCAAAGCCCACGACCTGGTCCAGGTGGGCGCCCGGGCGTATCACACCAACGCGCTGGAATCCGGGTGGCTGCCACGCCCGTTGCCGGCCATCTACACGGATGACCGCCTGGCGGACTACCGGCGCTGGTTGAGCGATAACGCCTATGAAACCATCTCACCGCTGGGTGGTAGTTTCTATTCGGAAAACATTGAAGACTACTACTTCACTCCGCACGAGCTGGACTACGGGCGCATCATTTCCTTTGACCATGACTTCATTGGTCGTAAAGCCCTGGAAAAAATGCCAACCACCGGTGGGCGCCAAAAAGTGACTTTGGTGTGGAATGGTGACGACGTTGGTAAAGCCTATGCGTCCATGTTCCAACCCGGTACCGGCGCGAAATTTATCAACCTGCCGATGGCGCTGTACGACACATTCCACTTTGACCGGGTCGAAGCCGACGGTCAACTCGTGGGCCTATCCACGTGGACCGGGTATTCCGCCAATGAACGCGCGATGCTGTCGCTAGCGGTCGTCGAGGAGCAATTCGCCGAACCGGGCACCGAGGTCGTGGTCGTGTGGGGTGAGGACACCCCATCGGCCAAACTTCAGGTCGAAGACCACGTGCAGGTCAAAATCCGTGCCACCGTCCAGCCGGCCCCGATCGCCGAATACGCCAGAACGGCCTACCGCGCTTAATCCTGAGCGGCCTGCCAGACCGCACGCCATTTCTGAGCCAGTGTCGCAATCGTCTCGTGAGCATTCAGCCCACTGGGATTGGGCATGGCCCACAGTGGGATCTCGGCAGGCCACCCCGGCACGGTTGCCGGATCCTGGGGGCCTATCACGGCTTTGGGCAAACCAAAAGCGGTGCGGAATGCTGTAATCCCCAACACCGCAACCACCCGGGGACGCAAGATGGTCACGCGGTGAACCAATTGGTGTCCGCCCTCGTGTAATTCGGATGTGCTGAGTTCATCAGCCCGTGCGCTGGGACGCGAGACAAAATTGGTAATTCCAATCCCGCATTCGGCCAATAATCGCTCATCGGCCGTCGATAGCCCCTCAGCAGCATTGATGGTGTATGGCAGGATCTCGGCGGCCGATAAGGAACGCCAAAACCGGTTGCCCGGTCGGGCAAAGGGCGCATTGACCGAGGCCGTCCAAGGGCTGGGATTAATGCCGACGATCAGCATGCGCACCAGCCCGGCCGATTGCTCGTCGGTGGGGTAGGGCAGGACATCTTCCCGACCGGTCTCAGTATGCAGTGCCGCGGTGAGATCGTCTTTGGTGGGGCGTCGACCACCCAATGGCGACGTGGAGCGCCAGGGTGTCCAATCGGCGGGTAGAACTGAGGGCATCTGGTGACTTTCCGGGGGGTAGACGGCAACATTCCGGCGCTTTCTGAGAAAACGCCGGAATGTTGTGTCGACAGTGGCTGGTGAGCGGTCGGGTTAGCGCTTCAAATCAAGTGGATCGCCACCGGGTTGCTGGTCGCCGACCAGAGCCCCGGCGCGCACTTTTTCTTCGATGCGCTTGCCGACTTCTTCGTCAATATTCTTCCAGTATTGGATCGCATTGGATAAGACCGGTTCGATCACGGTTTCTAGTGAGCCGGCCACCGTGTCGATCAATTCGAGGCGCTGGGCTTCGTCCATGACCTCCCGTACCAGCGCATGTGCCTGGATGAAATCGTCGTCGTCTTCACGCAGCGTGTAGGCCTGACGAACAAGTTCGCCGTCGGTTTCCCATGAGGCATCAACCCGACCTTCTTCATCCGACCAGGAGTCCCCAAACGAATTGGGCACGTAGACGGAGCGATTCCCGGTGTGGTGGTACCACATGGCGCCTTCAAAGTTGTAGGTGTGCACGTCAACTTTGGGAGCATTGACCGGCAGCTGCTGGAAGTTGGTGCCAATCCGATAGCGCTGGGCATCCTGGTAGGCAAAGTTGCGACCCAGCAGCATCTTGTCTGGAGACATGCCCATCCCGGGAACCATATTGGCCGGTGAGAACGCGGCTTGTTCAATTTCTGCGAAGAAGTTCTCCGGGTTGCGGTTGAGCTCCATGGTGCCGACCTTAATCCGCGGGTAGTCTTTCTTCGACCAGATTTTCGTCAGATCAAAGGGGTTGAACCGGTAGGTTTTGGCCTCGTCGAATGGCATGATCTGCACCCACAGATCCCAGGACGGGTAGTCGCCGCGTTGGATGGCTTCAAACAGGTCGCGCCGGTGGTAGTCCGCATCGATGCCGGCCATTTCTTCGGCTTGTTCATTGGTGAAAAATTCCATCCCCTGATTGGTCAGGAAATGGTATTTGACCCAGAAACGTTCGCCCTTATCGTTGACCCACATATAGGTGTGAGAGCCATAACCATTCATATTGCGCCAGGTGCGGGGCAATCCGCGCTGACCCATCAGGTAAGCAACCTGGTGGGCAGACTCTGGGTTCTGGGTCCAGAAATCCCACTGCATCGTATTGTCGCGCAACCCAGACTGCGGCAGCCGCTTCTGCGAGCGAATGAAGTGGGTGAACTTCATGGGATCCCGCACGAAGAAGATCGGCGTGTGGTTGCCCACCAGATCAAAGTTCCCTTCCGAGGTGTAGAACTTCAGTGCGAAGCCACGCAGATCACGCCAGGTATCAGGGGAGCCCAGTTCGCCAGCCACGGTAGAAAACCGGGCCAACATCTCCGTCTGGGTGCCCGGTTGGAAGACCGCCGCCGAGGTGTAGTGAGAGACATCCTCGGTGACCGTGAAGGTGCCAAATGCTCCCGAGCCTTTAGCATGCGGGCGACGTTCGGGCACATTCATGCGGTTGAAGTGCTGCAGGGTTTCCACCAGGTGGCTGTCATGCAGCATGACCGGGCCGTCGGGTCCCACGGTCAAAGAGTTGCGATCGCTCACGGCGGGGATGCCGGCCTGGGTGGTGGAGCCGGTGCTATGCGGAGTCTTACGATTCGTCATTGGTCATGCCTTTCTCATCAACATGTTCTGTGGTTTCAGATTGCGTGGAATTCTTTATGGCGGTCAATGGACATGGTTGGGGGCGGATTTGTTAAAGCACAGCTACATGCGCACCCGCTGGGTGGCGGCACAGTCATGACACACGGCCGTGAAGATCACCTCAGCGACTTCAACCGTCATCTCAACGTGTGCCTCGGGTTGCAGACACGGGGCTTGCCCTGTCACGCAGGCCACGTCCTCGATGCGGCCGCAGTATCGGCACACCGCGTGATGATGATTATCGTGGCCTTCAACTTCGTAGCGGGCCGGGGAGCCGGGGAATTCAAGCTTGCGCACAATCTCGGCCGACACCAGGGAATTCATGACGAAGTACACCGACTGGATGGTAATCGTGGGCAATTCGGTTCGTACTTCATCAAGGATTTCTTCAATCGTGCCGTGCGGTCTGGCCACCACCGCGGCAAGAACCGCTAAGCGCTGGCGGGTGACGCGCAGCCCCGCGGCCCGGAGTGCCTGACTCCACTGCGCCTGATCGAACCGAGCGTGGTGTTCTCCAGCTGCTGCTTTCATGTCGCCATTATGACAATGGCGAATGGCTCATAACAAGGGGTGTCACCCGAAGAATGGCTGGAAACCTGCTGAACGCGCTGAAGCCTGCTCACGGCAGGCCCGTGACGTTGCCGGAGCGCTGCCACCTGGGATTTGAGCTGGCAGGGAACGGTCCGGAAGTCTTTGAACAACCGTAGGAGACGGACTAATTTATGGTGACGCGGGGTTGCCCGGGTGCCAAACCCGTGAAGTATGCCAGGGCGTAGAGGATTTCCTCATGGCTAGCGGCAACGTGTTGGAGCGCAATCGAGTGCACCGGTGTGCGCAAGATTTTGGCATTGGCTTTGAACGTCCAACGCATGATGCGAGAAGAACCGATCAGCTTCAGATAGGCGTCAACGTCGGCCAGGTGCAGCATCAGAAAGGGTTGCCCGTGGAACTGCATCAGATCATAGCCTTGCACCAGCGACCAGGGGACAACCGGCAGCGCGCCGACAATTTGGGTGCGGTCGATCAGTCCCTCAGGCGTCAGGATCAGGCTCGTGTCGCCCTGGCGCCCCCAATGATTTCTTCCGATCCCAAACGCGATGAGACCGAAGAAGGGGACCCCAATAATCCCTATCACCAGGATGATCCAGGCCCGAAGCTCGGCCAGCGGGTCTTGTCGAATCAAGTACAGGCCGAACACAATCATCCCGAAACAACACACCACAAAAGCGATCGAACCGAAGTATAAAAACGTTCGACGCCCTCTTTTCGTCGCGAACCGAACGACGGGTTGGTCGGGTGTGGCATTCCGGGACATGGGGCAGCATCCTTGAACAGGTCGTGGAAAAACACCGGCCGCCGGAATCCTCCAGCGGCCGGTGTCTGGTTGAGATGTTAGGCGTCGATGCGCTGACGCTTCGACGAGATCTCCCCGGTGTTGAATCCGGCCAGGTGCAGTCCACCGTGGAACCGGGCGTGTTCGATTTTCACGCAACGGTCCATGACGACTTGCAGTCCGAGATCTTCGGCAACTTCTGCTGCTTCATCGGACCAGATGCCCAACTGCAGCCAGAAGTATTTCGCACCGATGTCGGCGGCTTCTTTGGCGATCGCCGGCGTATCGTCTGGACGACGGAAGACATCGACCATATCGATCTTGACCGGAATATCGGCCAGCGAGGCATACACCGGGTGGCCCAGAATCGTGCCGCCCTTGCCGGCAAGGATGGGGTTGACGAAATACACGTCGTAGGTGGATGACGACAATAGGTAGGTCGCGACGAAGTAGGAGGCGCGCTCGAGCTTATCGGAGGCCCCGACAATCGCGATGGTCTTGGTGTCTTGCAGGATCTTGAGGCGTTCAACGGCGCCCGGGCCGACCCATTTGCGTTCGGTTACAACAGTCATCGATACTCCTTAGGCGTTGTTCTGGCTTGCGGTCAACGCCTGGTCGAGGTCCCAAAGAATGTCATCGACATCTTCGATCCCCACGGAAATGCGGACCAGATCATCTGGAATACCAGCGGCAACCAGCTGTTCAGCAGACAGCTGCTGGTGGGTGGTTGAACCCGGGTGCAGCATCAGGGTTTTCGCGTCCCCGATATTGGCCAGGTGGGAGGCCAACTGCAGATTCGACATGAAGTCTGCGGTCGCTTGGCGGCCACCTTTGACACCGAAGCTAAACACCGAGCCGACACCCAGGGGCAGCAATTCCTTGCCACGTTCGTAGTATGGGTTATCTTCCAGACCAGCGTAGTTGACGTAGGCAATGCGGTCATCCTCGGCCAACCATTGGGCTACTTTCTTGGCATTGGCCAGGTGTTCGTCCATGCGCTGGGGCAGCGTTTCGACCCCAATCATCAGCTGGAATGCCGACTGTGCGGGCAGTGAGGGGCCGAAGTCGCGCAGCTGTTCATTGCGCAGTTTGGTTAAGAACCCGAATTCACCAAAGTTGCCGTACCACGACAGGTTGTTATACGACGGGACCGGTTCGGTCATCTGCGGGAAGTTGCCGTTATCCCATGGGAAGCGGCCCGATTCCACGACGACGCCACCCAGGGTGGTGCCGTGGCCGCCCAAGAATTTTGTGGCCGAGTGAATCACAATATCGGCGCCGTGTTCCAGCGGACGAATCAGATACGGCGGGGTCAAAGTCGAGTCGACGATTAACGGGATGCCGTGTTCGGCCGCCAGTTCGCCCAAGCCTTTGAGATCCACGATAACGCCCGAGGGATTGGCGACAATCTCGGTATAGATGGCCTTGGTATTGGGCTGGATGGCCGCAGCAAAACCCTCGACTTCGGTCGAATCCACGAACGTGGTGTCCACGCCGAAACGACGCAACGACACATCCAGTTGGGTGATGGTGCCACCGTAGAGCTTGGAGGAGGCCACAATGTGATCGCCGGACCCAGCGAGGGCGGCCAGGGTGACGAATTCAGCGGCCTGCCCGGACGCGGTCGCGACCGCACCGATGCCCCCTTCGAGTGAGGCGATGCGTTCTTCGAAAGCTGCCACGGTCGGGTTGGAGATCCGCGAGTAAATGCTGCCGTATTTCTGGAGCGCAAACAGGTCTGCGGCGTCCTGTTGTGACTCAAAGACGAACGACGTCGTCTGGTAAATCGGTACCGCACGGGAACCGTGCACAGCATCCGGGACGGCTCCGGCGTGCAAGGCACGAGTACGGAACCCAAATTTGTGATCTGCCATGGCATCCTTTTCATTGTCGAACATCAGCACAATGCTTTGGTCTGTGCCTATTGTCCTAAATCTGTGGTCGAAGCCATGCCGATATTACCTCTCACGACGATTGATCCTCTGACAGCATAGCCACAGCACCTCCAGCAAGCTGTTCTCAGGACGCTAGCGGACTGTTCGAGCGCTAGCTCGCGTGCTACGCTGCCGTCATGATTGCCTTTGTCGCCACGGCCGCACACGCGGCACTTGTGGGGCAACTGCTGTGGGATTTCAACACCGAATTCGACTCAGACACCCCCGACGTCGCGATCTTGACCCAGCGTTTTCGCCGGTTGCTGGCACGCGAAGATGTGCTGGCTGTGGTGTCAGGCAGCGCTAATGATCCGACCGGTTTGGCGCTGGTGACCTACCGGCCCACCCCGTATTGTGACGGTCCCTTGGCGTATTTGGAAGAACTCTATGTGCGTCCGGCACTGCGCGATCAGGGCATCGGAACCCACCTGTTCACCGCTGCGCTGGATGACGCTCGGTCGCGCGGGTGTTGCGAGATGCACATCGGCGTCGATGCGATCGATGTGGACGCCCGCCGCTTTTATGAACGCCACGGGTTTTCCAACCTGGAACCCGATACCAACACCCAGTTGCTGTTATATTTGCGCCAGCTGTGAGGTCAGCTGACGGGGGAGCGCTTAGGGCTTGCGCTCGGGTGCGAAGTAGACTCGACCATGATGACGACGCCAGATTCTGCTGACCGCCCGAAGCGTCAGCCTACCAGTTCTGAAAACCCGCCCCAGCTGCAAGAATCCAATTTCTGGACGACGGGTAAAGGCGTGCTGAGCATCATCGGGATCGCCGTGGCGGCCACGGCCGTCGTCATGGGCTTTATCCTGTCGACGCTCAGTCACGACAACGAATTTGGCCAACCCGCCACCTATCTCGATACTCCCACCGATTCGGTGTGTGGACTCGGCGGGGTGGCCCTGGAAGGCTCGATCGCCGATACCCCGGAGGCGCAATGGGTCGAACACCGTGGCGCCTGGCTGCCCGTGTCTGAAACCTACGGTCCCGGCAACTATGCCACCCACGGTGAGTTCAGTTGCTTTGAACACTCCCCGCGCGGGATGCTCTTTGCCGCCTCGGCCTATACCGGCCAACTGACCAACCCCGCCTACTGGGAAGACGAACCGGATGTCTTTGCCGGCGAGCACGCCCAAGCCCACCGGGCAGAAGCCGCCGAGTTATTCACCACGGTCTTTGCCCAGGCCGATACCGCCCTGGGCGGGTTCCGGTTGGTTAACTATGACGGCGACACCGCCCAAATTGATCTGGCCGTGACCTCATTTGATGGCACCGAAACCTCGCGCACCTCCGTGTTGATCGATCTGATCTGGTCAGACGGCGACTGGCACATCGATGCCCGCGATCCCGACTTGGCGATCACCCTGACCCCGTTGCCCGATCTGATCGGCTACCAAGCCTGGTCAGCCTAACCACCATTGCCCACACGCTGGGGATCGTGTACACCATAAACTATGGACATTCGGGTACACACCAGATCCAACTGGGCCGCCACCGTCAGCGGTGTCGCGCTTGGAGCCGTGCTGCTGACCGGATGCGGAGACGCTGACGCCGAAACCGATTCCGACGCCACGCCGATTCCGCATCAAGCCTTTGTCTCTCGGCCCGATCTGAAACCCCCCGAATTCGACATTACCCGGGGCCCAGCCTGGCAGGATGAGTACGCGGACTCCAAGGATTATATTTTCCTCACACCCGACTTCGATACCGAAACTCCCTCGAGCGCCGCGATGATCATTGACGTCACCGGGGAATTAGTGTGGATGGATCCATCGAAACTCCACCCCAGTGACAACGGGCATTTCGACCTGCGACCCCAGCAATACCAGGGCGAGACCGTCCTGACGTACTTTAAAGGTCCCGCCGCCGTAGGGTGGGGGTATGGCGACATCTACCTGATGAATGACACCTATCACGTGTTCACGACTGTGACCTCGGGTGGTTCCCTGCCCCCGCACGAAACCGATTTCCACGACATGGTCATCACCGACCCCGACACCATGCTCGTATTGGCCTACGTCAAACGCCCGGTCGATCTCAGCGAGCTCGGGGGACCAGCAGAGGGATGGGTTCACGACGGCGTCATCCAAGAAATCGACATTGACACCGCCGAAGTACTCTTTGAATGGAGCGCACTGGACCACGTCCCGTTGACCGATGCAGTGTTGGATTTTGACGAAAAAGCCGCGGCCGATCAGGACGACGACAAACCTGCGCTGGGCACCCACGAGAATCCTTTTGATTACTTCCACATCAATTCGGCCACCCTGGACGACGACGGCAGTATTCTGGCCTCGGCCCGGCACACCAACGCGGTGTATCGCATTGACCGCGACACCGGCGAACTTGACTGGATCCTCGGTGGAGTCTCGAGTGACTTCGACTTGCCCAACGAGGCGGTCTTTGCGTGGCAACACACCGCCGCCCGGGATACCGACGGCACGCTGACCATTTTCGATAACCACGCCCGCAACGCCGACGACGACCAGTCCTCTCGCGGGCTGCGCCTGGAACTTGATGAACAGGCCATGACCGCGAGCGTCGTGACCGAATATCTGCCACCTGAAGACCGCCCCGCCGGTTCGATGGCCAAC
>DATBUL010000037.1:0-14866 GCA_036516115.1 Enteractinococcus sp. | reverse complement strand
AGATACGTTTCTAACTCTTGGGCATCGGTAATATCGCGGTCGAATGTATGCTCAACGGACACCGATTTCGCTTCTTGGCGTGGCTGAACTTCCCGAGTGTCCTCACCACGGGCAAGCGCTACGATTTGAGGTCCGATGGAGCCCAACCAACGTTTCATTCGGTTCGGGTCTTGAGCTGCCAACTCCCCCACGGTGTGAATTGCCGCATTATTAAGACGCTCTAAAAGTTTCGGCCCCACACCCCAAATCACGTTGACCGGCAGTGGTGCCAAGTATTCGCGAGTGCAATGGGCGGGCACTACTCCTATACCGTCTGGTTTGGACTGGTCAGAGAGAATCTTCGCCACAGACTTATTTGCTGCTACGCCCACGGTCGAAGGAAGACCCGTTACATCGCGTACTCTGGATTTAATGAGCTGGGCAATACGGGCTGGGCTGCCAAGACGGCGACGTGCGCCACTGACATCTACAAATGCTTCGTCGATCGACAGTTGTTCGACCATCGGCGTGACATCGTGTAAGACTTCCATAACTTGGCGTGAGGCCTGGGTGTACTTTTCTCGATTCGGTTCAATCACCACGAGACGAGGAAATCTTGCCAGAGCATGTGCCATGGGCATTGCGGATCGAATACCAAAGTGGCGGGCTTCATAAGACGCTGAGGTGACAACCGATCTTGGCGACTTGCCACCTACCACTGCTGGAACGCCACGAAACTGTGGGTGATCCAGAAGCTCGACCGATAAGAAAAAAGCGTCCATATCGATGTGCAATATGGTCGCATCCCAGGATTCATCGACAGACTTCTGGCCGGAACTGAAATGTTGACCCGCTGAGACCATATGCCTAGTCTACGCTGCGCTGGCGGTAGTCTTAGGGACAACGAGAGATTTTGCTGAAATTTCAGTAGACAGGAGACTCAACACCGTGACGACATTGGACGCTGCGTGGTTCCGGACAACCGTTCATGAGCGGATGCAGATTCTGTTAGCCGATTACCAACACCGAGCCACACAGATAGCTGTCTCTGCAGAACCGCTGGTGTCGTCAATTGCACGGCTTGTCGAAGGCGGTAAACGACTTCGCGCTCTCCTGGCCTGGTGGGGCTGGCAAGGTGCCGGCGGTGACGCTGATGATCCGCGTATTGTGGATGCCGGCGTCGCATTGGAATTATTCCAGGCGGCAGCCTTAATTCACGACGATATTCTCGATCGATCTGATACTCGCCGCGGGCAACCATCGGTTCACAAGAGTTTTGAACAGCTCCACCGTGAACAGCAATGGGTGCAAGATGGCACTCACTTTGGTGTTTCGGCCGCCATCCTAGCTGGCGACTTAGCACTTGGCCTGAGCGAAGAAGTCTTTTCAATTACTGCCGACGCCACAGCATTTGCCACGCCAGCGCGTGAGGCATTTCATGCCATGCGTTTTGAAGTGATGACCGGCCAGTATTTAGATATCTTGGCCGAAGCGAATCTTCCCACCGACCCTAACGTGGCACTAGGACAAGCCCGCACGGTGTTGCGTTACAAATCCGCTCACTATTCTGCAGTATGGCCCTTCGACCTCGGAGGCATTTTAGCAGGGGCCGACGAAACGACTTTAACGGCCTACCGAGAGTTTTCCCTACCATTAGGTATGGCTTTTCAACTTGGGGATGATCTCTTAGGCGTTTTTGGTGACCCTGCCTTGACGGGGAAGCCTGCGGGCGATGATTTGGCCGAGGGAAAGCGCACCGAACTTGTCGCTCACGCACTCAATAACCTCGACCCCGAGAAAGCTCAAATGCTCAACAATTTCCTCAAAGATCCCGCCTCGAGTGATCGGACTGTTGATGAGATGCAGTTACTGATCGAATCTTCAGGCGCCCGGGCGACCGTTGAAAACGAGATCCAACGGCTGGGCCAGCAGACGTATCAAGCGCTATACGCGCTTCCAGTTACCGCCCAAGTCCGAGCTGGCCTGGAAGAATTGGTTTCAGGTCTGCTACACCGCCAGCACTAGCCGCTACCAAGCTAAGGCTTGCGCTCTACGCCGGATCTCTGTTTTTCTTCCGGCGTGAAGTGCATCAATTGGACGCCCTGGTAAAGAATCATCCTCAGTGAATAACCACCGGATGATTTCTACATCGTTGAAACCAGCGTCAGCAAGTACCATGATGGTGCCACCAAGCGGCTTCAGGATGCCGTTGTCTGTAAGAAACGCAGCGGGGACGTAGCGGATGCCATGCTCACCGCGACGTACATCAACGAGATGCTTTTCCTTAATCATTTTGTGAACGCGAGTCACAATTACATCAAGGCGCTCAGCTACGTCCGGCAGGGTCAACCAATCGTCAACCAGTACTTCTAATTCTTGGGAATCATTCACAGCTCCACATTATCGCAGTCTTGCACGCCTTTGCGACGCTTGGATTCCCAGACGGATAATGAGACTCCTCTAGAGGCGCGGGCCGTCATACAGAGACGCATGAACCTCTCCTATTAACATTTGTCCCATTAGTCATGTATATTCACTCATGTAACATTTTCATCACGTACACCTCGACGCTATTTTTGTCACACAGTGCACAAGAACTTCCCCTGGCTCGGGTGCCTGACGCAAAGAGGATACGTTATTCATGACTGACCGTACTTCCGGGGCTTCCCGGTTCTACAAATCAGCTGTTGCGACATCGGCTCTGCCGTTTCTCGCCATCGGTTCCGCCACTGCGGCCCCCGCGGCGGTAACCGATGCAACCAGTACGGCATTGAGTCCTAAGCCTGCAACAGCCGCCAATCTCACCGCAGCTCAACAGCAGCTAGAGTCTTCTTTGATCCCTGCCGATCAGCTCGCTGTCTCCCTGCCAGCTCGTTTCACTCAGCAGCATTTCCAGGCGGCGAAAACCGCCCCGAAAACCTATGAGGTCAAAGCGGGTGACACGCTGGGGCACATTGCCCTAAGGCATAAGGTTTCACTATCGAATCTGCTTAAGTGGAACAAACTCAAAGCTTCATCGACCATCTATCCCGGAGACAAGCTGAATCTGGGGCCTTCAGGCTCCTCTCAGTCGACGACGTCCAGTGCTCGCACCGCATCATCTTCCTCGAGCGCAAGCACCTACAAGGTCAAAGCCGGCGATACACTTTCAGCAATTGCAGCCCGCAATGGTATTGGCTTGTCTACCTTGCTCAAGGCTAATGGTTTATCGATGTCCTCGATTATCTACCCGGGGCAAACACTCAAGCTCTCGGGATCCGTTGCAAAGACATCGTCTTCATCCTCCAAGAGTGCGACCACGTCAGCCTCGAGTACTTCAGGTACATATAAGGTGAAATCTGGGGACACGCTTTCCGGAATTGCAGCTAAACACAGCATCGGACTGTCCACGCTGTTGAAAGCCAACGGGCTGTCCCGGTCATCGATTATTTATCCCGGCCAAACGCTGAAATTGTCGGGCAGTTCGTCAAGTTCCACGTCGTCGTCGAAAGCATCATCGTCGAGTGGTTCGTCGTCGTCATCCTCGACATACACGGTGAAATCTGGTGACACGTTATCAGGCATCGCCGCCCGCAATGGGGTGAGCCTGTCGACCATTTTGAAGGCCAACGGGTTGTCGTTGTCTTCCACGATCTTCCCGGGCCAGAAGATTAAACTTTCCGGCAGCGCAACGACCACGTCACCCTCGCGCTCTTCATCAAGTGCCCCTAAAGCCACGAACGTTTCAACCGGATCGACCTATACCGTCAAAGCGGGCGACACTCTGTCGGGGATTGCAGCACGTAACGGCGTTGGCCTGTCGACGATCCTGAAAGCCAATGGCCTCAGTGCAAGTTCGGTTATTTATCCAGGACAGAAGATCAAACTGTCTGGTTCGGCTTCTACCTCGAGCTCGTCTTCAACTGGCGGAGGCCAGTCATCTCAAAGCACGTCCACTGGGACATACACCGTCAAATCCGGTGATACGCTGTCGGGCATTGCCTCCCGCAACGGCATCAGTTTGTCGGCACTATTGAAAGCTAACGGACTCACGACATCGTCGATCATCTATCCAGGCCAGAAGCTCAAACTTAGCGGCTCAAGCTCGAATGTGTCGACCGCATCCACGGGCAATAATAACGATCAACTCATCGGTAATACATTCCTCCACTACACCTACCCGGACCACGTCGTGGCCAACGCGAACGCCAATAAGCGCGCGTTGCTGGCAGCCCCTATGCCGTCACGTGAAAAAGTTCGCGAGATGGTCCGTAGTACGGCGATCTCCATGGGGGTCGATCCACGCCTAGCGCTGGCTCATGCCCAAGTAGAGTCTGCTTTTGATCCCACGGCCGTTTCCCCCGCCAATGCGATTGGAACCATGCAGGTCATTCCATCGTCTGGAGAGTGGGCATCGCAGCTCGTTGGTCGGAAACTCAACCTGCTGGATCCGCAAGATAACATCACCGCAGGTGTGGCTATCATTCGCCACCTGCAGCGCAACAATCCTGGGGATATCGGCATTGCCGGCTACTACCAGGGTGAAGCTGGGGTTCGGAAATACGGAATGTATTCGGACACGAAGGACTACGTCAAAAAGGTCCGGAATGCGATGAGCAGATTCTAATCGAACTCCCCTGATAGGAAACTGATACCCGGTCGGCATCGCTGGCCGGGTATCGTATGTGTTGTGACTACTCCAACTGGACCCTCGCTCGTTGGCCTGACCGTCGATAACCGCTATAGAATTACCCAACGGTTAGCACACGGCGGAATGGCTACGGTCTACCGTGCCCTTGATACCCGGCTCGACCGCGAAGTTGCGCTGAAGATCTTGCGTCCGAATATGGCTGAGGATCCAGCCGTCATTGAAAAATTTGAGGCCGAGGCAAAGAATACGGCCAAAATTAATCACCCCCATGTGGTGAATGTTTATGATCAAGGCCTGGGTAGCGTCGGCGATGGGAGCGTCGCCTTTTTGGCGATGGAGTTCATTGAGGGCCACACGTTGCGCGAAGTCATGCGTGCTGCCGGACAAATGACGGTGGAAGAAACTTGGAATATTGCTGTGCCCATGATCCGTGGAGTTGCTGCTGCACACCAAGTGGGCCTCATCCACCGTGATATCAAACCCGAAAACGTTCTAGTCTCGACTGATGGTCACATTAAAGTGGCCGACTTTGGACTGGCCCGCGCCGCATCGAATCACACCGGAACGGGGATGGCTTTGATGGGTACCGTCTCTTACATGTCCCCGGAGCTGGTCACCGGTGAGCAAGCAGATGAACGCTCCGATGTATATGCTTTGGGCATCGTCATTTTTGAGATGCTGACGGGTCAGCGACCATTTAGTGGTGACTCTGCGGTGGCGATAGCAGTCCAACACACGAACTCGAGAGTGCCTGCTCCGTCAACACTGGTCCCGGGTATGAGTGCTGCCGTCGATGACATCGTTCTGCACATGACCGAGCCCTCCCCGGAAGATCGTCCGGCTGATGCTACCGAGGTATTAATCTTGATTCAGCATCTCTTGGAAAATCCGGAGGCAGCCGAACAGTTAGCCGCCCAAGAATCTATAGACGACGCGACCCAGGTCTATGATAGTGTCGCCACGAAAACATTTGGCATTCCTAAGCAACCGACTGACAATGTGGATGACGGTACTCCTCCCCCACCACCACAACCCAACGTCACGGTGCTACCACCGTCGGTGACAGCCCAGGCTGCCCCAGTCGGATCGATGGATCACTATCAGCGTCCGGCAGTAGAACAGCATGCTGCAGTCACTCCCCAAGTTCGCGACTTTGGGGCCAAAAAACAGCACGAGCCGCTCCGAGAATTCGCTCCGATTCGAGGCTCGCGCGCTGCAATCAACACATTGCTCATTATCATGGCCGCGGCCGCCACCGTGCTCTTAGGCAACTGGGCGGCATCGGCGTTGATGAGCTGGATTTTTGGCTAGAACAAGCAGCGCCATGCTTCATTTCAATGTTTGATGCCCAAAAAGTGCCTCAGCCACCGGACATGGTGGCTGAGGCAGGGCTACATAGCTATGCTCGGATTGTTAGTTGGCGTTGCCCTTGGCAAGCGATTCCGCCACAAGAAATGCTAATTCAAGCGACTGTTGGTGATTTAAGCGTGGATCGACAAGCGTCTCATAACGCTCATCGAAGGCTGATTCGTCGATGGCCACCGAACCACCTAAGCATTCTGCGACATCGTCACCGGTCAATTCGATGTGTAGCCCGCCCGGATGGGTTCCGGTAGCCTCGGCTACCTCGAAGAATCCACGGACTTCATTCATGATGTCTTCAAGGCGTCGTGTCTTATATCCATTTGCAGCCGTAATCGTATTGCCGTGCATCGGATCGGTGATCCACAACGGAGTCGCACCTTCTGCCTTTACACCCTCCATAATGCCCGGCAGCTGTTCACGGATTTTCTTGGCACCCATGCGAACGATAAAGGTCAAACGTCCCGGTTCACGATTCGGGTCAAGCTTCTCGATGAGTTCCATCGCTTGGTCAACCGTGGTGGTTGGACCAAGCTTCACGCCAATGGGGTTACGAATCCGCGACAGGTAATCCACATGGGCACCATCAACCTGCCGGGTGCGCTCACCGATCCACACGAAGTGTGATGACGTGATGTAAGGCAGTCCGGTTCGAGAGTCAATACGAGTGAGCGCGCGTTCGTACTCTAACAGGAGCGCCTCGTGAGCGGAAAAGAATTCAACCGTTTTCAGAGCATCAAAGTCAGCGCCAGCGGCTTCCATAAAACGCACTGCACGATCGATCTCGCCTGCCAGTTCGTCAAAACGCGCATACGCTGGGTTCGACATAAACCCTTTATTCCAAGAGTGCACAGTCCGTAGATCAGCGAAGCCTCCAGTGGTGAAGGCACGAATCAGATTCAAGGTGGAAGCCGAGGTATGGTACGCCTGCACCATGCGACGAGGATCATGTCGACGCGATTCCTCAGTGAAATCAAAACCATTGACGATTTCGCCACGGAACGATGGCAACTCTACACCATCACGAACTTCCATATTCGATGACCGTGGCTTGGCAAATTGTCCGGCCATTCGGCCCATCTTGACCACCGGCATTGAAGCACCATACGTCAAGACCGCAGCCATCTGCAGGATGGTCCGTATGCGCGCGGAAATCTTATTGGCGGTTGCCCCTGCGAACGTCTCAGCGCAGTCACCGCCCTGTAATACAAAGGCTTTGCCAGCTGCGGCTTCAGCGAGCCGCTCACGAAGAACATCGACCTCACCGGCAAAGACGAGTGGCGGGACATTGGATAACTCCGTGAGACTTTCTTCCAGCACTTGCTGGTCATACCACTGCGGGGCTTGTCGCACGTCAAGATTCCGCCACTCATCCAGTCCAGGATAATCAGCGGCACCCTGTGAATGGGTGGTGCCGAAGGGCTCTACAGCCTGATTCTGTTCCGCAGTGTCAAACATCATGCAGACAAGCATACGACCCGGCGACACGCGGGAGTAGATCATGACGCTAATAGCCCAACCCTGGCCGTTACCGAAAGCAAACGTTCACCGGAAAACTGCAAGCTATTCATCTTTGACGGCGGCGCACTATGCTGGAAGTGATGAGCCACTTGCTATCTTCTGAATTCCTCAATCCGAGTCCTTCAGGGCCGCTTGCCCTATCTGGTGCTCGATGGGGTGTGGTATTGCTCCACGGGTTTACTGCAGGCCCCAGCTCTGTCCTGCCCTGGGGCGAGGCACTTGCCTCGGCAGGTGCCGCAGTGTCGATTCCTTTACTGCCCGGCCATGGCACCCAAGTCAGTGATCTTGCTCAGACTCGTGCCGGTGCATGGCGGCGACACGTCCAGCAATCATTAGATCATCTCTTAGACCAAGATTATGACCGCATCGCGGTGGGTGGACTGTCACTAGGTGGAGCTCTGGCACTTGATGCGGCGGCGCACCGAGCCATCAATGCCATATTCGTCGTGAATCCGGCATTGAGTTTCAAACCCCTCGACAAACTTGGGGCGTCCCTTTCACCTCTCTTACAGGGATTGATCCCCACCGTCGGACCGCTGGCTGGTGACATCAAGAAACCCGGCGTCATCGAAGTAGCCTATAACCGAACACCCGTTCCGGCCGTCGAAGAATTAGCAAAACTCTTTCGTACCGTTCGGCGGCAGCTGGGGGCCGTTAAGTCGCCCGTGACGCTCTATCAATCAACGGTCGATCACATCGTCCCGGCCTCATCGGCCAGAATCTTGCATCGGCGCCTCGACCCGGGCATCCTGAGAACTGTGTTACTCGAAAACAGCTATCACGTGGCCACCTTGGATTATGATGCGCCAACCATTCATCAAGACAGTATTGCCACCCTGCTTGGGCATTCAGGTACACCACATGTCCAGAACTAACGACGATGAACAATGGGAAGACCTCGTACGCCGTCTGGGTGGCGAACCTGAGGATTCCGCATTAGACCCCTCGAGCTATTTTTCAGCACCTCCCCCGGGACCACGCGACTACCATGTGACTGAAGAGGTGAGTGAAGATTTCCAACCGCCGAATCCCAAACCCATTGCTACAGGAAACCCTCGAACAATTTTGTCATGGACCGCGGTCCTTGGATCAGTGGTTATCTGGCTGAGTACCGCTTTGCTGGGTATTTCGTTGGCATGGTGGCTAGCCGCTGCAACCGTTATGTGCTTCCTCGCCGGCGTCGTGAGCTTATTTTTCTTGCTTCCGCGAAGCCCGGACCATCGCGATCCAGACGACAGCGACGACTATGGCAGTGGCGCGAAGCTTTAATCCTCTCATGACTTCTACGTTCTTGATACGTGGCGTCTCGTCATTTTGATTACTGAGAAGTAGAATGTGATTCACATCGCACACCCCGTCTACTGATGGAGCATCACTTTGAAAGAGATCATTATTCCTCCGGTCGCTCACGCACCGCACGATTCGAATGCAACTGACCTTGTAGAAAATCAATTCCATCAGGACCCTGACCATCCACTCTTTGCACGTCAACTACAACCTGGTCAGTGGACCGATATTTCGGCCAGCCAATTCCGTGACGATGCAAAAACTCTTGCTCGCGCACTCGCCGCCGTCGGTATTGAGCCCGGAGACTCGGTGGCGATTATGAGCCCCACTCGTTACGAATGGACGCTGATGGATTTGGCCATCATGTATGCAGGGGCGGTCACTGTGCCGATCTATGAAACCTCCTCACCTTCACAAATTGCCTGGATCATTGAGGACGCGAAGGTCAAAGCTGCGGTCGTAGAAAAAGCCTCCCACGCGCGTGGGGTCAAAACAGCATTGGAGCGCGAAGCGCTGCCTGAGCTCAATGGGTTATGGATCATGGAAGATGGCCTGGATGATTTACGAGCGCTAGCACCCAATGGACCCGACGCTGAGGAAATGGAGCGTCGACGCACGCAAGCGACCCTGGATGATGTAGCCACTATTGTCTACACCTCAGGTACCACTGGTCGCCCCAAAGGGTGCATGATCACCCACGGCAACCTGGTCAACTTATCCATGAATATTTTACATTCTGAGATGCAAGAAGTCCTTACTCGCGACAGTTCGACCATCCTCTTCATTCCGTTAGCTCACATTTTTGCACGATTCATCTCATTCCAGACGCTTGCTTCCGGATCCAAAGTTGGCCACACCTCAGATGTCAAGCAACTCGTCCCGGATCTCAAATCCTTTCAACCGGATTTTCTCCTTGCAGTTCCTCGGGTATTTGAAAAGGTCTATAACTCTGCCTTGTTGAACGCACAAGAAGGCGGTAAAGGCAAGATCTTCGAACGTGGTGCCGAAATCGCTGTCGAGTATTCGAAGGCAAAAGAAGCTGGTCAGATCGGTGCTTTGTTACGCCTGAAGCACTGGGTCTTTGACAAGCTGTTGTACACAAAGATCCGTGCTGCCATGGGCGGACAGGTCAAAGACGCCATTTCGGGCGGGGGCCCACTTGGCGCATACTTAAGCCATTTCTTCCGCGGCGTTGGGATCAACATTAAAGAAGGTTATGGTCTGACCGAAACAACAGCCCCAGTCACGGTGAATCGTCCAGGCAAGACGCGTGTCGGCACCGTGGGACTTCCCGCTCCTGGTTGTGGCATCCGCATTGCAGACGATGGGGAGATTCTGGCCAGCGGGGTCTGTGTCTTCAAAGGTTATTTGAATCTGCCCGACAAGACCGCAGAAGAACTCGTTGACGGCTGGTTCCACACCGGCGATATCGGCCATCTGGATCAGGATGGTTACTTGACCATCACCGGTCGTAAGAAGGAGATTCTGGTCACTGCAAGCGGCAAGAATGTCGCTCCAGCGCAACTGGAGGATCAGATTCGCGCCGACGGACTTATCTCTCAAGTCATGGTCATCGGTGACAATCAAAAGTTTGTCGCTGCTCTCATTACCCTCGATGAAGAAACGGCACCCTCTTGGCTCAAACAGCGTGGGCTGGATCCAGACATGTCGATTGCGGACATGGCCACCCACCCCGCAGTGCGCGAGCATGTTCAAGCACTCATTGATAAAGCCAATGAGTCCGTATCCCGAGCCGAGTCAATTCGAGAATTTCGAATCGCTGACCGTGACTTCACAATAGAAGCGGGTCAGATGACGCCCTCGATGAAGATTCGACGCGAAACCATTCTCCGAGACTTCCAAGATCTCGTGGACGATATTTACCAGCCCGCTACCAAATAGAGCGCCTGTCACAGCGCCGCGCTCACCCGTTGCTTAGCTTCGGGTGAGCGCGGCGTTGCTGTATTCATCTTAGAGATAGCCGGAATCTGGAACATCGAGTCCCAGTAGCGCGTTTTCGACGACTTCTGCCATCGCGGGGTGAATCCAGTATTGTCCTCGAGCCAACTCGTGAGCCGTGATTCCAAACGACATAGCTGTGAGAACTGGTTGGATAAGGTTGGTTGCTTCTTGGCCCATAATGTGCGCGCCAAGAATATTCCCGGTCGCCTTTTCGGCAATGATCTTCACAAATCCATCCACGTCTTCCATCGCCCAGCCATAGGCGGTATCCCCGTATGACTGAACTTTGACAGAAATAGCGTCGTCGCCATATTGGTCCCGTGCTTCTTCTTCGGTCAGGCCAGCGCTGGCGATTTGTGGACGGGTGAAAACACCGGCCGGGATCGTTGCCAATGTATCAGCCTTCATACGATCGGGGTTTTCCATGTTGTGGGAGACGATACGTTGTTCATGGTTGGCCACATGCTTGAGCATTTGTGGATTCGCTATGTCGCCCATCGCCCAAATGCCTTCCATGGGTCGCCCCTGAGATAGAACACGTAGGTATTCGTCGCGGGCAATAAAGCCCTTCTCGACATCGATGCCGGCCGCAGGAAGGTCCAGACGGTCTGTATTTGGGATCCGTCCGGTGGCAAGTAACACGACGTCGCCTACAAAATAGTCAACCACGTCGTCATGTTCATGTCCGGTGGCGCTCAGATTCACTCTTAGTCTGCCACCGTCCTGCTCAATGGAGTGCAGGGTACGATTCAGTGCAACTTGCCAAGATTCCTTGGCGACGCGAGTGAACTCGTCAGAGATCGTATTGTCGTGGTTCGACAACAGCTGTCCTGAGCGATTGATATGAATCACTTCCGAACCGAGACCAGAGAAGACGGCGGCAAATTCAGAACCGATATATTTTCCGCCCACGATGATGATGCGTTTTGGCAAAGCTTTGAGTCGCATCACCGTATCGGAGGTGTGCACCCCCGGAAGGTTCAGGCCTGGCACATCAGGCAGACTTGGCCGGGAACCCGCTGCAATGACAATTTGATCAGCTTCCAACAGACGACCCGAGGTGGTGGTCAACTGCTTCGGACCGGTGAAACGAACCTCTTCTGTGATGAGCGTCGTGTGTTCCAGTTGGACATCGCGATAATGTTTTCCTGCTTCAGAAATCGCATCGATTCTATTAAAGATTCTGTCCCGAATCGCGGGCCAGTTGGTGGCATCGACACTCAAGTCAATACCCAGTCGCCCGGCGTCTCGTGACATCGCAGTCAATTGAGCCGGATAGGCAAACATTTTGGTGGGGATACAACCAACGTTCAAACAGGTACCACCGAATGTCCCTGCATCAATGATGGCGACCTTTTTATTATCCCAATAGGGGGTGATAACGGAATTACCGGATCCGGAACCAATGATGGCCAGATCGTATTGTTCGATGCTCATGCCAACAGTGTAGTGGTTCCGAATCCGGTGGTGACTTCCTGAATCAACCTAGCGTCATGCTTGATCGATCACCAGAATCAAGTCATTTCCTTCAACCGGGGTGGGGTTTTTCAGCACAACGCGTGACACAGTTCCGGCGACCGGAGCGGTAATACCAGCCTCCATTTTCATGGCCTCGATCGTGGCGATAGTGTCTCCAGCTTCCACGGTGGCGCCTTCTTCTACGATCACCGTCACAGTGCCCGAAAATGGTGCCGGTACATGACCCTGAACCGAAGCATCAGCCTTTTCGGCCTCATGCACACTCGATTTTACCGAACGATCCCGTACTTCAACCTGGCGCTGCTGCCCGTTCAGGGTGACCATCACAGTTCGCATCCCTTTGTCATCTGCTTCCGATACAGCTTGCAGAGTGGTCAGCAAGCGCACACCCTTACCCAAGGAAATGACATGCTCCTGGCCTTCGACCATCCCGTACAGGAAGTCTCGGGTATGTAATACCGAAGTGTCCCCATAGAGGCGAACATGTTCTTCGTATTCCTTGGTAGGTCCCGCAAAGAGCAAGTGGTTGAGAGCACGACGACGGGTTTCGCCTGGCTCGGCCAACCTTTCTTCGTCTTCCGGGGACAGCTCCTCAACCTGAATTCCAGTCGTGTCGCGACCTTCCAACGCCTTGGTTCGGAAGGGTTCCGGCCATCCACCAGGAGGATCTCCAAGTTGACCAGATAAGAAGGCAATAACCGAATCCGGAATATCGTAATTCCGTGGATTCTGTTCAAAATCAGCCGGATCGGCGTTGGCGGACACCAGCGCCAGGGCCAAGTCCCCTACAACTTTGGACGACGGCGTAACTTTTACAATATCCCCCAGAATATCGTTTGCTGCTGCGTACATGTTTTCGATGGATTCGAAACGTTCCCCAAGTCCCAGCGCAATAGCTTGCTGGCGCAGGTTCGATAATTGACCACCCGGAATTTCGTGGGCGTAGACTCGACCGGTAGGCGCTGGCAGTCCTGATTCAAACGGCGCATAGATTTCTCGGACGGCTTCCCAGTAAGGTTCGAGCCCAGCAACATGCTCTAAGCACAAGCCCGTTTCCCGTTCAGTATCGTCCGTGGCTGCGACAAGTGCGGACATAGAGACCTGTGACGTCGTACCAGCCAAAGCAGCGATGGCAGTATCTACAGCATCAACACCAGCAGCTGAGGCCGCTAAGAGCGTGGCTAATTGACCACCCGACGTATCGTGGGTGTGTAAGTGAACAGGCAAGTCGAAATTCTCGCGAAGTGCGGTCACGAGTTTACTTGCAGCTGCAGGCCGCAATAATCCAGCCATGTCTTTGATGGCCAGAATATGCGCCCCGGCATTCACCATGTTCTCGGCGAGCTCCAGGTAGTAGTCCAACGTATACAGCTTCTCACGCGGATCCAAGAGGTTGCCGGTATAGCACAGAGCTGCTTCGGCCACCGATGAGGTGTTCTCCCGGACCGCACTAATCGCTGGGATGATCTGATTGACGTCGTTGAGTGCATCGAATATACGGAAAATGTCGACACCAGTCTGGGCCGCTTCTTCGACAAATGCTTCAGTGACGCGTTGCGGATACGGAGTGTAGCCAACCGTATTGCGGCCTCGGAGTAACATCTGCAACGGGATATTGGGCATTTCTTCGCGTAAGCGGGCTAGTCGGTCCCAGGGATCCTCTGATAAGAACCGTAGCGCGACATCGTATGTGGCCCCTCCCCACACTTCTGCTGACAGAAGGTTTGGTAGCAAGTGCGATACTGCCGGTGCTGCGGCAAGCATATCGCGTGTCCGGATCCGGGTCGCTAGGAGGGACTGGTGTGCATCTCGGAATGTCGTGTCTGTAACAGCCAATCCTTCGTGGTTTCGCAAAGCCGTTGCGAAACCGTCGGGACCTTTGTCGACTAGGATGTCACGCCATCCTTTTGGTGGGGTTTCCTGAGACGGGCCGTCAAATGGGCTGCGGTCGGGTTCATCGGATTTATCCCCGGGAAAATGTGGCAGCTTCCGACGCGGGTCCATGCCCTCAATACGTGGTCCATACGGTTGGTTCACTGTCACGTCCGCCAGATAAGCCAGGGCTCGTGAACCACGGTCTTTGGAACGATTGACTTGCGTCAGATATGGATTTTTATCGATGAAGTCCGTTGCCACATCCCCGTCAATGAACTGTTGATTGTCAAAGACGTTCATCAGAAATGGAATGTTGGTCGCCACACCACGAACACGGAATTCAGCTAGCGCACGACGCGCTCGACGAATAGCGGTCTGAAAGTCACGTCCACGGGCTGACATTTTGACCAGCATCGAGTCAAAGTGTGGCGAAATTTCAGCTCCGGTGTAGATCGTGCCACCATCGAGGCGGATACCTGAGCCTCCGGCCGATCGATATGCAGTAATTTTTCCAGTATCGGGGCGGAAATCATTTGCGGGGTCCTCAGTGGTAATGCGACATTGAATAGCGGCACCCCGAATCGCCAGGTCCTCCTGACGGATTCCAAGATCTTCAAGGGAGGCCCCTGCGGCAATACGCAATTGCGAAGTGACCAAATCGATATCGGTGATCTCTTCGGTGATGGTGTGTTCTACCTGAATGCGAGGATTCATCTCGATGAACACGTGCTGACCGGCACGTTCGCCTTCGGTATCGACCAAGAACTCCAC
>DATBUL010000036.1:0-82198 GCA_036516115.1 Enteractinococcus sp. | reverse complement strand
CCACATACCGGCTCGGCGCGTCTTCATCTTCGAGCCGATCAAACACCATGCGCGTGGCACGATCTTTAAACGACTGCGGGTATTTGGTTGGCATAGTTCTATCCTCTCATTTTAGGACGGAACAAAACCCAGGACGGTTCAAAACTGGCCCCATATTCACAAACACCGCCAATGTACGATCACCGTGACCTCGATCAGGCAATGATAGAGGCTCAGACCGCTATAGGGTACGGTGTAGCCGGGTAACTCCTAAAACGCCATGATTTACATGCTGAATCTGCTCTATTTTCAAGAGCGACAGCAAGACGAAAGGTCCAGACTGTATGAGCGATACCATCACACACAACAAACCAACGCCCGCATTTGTGGGGGCCTCCTGGCTCGCATTAACCATCGGGGTGGCAACCTATTTGATCGGGTTGTTTAATTCCCCAATGGAACTCAACGAGATGGGTTACTATTTCACGGTTCTTGTGCTTGGCCTCTACGGGGCAATTTCGTTGCAGAAAACAGTCCGTGACAGAGCTGAGGGCATCCCCACAACAACGTTGTACTACGGCCTCACGTGGTTCGTGCTCATCGTAGCGATCTCATTACTGGTCATCGGGCTCTGGAACGCCGGAAGTATTGAACTGATAGAAAAAGGCTTTTACGCATTGGGCTTTGTGCTGAGTCTGTTTGCTGTCGTCGCCGTGCAGAAGAATGTTCGTGACCTTGCTGGTTTCAAAGGACCAGAGGAAGATGATAGTGCCGAATATGATGCACCGCCGAATCCACCATTCGGATCGGACCGCTAAAACTCCATCGATACACCCGGTATCCAGGAAACACGACAGACCTGCCTCAGAGTTATCCTGCGGCGAATGGATCATCACTGTTGCAGCCTGAGGGTCTCAGGGTTACGGTTTGCCGAGTCGCTGACGGGAGAGCCACTCGGCAAACCCGGTGGCAGACTAATCGCGGGAAGACTTGCGGGCCTGTAGACGGCGTTGTCCAGCCACAAGGCCAACCCCGAGCAAGGACAGCAGCACGCCGAGCCCTACGAGGGTCCTGACACCGTCACTACCTGTGGTTGCTAGGGCGGCGTCAGTAGTTGTGACGGCGGCTGGTTTGGCCTCAGTGGTGGTCTCAGTTGCGACAGGATTGGGCGTCGGAGACGGTTCGGCGGTCTGCCGGTTCAGCTGTTCCTCTTCGAGTTCAAAGAGTAACTCTGCAAGGAGTGCATCAAAGAAGTCGAGAAGTTCTGCAATCTCGGTCTCATCGAGATCTCGGAAGAGCAATGCAAAGAAGTCATCAAGAAATTTTTCTCCTTCGGGGGTCAGGAGGAAAGCTTCCCATTGGGCATCGTCCCAATTCTCGCTGCCTTCAGGGAAAATTGCTTCAAACTCGGCCCAGTAGGCTTCCCAAGCTTCTGTGTCCCAGTCATCTCCGTTGTCAGGGAAAAAGACTGAAAACAGTTCGTCGAAGGCATCGAGGTAGTCTTGACCTTCTGGAGTCTCATAGAATGCTTCCCATTGGGCATCGTCCCAGTATTGGCTGCCCTCGGGTCCTAAAGCTTCGATGAGTCTCCAGAACTCCTCATCTTCCAAGGTCATGAATTCTTCACTGAGGAACTCATGCTCCGCTGGTTCTAAGAGCAGTTCGCCATCCTGGAAGGTCTGAGACCCGGTTTCAGGTAGGAGGTCTGCTGTTACATCGTCGTCTGTTGGGTCGGACGAAGGGCTGGATTCGTTTGCGGGCTGAGCAGAAGTCGAAGGGTCTGCATCTTGAGGCTCTATTGTTGAACGGTCAGAAACGTCGTCTTCAACAGACAGGGAACCAGACGTGTCAGTATCAGTGGTGTTGGCCTTGGATGGTTGCGTATCCTCGATTACCGTTGCGGTGGATGAGGCCGCTGAAGGGCTGGGATCAATCAGCGGCGTAGCTACCGCTGGGGTTGCGCAAAAGAGCAAGCCCAGCGTCATGGCTGATACAACTGGTAAACGATGCGTTGACTTCATTTTTCGTTCTACTTCCTCAAGATGTAGCAAGGTTGAAATTTCAAGACACAGCCGGCTGCTGAGATGACATGAACGAAATCCAGCTTATGCATATCGTCCCTGGTCAGCTAGGGTTGATTCGCTGAGAAGCAATCTTTCCTTCTCACCCTCACACATGACGCAACAGTGGAGGAGCAGCATGCAAGCCACGACCCGATATCTGGTCAGCGCCACGATGCCGATGGCGGTGATCACGGTGACGGCTACCATCTGGGCGATATTTCTACTGCCTGCTGTGCCTGATCCCATGGCAATCCACTTCGGCCCTGACGCCATGCCTGACGATTATCTCTCGCCAGGACTCAATATTGGGCTGCTCGCGGGCTTGAGCCTGTTGACCATTGTTGGTTTCGGCCTCGTTACGCGCCTTGGTCTGTGCCACGGCAACGCTGCACGTCTTGTCGCTGGGGCGGCTACAGCCACGGTCACACTGCTTTCCGGGGTACTCGTGGGACTCTTTGTCCTGCAACAAAACCTAACTGACGCTTCCGCGGCCACACTGCCTGCTGGATTCTTCTGGCTGGTATTAGGCAGCGCCATCGGCGTCGGACTGCTCTTCGCGGGGTTGATCACGCCAGCGCCACGGACGCCCACACATGTCACGACGAGCGCCGCGAATGATTCTGGGGGTCGGGAACGTACCACTTTCACAGCCACAATTCTGATGCATATCAGCGTCAGAATCATCCTGCTGCTTGTCACGGCAATGACGATTATTTTCGTTTTTGCCCTGCCGAATTGGACTACAGTGCTGACCGCGCTCGTCATGGTGCTGGCGGTCTGGGTTACCTGGGGCTGGCGTCTGCGAATTGACGACACCGGTCTAACGTATCGTTCCCTGGCTGGCATGCCCCGAAAACATCTCCCACACAACGACATCGCCACTTCAGAACTGATACAGGTCAATCCCAGCGACTGGGGCGGTTGGGGATGGCGTAAGAATACCGCTGGCACGGGGCTCATTACCCAAGCAGGGCCGGGGATCCGTATTACGCAAACCAACGGCCGCATCTTGGAAATCAGCACCGATGACGCTGCCGCAGCACTCGAAGTTTTAGACCATTATCATCAGCCCGCGAACTCGCAGTGACCCTCACGATATGAACCACCTGAGCCACCGACTCTTCGGCCGTGGGGCGCACCATAGCAAATAATAGTCCGACCGAGCGTGGACACTCGATACACTAGGGCTTGACGTATGTCAGGGCCACCCATACCGGTGACCACAAATTTTTCCAAGGAGATTGCACTCATGGCCTTTATTGACGCCATTCATGCTCGTGAAATTCTGGACTCCCGCGGCAACCCAACCGTCGAAGTTGAAGTGCTGCTCACCGATGGCTCACTGGGACGTGCTGCTGTCCCATCTGGTGCTTCCACCGGTGAATTTGAAGCCGTAGAACGTCGCGACGGCGACAAAGACCGCTACCTGGGCAAGGGCGTCCAGGACGCCGTAGAATCCGTCAACACCGTGATCGCCGATGCCCTGTTCGGTACCGATGCGACCTCACAGCGTGACGTTGACCAAATGCTCCTTGATCTCGATGGCACCGAAAATAAATCCAGCATCGGCGCAAACGCGCTGCTCGGCGTCTCCATGGCCGTAGCCAACGCTGCCGCAGCCTCGACCGATCAGCCACTATTCAAATACCTTGGTGGTGCCAACGCTCATGTGCTGCCAGTACCGATGATGAACATCCTCAACGGTGGCGCCCACGCCGACACCAATGTCGATATCCAGGAATTTATGGTGCTGCCAATCGGTGCGGCGACCTTCTCCGAAGCACTGCGTTGGGGTACCGAGGTCTACCACAGCCTCAAGGCTGTACTGCAGGAAAAGGGCTTGGGTACCGGTCTGGGCGACGAAGGTGGTTTCGCACCGGATCTGGACTCCAACCGTCAGGCACTCGAAGTCATCGTCGAAGCAATCGAAAAAGCCGGCTACACCCTAGGCGATCAGATTGCACTGGGCCTCGATGTGGCTTCTTCCGAGTTCTACAACGACGGCGTCTACACGTTTGAAGGCGAACAGCGCGACGCCGCTGCCATGATCGACTACTACGCTTCCCTGGCTGAAGACTTCCCGATCATCTCGATTGAAGATCCACTGGATGAACAAGACTGGGCCGGTTGGACCGAGTTGACTGCAAAACTGGGCGATAAAGTCCAATTGGTTGGTGACGACCTCTACGTCACCAACGTGGAACGCCTGCAGCGCGGTATCGATGAAAAAGCCGGCAACTCGGTGCTGGTCAAGGTCAACCAGATTGGTACGATGACCGAAACCTTCGAAACGATCCGCTTGGCACAGTCTCATACCTTTGCTTGCGTCATCTCGCACCGCTCGGGCGAAACCGAAGACACCTTCATCGCCGATTTGGCCGTTGCCACCAATGCTGGACAGATCAAGACCGGTGCTCCAGCACGCTCCGACCGGGTCGCGAAATACAACCAACTGCTACGCATTGAAGAAGAACTCCACGATGCTGCCCGCTACGCCGGCGCATCCGCATTCCCACGCCTAGCACGCTAACTGTCAGAGGCATCCAACACCGCGGCCACACCAGCTGGTCGCGGTGTTGGTGTGTCACGACACAGGAGCAAACTGGATATTCGCTGATAAAGCGAACCGCCACGGGGGTGGTGCAGCCGTGCACCACCGTTGGGACTATTACACTAGAGAAATTACAAGATATGCCACGGGAGGTGACCAGGTGCCAAAGAAACCGCGCATGCCAAAAAATGTGCCGTCCCCGCAGCAGCAGCCGGAACCCACGGAGCTTGAAGACGACGCGATCATCACCGACGATCCGGCGCCGGTCACCAAAATCACCCGTCGTAAGTCCACCCAGGAGCAACCTGGAAAACACCAAGCTAAACCCGTTGTGCCTGACGAGCCGCCCGCTCCGGCGCCCAGGTCGAAAATTCGTGAACGGCTCTGGGCCGGTGCGAAACCTGCTGCAAAGAAACCTCAGAAACGCTCGACCAAGAAGATCGCATCCGATATTTGGGAACGCGCCGAGCGCGCAACCTCATTTGAAAACGAGCCGGAACCTGCTCGTCAATTTTCTGGCCGCACGGTCGCACTGCTCACGGTATTATTCATCGCTGCACTCATCATGGCCCAGCCACTCCAGCTGCTCCTCGAGCAACAAAATGACATCACCCAAGCGCAGCAACAGCTCGCCCAGGAACAACAACTCGAAGAAGAACTGACTACTCAATTGGAACGCTGGGAAGACCCCGCCTACGTCCAACAGCAGGCCAGGGAACGCTTTAGCATGGTGATGCCTGGGGAACGCAGATACCTCGTCATTGACGACGAGACAGACACCACCGAATCAGAACCCAACGTCGCCACCATTGACGAAGACCTCGAAATGGGCTGGGCAGATCGGCTCTGGGGATCAGTACTCACATCAGGTCAGGGATAAGGAATAACGTGACCAACCAACACCAACCCACCGCGCAAGATCTCGATACTCTGTCACGCCAGCTGGGTCGACCAGTCCGTGACGTCGTAGAAATCGGGGCTCGTTGTGTCTGTGGCAACCCACTGGTCGCCACCACCGCACCGCGGCTCAGCAACGGTATCCCATTTCCCACCACGTTCTACCTGACCCATCCGCACGCCACCGCAGCCGCCTCCCGGCTAGAAAATGCTGGCGTCATGGAAGAGATGACGAGACGTTTAGGCGAGGACGCCGAATTGGCGGCGGCCTACCGTCAAGCCCACGAACAATATCTGGCGGCTCGCGCCCGGATTGGCGAAATCTCAGCGGTCGGACCGGTGCCAGAGATTGATGGGGTGACCGCCGGTGGCATGCCAGAACGCGTGAAATGTATTCACGTTCTCGTGGGGCACGCCCTGGCCGAAGGCCCAGGCGTCAACCCCCTGGGCGATGAGGCGCTTGAGCTGATGCGCCATGATTTTGACCCGGCGGTCTGCCGATGCGAGGGTGCCTGGGACACCGAGGGCGACGCCCCACAAAAAGACCTGTCGCGCCACACGCGCAGGCTGCGGCGGGCGGGGAAAACCAACCCCATTCAATACGATGAAGCCGGCAGCGGACCGGTCGCGGCCATCGATGCAGGCACGAACTCTGTGCGATTACTCATCGCGAAGATGACTGATCATGGGATGGAAGAACTCCACCGCGACATGCGCATCGTGCGGTTAGGTCAAGGGGTCGATGAGACCGGGGAATTCGCACCCGAAGCCCTCGATCGCACCTTTGCCACCGTGCATGAATACGCTAAAGAAATCACCCGACACGGTGCTCACCCCATACGATTCATCGCGACCTCAGCATCCCGCGACGTCTCAAACCGCGAAGCTTTTGTCACCGGCATCCGCCAGCGACTCCATGTCACTCCGGAAGTCGTCTCGGGCGATATCGAGGCTCAGTTGACCTTCTCGGGGGCCACCTCGGCGTTGGACACTTCGGGGTGGGATCGCCCACTGCGCGTCGCGGTAGTTGATCTGGGTGGGGGC
Source organism: Enteractinococcus sp. (assembly GCA_036516115.1). Classification (GTDB taxonomy): domain Bacteria; phylum Actinomycetota; class Actinomycetes; order Actinomycetales; family Micrococcaceae; genus Yaniella. The sequence goes on along the minus strand of DATBUL010000036.1, from coordinate 75,664 downwards.
TCCACCGAAATTGTCATCGGCACGATCGACCCCGCCGACGGGACCTCGACCATCCTCGCCCAAACCTCCATGAACGTTGGTTGTGTCCGATTCCACGAACGACATAAGCTCTCCGATCCGCCAACCGCGGACCAAATTCGCGCTGCCCAAGATGACCTTGCGCAGCACTTGGCCGAATTGGATCCGGAAGCTTTCGACTTCAGCCAGCTCGACGCCGTCGTCGGGGTAGCCGGGACCATCACCACGATTACGGCCGCCGCATTAGGTCTGGAGGTTTATGATTCTGAAGCCATCCACGGCACGGAACTTGAGATCGAAGACATTGTCGAAGCCGCCAACGGAATTATTGCGGAAACGACTCAACAGCGTGCCGAGCACGGCTTCATGCACGAAGGCCGTATCGACGTGATCGGTGCCGGCGCTATTATTTGGGCGCAACTGCTCGAGCACATCCGTGAGGCCACAAATGGTACGGTAACCAAGGCCATGACGAGTGAGAAAGATATTTTAGACGGCATCGCACTGTCGCTGTTGAGGTAACGATGTACAAGAAGGCACTTGCCGGAATCGCAGGTATAGCTCTGACTGCAATCCTTGCGACCCCGGCCGCTGCAGATACGTGGCGCGACGAACAATACTGGCTCGACGACTACGGTTTCACAACCGCATGGGAAACCAGTATGGGCCAGGGTGTGACCGTGGGCGTCATCGACACCGGTATCGACGCCACCCACCAGGACCTCACCGGGCAAGTGGTCGGTGGCTACGACGCATCCGGTACCGGTCAGGCCAACGGCACGACCCCCATGGGCCCCGACCCGAACCACGGCACGATGGTCGCCTCACTCATCGCCGGGCACGGGCACGGCGATCCGCCAGAAATTGAAGAAGACAACGAGGACGACGAGGATACCGACGACGCCGAAGAGCCCGAAGTAGAGCTCGACCCGATCGATGAATTCGGTACGGATGGCATCCTTGGTACAGCTCCGAAGGCTCAATTGCTCTCGGTATCGGTGTTACTCGATGACAGCGCCCCCGAAGTTCCTTCGGTTGATCAACAAATCGCCGACGGCATGATGTGGCTGGTTGATCACGGTGCCGATGTGATTAATATTTCATTAGCCTCGTCGGCGCAAGACTGGCCAGAGTCGTGGGATGACGCATTTTTATACGCCGAAGAACACGACGTTGTGGTCGTGGTCGCTGCGGGCAACCGCGCCTCAGGTTCCAACGTGGTGGGCGCACCGGCCACCATCCCTGGGGTGCTCACGGTGGCCGGACTCGATAAACAAGGCAACGCCTCCTGGGATGCCTCAACCGAAGGCATCACCATCGGCGTCGCAGCGCCCGCCGACCCGCTGATCGGAGCGCTGCCTGATGACGGTTATACCCAGTGGTCCGGTACCTCGGGTGCTGCGCCACTGGTGTCGGGGCTGGCCGCGCTCATCCGAGCAGACAATCCAGACATGCCCGCCCACCAGGTCATTCACCGGATTCTCGAAACCGCTCAAGACACCGGTGACGCCGGCCAGGACAACCTTTATGGGCGTGGCAAGGTGGACGCAGCCGCTGCCGTCAAGGCTGATGTTGCGACGGTCGATTACAATCCCATGGGATCCATCGCCGAATGGATCACCCTGCATCGACGCGGGGAAATCGAAGAACCAGCCAGTACTGAACAGACGCGTGAGGTTGCCGGCCCCATCGATTACCCAACCCAGTTACCCACCGCAGCACAACTCCAAGACGAGCCCACCACGCTCCAAGCAATCGTGATCATAGGCTTTGGCATGCTGCTCCTGATCGCGGTCGTGTTGGCCGTATTCTTCATCCGAAAGCACAACGCAAACACACGATCTTCGTGACTTTGGTAAAAACTTCACAAAGTCGGTTCAAGCCAACTAAGGTAGTGCATATGGCTATTACTCCTCATCTATCTCCAAAACCCCGCGTCCTCGTCGTGGGCGGTGGCTACGGTGGTTACCACGTCGCCAAACGCCTACAGAAGAAGATTCGCGACCGTGGCGGCATCGTAACTGTCGTAGAACCAAACTCGTATTTGACCTACCAACCGTTCCTGCCAGAAGTCGTTGGTGGCTCAATCGAACCCCGCCACGCACTGGTCGACCTGCGGAGCCACCTGCGCCAGTCAGAAATCGTGCAGGGCAAGGCCGTTGAAATTAAACACGCTGAAAAAATCGCAGTCGTTGAGGGTCCGAACGGTATGACCTTCGATCTGCCATACCAGGACGTCGTCGTCACTGCCGGTGCCGATTCCCGTACCTTCCCGATCGATGGTCTCGGTGAAGCCGCAATCGGTTTGAAACGCATCGAAGAAGCCGTGAGCATCCGCAACCAGATCCTGGAACGCGTTGAATCCGCTGCACTGATGACCGATGCAGAACAGCGTCGCAAAGCGCTAACCTTCGTTGTGGTCGGTGGCGGCTTCGCCGGCGCAGAGCTGATCGGTGAAATCGAAGACCTCGTACGCACCGCCATTTCGAAAAACCCACGCCTGGCGCAATCCGATGCCCGCATCGTGCTCATCGAAGCCATGGGCCGCATCATGCCGGAGGTGAGCGAAGAACAAGCCGTGTCCGTCGTGGAAGCATTCCGCGCACGCGGAATCGAAGTACTGCTCAACACCTCACTGTCCTCGGCCGTTGACAACCACTTGAAACTGGTCAACATGACTGACCAGTCTGATGCTGGTTCCTTCGACGCCGATACCCTCATCTGGACTGCCGGTGTTGCCGCCAATAAATTGGCCCGCGCAACCGACTTCCCAGTCGAAGACCGTGGCCGCATCGAAGTCACCCCAACCCTGCAGGTATCTGACGGCGAAGGTGGCGTCCTGGAAGGCGCATGGGCCGCAGGCGACGTCGCCGCTGTCCCAGACCTCACCGGTGATGGCCCAGGTGGCTACTGTGTGCCAAACGCCCAGCACGCTGGTCGTCAAGCCACCCGTCTGGCCGACAACCTCATGGCTGTTCGCTTCGGTGAAGGCGCTGTCGAGGAGTACTACCACAAGTCGCTCGGTGCAGTTGCCGGTATGGGCGTCGGCAAAGGCATCGGTAACCCACTGGGCATCGAACTGTCCGGTGTCACTGCATGGCTCGCTCACCGCGCGTACCACAACTACGCACTGCCAACTTGGGAGCGCAGCTCACGCGTTCTGGGCGGTTGGATCAATGAATTGATCTGGGGTAAAGACACCACCCAGCTCAAAGAACTCGAAACTCCACACAACGCCTTCCGTGAGGCTGCCGGACTCGAGAAACTTCCAAACCGTTTAGATCAAAAAGCACAAGCTGCCCCGCAGGCTTAAGCTCGAATTGTTGTCGTGAGGCCCGCCCTGTTGTGGGTGGGCCTCGACACGACACGGAAACGCACGTCAAAGTGTGACCAGACGAAGCAAATGCGCTAAACTCTAAATGTTCGCCTCCGTAGCCCAATCGGTAGAGGCAAGCGACTTAAAATCGCTGTGTTATGGGTTCGAGTCCCATCGGAGGCACAAAAGCATTGAACCTTTCCGATCGCCAAACTGGTGATCGGAAAGGTTTTTTCATGCCGTCAGTTGATCGATCTCACAGCGCACCTGGGCTTCAGAAGGCGAGTGGAGCGTATAAACGATGACTCCCAGTAGCAACGAGTCAAGTCTAACGTCGCGACAATTTCCTTCCCATCACAAATCTTCTATTCAAGAGCCCCTTGCTCAACATCTCCTGTCCCCGCATCCAGTACATCGCTAAGCGACCAAGGCTCTGACCTATGGACGCAGCCGGACTGTTCAAGGACTAGCCATGATGACGCCACCGTCTGCCCGTTTCCCAATCATGTCTTATTAGGCCCGTATGTCGAAGCGGCGCCAGTAGCCGCACTAAGAAATGTTCGTGCCATTGGTTAGATCCAAGTGACTTTGCTTATAAAGGCTCCCTTATGATTTGGAGGAGCATACAACTCCCTCAGTCGGTGAGGGGCAAGTTGGGAAAGGTACGGCCGACCTTCCACCTGATTTGAGTGAGCATGTGTCGTAAAACAGCCATAATCCTTTGCGGATGAGGTCATTTAATAGATCAGTCGCTCGCTGACGCCATAAGGGACATTCTCCAGTTGGCTCAAGTGTGATCCAATTAGTATGAATCTGCACTTTTCGTTTCCGTGTGGTTGACCCGATATCGGTAGGGAACGCCAGACATGGCTATCACTTCTTATTGCGCCAGCAGGGCATTCAACGAGGCAATCATGAAGGTCTCGAACCATGTCCTTGCTGCGTCAGGCTGTCTTCATTTCAGCACACTAGATGAGCACCAGTCCTTCTATGAGAAAACAACGTCCCAGCAAAGTACAAGCGGAGGACAAGCCAGGCCGTTTCTTAACATCACCCATGCGTCTGATCGCTTACTCCAGGAAACGGCATACAAGCATGTGGTGCTTATGCCTTACTCAGGATCTTGAATGATAGAAGTTCACCCTTCCAGGCGCTCTATATCAAAAAATAGGACAGCCTATCATAACGTGAGTAATGGTGCGTAACACTAGGTTACCGAATGGTATTTAAAAGTTAAAATTACCGTGTAGTAACAAATAAAAGTTACTCCACGGTAGAAGGTGAAGGTCTACCGTCTCACACCTAGTGAAAGGGCCATCAATGCTCAAGGTATACGCACTCATCAACACCCTCCAGGCTTTCTTGACCGACCGCTTCAACGGCGACAAGGATCGTGGTGCAACGGCTGTCGAGTATGGCCTGCTCGTAGCTCTGATTGCTGTAGGGCTTATCGCGGCCATTAGTTTCTTTGGGGATGCAATTGCGGCTCTGTTTGAAGAGGTCGCCGGTGCGTTTAACTTTGGCCAAGAGTAATCGGTCCAATTGATTGAGGCGGCTAGGTCTCGCTGGTTCAGTGATACTGCGTTGTCAGTGAGGCCGGCCGTCTATTTTGAATAAGACCATTTGTAGTGAGGGGGCAGATAGGTGTGAAGCAGTCGAATGACAGAGGCGCATCTGCGGTTGAGTTCGCTCTTGTCGCTCCGCTGCTACTAGCTATCCTGCTGGGGATCATCGCCTTCGGTCACGCTTTCCATGTGCAATCGGTTCTCTCGAATGCCGCGCGCGATGCGGTTCGAGTCGTGGCTTTGCAGAACACAAAGGGGGGGAGCGGATCCCGCAGCAGAGGCTGCCAGTGTGGCAATTACTTCGGCTGAGCCCTCCGCACGTCTCACAGCCAATCACATCGACATCAGCCCGAGTAGTTGCCAAGGGAATGATGCTACGGCGACCGTGGTCATCACTTACCCCATGGAACTGCTCGGCGGAATTGGACATATCACGCTAACCGGGAAGGGGACGATGCGGTGCAACGGCTAAAGGATGAAGATCGTGGCTCGGTGGCTGTCATCGTTGCCCTGCTGATGGTTGTGATTGTTGCCGTGACAGCACTCGCGATCGATGTGGGGGCCATGCACTCCGATCGACAGCAGCTTCAAACGGGGGCTGATGCTGGGGCGTTAGCGATCGCTCAGGACTGTGCAACCGATAACTGTGGGAATTCGGACGCGACTGCCCAGGAAATGGCCCAGGCTAACTTTCTTGGCGACGGCGCGACGGGAAAAGTCGTGAGCCTGGACTTCAGTGATAAGACCGTGCAAGTGGGAACCTCGGCGATCCGTGAGCACTGGTTCGCGCCCATAATCGGTATCGACTCAACACGAATTCATGCTACGGCCACAGCTCAATGGGAAGACCCAGCTCAGGGTTCGCCACAGGGTTCACCTTTATTGCCATTGGCTATCCCACGTGCTGCTGCCACAGATGTCTCGACTTCGGAAGTTCTTCGGGTCAACAAGTCATCACACGAAGGCGCTTTCGGTTGGCTCGTGACAAGCGCTGAGCACTGCGGACAGATGCCTGCCGTGTCAGAAGACGGTTGGGTGATTGCCGACCCGGGAAATAGTGATCGCAGAGTCTGCGAATCCTTCTTTCCACATTGGATCGGGGCCTCTGTCCTCGTGCCGATCTTTGATGAGTCTCAACGCGACGGCGGAGACGTTTTATACCAGCTGTCTGGGTATGTGCAGCTAAAACTCACGAGCTTTGATTTATCCGGCAACTGGCACATTGAAGGCGTGGTTGAAGATGTCATCGATATAGACGGTCTCGACGGTACGAGTCCTCAAGCCCCCGTAGTAACCCTTATTGACTAGGAGATCATAGATGTCACGACGAATACTTGCCATCGTGGCCGCTATTGTACTGGCGGTCCTCGCCGGATTCCTGGTGGTGGGCTACGTCAGCAAAGCCGATGACCGTGCAATAGCCGATCTCTCGCCAGTCGATGTTTTGGTTGTCACGGAAGAAATCCCGCAGGGCACACCCGCCGATGAAGTGTCGAACGCGGTAGCTCTTGAACAGGTGCCAGCTTCATCAGCTGTGCCCGGAAGCCTTGAGTCACTCGATGCAGTCGAGGGTCTGATAGCGACCGACACTCTGTATCCAGGCGAGCAGGTGTTGAAATCTCGCTTCGCGTCCTCAGCTGATTTGGATGCCACGACCGGGGTCGAGATTCCGGACGGCTTTCACGAAGTGACCGTACAGCTGACCCGTGAGCGGGTTCTGGGTGGACATATCACCGCAGGAGACTCTGTCGCGCTCTTTGCCAGCTCGGATGAACAAACACGCCTGATGCTCCACAAAGTCCTCGTAACCCGTGTTCAAGGCGGCGCAACCACAGTCCAAGAAGATGATGGTACCGCGACGACCCAACCACCAGCAGAGAGCCTGTTCGTGACACTGGCTGTGAACCCATCAGACGCTCAAGTGGTCGTACATGCCGCTGAGTTTTATGGCATCTGGCTTTCGAAGGAACCAGCTGATGCAAGCGAAAATCTCTCAACGATAGAACGAAAGGACCTATTCGAATGATTCGTATCGGATTCGTCGGTTTCGGCGGCGATATCGCACCGAAGTTTACCGAAGCTATTGGTTCAGACGTTCTCATCCTGCCAATGCCAGCATCTGCCCAGCCGTCCGAACTGCTGGATGGCCCTGAGGCCGTACTACCCGAAGTGCTCATTCTCGATGCCCGGATATCACACGAGCACGCACTGGAATTCGCCAGCCGGGTCGAATCACAATACCCACACGTGGTCCTCCTCGTGGTGACTGGTAACCCCGAAGCCATCGGGCTTGAAGCGATGCGCTCTGGAGTCAGCGACGTCATAGCCGCTGATGCTGAAGTGGGTGAAATCAACCAGGCCATTGAAATGGCCGCGCAACGGGCCGCACGATTCGCCCCGTTGGAAGCAGAGTCACAAGTTCCAGAGGCAGAAGGACGAGTCATTACCGTGGTCTCAGCAAAGGGCGGCGTCGGAAAAACGACAGTTGCAACCAATATTGCTGTCGCCCTGGCTACGGCTGTTCCACACTCCACGGTCATTGTTGATTTCGACCTGCAATTTGGCGACGTCGCCACCGCATTGGGTCTCGAACCGGAAGAACATTTAGAAGACGCATTGCACAGTGCGGCCAGTGGGGACGTCATTGCACTGAAGAGTCACCTGACGATGCACGACAGCGGCCTCTACGTGATGCCTGCACCCACCAATCCGGCAACCGCTGACACGGTTTCAGGAGCACAGACGAGTCAGTTATTACAAATGCTGGCCAAAGAATTCCAATATGTCGTGGTCGACACGGCAACCGGTCTCAACGACCACACGCTCGGCGCGTTGGATGAAACCACGGACCCACTACTGCTCACCGAGCTGAGCGTTCCGGGAATTCATGGGCTGCGCAAAGTCGTGGACACGCTCTCACTGCTGCAGATGTTTACAGACTGCCATCATGTGGTGCTGAACTTTGCAAATACCGCTCACGGCGTATCACCACGAGACCTCGAAGCCAGTTTGGGAGTTCCCGTTGAGATCTCGATACCGATCTCCAGGCGTGCACCAGCTGCGCTTAATGTCGGGGTGCCACTGGCGCAGTCCAAACCCAGAGACCCACTGGTCAAGGCCTTGACCCCGCTGATTGATCAACTGTTACCAGAATATGCGAGTTTCCCAGTGTCAGATAGACGCTGGGGGAGGAGATAGGGAGGCCCCATGAAGCTTTCTGAAAGACTCCGCACTGTCCAGCAACGGTCGAAGACCCCTGTCTCGGAATCGTCAGCTGAAACGAAGCTCCTGCCCACGGTGGGCGCCGAACCCGCAATTGCGCCAGCGCCGGCCAGAAATGAAACACCTGAAGCCGGTACGATCACCGCCCGCGCTACTTCAACGAATCCGACGTCTCCTCGTGCCGCGCGAACCGTGTCGGCAGATGATGCGTTGACACGACTGAAAAACCAAGCCGCAGCCCAACTCTTTGAACGGATCGGCGCGCGCTTACACGACCGTTCGATGAACGAGCAACAGCTACACGCCCTGGTACGTTCTGAACTCAACATCGTGGTTGAAGAAGCCTCGGTTCCACTGACCCGAGCCGAGCGTAAACTGCTGATGGATGAAGTCCAGTTTGAAATGCTGGGCTACGGGCCACTTCAGCGTTTATTAGACGATCCAGAAGTTACCGAAGTCATGGTTAACGGCCCCGACATGATTTATGTCGAAAAGGCCGGCAAACTCCAACGCTCTTCGGTGCGATTTGCATCGGAAGAACACCTACGCCTGATTATCGAAAGAATCGTGACCGGTGTGGGACGGCGTATTGATGAATCCTCACCGATGGTCGACGCTCGACTCCCGGATGGATCACGAGTCAATGCCATCATCCCGCCGTTGGCATTTAACGGTTCATCACTGACTATTCGCAAATTCAGTAAAGAGCCGTTCACCATCGACGACCTCATTCGTCTTGGCACGCTGAGCCCGCACATGTCAGAACTGCTCGAAGCTTGTGTCAAAGCAAACCTGAACATCATCGTCTCGGGTGGTACCGGCAGCGGAAAGACGACGTTGCTCAATGTATTGTCGTCCTTTATCCCGGACCACGAGCGCATCATCACAATCGAAGACGCCGTGGAACTTCAGCTCCAGCAGGAACACGTGGTGCGACTGGAATCCAGGCCGCCCAACGTCGAAGGCAAAGGTGAGGTCCATATTCGTGATCTCGTCCGGAACTCACTGCGCATGCGCCCAGACCGTATTGTGGTCGGAGAGGTCCGTGGCGGTGAAAGCCTCGACATGTTGCAGGCTATGAATACCGGACACGACGGTTCCCTGTCCACCGTGCACGCCAACTCACCTCGAGATGCGGTCTCTAGATTAGAAACCCTGGTACTCATGGCCGGCATGGAACTCCCGCTCCGGGCGATCCGCGAACAGATTGCCTCGGCGGTGGACGTTATCGTGCAGCTGACTCGTATGCGCGACGGCACGCGCCGGGTCACCGCCGTGACAGAAGTACTCGGGATGGAAGGTCAAACCGTGACCCTCCAGGATGTGTTCCTCTTCGACTACGCGGCAGGTGTCGAAGAATCAGGAAGATTCCGCGGCACAACAGTCTCCACTGGGATTCGCCCCCGCTTCACAGACCGCTTCGACGACCTGGGCATCACCGTATCACCAGAAGTCTTTGCCGTACCGAGCCGAACACCGTCGAAAGGATAACGATGAGCGCCGACAGTATTCTGATGTTCACAGCTATCATCTTCAGTGCGCTCGCAGCCGGTCTGGTGGGTTATTTGCTCCTCACGGCTCGACCTGTGCGAGTGCCCATTGAACGCCGACGCCCTGGTTATGTTGCACCTCCGAGTGCTTTGCAACGCGGTGCCGAACGCGCCACCGAACTCATTGTTCAGTTACAACAACGACGCGGTGCACCAGAAGGTGCCTCATTATTAGAACTCGATGCCATCCGAATGCGACCACAAAACTTCGTGATGCTCACGATCACAGGTGCCGTCGTCGGTGGCATTGTGGGCATTCTGCTTGGCAATGTGTTCGTCGCAATCCTCCTCGCACTGGTGGTGCCCATTTGGTCTCGAGCCCTGCTGGGCATCCGCATCAAGAAACGTCAGCAGCGATTCGCAGACCAACTCGAAGACGCCCTACAACTTATGGCCTCTGGACTGCGCGCCGGACATAGCTTGCCGCAGACGCTGGCATCCGTGGCCAAAGAAGCCGAAGAACCCATCACCGAAGAGTTCGCCAGGGTCGTCAACGAAACACGATTAGGACGTGATCTGGTGGTAGCACTTGAGCTCACCGCAGCTCGAATGGACAGTGACGACTTTGCCTGGATTACCCAAGCCATCGCGATCAACCGAGAAGTCGGTGGCAACCTGGCAGATGTCCTCGACGGTGTTGCCGATACGATTCGCCAACGCAACGAGGTACGTCGCCAAGTCGCCACGCTGAGCGCCGAGGGACGACTCTCGGCTCGGATCCTCATGGGGCTTCCTTTCGCCATCGGTGGCTTCTTGCTCGTGACCAATCCTGGATACCTCGAACCCCTCATCAGCAGCCCGTTGGGTTATGGCCTGTTAATCATCGGTGCCCTCATGCTGCTGATTGGTGGCCTGTGGTTGAAAAAGACTGTGGAGATTGAATTCTGATGACAGCAATGACGATTTTGGCGGCACTCAGTGCGGCTGTCGCGGTCGGGCTAGCCAGCTGGCTGCTCTGGACCAAATTTGATCCAGTACGACGCCAAGCACGGCAGAACTTGCAACGGGTGGGCACCTCCCAGACGCACGACGACGTCGCAACGCTCCAGGTGGAATCCTCGCTCGAAACACTTGCCCGAAAGCTGACTCCCAGCCCCTTACTCCACTACCTGCAACGGCAGTACATTCTGGCTGGACGTCCGGCCAACTGGACGGTCGGGACGCTCGTCACCTTGAAATTCTTGTGGCTTATTTTAGCGCTCGTGGGAATCCTGGCCGTCGTGCTCACCAGCCCGCCACCGTTCTTAGCATTCCTGGCCCTCCTCGTAGCCGTCGGCGGGTATTTCCTGCCCGAGCTCTTGTTGAAAAACGAAGGCCAGAAGCGCAGTGAGCAAATCGAACGAGAACTTGCAGACACGCTCGACCAAATGACCATCGCCATTGAGGCGGGTCTGGGATTCGACGCTGCCATGGCTCGAGCCGGCCAGAACGGTAAAGGACCACTGGCCGAAGAATTGGTGCGAACGCTACAAGAAATCAGTATGGGTTATTCTCGACGACAAGCCTTCGAATCGCTCACCAAACGGACGGACGCACCCGATCTTCGTCGATTCGTTCGTGCGGTCATTCAGGCCGACAGTTACGGGGTCTCCATGGCGGGCGTGCTCTACACTCAAGCCGACGAGATGCGCACCAAGCGACGCCAACGAGCGGAAGAAAAAGCACAAAAAGTCCCGGTCAAAGTGCTCCTACCAATGATGCTGTTCATCCTGCCGGTACTATTCATTGTGGTCCTCGGCCCAGCAATCTTGAACATGATGGAAACCTTCGGAGGAAAGTGACACTAAGTTCGTTTCTCATTGCTCTCCTGTTCGGACTGACCGCTGCTGCGGTTGCAGCTGCATGCACTCAATTTATCCGGGATTATGTTCCGGTCAGTTCGAGACTGCTCCGATTTAAAGTTCACATCGCCATAGCGGGACTCTTTGGTCTGATGACCCCGATCATTGCACACCATCCTGCCGAATTCGTGGGATTTCTCCTGGTAGGTGTCGGCTGCTCGTTATTAATAGTGGTCGACGTTGCGGTGCATCGTTTACCTGACAGACTGGTTACAGCAACATTCGCAGGACTGCTTCTCCCGCTATGCTTTGCCGCTGCAGCAGAGCAACACTGGGTTGCTCTAGGGCGAGCGCTACTTATTTCCCTGGTGCTGGTCGCGGGATACTTCATCTTGGCTCTTATAACTCCCGCAGGCTTGGGACTGGGGGACGTAAAATTTGCAGCAGTGATGGGTCTCTTCCTTGGATGGTTCGGTTGGTCAGAAATGTTGATAGGTACAGTTCTCGGCTTCATCCTTAATGGTCTAGCAGCCCTCGCTCTCCTGATTCGGCACCGCCAACCCCGAACGCAGGAAGTTGCCTTTGGCCCTTCAATGGTGTTGGGGGCAATCCTTGCCCTCATCATCGGTCAGTAGAGTGTTCAAGAGACTGGGTAACAATTCGTAGGGCGATTTAGAGAGCGGAATTAAAGATGAGCTGCTAAGAATCTCAGACTCAGTCAAGGTGCACTGAAGAAAATACTGTCTAGGACGCTTTCAGGTTCGTGATGGAAGCTGCTACACATGTAGTGAAAATATAAATCTTTAATAGTCCCTGTGATGTTCATATCTGCACGAGAGGGTGAGCTTACTGCGTCGCCTGAGAACCGGACTACAGCGTGTCTGGTTGATTCTTTTGGTTTGAATAGCATGTCACTATGATCCATGTAACAAATACTTCACAATTCAACCGACGTAGGTGACAGTAAACCGTTTACGGTTTTCTTTGTGCGCGTTATTGGAGTTTCCTGAAAATTTACTGAACGACTGTGTTAGCTTTCCTAATGGTGCAATTTCCGTTGTCACCAGCAACTTATTGCATGCAAGCACCTGGTCAGAAGGTACTTACCAGGTCCTCGATCAGGGTCGAGCGTCCGTATAAGCGGATGCGAAGGGTTTCAATATCGCTACTGGAAAGGCACTCTGTGGGTATACCACTTGAAGAACCTTTAGAAGAAAATTCAGGCACATCAAATAGGCGACGCGGCAGATTCTGGAAACGAAGTGCTGCAGTCGTGACATCATTCGCTACCGCGGTCGGTATGACTTTAGGTGGAGCCGTAGCTGCAACAGCTGCACCTGAAGATAATTCTGAATCCTTAGGAAAATTTCTTGGCGGACAAGCGCTGGGGATAAATCTTGACAACATCGCTGAGATCAACGGTGCACTAGCCGAAAATCCATCAGGCGATTATCCTCTCGTGACTAACCCACTCGGTGCAGAAGTGCTGAATGCACTCAACATCGATCTTGGAAACGGTCTTCAACTCTTGGGTAATAATGGCATTATTCAGCTCGGTGCAGTAAATCAATTCGCTGAAGCCGAGCACTCAGGTGATGCTTACGCAGCATCTGGCGCTGTTACGGACCAAGGAGCTATTGCTGTAGGTGGCTCTGATGACTATCCTGCAGACGCATCGATCGACCTAGCCGAGCTGCTCCCAGAAGAGTCCACCGGATTGCTGTCTGACCTCAGTCTGGAGTTAGGTGCCCTGTCATCGAGTATCCAGCAAGTGGACGGCGAAGATCCGGTCTCTGAGTATCAAATTGCCGGGGCAACTCTGAATCTGAACAGCCCCGCGGTTGGGGACATTTATACGTCCCTTCTGGGTACTGTGGACGCGCTCCAATCGACGCTCAACGGTCTAAGCGGAACTCTAGAAAGCGGGCTATCTCAAGGCCTTGACCTTGGGGCATTAGCCAATCTAAGTACTGAAGTTACTTTTACTGCTCCAGATTTGTCAGCACTACTGCCAGATGGTGTAGTTGGCGAATCGAGTGGAGTCACCGTTGATCTCACGACCGGCAACGTTACCGTGGATCTGGAAACACTTCTTGCTTCAGACGACAGTCTCCCCAACCTCAATGACATGGATCCAAACTCAGAACTGCTGAGTGGTCCCGTCGTTGCTGCGATCTCTGATGGTATTACTCAAGCTGTCACTGATGTCGTGACTGAAATCGTTATGAACCTTCAGGAAACTATTGGTGCCACTGAGCTTGGCTTGACTGCTGATGTCGTTTTATTGGAGGTGTGGCCATTACCTCCTGCTGCTTCAATTTCCGTCACTCTCAATGCAAACCTTGAAGACATTTTGAATGGTCAAAGTGAAGGTGCGCTAAGTGTCGAGACCGATGGTTTGCTTAGTGCATTGCAACCGTTATTGAATCTCTTGGGCCTCGGAGAAGCAAGCGAACTAGGCGACCTTGTATTCAACCTTGTCGGTGGGATTCTCGGCGACACCTTAGATATTCTGGGTGACGTAGAGCCGGTAGTTGATGACATTACTGGGCCGTTGGCAGAAGACGTTGTGGGGCCGTTACTCGAGGTCGTTAACCAGGTTGTTGCGGTTACTGTAAACGCTCAGCCTGAAGCAGGCGATTTGGGTCCAGAATCCCATACCGTACGTGCACTGCAAGTTACATTGTTACCAGCAGCAGAGCTTGCACAAGTAAACCTTGCATCTTCAACAGTGCGTGGAACTGCAGTTGAGTTTAGCCCCACTGTCGAAGTAACACCGGACGCAGCAAAGGCTGGTGATGCGGTTGAGATTACTGGTGAAGGCTTCCTGCCAGAATCTGAGCTGACGATTGAGATCTACGGTGAAGATGGTGTCCAGGTTGGTGCCGTTACAGGTGTGTCAACCGATGCTCAAGGTAGCTTCACTGCACTGTGGACCATTCCGGATGACGAAGGCGCCGGTGAGCTGACGATTACTGTCACTGACAGTGATGAAAACACCGCCGATGACACGCTTGGCGTGTATGCCCCAACAGTGACACCTGATCCCTTGTCTGCACCAGCAGAAGAACCTGTTGAACTAATCGGTGGGGGATTTGTTCCGAACTCGACTCTTACTGTTGAGATCACCGATGCAGATGGAGTCATCGCTACCCTAGAAGAAGTTGCAGTAGACGCCAGTGGTTCATTTACTGAATCATGGACTATCCCGGCGGGAACTGATCCAGGCGAATTGACCGTTACTGCTACGGATAACGCAAACGACCTTATCTTTGCAAGCGCTAACCTTACCGTTGAAGAACCCTCCGATGACGATGCTGACGCCGCCGATACAGACGCCGCTGACGCAGATGCGGTTGACGCTACGGATGCTGACGCTGATGCCGCCGATACAGACGCCGTTGACGCTGATGCTGATGCTACGGATGCGGTTGATACTGACGCTGTCGATACGGATGTGGTTGATACTGACGCAACAGATACTGATGTTGCAGACACCGACGCCGCCGATACAGACGCCGTTGACGCTGATGCGGTTGACGCTACGGATGTGGTTGATACTGACGCAACAGATGCTGATGCTGCAGACACTGACGCCGCTGACACTGACGCAACAGATGCTGATGCTGCAGACACTGACGCCGCTGACACTGATGCTGCAGACACCGACGCCGCAGACACTGACGCAGACGATGCTGATGCGACCGATGCAACTGACGGTGGAGACGAAAGCCCTGACTATTCAGGAAACGTCTTGCTAGACCCTTCAGAAGTTGAAGCTGGTAACCCCGTAATGATTAACGGCGATGACTTTGCTCCGAACTCGATTGTCGACATCGTGATTACTGATGCTGACGGCAACGAGATTGCCACAATTGAAGGCATCGACGTCGATGATAACGGCGAGTTCAGCGAGGTCTGGGAAGTACCTGCCGATACAGAGGCCGGCACCTACACTGTTACTGCAACCGATACTGAAGATTCAGAAATTTCGGGATTCGCCGAACTTATCGTTTCTGAGGCTAGTGATTCAGATGACGACGCCGCTGATAGTGATGGCGCCGATGCCGCTGATACCGACACAGATACAGGAGACGCCGAAGCGACAGACGCTGATGCAACTGATGCCGATGCTACCGACGCGACTGACACCGATGGTACCGATGCTGATGGTGATGCAGTAGATGCGGATGCTGATGCTGCTACAGACGTTGATTCGGATGCAGATGTAACCGATACTGATGCTACCGACGTGACTGACACTGACGGTACGGATGCTGATGGTGATGCAGTAGATGCGGATGCTGATGCTGATAGTGACGCAGTAGATACCGAAACCGATGCTGGAGAGTCAGATCCTTCAATCAACGTCGACCCAGACACCACCGAACCTGGTGAAGATATTGTAATCGAAGGTGACGACTTCAATCCAGAAGAAACAGTCACCATCGAAATCACGGACGAAGATGGCAACCTCGTTGATACCATCACCGTGGAAACCGATGAAAACGGTCACTTCAGCGTGACCTGGACTGTCCCACAGGACGTCAACCCAGGTACCCTGACCATCACCGCCGAGGACGAATCCGGTAACTCCGCTACTGCCAAGCTGATTGTCTCAGCTACCGGTACTGCAGATTCCGGTGACGCCCTGGCATCGACCGGTGCCAAAGCAACCATATTCGCCACAGCAGTCGCTCTACTGCTGATCGTGATTGGTGCTGGCCTGCTCATCGCACGCCGCAATAACACCGTGAATGACGCCAGCTAAGTCGTTCACTTGAGACACCTGGCCGGGGACGCTTTGCGCGTCTCCGGCTGTGTCGTTTCCACGTCTCCCACCTTTCGCGCCGCCCGACAGGATCAGGTGCACAACCTAACAATCACTCGGGGATATACCAACCACATGAGTCGTTCCAAAACCTCCACGAATCCCTCACAGGACAAGCCAAGACACACAACAACAGCGGTCGTATCATCGCTTGTCATGCTGGTCGTAATGGTGAGCACTGTCTTAGTGCTCCTACCGCCTAGCACACCGCTGCGAGAACCCGTGAACTCCACGGTATCCCCATACTTCTCGCAGAACTGGCGTGTCTTCGCCCCCAACATTCTTAAGATCAATCGCACAGTTGAGATTCGGGCCCAGTGGCGAGACGATAACAATCAACTCGTGCACTCAGACTGGGTGTCACTCACTGAAATTGAAGAGCAGGGTGTGACTGGTCATTTCGCCCCGTCAAGAATCCACAAAAACGCATTCAACTCTTCACAGACTCTGCTGAGTCGCTACAACGACCTGAACGCTGACCAGAAAGAGCGCGTCAGAGACACCTTCATCGAAGCAACCGACGAGGGCGACTTCCAGCCCATCAACGTGGACGACCTCATTGAAGACCTCGGCCGCGAAGACAGCGACGTCATCCGTTACCTACGCATGGACTACATGTACATGCGATTCGCAACGCTGTATGCAACAGCAGGCTTCGATGAAGACATTGAACGCGTCCAATGGCGCATCACCCGCGAACGCCCCAATGACTTTAAGAATCGGTTCAGCGACGAAAAACAATATACCGATTCCACAACAACGTTCGGTTGGCGTCAATCCAACGTCACAATGCCAGAAGACATTCTCGATGAATACCGCAACCTGATCGAACGCACCGGCAAAGAGCATCTGTTCAGAAAGGCGGCCGAGAATGCCCAATAAGATATCGCTGAGTGGCTACTTTTGCTGGCTGACCTCAGCACAACACAACCTTAAGTCCTTTTCGATCCTGCGGATCATTTACGGCGTCGCGCTGCTCTTTTTATTGGTCCCCAGTATTTCTGAACGCTCGCTGCTGTGGGGTGAAGCCTCTTTTTGGGTCGATCCTGAAGCCAAACGTCGCGGGTACTGGATCTTCGATACCCTGTTCACCAAAGACTCAGCGGTATTATTCGACCTTGCCTATTTCGGGCTCATTGCGCTTGCAATAGTCTTTATCCTCGGCTGGCGCACCCGCATCATCACGCCGCTCCTGTTGCTGATGCTCGTCGCCCTCCACTCCAACAATAATTTCATGCTCAACGGCGGCGATACGCTCATGCGGATCACGCTGCTATTCATGATCTTCGCAAACCTTAGTGAACACTACTCACTCGATGCCCGACGACGCGCTCACAGCACGAAACCTCGACGAAAACTCGTGCCGGACCACATCTCCAACGCCTCACATAACACCGGCCTTATCCTGTGCTGTTTCCAAATCATCGTCGTCTACACCACCTCCGGAGTCTGGAAGCTTCTCGGTGACGATTGGCTGAACGGTAGTGCCTTATTTTATGCTCTGCGTATCGATAACTTCATGCTCTACCCGGCAGTAAATGAACTCTTATGGCAATCGAGTATGGTCATTTACATCGGCACTTTTCTGGCGCTGTGGATCCAAACTTTTTTCGTTATCCTGATCCTGTGGCGTCCGACGCGAATCATTGCGCTGATCAGTTTGATCTTTATGCATCTCGGGATTGGTCTGCTACTCGGCCTCTGGCCGTTTTCGTTAGCGATGATTGCCCTCGATATGCTCTTTATCAGAGATCTCACCTGGTCTGGTGTACGTCAGAGGATTCATTCCAATCAGCGGTATCAGTCTGCCCGAAGGATCCTGCAGAATTGGACATCACATCTGCAAGGTACTATGACGAAAAACCGACGAAGACCTAACGTGCTCTAGCTACTAAGGAGTTGTGTTTTCCCTACACCGATGCAAGGAAACGATAATGATAAATGCCACGATTCGTCCGCGTATTGATGACCTGGGACCCGTGGGGCACGTGCATAACACGGTGTTGCCTGCCTGGTTTCAGGAGGCGCGTCACGAGATTATGCAGCAGTTCTCGGATCCCGAGAGAGGCGATTCGATGCCACTGATGATCAAGGAATACACGGTGACCTTCCACCGAGAACTCGTATTGGTACCCGACGTCGTCGTGGAAATTGTCGTAGAACGAGTAGGAAATAGCTCATTCGTCTTACATGAGCAGGCGTATCAAGACGGGCAGCTTGCCGCTGAATCACGGGTCGTCTATATCTACGTCGGCGATGACAACCGTCCGGCGCGAATTCCTGAGCGTCATCGGCAGTATCTCAATCAGCACCGCGTTGAAGCCACAATCTAAATTGAGATGAGCGAGGCCTGGAGTGGCAAATTCTGCACTGAATGGGATTTCAGAGTTACCACGAGGCTCTCTCAGTTCTCACTCAGCTACTGAAATCTTGTGTCCAGGCTCGATTCATAGAATGATCTCTCGGGGTAACGATTATAGAAATTTGAGGAAAGAAGCATGATGAAAGAATCTGCAATCACAGTTGTCGGTGGCGGCACAATGGGGCGGGAAATTGCCTTTGTCGCGGCGATGAGCGGCTTCCAAACCTATCTGGTGGACGTGGAGCAACGTTTTTTGGATAACGCTCGTGAGCAGCTGGGACACTCCACCAAGCGCATGGTGGATCGTCAGCGGATGAGCCCCGAAGCCGTTGAAACTGGCTTCAATAACCTGGTGTTCACTACCGACCGTGATGCAGCAGTCAAAGACTCTTCCTTCGTGATTGAAGCGATCGTCGAAGACCTGGACGTCAAACGCAAGGTTTTCTCAGAACTCGACGAGATCGCCGGCCCGGAAACCATTCTGGCATCAAACTCCTCTTCGATAGTTTCTTCGAAGCTGGCTGAAGGACTCAAACACCCCGAGCGCGTATGTAACGTCCACTTCTTCAACCCGGTCCTGCAGATGACCCTTGTGGAAGTCGTTGGCGGCGAACACACGGCCCAGGAAACGCTGGACCGTTCCTTGGATTTGGCCAAGGCTCTGGGGAAGACCCCGGTCGTTGTCGAAAAAGAGATCTTCGGGTTTATCGTCAACCGAATTCTCATGGCAATTGTGGGGGAAGCCCTGCACCTGCATGAAGAAGGCTATGCATCCATTGAGGATATCGATATCGCGGTCAAAGAAGGCTTGAGCCATCCGATGGGGCCATTCAGCCTCATGGACTTGGTCGGTGTCGATATCAACCTCGGTATTCAGGCGCTGGCCGCCGCTGAGCCGAATGATGATCTGGTGGAAGAAGTCAGCCCGATATTGTCGAAGATGGTCGAAGCCGGCAACCTCGGTCGGAAGACGGGCAAAGGGTTCTACGACTACAGCAAATAAGCTATTCGTGAGCTAATAGAAGAGCTGCCATCTGTTTTTCGGTGGTAGCTCTTCTTTGCTGTTTACGTGCCGATGACCACTCGAAAGACGAGCCAGAGCAGGATACCGAAGATTCCGAGGGCAGCCAGAGTCAGGACGATGAACATAGCCAGTGCAAACGGCTCATTGGTCGTAGTCGACTTCTGAGTATCCTGTTGATGCGGGTCGAAAGAATACGCTTGGTACTCTCCGAAATTTTGATGGTCAGTTGAACCTGCAGCAGAGGCTGGAGCCTGTGGTCCATGCTTGTCTGTGACTGCGGTCCGCACGTCCGATTGATCCTCGGTGATGTTTAGCTCGGTCTGGGCCTTTTCCGCCTCGTCTTCGGGCGACTTCACATCTTGGTAGAGTTCCTCGTCATCGAAGGACAGCACGCCGGTTTCAAAGGTCTCATAATCCGGGGCGTTGCGAAGCTGTTCCCGCTGTTGTCCTGAAAACACCATCTCGGTGGCCAACCCGACGTCTTCGGAGTTGGTTTCTTCCGGTGGTGGGGGAGGGCTCGGGATTTTTGCTGATGACTCCTCACCGTGGGGACTAGCGTCTTCTGGATTTGAATTAGGAGTCTTCGTCATGGCAACAACCTCATGTTTTAGAGATACATACCTTGTGCTGTTTGACCGCCGTGTGGATCGGAGACCGCGTGGAGGTCGCGTTCGCGTACCAGCACGTAGGTGGTGGCATCGATCTCGACCTCGTGGCGGTCTTCAGGGTCGTATAAAATGGTGTCGCCGAGTTTGACCTGACGAACTGAAGGTCCGACAGCCACGACTTTCGCCCAGGCGAGACGCTTGCCCATGGCTGCGGTGGCTGGAATGACAATGCCCGATGCGGAGCGACGTTCCTTGGTGCCTTCGTCGGGCTCGACAAGAATGCGGTCGTGCAGCATCCGGACGGGGAGCTGTGTCTGTGATGTTGATTCTTGAGTAGTCACGCCACCAGCTTACGGGGTCTTTAGGCCTGAACAGTAGCGCTTCGCAATATGAATTTTTGACTAAAATCGCTCCGACGACGTGCAATGACGGCCTCGTGCCATTAGGCTTAGATTCGATGCGATATGCCCGCTGAAATATTATTTGTCGGTGGGACACATGAGAAAGGATGGGCATGCCCAACCCCGTATTTCGTTCAAAAGCTTTTCAAGCTCCTGTGCAACGCGCAAAACAGGAGCAACATGCTGGATTCCAACACGGCCAGTCTCAGCAGCCATACGGCTACGCAGGTCAGTCAGGTGTAGGAGCAAACGCCTACGCTGGCGCTCAACCAAACATGAGCCCAGACCAGCTGGCTAATATGTACCAGCAGCCATCGGCCACCCCGACCGAAACCGGCCGGATGACGTATGCTTCGGTAATTAACCGTTCTGGCGTGGTCTTTGGCTTGATCGCCATTGGTGCGATCGTTGGCTGGACAATTTTCAATCCGGTCCTGTACTTCGGTGCAGCACTGATCGGTTTGGTCACTGGTTTGATCAACGCGTTCAAACGTGAGCCATCACCGGCGCTGATCTCCGTATATGCTGCAGCCCAGGGTGTCTTCTTGGGTGGTCTGTCACAACTGTTTGATATGCGCTGGCCAGGTGTTGCCCTGCAGGCCATCTTGGCTACCCTGTCAGTCTTCGCCGTCGTGCTTGCGTTGTACCGCTCCGGTAAAGTTCGCGCTACTCCGAAGATGACTCGCATTGTGTTGGTTGCAATGGTCGGTTACCTGGTCTTTAGCCTGCTGAACTTCGTCCTGATGATCACCGGTGTCGTCGACGGTGCCTTTGGTCTGCGCTCGGGTGTACTAGGCATCGCGATCGGTATTATCGCCGTGCTGTTGGCCTCGTACTCGCTGGTCATGGACTTCACCGCGATTGAAGAAGGCGTTCGCGCTGGCGCACCAGAACGGTACTCCTGGACCGCAGCATTCGGTCTGGCAGCAACCATGATCTGGATGTACGTCGAGATTCTGCGAATCCTGGCGATCTTCAACCAGGACTAAATCGAAACCCTTATCAGTTTCTTACGACTGTGGCCGGGCCGGATGGTCCGGCCACAGTCGTATTCTGAAGGAATATAACACCGAAACACGATGTGACCGACTACGCTAGATGTGCAGATATACATAAGGAGACTGTGTGACGACCTCATCGACGTCGTCAGCTGGTGACCCACCAGTTGAGCGACCTGCGCCACAAGCCTCAATCTCTGCGCGCGTGCAAGAAAAACTCGCCGCTGACGTACCCTACGGAGTCGTCGTGGCAGCCGCCTGGTCATGGCGAGTCCTTTTGATCATCACCATGAGCGCCGTGGCTATCTGGCTGTTATCGCACGTATCACTGCTCATCATTCCGCTACTCATCGCTGCCCTGTTGGCCACACTTTTGCAACCGGTACACCGCTTGCTGTTGAAACTCAGATTCCCGCCGGTCTTATCATCCCTGACGTTGACCATCGCCTTGGTCGCGGTGGTTGCCACCTTGCTGACCGTTGCTGGCCAGCAACTGGCCGCAGGCTTTGTGACCATGCAAGCATCCGTCTCAGCAGGTATCCGTGACTTCATCGCCCTGGTCGAGTCTTGGGGCGTATCCTTTGAACGCCTAGACTATCAAGCGCTGCTCAATGACCTGGGCTCAACACTGCAAGCCAACTCGGGTGCCATTTTGTCTGGAGCCTTAGGTTTTGGCTCCACCGCCACGAACCTCGGTGCGGGTATCGTGCTCGCTCTGTTCGCGTTGATTTTCTTCCTTAAAGACGGCCCCAAGATCTGGAGCTTCCTGCTCAATTTTGTTCCACGGATTCACCGTCGTGCTGTGGATGGGGCTGGTTATGCCGGCTGGGGAGCCCTGGGATCCTATGTCCGGGTGCAAATCTTCGTAGCGTTCGTTGATGCCGTCGGCATTGGGGTGGGCGCCTGGATCCTTGGGGTGCCTCTGGCTATGCCCCTTGGTGTCTTGGTCTTCTTAGGATCGTTTGTTCCCATTGTCGGTGCGGTGCTCACGGGCGCCGTTGCCGTGCTGTTAGCTCTGGTAGCCAATGGCTGGGTCAATGCCCTGATCATGTTGGCCATTGTGCTGGCAGTGCAGCAGATTGAATCCAATGTGCTGCAACCGCTGGTGATGGGCAAGGCCGTGAACCTTCACCCATTGGCCGTCTTCCTGGCGGTATCGGCCGGTATCGCCACGCTTGGCCTCGTGGGGGCCGTATTTGCGGTACCCATACTCGCGTTCATCAACGAATTTATAAAATACTTATCACGAAAACCGTGGTTGGATGATCCTGATCCGGAATCTGAGCAGTCATCCGGGCCACCCATCGAACCCGCAATCTAGACCACCGATCGTCCATTCGGGCGGCTCATCAGACGACAACCGTTGTGCAGGAGAATTTGTTGCAAATCAAAGAAACCGGTGCCCCAACCGTTCGATACGAAGATATCGAGGCAGCTCGCGAGACCCTCAAAGGTGTGATCACCGAAACGTCGATGGATCACTCGCGTGCGCTAGGCCGAATTACCGGTTCGACTGTGCACCTGAAATGCGAAAACCTCCAACGTGCCGGATCGTTCAAAGTGCGTGGTGCCTATGTGCATATGGCCTCGCTGAGTGAAGCACAACGGGCCAAAGGTGTTGTCGCCGCTTCGGCCGGTAACCATGCTCAAGGAGTCGCACTGGCGGCCTCGAAACTTGGCATCGACGCCCGTATTTACATGCCCCTAGGTGCTGCATTGCCGAAAGTCCAGGCCACGCGCGATCACGGCGCGACCGTGGTGCTGGCCGGCAATAACGTCAACGAAGCATTGGATCTGGCGGCTCGGTACGCCGAGGAGACCGGTGCGACATTCGTTCACCCTTATGACAACCCGCATGTGGTTGCCGGCCAGGGGACCCTGGGTCTGGAAATTCTCGAACAACAACCCGACGTGGACACCGTAGTCATGAGTATTGGTGGTGGTGGCTTACTCGCGGGTGTTGCCATCGCGATCAAGGAACATGCGCGACGTCAGGGGCGTCATATTAACGTGATCGGTGTGCAGGCTGAAAAGGCTGCTGCGTATCCACCGTCGTTGGTGGCTGGAAAGCCGGTGTCACTGGATAACGTGGCAACGATTGCTGATGGCATTGCGGTGGGCCGACCCGGAGATGTGCCATTTGCGGTGATTAATGAATTATGCGATGAGGTCGTTACGGTCACCGATGATGAGATCGCTGCAGCAATTGTGTTCTTATTAGAACGCTCCAAGATGGTGGTCGAGCCAGCCGGTGCAGCCCCGGTTGCAGCCCTGATGACCGGCAAATTGCAAGAAGTCGGCATCGAATCGCAATCCATTGTGGCCGTGCTGTCGGGTGGCAACATCGACCCCATGCTGATGATGAAAGTTATCCAGGTTGGGCTGGCTTCCGCCGGACGGTATCTCACGGTGAAGATCGCCCTGCGTGACCGTCCGGGTGAGCTGCAGACCATTTCCCGGATTATCGCAGAAAATGATGCCAACGTGACCCGGGTGGATCACTCACGCGTCGGTTCCGGACTGACCATGGGCGGGGTGCATATCACGATTGATATGGAGACGCGCGGCCGGGATCATTCAGAACAAGTACTCACCGCACTGCGAGAAGCCGGTTACGAGCCGATGGTGCAACACTAGACGGTAGGACGTTCAGACAGTGCGGCCATCTTAGATTTTTCCATCAGACTGGTCATAGTCGAAGTTGCCTTAACCAACTCTGCCACGACGGGATGACCCGATGGGTATTCGTGGACGTGCTGACTGAATTCGGCCATCGACCAGTCTGGGCGCTGCGAACCCAATAGCAACTTCGAAGCATTGATCGACTCAATGACCTCTAACAGGATGCGATCTTGTTGTCCCACGGTGCGCTGGCCTCGAAGAGCCAGCCCAAGGTCATCCTGGAGACGTTCTAGAGCATCGGCTGCCACGAGCTGGTACTTGGACGCTTTATCGGTGAGGACGCCCTGACGAGCTAATTCCTCTTCCAAGCCCTTGACCGGGTCGAGTTTTTTATTGCCCAGCACCTTGGAGACTCGTTTATTGTGGAATTTGTTGATCTGACCGAAAACACCGTTGAGGCCAACGGCATCAGGCGTCTGAGATGTATCAACCTTGATCAGCGGGTTGGTCAAATCCCAAGCTTTCGTTGCATCGGCGGCGACAAAGGTCACAGTCTCGGTGCGTTCGAACTCCAACAGAGCCAGCGCTGTCCGAGCCATAACAAATAACGACTCGACCTCGGCGATCTGAGATCGATGCGGAGCGGAGAGCAACAGGAATTTTTCGATATTCAACACGCTCCCAGGCTAACACCAAAACCCGGTTTTAAGACACAGAAGGTGGCTTCCAATATGCTGGAAGCCACCTTTCGTGACAATCTGTCTGTTGTGGACTCAGGTAAACGAGTCCAGGCTTATTAGCCGTTATACGGTACGACGGAGATCAGTTCGACTTCGATGTCTTTACCGTTGGGTGCCTGATACGAGACAGTATCTCCGGCCTGGTGACCTTCAATGGCTGAGCCCAGCGGCGAAGCGACCGAATAGACTTCCAGATCGGAATCGCCAGCAATTTCGCGGGAACCCAAGACGAATTTCATGGTGTTGCCGGCGAGCTTGCATTCTATGAGCATTCCGGGTTTTACGATGCCATCATCAGCTGCTGCCTCGCCAACTTCGGCGTTTTCTAGCAGTGCTTTGAGCTCTTGGATACGTCCCTCATTTTTGGACTGTTCCTCACGAGCCGCATGATAGCCGGCGTTTTCTTTTAAGTCGCCTTCTTCGCGGGCGGCTTCGATACGATCCACGATCTCTTGGCGGTATGGTCCCGAGATGTAGTCGAGCTCTTTTTTCAACCGGTCGTACGCTTCTTGGGTCAACCAAGGTGTGCCATTAGTTGTGGCCATACCGGCCTCCTTACTTGTCTCACTCGTCAAACGAAAAGCCCCGCGGCACCATTGACGTGCAGACGGGGCGACAGTTCTGGAATATACCGGGGCTAATCATAACACTGAACACATTTAGGGAATCAAGTGTTGAACATCGCAGCGCGACATTGTGCTATCGATTAGTAATCCCGGAAATTTGAAATATTGGGGGCTTGGCCCTCTTCCACATACCAGCAGGTATCGACTTCACCGGATGCTCCCAGGTGGTCGGTGCGCAGCGAAGTCTCATAATACTTGGTGAGATCCTTGCCTGCGGCATCTGGGTTCTCATCAGGGCCAATGACGACGGTGCGATAGCCTGCAACAGCCGCAGTATCTGACAGCACCCGCACAGCACAAGCCACGGTAGCATCTGCTTCCTTGGTCACTTCGAACTCGACCCAGGCTTGTGATTCGTCCACAATCGAATAGCCGACGGTTTTGAATGCCAACATTCTTGAGCTGGAAGAAAAAGCGAACCAGAAGGTGACCGCAATGGCTGCGATCAGGGCGATAATGGCAATGATACGGCCGGACTTTTTGGAAAGGCGGAACCTTTTGGTGTCGCCATATCTGGTCGCTACACTATTGTCGGCAGAAGGTGCTGCCTGATGGGAGTTCGCAGTCATATCGAGTTTTAGCCTAATACAGCAGGTGACTCGGTCCGAATTGTGTCCGCCGTCAGCGCCACAACTCACCCATGCAAGGAGCTCAAACCATGTCGTCTGATCCACAGCTGCCAGCCGTAGCCGATCCCGGTATCCCGGATTCGACGGGGCTTCGGATGCTGGCCGTGCATGCACATCCCGACGACGAGGCCTCAAAAGGGGCTGCGATGATGGCCGCCTACGTGCATGCTGGGGCTCGCGTCATGGTCGCAACCGCCACCGATGGTGCGATGGGGGATCTCAATAATCCGCACTATGGCGAAGCAATCCGGGTAGAACGCGATATTGCTGCAGTGCGTTATCAAGAAATGGCCGAGGCTGCCAGGATTTTAGATATCGAGCACCGTTGGTTAGGTTTCCGTGACTCGGGCTTTCCCGAAGGTGATGACCCGATGGCGCATCTCGAACCGGGATGCTTTGCTGATATCCCATTAGAAGACGCGACCGCTCCGTTGATGCGCCTGATCCGAGAATTCAAACCTCACGTGTTGGTAACCTATGATGAAATTGGTGGTTACCCGCACCCGGATCACCTGCGAACCCACGCGATTTCGATGGAAGCCTATGCGAAGTCCAATGATCCGGATGCGTATCCCGGCACCGGTGAACCATGGGAAATTTCCAAGCTGTATTATGACCGTGCGTTCAATCCTGATAAATATCGCGCGGTGCATCACGCACTGGTAGACAGTGGCCAAGAATCGCCCTATGCCGATCGCATCGCCTGGTACGACCGTGTTGCAGCCGGTGAAGACGATCCAGACGCCTGGCGCATCACCCAGCATGAGGTCACCACACAGGTCAATGCCGCAAAATTTTTGGAATACCGAGATGCGGCCCTGCGCGCTCACCGGTCGCAGGTCGATACCCACGGGGCGTTTTTCTTTACGCCAAATGAGATTCTGCGGGCACACTGGCCATGGGAAGACTATGTGTTGATCGATTCGAAAGTGCCCACCAGCCTGCCCGAAGATGATTTATTCGCCGGGCTGCGAAACACCCCGCTAGACTGAGAACACCATGCTCTATACGAACCTCACCCACGTCGTCATCGCTGGCCTCGAAGACCCGGTTCTTCGTGAAGGTCTCCGCGAGGAAGACGTCACCCCCGGCATCCTGGGCTTCTTGGCCACTTTCGCATTCGTTCTCGTGGCCATCGTGGTCTTTCGCATCATGATCCGTCAGATCCGTCGCGTGAAGCTACGCTCCACCACGGCTGAAGACATGCTCGTAGAACGCAACCAACCCCACCTGAGCCCCGAAGAGCGCCAGCGTTCTGAGATCGATGAAGTCGGGCACAGCCAGACCGATATTTTGCGCAAGAAATATCCCGGCTACCTGGATATGCCAACCCTAGAAGCCCAAGAGCCGGACTCTGGGCGACAAGACTAGGCCCCTATACCGTATGGGACTCTCTCCACACCGGGCACTGCGAGTACCCGACGTCGTCTATCGCTTCTATGAGCGACGGCTAGCTCGCAGTCTGCACCCCGATCAGCTCCCCGGACACATTGGGGTCGTCCTGGACGGCAATCGCCGCTGGGCCAAACAAACCGGTGCTTCCACGGCCTATGGACACCAAGTTGGGGCCGAAAAGATTCACGAATTCTTGCACTGGGTCGCAGAATTCAACATCCCGGTCGTCACCTTGTACATGTTGTCGACCGAAAATCTCAACCGAGACAAAGCCGAGCTCGAACCCTTGATCCGCATCATCGCCAACACGCTGCGCAAGTTAGGCGCAGGCCTTGCCGACGGGACCCAACTGCGAGTCCATCCCGTAGGCGATTTAAGCATTTTGCCACAAGATCTAGCGGACCTGCTCAAAGAAACCGCGGCCACCACCAAAGACCACCGCGGGGTACATGTCAATGTAGCCATCGGCTACGGCGGGCGTGAAGAAATCGTCGACGCCACGAAATCGTTTCTTCGCGACGCCGCAGAAGCCGGCTACACACTCGAACAAGCCATTGAAACCCTCGACGTCGACGCCATCTCGGACCGTCTCTATACCCGCGGACAACCCGATCCAGACCTGGTGATCCGCACATCCGGCGAACAACGCCTGTCAGGGTTTTTGATGTGGCAGTCGGCCTATTCAGAGTTTTATTTTTGTGAGGCTCTCTGGCCGGCCTTTCGCAGGGTCGACTTTGTGCGCGCCCTGCGTGACTACGCGACCCGACATCGTCGGTTTGGTTCCTAACCCCGGGTTTTCCACAGCAGCTGATGATTGCTGTCTTCTGAACACACCGATTCGCTAAGGTGACTGACGTGATCAACCTGTTGGCAGAAGAATTCACCCGGCACCCTAGCGAGCTGCTACCTGTCCTGAGCCTCGCGTTGGCATTGAGCTGGTTTTGCGTATGTGCCATCGCCTTATTTGTCATCGACGTGAGACACCACAGACTGCCCAACGTCCTCACAGCGGCACTAGCCATCGGCGCCATGATCTCGTTACTGACCGCCACGTGGACGGCCAGTAGCGATTCTTTTCTCGCGGGGCGAGGGGTCAGCACCCTGATTGGTGCCGGCGCGTATTGCCTCGTCATGTTCGTATTACACGTCGTCACCCGGGCAGGCATTGGGATGGGAGATGTCAAACTTGCCGCCGGCCTGGGACTCTACACTGGATTCCTAGGCCCCAACGCACTGGCTGCCGGTTTCGTCTTAGCCTTTCTGATCGGGGGACTGCAAGCCTTGTATTTGGTGGTGTTTCGAGGTGCTAGCAAGAACACCAGACTGGCCTTCGGCCCGGCGATGATCCTGGGATGTGTGCTCGTCCTGCTCATGTAATAGGTGAGGCATTACACTGCACAACAGGAGTAGCTGAGCACTCAGGAGGTCACGGTGCGCATTGGCATCATCGGAGCTGGTATTGCCGGGTTGGTCGCAGCCTGCAGCCTGCAATCCAACGGCCATGAGGTTGTGGTGTACGAACAACGACCCGCTCCCAACGTAGACGGCGCAGGGCTCACACTGTTTGGCAATGCCTTCGCGGCGCTCGATAGCGTGGGGCTCGGAGACACGATTCGTAATATCACGCATCAAGGGCTCGCTCGGCTGACCACAGGTCAGCGCACACCCAAAGGGCGCTGGTTGGCCAAGATGCCGTCCGAGACAGTGGGCCAGCTGCACAGTGTGCATCGAGTGACCCTACACAATACGCTGATGCAGCTGCTAGCCCCCGGGACCGTCCGTACGGGCATGCAAGCTCTTGCGGCAGCCGACGGTACACCGCGCATCCACGTCGGTTACCAGACTGTCATGTTTGACCTCGTGGTCGTGGCGGATGGACTGCGCAGTACCAACCGCAGCCGGCTGGGGCTTGATACCGGCATCGAATATTCGGGCTATACCGCCTGGCGAGGGGTTACCTCTGACCCGGTGGATATTGCAGGTACTGCCGCCGAAACCTGGGGCCAGGGCAGCATTTTTGGTTACGTACCGCTGCCGGATGAGCGCTTGTATTGGTTTGGCACCCGCAATCAGCCAGCCGACACGACTATTGACGATGAGGTCCAAGCGGTCAGAGATACCTTTGCCGAATGGCATGCACCAATACAGGACTGTCTTGAGGCAACGAAACCCACGGAGCTGATGCGTCACGACGTCTATGATCTGGCCAAGCCCCTGAAAACCTTCACAAAATCACGGACGGTGCTCATGGGCGATGCGGCCCATGCGATGCTGCCCAACCTTGGCCAAGGTGCAGGCCAAGGCATCGAGGATGCGGTGACTCTGACCCTGCTGCTAGGCGCCGCACCTCCACGAGACCTGGGCACGATTCTTGCACGATATTCGACCATGCGACGTTCTCGCACGACCAGGCTCTGGCGCCAGTCACGCCTGATGGCGGGCGTCGCCCAGGCTGCAGGTCCCGTGGCAGTGCGCTTGCGCAACGTGGGTTTACGCGTCACACCGGCCGGTGTCATCGGGCCGGTGACCAAGCGGTTGCATCACTGGGAGCCTCCCACGGCGTAGCGGTGGGGGTGTGTGCTTAAACGCGTGGTCCCCGCCGGGGAGCGGGGACCACTTCAGACAGCTTGCGTCAGTTAGCTTGGGCGAGTCATCGACATCGGGTCGAGTGCCTCATCCAGCTGTGCTTCGGTAATTTCACCGCGTTCGACGTAGCCCAGCGCGATGGTGGCTTCGCGAACAGTGATCTTCTCAGCAACCGAATACTTTGCGATCTCAGCGGCAGCTTCATACCCAATGATCTTATTCAGCGGGGTGACAATCGATGGCGAAGCACCGGCAAGGAAGGCGGCGCGCTCGACGTTGGCCTTCAACCCGTCGATCATCTTATCGGCCATGACACGGCTCGAGTTGGCCAACAGTCGGATCGACTCCAATAGGTTCGAGGCCATAACTGGGATACCAACGTTGAGTTCAAAAGCACCGTTGGTTGAGGACAGCGACACGGTGGTGTCGTTGCCAATGACCTGTGCGCACACCATGGACACGGCTTCAACAATGACGGGGTTGACCTTGCCCGGCATGATCGAGGAACCAGGCTGCAGATCTGGGATGAATAGTTCGCCCAGACCTGTGTTCGGGCCCGAACCCATCCAGCGCAAGTCATTGTTAATTTTGAGCAGGGAGTAGGCAATATTACGCAACTGCCCCGATGCTTCAACCAGGCCGTCACGGTTGGCCTGTGCCTCGAAGTGGTTGCGTGCCTTGGTGATGGGCAGACCGGTCTGCTCAGCGAGCAATTCCACAACCCGCTCGGAAAACCCACGCGGGGTGTTAATTCCGGTGCCAACGGCGGTACCACCCTGTGGGACTTCAGCAACGCGAGGCAGGGACGCATCGATGCGTTCGATACCGTAGCGCACCTGGGCGGCATAGCCACCAAATTCCTGACCCATGGTGACCGGGGTGGCGTCCATCAGGTGGGTGCGGCCGGCTTTGACGACGTCGGCGAACTCTTCGGCTTTGCGCTCAAGCGATTCGGCCAGGTAAGCCAGGGCTGGCTTCAGGTCGTTGATCAGCGCGTTCGTCACGGCCACGTGCACCGAAGTCGGGAAGACGTCGTTGGAAGACTGCGACGCATTAACATGGTCATTTGGGTGCACCGAAGTGTCAGACCCGGCGGCTTTGAGCGCCTGATTCGCCAGGTTGGCGATGACCTCGTTGGTGTTCATATTCGAGGAGGTACCGGAACCGGTTTGGAAGACGTCGATCGGGAAGTGGTCATCGTGTTTGCCGGCAATAATCTCATCAGCAGCGTTGGTGATGGCTTGTGCCTGCTCGTCGGTGATGACACCCAACTCGTTATTGGCGATCGCGCAGGCCTTTTTGACCATGCCCAGCGCGTGAATGTGTGCAGGTTCCAGACCCTGACCCGAAATCGGGAAGTTTTCTACTGCACGCTGTGTTTGTGCGGAGTACAGTGCGTCGATGGGTACTTTGACTTCACCCATGGTGTCGTGTTCGATACGGAATTGCTGATCATTAGACTTCGTTGTCATAATCCTCATCCTAGGTGGGGAGACGTCCCCGGGTTTTATAGTTTCGACTTGAGCGCAAGTCACGCGGTCAGGGTTCTACCGGACCTAAAATATCACCGATCTGGACGGAACCATCGGACAGCGAATATGTTACCCCCATAACAGCGGTGCGACCTTCTTTGACCGCTTTCGCCACGGCATATGAGGTATCCACAACCCGGTGGACCGTCTGATTCGTGTGTTCTTTGACGGTGCCATTGACGTCGGTGACGCCCTTGGACCGTGCCGCCATCACCGATGGCATGATGCGTTCCACTAAGGAGCGCATAAAACTTTTTGGCATGACCGCGGTGTTGACCGCATCGACGGTTGCCGTGACCGCCCCACAATTGTCGTGCCCCAGAATAATAATCAAGGGGACATCGATTTCTTCGATTGCGAACTGTAAGGATCCCAGGACGGCGTCGTCGATGACTTGTCCGGCGGTGCGGATCACAAAGACATCGCCCAGGCCGACATCGAAAATAATTTCGGCGGCAAGACGCGAGTCCGAGCAACCAAAGATGACGGCGTGTGGGCTCTGAGAGTTTTCTAGGGTGGCCCGCCACCCGGCGTCCTGGTGCGGGTGATCCACTGTTCCGTCGATAAAGCGTTGATTTCCTGCTTTGAGCAATGACCAGGCTTGTTGAGGTGTCAGGGACGTTGGCACGGGGCTCCTTTGAGTCAGCACACCGATCGTTGGTCGACGGTCGTGTATTAGCGGTACTGGTGGATCAACTCTGCGGCGAGTTGGTGTAAGGATTCCTCGGCCATCGACCCGGAAATGATCAACGTCATCGTGTCAGACGGTTCGATCGCATCGGCGGGACGGTCCGTGTTGGCGGTGGGATCCTGTTCGAATTCTGCCACCAGGTAGACGTGTTCGTCACGACCTACCCAACGCTCAACTGGATGATTGGCCACCGAAATGCTGGTGGCCTCGCCTACGGGCTGGATTTTGTCCTTGATCCAGCCGGCGGTGGCATTGGCGGTTTGAGAGACCCCAAAGAATTCCTCATCGGCCGTCAGGTACCCAACATTCCAGGCGGGTATTTCATCCAGGGCGCCGGAATGCCAGCGGGCATAATTGGCCCGCCACGTGTCCGGGGCGTCGACGTCCACCGGAGTAAAGGCCGCCACATTGGCCACCTCCACGCGTGCTGCCTCAACGTCCACACCCGGGTCGAACTCGTTATTTGCCTGCGGGTTCAGCGCCATAACCCCCAGCACGATCGCAATGGTTACCAAGACCGAATACGTCATGGCCTTGGCGGTTTGGCTCATCCGCTCGCCCTGAGCCTTGGTGAGTTTGGGCTTGGGCAGGGGCTCATCGTGGTGCGGTTCGGTCGGAGTGGCGTCGACCTGATCGTGATTGGTAGTGATGTTTTTTCCTTTGCAACAACACAAGAACTGAAAACTCTACGACCCTATTGTGCCACCAATCTGGTCGCTGAGGACATTCAGATAGACTAGGAACGAAATTTTTTCTTCACCCCACCAAGTTTTCGGGAGTACGTACATGACGAATAAGGCTTCGGCGCAGCAGTTCGAAGGTGCCGGTACCCAAGACCGCAACCTGGCCATGGAATTAGTCCGAGTGACCGAAGCTGCGGCCATCGCTGCCTCGGAGTGGGTTGGGTTTGGTGAAAAGAACATTGCCGATGGCGCCGCAGTGGACGCCATGCGTGGCTTCCTTCACACCGTTCACATGGACGGCACCGTCGTCATCGGGGAAGGCGAAAAAGACGAAGCTCCGATGCTGTTCAACGGCGAACGTGTCGGTGACGGCTTAGGCCCGAAAGTCGACGTCGCGGTAGATCCCATTGATGGAACCACGTTAACCGCGATGGGCTATAACAATGCCCTGTCCGTCATGGCAGTGGCTGAGCGCGGTTCGATGTATGACGCCTCGAGCGTGTTCTATATGGAAAAAATGGTCGTCGGCCCAGAAGCCGCCGACATGGTGGACCTGCGCCTACCGGTTAAACAGAACCTCATGCTGTTAGCCAAAGCGCTGGATAAGAAGATCTCACAGCTCAACGTTTGCGTGCTGGATCGTCCGCGCCATGCCGGCCTGGTCAAAGAAATTCGTGAAGCCGGTGCCCGCGTGAAATTTATTATGGACGGCGATGTGGCCGGCGGTATTGCCGCAGCACGCCATAATACCGATGTCGATATTTTATTGGGCACCGGGGGAACGCCCGAAGGCATTATCACCGCGTGTGCGATTAAAGCCACCGGTGGCATGATCCAGGGTCGTCTTGCCCCCGTGGATGATGAAGAACGTCAACGAGCCATCGACGCCGGACACGATTTGGATGCGGTGTTGACCACCAACGATTTAGTGTCGACCGAAAACTGCTATTTTGCCGCGACCGGGATTACCGACGGTGATCTGCTGCGCGGCACCCGGTATTACTCCAATCGCATTGAAACCCAGTCGATCGTGATGCGCGGTCAGACCGGGACGGTGCGGACCATTGAGGCCGAGCACCGTCCGGCCAAATGGAAGAAAGCTAACTAAGGAATTCTTAGGCCGCGGTTGCCGACGTTTCGTCGTCGGTGACCGCGGTTTTTTCTTCCCGTTTAGGTGCCAACTCATCGGCTGGCAGGTGCTGTGTAGCGGGGTTTGCCGATTGGTCCACTGTAGTTTCGATGTAGCGGTTGGTCACCAGCATCCAGGCGGCTGCTGCGACCACGACTGCTAGGACGGGCACGGTGGCCCATACTAACGAGGTGCCGCGAAATGCCACAACCAGCACAGCTGGAATCAGAGTCATCACTACGGCGGGGAGTTCAACCGAAACATTCGAAACCTTCGGCCCCGTGACGATCGTGATCAGCGTGAACACGCTGCCGAGGGCCAGAAAGAACCACAGCTGGGGAACCGGGGCAAAACCCAACGCCATCACACAGATGGCAGCAATCGCGGCGATAATACCCGCACGAAGTGAGATTGGATTCAACTCAGAGTCGTTAAAGTTGTGCATGATTCCCCTATTTTGTTATGTAACGGCTGTTGATTCTTAGGCTAACCCGATGCCACCGTCAGTCAAGTACGCCACGTCTTTTTCCATGGTTGCCCAGCATGAAAATAGTCACATTTTGAAGTGGGTGGAATTATCCAAGCCCACACCATCGTGCCGGTTACGGCTGGCTGGCCACGAAGATGGTGACGTCTCCGTCTTCTGCCACAACATCAAGGCTTTGGACATCTGCGGGGATATAAATTCCGGCACCCGGTGAGATCGCGGCACGGTTTTGTCCGGAAATCAGCACGCCGGCGCCCTGTGTACCCACGGCAATCCGCGGTGTCGTGGCGGTGACCGTCAGGCTGGTGCCTGCGGGCAGGTCGTAGCGGGTGAGGGCAAAGTCCTCGACGGGCGGGGTGAATCGAGTCACGAACACATCGTCGATTGTGCGAACACTCGGGGTGATGACTGGGGGAGGGGCGGGCGTGAAGTCAACAACTTTTCCCAGCTCTGCCACATCAACGTGTTTGACGGTTAACCCGCCGCGAATCACGTTGTCTGAGGTCGCCATCACCTCGAGCCCCAAGCCGTCGACATAGGCGTGAATCGTGCCCGAGGGGATAAACAGCGCATCACCGGGTGATAGCGTCGTGAGATTCATTAACAAAGCCACGAGGGCACCTGGATCATCCGGGTGGATGCGGGCTGCAGCCAGGGCGTTGCGCAACGTGGGATCTTCCGTGCCACTGCGTTCCACGGCCGCGAAGATCTGGGCTGTCCACCCACCGGGTTGCCAGAAGGGCCCCTCGGGGTTCACCAGGGTACCGAATACGGTTTTCACCTGGCCGTCACGTAACCGTTGTGCCACGGCGTGCAGCTGAGATGACAATTGGTCGTCGTCGACGAGATGTGCCAGTTGCTCGAAGGTGAACGCACTGGAGGCTGGGTCGCGGAAGCCGACCATTGCGGTGAACTCAGTCAGCGCGATCAGCATTTCGGGCTTGTGGTTTGCGTCCCGGTAGGTGCGGCGTGGGTCAGCCAATTCGATGCCCGCCGCATTCTCTGCGGCATAACCGGCTCGAGCGTGTTCGATTGTCGGATGTGCCTGAATGGACAAGGGCTGGGCCGCGGCAAGAAGTTTGACTAAATAGGGCAGGTCAACGAGTTCTGCCAGCTCCGTGCCATCTTCTAGCAGCGTTGGTGTGGTCGGGTGGGTACCGAACCACATCTCAGCCTGTGGCGTGGTGGAAGCGGCAACACCTCTGAGCTCGGGCAGCAGGGTCTTGGAACCCCACGCATAATCCTTAATGGGAGCGTTGAGTGGATATAACGCGTGTTGAACACCGGACGGGTGAAAAGTGGTCAAATGTTTGGCCTTTCTTCTCTTCGTTGATCCTAGCCCGGATGACATTGATGATTGGTTTCTGCAGCGTGTTCGAGCAACGCGGTTCGGCCGGCATCTTCGGCCCACATGAGATATTCTTTGGTGATCTTACTGCCATCAGGTTGGGTTGGGACCGGTTCCCAATCAGCAGTCGGATCGTTTTGACCGCCCTGATGCAAATAGAGCCCAAGGGTGGGTTGCATGATGAACGCCCCTGTCGGAGGCGTGCCGTCGGAGGCCAGCATGTCATGCACGCGCGAATGGACCTGATCGAAGTCCGGATATGTGGTGAATTGTTCACCCTGGCTGCCGAAGTCTGGGGCGCCGATGGTGAGTCGTTCCATATCGTGACGTTGTGATTTTGCCCCCAAATGCAGGAAACTGCCCACCTGAGACTGAGGAATAGAGGTTTCCACCATTTGTTCCCCGGCGCTGAGAATAGATTCAAACCGGGTCAAGAGGGTCGGCACATCGAATTGGGAGAGCATGGCTTGCTGAACACACTGCTGGCGGCGGATGCGTGAGTAGTCCGAGGACCACTTGCGGGACCGAGCAAAGCCCAACGCGTCGTCACCACCGAAGGTGTGTGTCCCAGGCTCCCACCAAGCGTTACCCCA
Source organism: Enteractinococcus sp. (assembly GCA_036516115.1). Lineage (GTDB taxonomy): Bacteria > Actinomycetota > Actinomycetes > Actinomycetales > Micrococcaceae > Yaniella. Next base: position 38,927 of record DATBUL010000036.1, on the reverse strand, counting down.
TTGCCCGTCGGGTCGGACGCCGCGATACGGGGTCCACCCGCCGGTGGTCACGGTGACGCCGCCCATCGCGTCGATCAGTTCGCTAAACCCGTCCATATCGATCATTACGTACCCGGTGACATCCAGGTTCAGGATTCCGGAGGCGGCATCCATCATGGCCTCAGCGCCGGGATCTTCGGCGTTGGGGTACAGGTCAGTGTGGTTGTTGGTGACATCGGTGTACAACGCGTTGATGATGCAGTTATCCCCACAGCTGTACCCGTCGGGGTAGACATTCCACAGTGGGGAATCTGAGGCGAAGCGTGCGTTTTGGAAGTTGCGCGGAATCGAGAAGAGAAAAATCTTGCCGGTGTCGGCGTTGATCGAGGCCACCGAGATCGAGTCGGGGCGGAGCCCGGCGCGGCCTTCACCGGCATCGGCCCCCATGATCAGGATGTTGTAGCGGCCATCTGATTCATCGACCGCCGGACCGGACCCAAAGATTGATCCCAACGACGACGTCGATGCATTGAGCAAGAATGCGCCGTAGGCGGTCAGCCCGGATGTAACCAGGGTGGCGACAATCAATAGCCCGGCAATGAGCGGTCGCACACCGGATTTGAGTTTCACGAATTGGATGATGCGCCCGGTGTCCAACCAGAGAATAAACCACCCAGCGGCAAGTGCTGCCAGGTAAAAGATCCCAATGGACTGGATAAACGGGTTAAACGCCAGTGACATGGTGAAGTTTCGGGCGAAAAGCATGCCCAGTACGATCAGCGCCAGGAGGAACCAGTTGATCAGGGTGACGGACAGTCCGATCCGGCCTAACCGTCGGTTTCCGGTCACCGTCTGGGCGCCCCCGGGTACGAAAGTCGTCAGTGCGATCAGTAACAGGGCGCGCGTGGTGCGCTGGGCAAACGTGCCGTCGGCGGGGTTTTGGACCGGATCTTTTCCGGCGCCCCCGTATTCGAGCTGACGGAGTCGCTGATTGAGTTCCTGGCGAATCTGCCGCTCGGATTTGATGCGCGTTGTCGAAGAATTCGTCACTGCTGCTCGATTGGGGTGTAGGACAAGGGGATCGGAAACCGAATGAGACAGTCTAGCGGTTTTCGGGTGCTGTCAGCTGAGTTTTCAGATTTGCGCCCTTCGCCTGAGCCTGGGCCTTGAGATCCGCGGAGAAGGCTTTCAACTGATCACGCAAGGCCTGCGCGTCGTCGTCGGTATTTGCGGCCAACATTTTCACCGCGAGCAGTCCGGCGTTGCGAGCTCCGTTAATCGACACGGTAGCCACGGGTACGCCGGCGGGCATCTGCACAATCGACAGTAGCGAGTCCAGCCCGTCGAGCGCTTTGAGTTTGACGGGTACCCCGATCACGGGCAGCTCGGTGGTCGAGGCAAGCATTCCTGGGAGATGGGCCGCACCGCCCGCGCCGGCGATTATCACCGACAAGCCGCGTTCGGCAGCGCTGGCACCGTAGGCGATCATTTCATGGGGCATCCGGTGGGCTGAAACGACTTGGACCTCGTGGGCGATGCCAAATTCGTTGAGTGCTTCGGAGGCCGCCTGCATGACGGGCCAGTCAGAGTCCGAGCCCATGACCACGCCAACGCGCGGGGTGTCCTGGGGTGCTGCCATGGAAAACTCCTTAGTAATCGGTCGTGCCGTGACGGATAATTTCTGCCGCGTCGATAGCAGCCGCAAGGGCCGCGTCGAGGTCACCGTCGGTGGCTAAGACATTGACGTGGCCAATTTTACGTCCGGGTCGGACAGATTTGCCGTAGGCGTGAATCTTCGCGGCCGGATATTTGGTCATGGCCAGCTCGAAAGCCCCGTAGAGATCGTGGTTGTCGGCGCCTAAATAATTCTTCATGACCGTGTATTCCACGATCGGGTCGGTGGCGCCCAATGGCAGGCCGAGGACAGCGCGCAGATGTTGTTCAAATTGACTGGTGACAGCGCCGTCTTGGGTCCAGTGCCCGGTGTTGTGCGGTCGCATGGCCAGTTCGTTGATCATGAATCCCGGGGCAATATCTGGGGTGTGGAAGAGTTCGACGGCGAGCATGCCGGTGACGCCGACGCCGTTGGCGATCGTCTCGGCCGCCTGGCGTGCCGCATTGGCGGTTTGTTCGTCCAGGTCTGGGGCCGGTGCCTTGACGATATCGGCGACCCCATCCGTCTGGATGGTTTCAACAACCGGGTAGGTTTTGGTTTCACCGGTGGTCGACCGGGCAATCTGGGCGGAGAGTTCCGAACGGAAATCCACCTTGGCCTCGACCAAGAGGGCTTCGTGATCACCGTTGAACCACACATTGGTCTCGCGGGCTTCGGCGGCGGAGTCTAAGACCCACACACCCTTGCCGTCATACCCGCCGCGCGGGGTTTTGAGGACCACCGGCCAGCCGATCTCATCGCCGGCGGTGACCAGTTCGTCCAGGGTGGTCACCGCGCGCCAGTCAGGTTGCGGTAGGCCCAGCTCGGCCATCTTGCGCCGCATGGCCAGCTTGTCTTGGGCATACACCAGGGCATCGGGGCCCGGGGCAAGCTTGACGCCGGCGTCTGCTAACCGGTGCAAGTGCTGTGTGGGTACGTGCTCGTGGTCAAACGTGACGACATCGACCGTTTGTGCAAAGGCTGCCAGCGTGTCGTAATCGGTATAATCGCCCACCGTATACGTCGCCGCAGTAGTGGCCGAGACGTCGTCGGCCTCGGCGAGCACATGCAATTTGAGTCCAAGATTAATCGCGACCGGAGCCATCATTCGGGCTAACTGGCCGCCACCTACTACACCTACAGTTGGAAAAGTCACCCTTCTACAGTAGCTTGGATTTTTCACCCGCGTCGTCGCTGGGTACTTCACGACGTGCTGGTGGCCCATCGAGTCGAGGCGTGTCAATAAATCCATCAGAACCCGACGGTGTTCAGGCATTTCATAGGGTGCACCGGCTAGAGTATCTACGACCAAAACACGCCCGCTAGGAAAGGACCGATGTTGCGCAACATCACAGATCGCATCGTCGTGCTCGTCAGACTGCTGTGGCGTGAAGTCGCAAAATTCGGTGTCGTTGGTGGCATCGGCTTCTTTATCGACACCGGCATTTTTGTGTGGCTCATCACCGGCCCCATGGAAGATTCCGCGGTCAAAGCAAAAATCATCGCCACCGGGGTCGCGACTATTTTTTCGTGGGTTGCCAACCGGTATTGGACCTTCCGGAATCGTCGGCAAGCCAATGTGATGCGCGAGCTCGTGTTGTTTTTGGTCATGAACGGCATCGGCGCCGGCATTCAAGCCGGATTCGTGTTCATCGCCAAATATCTGTTGGGCATCACCTCGGCCGGTGGGATGGTGCTGTTCGGCAATATCATCGGGCTGGGCTTTGCCACGATCTTTCGGTTCGTGTCCTACCGGCTGTGGGTCTTTACCGAAACCGTTGAAGCCGATCCTGCGGCCGTCCATGACAAAGATATTCTCACCGGTGCCGTCCCACACGTCGAGCAGCCCTCAGCGACCACACACCCCGACGACGATCAGTCGCAACAGCACAACGGCACCTAGCCTGCGTCACCTACCCTGCGTCACCTACCCTGCGATCGCTGTGCCCAAGTGCTCGCTGGCCACAATGCGTTCCAGCTGGTCAGCCACCTCTTGGTCGATTAATACCACGGGCGTGCTGCGTCGCCACGCATCGACCATGACCGACCATAGACCCGGGGTCAGGCGCGTGCCTGTGGCATGAATAATGACCCCTGCGCTATGCCGCTGGGCTTGGGCAGGTGTTGGTTCTTCTCGCAGTGCATTGCCGATGACGTCGGGGGAAGCCAACAGTGCTTGGTCGGCGTGCGAGAGAACTTCGTCGTCCAGGTCCGTCATCGATGGATCGACATCTTGACGGTGGGTGACAAAGATCTCGGCGGCAGCCATCTCGTAGTCTTCGGGCCGATCGGTCAAAATCGCGTCTGCCTCGTCAGCGTCATCCACCCAGGTCAGATCGCACCACGCGACTCCCAGCGTCACTGCCACGGAACGCCACGTGACCGGGACATCGAGCAACATGGTAGCTGGCGAAGCAACGCCGTAGGAGTCGATCAAATGGGTGGTTTTCGTAGCCCAGTTGATGGCGACCCGACCCGAGAGTTCGGTGCGTCCGTCCGTGGTGTAATGAATGATCGCAGGTCGCGGTGAGGCCGCCAGGTGCCCGATCAGGTCATCACCGGGTTGTAAGGGATCAGGAGAAAAAGTTGAACGAAGTGAAATCATCATGTCCTTTGCTGGCGACGGGGTATTGTCTAGGCTACGAACTCTGGCAGCATAGTGCACATCCCGTGACGTTTTAGGGTAGAACTAAAGACGCTTGATGCTGACGACATTCCTGGCAGGCCCGAGATTGTGACGCCTCTAGGCTTGACTAAAGCTGAGTTACACCGGTGTAATTAGGACGAGTAGAATTGACCATTCACACCGCAACGACAAGTAAAAATCTAATGAAACCCGTGTTGTTAGGGTAGCTGAACGCTGCCCCTGTGGTAGTGCGCGAAAGGAACCTATGGACAATGCACAAAGGGCGGAGCATGCCGGCCTTGAGAGCCAATCCGTAACTCGTAACGGACGAGAAGTTCCTGTCGACTGGTTCGTCGATCCGGCCGATCCCAGCGCCGGACAGGACCTGGCGACGCTGGATGATCGAGCCACCGCGTATCTGGCGGCCCACGATGCGATGACCGAAATCGAAACGGCTCAGGCCTCCACCGCGACCGTGACCGCGTTACACCCGGAGCCCACCGCGCCTGTCGAAGTCGAGACCGTGGATCTGTGGCAGACGCTACCCGGATTCGGTGATACCGCCGACGACGGCCAGCTCGCCTGGCAGGCCGACGCCTTATGCGCCCAGACCGACCCGGAAGCTTTCTTCCCGGAAAAGGGCGGTTCGACCCGAGATGCCAAAAAAGTCTGTGGCGCCTGCCCGGTCAGACAGGAATGCCTGGACTATGCGCTGGCCAATGATGAGCGCTTCGGAATTTGGGGCGGCATGTCGGAACGTGAACGTCGTCGTCTGCGGAAGAAGTCTTCGTAACTCTTGGCTAAATACCACGTCACCGGCATATTCCTGCTCGAAGATCCGGCAAGTACCACCACCGAAGTCCTCTCTGCAGCCCTCAACGGCGCTGTCGGATTGGACGCGGCGGTGGTGGTCACCGGATCATCCGTAGAACCCGCGGTCTTAGAGAACCTCAACAGACTCATGGACGGCGCCACCTATCACCACGTGGTATACGATCCCGAACAATCCCTGGCCACCCAGTTGGCTTCGGTGTTAGAAGCCTCGCAAGCTGAGGCCCAACGAGCCGGAATCCAGTCCTGGTTATGGTTTTTAACCAACGATACCGTCGTCTCCGAACATGCCCTGGCCAAACAATTGCAGGCCGTGGAGATTTCCCCATCGGTTACCATCGCCGGTGCCAAACACCTCGTGGATCGTGAACTCATTGACGTGGGCCTGACCGTTGCCCACAACGGTGAGGTCTTGTCGATGATCGAACCGGGCGAATTAGACCAGGGACAATACGATCACCGCACCGACACGTTTGCGGTCTCACTGCCCGGGATGCTCGTGCGAACCGACGTGTTCGTTGCCCTGAACGGTTTCGACCCCCACACGCCCGCAGCGGTGCGCGCCGTTGATTTATGCTGGCGCGCCCGATTGGCCGGCCACCGAGTGGCCGTGGTCCCCGGCGCCGAGGTACAACATCAGGCCCATCCAGAGGCACCCAGCATCACGGATCGTTGGGCGGCCGCACGTTGGCTGCGACTCAAACACACTGGTGTCCTGTCGATGCTTGCGGGCTGGATTTGGGGTGTCCTCACGGCGATCTTCCAGGTGCTTGTCGGCCTGATCGTCAAAGACCCCGCCACCGGTGTCGCCCAGGCCTCCGGGATTTTCCGGACGCTGGGACGTGTCGGCCCGTTATTGAAATCTCGACGCGCTGCCCAGACGACGCGCACTCGACCCTTTGACGCCGTCGACGATTTACGTCCGACACGGGCTCGGGTGCGGGACTATCGTCGTTCGGTATTAGAAATCTCTGAACCAGACCGGGTCATCGGCGATGGCACAGGGGTCTCCAGTGCTCCGCAAGAAGCCACCGGCGGTCACGATGACTTTGATGAACTTGCCACGCCCGAACGCAACTGGATCGGCATCGGTGCCGTGACGCTCACGGTGGTTTTTGGTGCCATCGCACTGATCGGTTTACGCCACCTGCTGGGCGTCCCAGCGTTGGCCGGCGGAAACTTGTTGCCCATCACCCAAGATCTCGCAGTGCTTGCCAACAAAGCGGCCAGCGGCTGGGCACTGACCGGAGCCGGTGCCCCCGGCTATGACGGCCCATTCGGTTGGCTACTCGTATTCTTTGGGCTGTCGACCAATGCATCGGCGGTCACCGTGTGGCTCTGGGTGTTAGCCCTGCCCCTAGCCGCGCTCGGTGCCTGGACACTTGCCGGTCGGATCACCACCTCACGCTATGTGCGATTTGCCGCGGGGCTCCTCTGGGCCGCGGCACCCGCATTGCTGATTGCGCTGTCCGAGGGGCGATTCGGCGGAGTGCTCACCCACCTGGTGCTGCCATGGTTTGTCCTGGCCGTCCTGCGGGCAATCGGCTACCGCCCCGATGACGTGAAACTCTTCCGTGCCCTGCACAACGACGGCGCCGTGCGTCCGGTGCGGTTGGGACGAAAACTCCGTGACGGCACAGCGACGACCTCGCTCACCGCAGCAGCTTGGGTGGCGATTCTGCTCACGGTCATCACTGCGGGCGCACCGATTATGTTCCTGCCCCTGACCTTGGGCATCGTCGCGATTATTCTGATCCTGCGCCCGACCCTGACAACCCTGTGGTGGACTCCGCTGTTGGCGCTGACGGCACTGCTACCCGCCCTGGTGACTCACCGCGGTGATCTGCGGGCAATCTTCGCCGACCCGGGAGCACCCGCAGGCTACGAGCCGGCACCCACCTGGCAACTGCTGCTGGGTCTACCGCACCGCACTGCCCTAGATGCCGGCCTCGCCGAGGTGCCCTGGCTCGATGCACTCAGTCCCAATGCCCCCTGGACAGGGATCGCGGTGGGCATCATTGCTATCCCGCTGGTGCTCTGTGCCCTGATCGGTCTCATCGCCCCGGGGCGCGGTGGGGGACTGGCACGCACGGGTGCGCTGATCGCCGCAGCGGGTCTCGCCGTGGGTACCCTGAGCGCAGGGATCATTTTTGCGATCGATCAATCGGGCGTCCCCGTGCCGATTTCGACCATCCCGGCGGTCTCACTGACCTGGCTGGGCCTGCTGGTGGCCGCGATCATCGGGCTGAACTATCTGACCATCCCCAAGGCTGAACTGCGCACCACCGGCACCAGTGTGCGAGTCCGCGCCGGTTGGCCGACGCGTACCGCAACCACGGTGCTGGTGCTGACCGCCGTGCTCGCCACCGGATTGTGGCTGACTCCGCGCGTCGTCCCGGGCGAAACTCTGGCCCAAGCGAGGGCTGAAGCCCAGTCGCAGCGCAGCATCGCAGCAGCCGAAGCCGCAACCGATGACCACGCTGATACGACTGCTGCAGGACACGAGCACCTGACCGGCGCCCCGACCGTAACCGGCGTCCTGCAACGATCCCTGCCCGCCACCGCGGTGGATGCTGCGGTCTCTGAACTCCAAACCCGCACCCTGGTGATCACCCGGACCTCCGAGGGTTTGCGCACGCACCTCATTTCGGGTGAGGGCACCATGTTGGATGATATGACCGGTACCTGGACCACACGTTCCGTGACCGGTGGCCTGTGGAACCCACAGCCAGCAGGTGCCGACGACGCCGATAATGCCTTGCGCACCGTCGCAGCCCAACTGACCTCGGGTGCCGACGTCGATCCGCGTCCCATCCTGGATGCCCTGGGTGCCGGCTATGTGGTTCTGACTGATGCATCGGGGACCGAAACCACGCTGGCCGCGGGTATTGATGCAGCCCCGGGGCTGGCCTCAGTTGGCCACTCATCAGCCGGCTGGCTCTGGCGGGTCACCCCCGAAGCAGACCAAACCGATGAGGCGCTCGGGGTGGACGTATTGACACACGATGGCAAGACCGCACCGCGTGGGACAGCAACCGCTCGTGCCCGCATTGTGGATCAGGGTGACACCGTGGCGATTGCCGCTTCTGAACCTGACGGTTCGATCGACGTCCAACTGCCAGACGGCCCCGAAGGACGCCTACTGGTGATCGCCGAACGCACGAATCCAGGATTCCGAGCTTACGTTGATGGTCAAGAGCTCACCGCCACCACAACCGACCCCGATTGGGTCCAAGCCTTTGAGTTGCCCGCCACCGGTGGCAACCTGACCATGGAATTTGCTCCCACCGCGGGTAAATGGTTGTGGCTCATCCCCGGACTGGTGGGTCTTGTGACCCTGCTGCTGGGCATACCAACGCGTCCACGTCGAACGGAGGGCAGATGACACGCCAGGAAAAACCGGCCCCGAAACCCGCTGTGGAACCCACCGAACCGGCCCCCGATACCGGGACCACCGAGCGGGCACGTCGTCGTGAAGCCGCCCTGCGCCGCCTTGAACGCACGAGTTTATCGAAACGCACGGCCGCCGTCCTGGGATTGGGCAGTGCTGCCGCAGTCGCCGCGATCGCCGTGGCCGGGACCATGTGGGCCCCCGTGCCGCCGGCCATGGACACCGCAGCACGCGCCGCTGAACTACCCGCGACCCCCGTGCTGAGTGTGTGCCCCGGCGCGCCCGCCCTGCCCGAGGGCGCCGGAAGCAATGAAGACCTCGACTTTTCGCCGTTATCCTCGGATGCCGCCACCGCGCTGACTGTGACCGCCGGATCTGATCTTGCCGGCACCATCCCGGGCATGGCGTATTTTCAGTCCACCACCGGCACCGACGGGCCCGGCTCAACCCAAGACATCACTGATGCCCTGGATGACGAGCTGCAACAAGGTCCACCGGCCACCGCGGCCAGCGACGGCACAGTGCAACAGTTGGCGTATTTTGATGCAATCACCGACCCCTCGGATGCCGGGCAGCCCCTTGGTGTATCGGTCCAACCTGTCGGTGGACAACCCGGACTGGCCGCAGCGACCGCTCAATATGCGGCAACCGACGGCGATCTTGCCGGCATGACGCTGGGCGCGTGCACCGCTGCCGCCCATCAACACTGGTTAACCGGGGCCATCACGACAACCGGGACCACCGCGGTGTTAGCGGTCACCAACCCTTCGGCCACCACGTCCACCGTGGATTTAGCCCTCTTCGGTGATTCTGGACGGATTGAAGCCACCGGCGCCTCGGGCATCGTCTTGGCCCCCGGACAAACCCGTTCCGTCCTCGTTGCCGGGCTAGCTCCACGTCAAGAATCCGTAGCCATCCACGTGTCCGCCTCGGGCGGTCCGGTCGCCGCGAGCATTCAACAGCACCGCCTCGATGGGATCGTGCCCGCCGGGGTCGATACCTTACAACCCACCGCCACCGGAACCAACCTCGTCATCCCCGGTCTCGTGATCGACGACGACGCCGAGGAGATCGCCCAAGCATCGGGTCTCGAGGGGCAAACACCGCAGGTGCATATCGCGTCCACGGGTGTGCAAGCCTCCGTGACACTCAGTGTGCGCGGGCCCGACGGTCCCGTGGATATCCCCGCAGAAGCCTCCGCGATCGAGCTTGGCCCGGGCGCGACGACCACGGTCGATTTGAGCGGTGTGGAACCCGGCACTTACGCCGTGGCCATCGAAGCCGATGCAAATATTCTGGCGTCGGCCACATCGCTGGCGTTGAATCCGGCCGCAGATAACGAAGATGCCACCGGCAATACCGCAGCCGTCGATACCGCCTACCAATCGGCCACTCGACCCCTGCGAGGTGAAACCATGGTGGCACTGCCGGCCCTGGGCAGCCCCGAATCGCACGTGGTCCTCACCTCAGATACCGACGCGACCGTGGCGGTGACCCCCATCCTTGATGACGGCGAAACCGGGGAGCCATTCGAACAAGAAATCGCTGCCGGGGCGGCGATCACCATCGGTGATGACGACGCCACCGCCTACTTATTGGACACCAGCGCCAGCTCGGTTCATGCCGGCGTGGTCACAACCAGTGACGCCGGCATCTCTGCGATGCCCATCCAGACCGTCACCGCCACTGGCTCCGGACTCCCTGTGCGCCTGGGATATTAGAACTCCGGATCCACCTCGGACACGGACTTGCCGGTCAGCGCGGCCCACTCGCCAATGAGTAGCTCGTAGAGTCGTTCGGGCAATAGCTCGTCGTTGGGATACTTCAGCTCAATAAATTTGCGATGCAGCGTCATCGCGACCTGACCGGAATCCCCAATTCCGCCGGTAATGAGCGGGGGAGTGTCGTCCTTGCGCCACCACCGCAAATCGGCCGGGGCGGTGACGTATTGGATGGTCGCCACCTCACCCAAGCGGTCTAAAAACCACCGGTGGGCGATCCCCAACGCATGATCAAAGCGGTCCTGAGGTGCCGGGCGTCGCCCATGCCGGTTACGCGAAAAGAATCTAGCCACACCCTCAGCCTAACCTCGTGGCACCGGATGTGTGCGATAGACTGAACCGCTGTGGGAACTCAACGACTTTGCACCAAAACCGCTTGCTCCAATTCAGCTGCAGCAACGCTGACGTTTAACTATGCTGATTCGACCGTTGTGTTGGGTCCCATGTCTCAGCGTGCCGAACCGCACGCCCATGACCTGTGTGCCAAACATGCTCAGCAATTTACCGCCCCGGTGGGATGGGAATTTCTGAAACTCACGGAAGATCTGCCCGACGACGACGATCTCTTAGCCGTGGCCAACGCCGTGAGCGCACCCGAGATTCCCGAGGCCTCTGCTGACGCCAGTTCTGGAACTATTCAGCCGGTCGACCGCTCCGTGGCGCCAACCCGACCTAGCCCGCTGCCCGAGCAACCGTATGCCGGTTTACGGCTGATCCGTCCCGAGTAAATCTGGCACAACTTTGTGACGTCTCGTTGCACTGCAACTGACGGTTGGTGGGGGAGGCAGTAGTGTTAACTGTCATGACTACTTCGCCTGCCGTTGACCCGGCCTTTTCGAATCAATCGACCGTTCCAGGCGCCGACTTTGACTTCGCAATTCGCGACATCACCCTGCACGAAGCCGGCCGCCATCAGATCCGCCTCGCCGAACATGAAATGCCAGGCCTGATGGCACTGCGCGAGCAATACGGTGACTCCAAACCGCTCAAGGGTGCGCGCATTGCCGGTTCGCTTCACATGACCGTGCAGACTGCCGTGTTGATCGAGACACTGGCCGCACTGGGTGCCGAGATTCGTTGGGCGTCGTGCAATATTTTTTCCACCCAGGACGAAGCCGCTGCCGCGATCGTCGTCGGTGATGGTACCGCAGAGCAACCCAACGGTGTCCCAGTGTTTGCGTGGAAGAACGAAACCTTAGAGCAGTACTGGTGGGCCGCCGAGCAGATTTTCCTGTGGCCAGGTGCTGACCAGGATCCATCCTTGGGTGCCAACATGATTCTCGACGACGGCGGGGACGCCACCTTGTTGGTACACAAGGGTGCCGAATTCGAAGGGGTCGGCATGGTGCCTACAGCACATGAAGATGACGCCGAAGAATATAAGGTCATTCTCGAAACCCTGCGGAAGTCGCTTGAAGCCGATAGCCAACGTTGGACCCGAATTGCCAAGAATATTCGTGGGGTCACGGAAGAAACGACGACCGGTGTGTTGCGGTTGAATCAGATGTTTGAGGCCGGCGAATTGCTGTTCCCCGCGATCAACGTCAACGATGCTGTGACCAAGTCGAAATTCGATAATAAATACGGTATTCGTCACTCACTGCCGGACGGCATCATGCGCGGTACTGATGTGCTGTTGGGTGGTAAAACCGCTGTGGTTGCCGGCTACGGTGACGTTGGGAAGGGTGCCGCTGACGCCTTCCGTGGCCAAGGCGCTCGGGTTATCGTCACTGAGATTGACCCGATTATTGCTCTGCAGGCCGCGATGGATGGCTATCAGGTGGCGCGTCTTGAAGACGTCGTGGATACGGCTGATATTTTCATTACCACCACCGGTGGTCGCGACATTATCATGGCCGAGCACATGCTGGCGATGAAGGACAAGGCCATTGTGGGCAACGTGGGTCACTTTGATAATGAGATCGATATGGCCGGGCTGGCTCAGGTTCCCGGTGTTGAAAAGGTCGAGATTAAACCACAGGTTCATGAGTGGATTTTCGATAAGGGCACCGAGAACGAACGTTCCATCATCGTGCTGTCTGAAGGTCGACTGCTGAATCTAGGGAACGCGACCGGTCACCCATCATTTGTCATGTCGGCATCGTTTACGAACCAGGTCATGGCTCAGATCGAGCTGTTCAACGCCGAAGGCGGGGCCGGTTCGATTACGGGCAAGACTTACGACATCGGGGTGCACGTGCTGCCGAAGCTGTTGGATGAGCAGGTTGCCCGTCTGCACCTAGACGCGTTGGGCGTTCGGTTGACTGAGCTGACGAAGACCCAGGCCGAATATTTGGGCGTAGACGCCGCAGGTCCCTATAAGCCTGATCACTACCGTTACTAAAAGTTTACTTCCGCGCTGCCGCGATCATCTTGTGATGCTCGCGGCAGCTGCGTATTTAAGCTAGGAATTCCAGTAGGCATTGCGGAGTAGTGGTTGGTCTGGGTCAATCCATCGGGCTGGTTGAAAGAACGTCAGGCCCTGGTGTTTTCGGATGCTCCAGCGACCACTGTGTATGGCCTCATGATGATACGGACAAAGGGCGATCCCGTTGTCTTCATCCGTTGGGCCACCGCGAGCCCAGGCTTTGATGTGATGGATGTCGCAATAATCTGCGGGGACGGTGCAACCGGGCGCCTGACAGCCTTTGTCGCGGGCGAGTATGGCACGGCGTTGTGGCGGTGTGAAAAGTCTTTGGGCGCGTTTCTGGTGTAAGACTTGATCCGGCCCGTCCCAGATTTGTCCGGTGATTTCTGCATTGCACATCAGGATTTCAGCATCCTGGGGATGAAGTGGACCGATATTGACTGCCTCGGATTGATATCGAGTCCACGGCATCGGATCTTGATCGTCGGGCGGACCATAGCGACGATGTGCATGCGCTGGACCACGACTTTCAGAGAATTTTTCTGGATTGGGAATCCTGATGGTGGGCGGTAGATATCCAGCCGGGCCAGAGGGTCTTCTAGCTGCTTTCGGAATGGGCTCGTAGCCAAGCGTGTGATAGGCGGTTTCGATGTCTTGCACAACCATCAGCTGCGCCGAGATGCCATGAGCTTTCTTTCCACCCAATACCGTAGGGTCCATACTGAGCATCGCAAGCAATTGGCTTAGTAAGATACTCCCCATTTTCTGTCCTGTGCTGAGGTGCTCGACGAGGTCCATTTCTTTGGCGCTGACGGGAGTGCCATCGGCTGTTTCGGCTACCACCAGTGCTGGGTCGAGCGAGGTATCCCACATGGTCATTGGCCCGAGCCATTCGGCAGGAATGTTTGGATGCGGTGTGTCAGTGTGTGGTGCGTTGGCATTTTCAGTGGCTTCGGAAGGCGCCGGGACGTGCTCATCGAATGTTTCGTCTTGAGTTGGAGCCGGGTTGTCGTCGGTATCGGAGTGGTCTGCCGAGGTGTTGAGCAACCCTAAGAGTCGTATGGCATCTTCTGAGATGTGTGCAGGGCTGCCATGAAAATCTAGTTGCTGTAGCATCCATTTTTTGAATCGCGCGGTTACAGCAGGACTGGTGTGCATCGAGAACACGGCGCTTCCATCAGGTTTCTCTCGGCACTTGAGAGCATTATCGGCTGCTTTTGCCAGTGCCATAGATGGTGATGGCCCGTCTGGGCAGATCCAGTGCGCGAGCTCTTCCATCCACCGCTTTTTGACACCGTTCAGTTCATCCGGGGTAATAGATTGCGCGGTTTCGACCATGACGGGTTCAAACACTTCGAGTACCTGGTCCTTGCGTTCGACCGGCTGGTGCGTCTGGTGAGAGTATTTGATGAGGGCTTCATCGAAATCGATGAGTTTGTCGGCATTTTCGGTGGGTAGTGAACCGTTGACAAGCGAAGTGGCAAGCTCTTTGAAAACTGGCTGTTCCTCAGGCACTTCGGGACGCAGTCCTGGAAGATGTGCGTAGTATTTTCCGCGTTTGATGATTCTTCTCGCTTGATGCCTGGATATGCGCATGGTGCTGGTTAGATAGTCTGCAACATCACGAAAGTCTTTCGTTTTTCGAGGGGTGCCTAAATACAGTCGTTGGTTGGCTATCGACGCTTCGAGAAAGCGAGAATATTGGGCGAGCATGCTGTCATGAAAGCGCGATATTTTACTGAAGAGGGCGCCCAAGGCGGGGAGGGTGTCGCAGTAGTTCTCAGGCTCTCGGGGTGCTTCAACAGGTTCATCGAGATCCTGTTCTTCTTGCGTGGTTTGCTCGAGCGTAGCCGTTGCTTGACCGGCTTTCGATGATGTCGTAGGCGGAGCTCCTTGAAAGCCCGACCAATCCTGCCCAGAGGCATCTGAAAATGTAGCCAACTGGTGATAGGAGGCTGGGTCTGCCATTCGTTTAGATGCGACACTCATGAGCAATGTTGCTGCATGCAGGATTTCACCTTTTGAGGCATGCTCCAGATGTTCCATATTTAACAGCTCGGTGGACACGGCCGAACCCAGATCGGGAAGGATTTTGGGTATGTCCATAACCGTGTCCTTTCATTAGCTGAGCAAGGCAAGATTCTGCGAAATGCACAAGAGAAGGAGGTAAAGATTTGGAAGAAGATATAACCACCATTTTACCGTGACTTGTGCCACTAATCAAGGGAATTCATGCCTTTTTAAAATATATTTAGTACATTCAGTGCGGTTTTGAATGCTCTTATCATGTTATAGTATATTGCGGTTATCCTTCTTCGTTTATTGTGGAAAATGCATATTTCTCTCACGAGTTATCCACACCTTCGAGATTCCCCTTGCGTTGTTTCAAAGTATCTGCAAGACCACCTTGTTGGGCATGAAAAAGCCCCGTCTGATCGTCATCAGAAACGGGGCCGAGGGTGCTCGGAGATCTATCCTCGCAGGTAGTGCTCATCGCGCTCACGACGCTGGCGTCGGCGCATCAAGACGTCGTGGTCTCGGCTACGACGTTCTGCCATGACGCCGATGAGAAAGCTCAACGGATCCACATCGGCCGGCGGACCGGGAGTGACATACTGACTGAGCTGCTGGGACAGTTGTGCCGCCATGGTGTGCAACGCGTGCGGTTGCATCGTGTCGGCATTGCGAATGAGCGCGTTGACCTGGTTGGCCATCCCTGCGGGGATCCGACCGACATCAGCGACCTGCGCCCAGTGCTGCATTGATGGCGGAAGGTCCGGCATGGCTGCAGGTGGGCGAGGGGATCGAGCAAGAATCACAAACGACCCGGCCATCATGTCACCAAGGCGTTTGGACTGACGATTAAATAAGGACGCGATGATGGCCACCGATCCAGCTGTCATCCATAACTCAAAGACTCCGGTGAGGCAGCGAATAAAGGCATGACGCCAGCGGATTGTCCCGCCGTCGTCACGCACGACCCGAAGCCCAAAGATCAGCTTGCCTACCGAACGGCCCTTGCTCAAGCCTTCAACCGTCAACGGCATCAACAGCATGAGTGTTATGCCGGCCAAAATAGCCACGGCTTGAGTTGCGGCGATGTCCATGGCAAACATTGAGGTATAGCGTGCAAACCCGATGAGCAATATTATCCACACCACCGTGTAGATGATCGCATCGATTATGGCGGCTCCGAGCCGGGGCATGAAGTTCGCTGCGCGCAGGTTCAGCACGACGGCTTCGCCGGTGATGGTGTATTGATGCATGTGCGGCCCAACTTCGGTATGTCTTCGGGTCTTAGTGTAGCCCCCGGGCGGGTCAGGCAGGGTCTCCAACACCCAAGCCTAGTATGGTGGAGTCCGTGGATCTCGAAGCGTACGCAGCAACTCACCGCCCCGATTGGCAGCGACTTGGCGCCTTGGCCAAGCGGGGACGGCTTACCGCCGAAGAGATTGATGAGCTGGTCGAGCTCTATGAGCGTGTATCCACGCATTTATCGATAGTTCAAGCGCAAGATCCGGACGGCGTTCACGCGAATCGTCTCTCATTGCTGATTGCTCGTGCACGGGCCAAGCTGACTGCCGCGACTGGCTCGCCGATTACCGGGTTGAAGCAATTTTTTGCCATCAAACTCCCTTACGCGCTGTATCAAATTCGTTGGCTGACCATTGCCCTCGGAGCAGCGTTTCTCGCCGTCGCCTTGACCTATGGTCTGTGGTACGGCACTAACCCGGATATGTTTGACGCGATGCTGCCAGAATCCGCTCAAATCGCTTACGTGCAAGAAGATTTCGTGGATTATTATTCAGAGAATCCGGCGGCGTCGTTCACAACGTTGGTGTGGGTCAATAACGCCTGGATTGCGCTCCAGGAAGTGGCCTTTGGCATCACCGGGTTCTTTGTGCCCTACGTTCTGTGGGTCAATGCCCAAGGTCTGGGCACTTCGGCGGCGCTGATGCATAAGCACGATGAGCTGGGCACGTTCTTCGCGTTCATCACACCCCATGGACTCATGGAACTCACCGCCATTTTTATTGCCGGCGCGGCTGGCCTGCGCGTCTTTTGGGCGTGGGTGGCCCCCGGTCGGGTTACCCGCTTGCAATCCCTGGCGTACTGGGGCCGTCAATTGATCTTGGTTGGTGTGGGCCTGGTTGGCGTCTTGCTGATCTCCGGGCTTGTCGAAGGGTTGGTGACGCCATCCGGTCTTGCGACCTGGGCAAAGATCACCATCGGTGCGCTGGTCTTGGCGGGATATTGGAGTTACACCTGGATCTTCGGATCTCGGGCGGCAGCGGCAAATGCGGACGCCGATCTAGCGGACTACGACGGCGGACGACGGGTGGTCACCGTCTAATTGCTGTGCAACTCGCCGAACCGAGGTAGCGCCCCGGTGGCTGCGACATCGTAGGCTAATCCATAAAGCGTGATGGAAAGGTTAGGGTTATGTCGAAGCAATCCGAAGACCACCAAAATATACCCGATGACGACGGACAGCACGACGGCGATTCGCGCATACCGCAGGAACAGATTCGACCGGCCGACCCGGCAACAACCCCTCGCCGTCGGCGACGTCGCGTGGATCCTGACGGCGATGCCCTCAACACTGCTGCGGCGGTAGGGGTGGGCCCACGTGCTGAACCCGCCACAAAACCGTTAGGTGAGCCGCTGACCCAGCCTTATTCCTCTCCGGCAACCAACCGCACGGGGCAAACCCCCACTGCGGGGCAAGACCACAGCGCGGTGCCTGAGGCTGGCGTCGGGATGCACTCAGAGACTCCGACCGTACCGTTGGAAGACTCTTTTGAAGATGCCGCTGCAGCGCGAGCTCGGGCACGGGATCGCGCGGCGGTGGGCTCGCCCGTGCTGGCCAAGGTATTGCAAGTTGTGCTGGCTGTGCTGGCACCCATCGTCATCCTTATTGCGATGATTCGCCTCGTGGCTTCCCCGGTGTTTTTGTGGTTGGAATACCATCGTCCCGGCTTCCCCACGGATCAATTCGGAATGGACACGGAACAGCGCGTCACCCTGGGCTCCTATGGGCTGGACTATCTGTTTAATCTTGCACCACCGGCCTATCTGGCTGATTTGCGATTCGCCAACGGCAATCCGGTGTTTACCGAGGGCGAGGTCGCCCACATGGCGGATGTTAAACAGGTCATGATGGTCACCATGATCGCCGGATTGGTAGCCGCGATTGTGTGCGTCGTCGCGATGATCATGCTCTACCGGATGCGCAAGGGTGCCATCGCACGCGCGCTGTTTGCTGGCGCGGTGTCGTTCACCGCGGTGGTGATCATCCTGGCGGTTGTCGCGGTCCTGGGATGGGAGGCCTTCTTCGCGGGTTTCCATCAGCTGTTTTTTGCCGACGGGACCTGGACGTTTGCGACCTCAGATTCGCTGATTCGGTTGTATCCAGGACCGTTCTGGGTGGATGCTGCGGCCTGGGTTGCGGGGTTGACACTGGCGACCATGATCGTCATCTTGGTCATTACCGCACCCACGGCGCGCCGTCGCTATCGTCGTGAACAGGCGCAACGTTTTATGGAATCCCAGGTCACCGGCCGAGCAACCCCGGCCCGGCCGTGACCCGTCGCGCCGTAAAGCCTAGGAGTACAGCTGCTCCATCGCGTCGTCGAAGTCCGCAATGACCGAAGCGCGGCGGAGTTTTTCTGACGGAGTCACATGTCCGGTGGCTTGGGAGAGCTCGGTGGGCAGAATGACCATTTTGCGCACGGACTCGGCCTTCGAGACGCTTTGATTCGCAAGATCTATGTAGCTTTGGATTTCGGTGAGCACATCCTCATCGGTGCGCGCCTGCTCCAGCGTGAGTCCCACTTTGCCCCGGCGAGCCGCCCAGGCAGCTAACTGTTCGGTATCCAACGAAATGAGCACCCCCACAAAGGGTTTATTTTCCCCGACGACGACGGCGTGACCCACGATCGGACAACTTGAAATGACTTCCTCAAGGGGTGCCGGTGAAACATTTTTGCCGCCCGCGGTGACCAGCAGATCCTTGGAACGTCCCGTAATAAACAGGAAACCGTCGTCATCAATTTCGGCCAGATCACCGGTGGCGAAGAAACCGTCGTCGTCAAAGGATTCCGCATTGGCCTCTTGGGATAAATACCCGGGGGAGACGACGACCCCGCGCAGCAGCAGTTCCTCGGAGTCCGAGAGTTTGGCCTCCATGCCGGGGACGAGTTTCCCTACGGAACCGATGCGAACATGTCCGGGCACATTCACCGAGGCCGGTGCGGTGGATTCGGTCAGCCCATAGCCCTCAAAAATCTCCAGGCCCATACCGGTAAATACGTGAGCCAGTTGCTCATTGAGCGGGCTGGCACCCGAAATGGCGGCCTTGGCCAGCCCGCCGAAGACCGCCCGAATCTTGGCGTAGACGAGCCGGTCGTACACAGCGTGTTTGAGACGTAATCCCACTGGCATTTGTCCGGCTGTCCGAGCGCGCGACCACTGTTCGGCGACGGCGATGGCATCGGTCAGCAAGGACTTCCGCAGGCCCGTGGCGTCCTCAGCTTGTGCCAAGACCACGGTGTAGGCTTTTTCCAAAACGCGGGGCACCACGAGCAACCAGGTGGGCTGATAGGCCTGCATGATCGTGGTGACATTGGCCGTGTCGGAAGTATGGGCCACCTGAATACCTGCGACCAGCGCAAAATATTGGACGGCTCGTGCCAAAACGTGGGCCAACGGTAAGAACATCAACAACCGAGGCGTGGGATGATTCAGCACAATATCTTGGGCCCACGGGACGATATTGACCGCACCTTCGGCCAGATTGCGATGCGAAATGCGAGCACCTTTAGGCGGACCCGTGGTGCCGGAGGTATAGACCACGGTTGCCGTAGAATCCAGCGTTGCAACGGTTCGGGCGGCCTCGAGTTCGTCATCGGAAATCGCGGCACCCGCTTCGCGAAGGTGGTTTAATTCATCCTCTGAGAGCTCACACTGCTCGACGGTGCTCAGGTGATCGTGGGTTTGGAGCGCGCGGGTGACCGCCCGCTGCGGGGTGGTTCCGGCCACGAAGACTTTCGAGGCCCCCGAATCGGTCAGAATGTGGGTGATCTGCGACGGCGAGGAGGTTTCATAAATGGGCACCGAGACCGCTCCGGCAAACCAGAGCGCTTGATCCAGTAACGCCCAGTGATAACTGGTGGCCGACATGACCCCGATCATATCCCCGGGCTTGACCCCCGTGGCAATGAGGCCCTTGGCCACTTGGCGCACTTCCGCTAGAAAATCGAAAGCAGTAACCTCGCGCCAGGACAGTTGGTGCACATCATTGCTATCTTGAACCGCGTAGACCACTTTCGCCGGATCTGCCCCGAGCCGTTGTAACACCAAGTCGGTGAGATTGGATTGGGGATCGAGCCGTGTGATGTAAGGGGTGGAAACGTGCACGGGGCCTGCTTTCTGGATGCCGAAAATTGCCGCGATCAAGTCTAGCGCGACACCAGCCTACTGTCATGGGATGGGCCACATCAGATCCACGACTGGAACCACATGCGTGCCCGCCACTGGTCGTGGGTGATGGGCTCGCCGGTCCAGACCGGAAGGAAGTACGCGCTGAGGGCTAGAGCTGCTAATACAAACAGGCCAATACCGATGACGGCGGAGCGTCGCGAAGCCAGCCCGGAACCCTGCGGTGTGGTTCGGGCCAGCCACAATCCGGCCACATAGGTGATGGCCAAGACCAAGAATGGCACGTAGGCCACCGTGTAGAAAAAGAACATGGTGCGCGCGGGCCACAGCGTCCAGATCAATTGTCCGGCGACATAGACCGCCAAGAGGGCACCTGCGCGCCAGTCACGTACGAGCATCCAGCGAAGAAAGATGATCACGATAGCGAGCAAGCCTGCCCACCAGATCAATGGGTTGGGTAAATCCAAAATGGCCGCCGAGCACTGCTCTGCCGCACACTCGATGTCTTCGGTGCGATAATAAAAAGACACCGGTCGTCCGGCAAACGGCCAAATCCAGGCCGCGGATGCGTAATTATGCGAACTGTCTAATCCGGCGTGAAACGTGGTGGACTGCACGTGATAATGGATCAGGGAAGCCAGCCAGTCAGGCAGCGGCATGTCTTGATTTTCGGCCCAATTGCGATAATAACCGCCGTGTGTGCTCAACCAGCCCGCCCAGGTGCTCATATAGGTGACCGTCCCAACACCCACAACGCATACGAACGCCCAGAGTCCATCTAGGACGACGGCACCCGGCAGCCAACGGCGAATCCCGGCAGTTTTGCGAGCGTTGGCGTCCCACCACACGGTTAGTAAACCGAAAACGGCTACAAAGGCCAGACCAGATAGTTTGACCGAGACCGCAATACCCAACAATACGCCGGCGAGGATGCGCCAGGGTCGCCAGCCTAGCCAGGGGCCGTAGGTGAGGGTTCGCTGCCATTGCGCCCGGTCGTGCCGGGTGGCTGTGGGGATGCTGGCACGCTGATATCGGCCGGCGAGTTCAGCGACCAATCGTCGTCGTCCCCACGTGCGGTCAGCGATCAGCGCGCAGCAGGCCGCCAAAACGAAGAACATCAAAAAGATATCGAGCAACGCGGTGCGCGACATCACGATGTGGTGGCCTTCAATGGTCAGCAGCACGCCGGCCACCGAAGCCAACGTCAGCGACCGGAAGAGCTGAGCGGCCAGGACGAAGGTCAGTAAAACGGCCAGGGTCCCGACGAGTGCCGCGGTGAAGCGCCAACCGAAGGCACTATCGTAGCCAAAGATTGCCATCCCGATGCCGATCAGCCACTTGCCGGCCGGCGGGTGCACCACATAGGCGGCGTCGGTCCCGGGTTGGGCGGTGCCGGCAACAAAGGCTTCGTCAACGTCATCGTCCCAGGAACGTTCATATCCAAAATGCCACAACGCATAGGCGTCTTTGACGTAATAGGTCTCGTCGAAAATCAGTTCATGCGGGTGACCAAGGTCCCAGAAACGCAACAGACCCGCCGCCAGGGTGAGGATGGCTGCGATCAGCCAGCCGATGCGACCCAGCGGAAACCTTGCAGCGACCAGTCGTGCGGTTAACCCGGCCACGGAGAAGGCTTCGGCGGGAGATTTTAACCAGTCATGCGAGGTGCGACGTTGCATTGTGGACACACAGGCCATGCTACCGGTCATGGAGCTGGATAATGGGAACATGGACGCACCCCGTAGACAACACCAGCCCGCCACCGCCGCCTTGACCCTGGCGGCAACGCCCATTGGGAATTTGGGGGATCTCACCGACCGTGTCAAAGAAGTCTTGAGACAAGCCGATATTATCGCCGCCGAAGATACCCGGTCCCTGCATAAGTTGTTACACGCTTCCGGGGTGGAATTTTCCGGCACCGTGGTATCGCATCATGAACATAATGAAGCGGAATCGGCCAAGGGACTCATCGAGGAGATTCGGCGGGGCAAGCAGGTGGTCTTTGTGCCCGAGGCTGGCATGCCGGCCATTTCGGATCCGGGTTACCGGCTGACCCAGGAAGCAATTGCCGCTGGCATCGAGGTGACCGTGGCGCCTGGTGCCTCGGCTGCGATCACTGCACTGGTGTTATCCGGGTTGCCAACGGACCGGTTTGCCTTTGAGGGGTTCATTCCACGTAAAGCAGGGGAGAAGGCTAAGGCGTTGGCAGCGCTGGCCGCCGAGCCGCGTAGCCTTATATTTTATGAGTCACCGCACCGCACCGCCGAAACACTGAAGGCGATGGCCGAGGCATTTGGTGCCGACCGGCACGCAGCCGTGGCACGCGAGTTGACTAAGCTCCACGAAGAGATTGCACGCGGCACGCTGACCGAGTTGATTGACTGGGCTGAGTCCAAAACGTTGAAGGGCGAGATTGTCATTGTCGTCGGGCCGGCACCGGCTGCAACCCAGGCAACGTTTGATCAGGCACTGGCACAGGTACATGCGCTGGTGGAATCGGGCGAGCGGTTGAAAGTTGCGACTCGACAAGTTGGTCAGGACACCGGACACTCGGCGCGCGAACTCTATAACGCCGTGCTGGAAGACCGCTAGCTCCCAGGAGCAGTATTAAAAGAGAAAACAAAACCGGTGGCACTCATGAGAAAAATCCGGCTGATTTTCCCAGTAGTGCCACCGGTTCAACGGTTCATATGGTTATGGCAACAGGCCACCGGTTGCGGCACGCAACGGGCCGGAACCTTGGCAGCAGCCGGCACGGCAGACGTCATAGCCCGGACCGTATTTCGTCAGCGCCTTGCGCTCGGACGCAGGGGTACCGTTGAGACGTTCTTCCACCAGGTCGACCATGGCGGCCACAAACTCGGGGTGAACACCCGGAGTCGCAACGCGCTTATACGCCAACCCCTGTTCGTCGGCGGTTTCCTTGGCTTCGATATCCAGGTCCCACCAAACCTCCATGTGGTCAGACAAGAAGGTTGCTGGAACCACGACGACGGCCTTGCGCTTGGATTTGAGCTCTTCTAAGTAGTCGTTGATGTCAGGCTCCAGCCACGGAATGTGAGCAGGGCCGGATTCTGACTGATAGACCAATTCCCACGGCACATCAATGTTGTATGTGTCTTTGACGGCGTCCATGACCAGACCGCCCACGGCCAAGTGCTGGGCCTTATAGGCGCCCAGTTCGGCGTAGTCGTGCTCGTCCGGTTCACCCGACAGGGCGTTGTCCTTGATTGGGATGGAGTGAGCGGTGAACAGCACTTCGACGTCGTTGGCTAGATCCAGGCCCGGGTGTTCTTCAACCAGCTCGGCAATGGCAGCCAGGGTGCCTTCGATAAATGGGTTCACAAAGCCCGGGTGGTCAAAGAAGGTGCGGGAGGAGTCAATCTGGACGTCGTCCCACAAATCGAGTGCCTCGAGGGCGTCGGCGAAGTCTTCCCGGTACTGACGGCACGATGAGTAGGCCGAGTAGGCGGAGGTGACCAGTGCGAAAATTTTGGTTGGACGGCCCTCGACTTTATTTTCTTCGTGCGCCTTGGAGACGGCTTCGGTGAAATAAGGGTCCCAGTTGCGGTTACCAAAATACACCGGCAGATCAATATTGCGGGCCTTGAGTTCTTCTTCAATCGCGGCTTTGAGCGCCAAATTCTGTTCATTGATCGGGCTCACGCCGCCGGCTTCGCGATAGTGGACGGCGACCTCTTCGAGACGTTCATCCGGAATGTTACGGCCCATCGTGACGTTGCGCAGAAATGGGATGACGTCGTCTTGACCATTGGGGCCACCATATGACGACAGCATGATGGCATCGAATTCGGTAGGAACTTCAACCCATTTATCACCGGCTTGTGCTTCTGGGGTTGCCGCTGGAACACGAGCACCAGCTTGCACGACGACGCGGGATGAGGGTTGAGGTTTGGACCATTCGGTCACGCGAGCCTCCTGAGAGTTGGGCATCATGACGATCTGGGTAGATCATCAGCCGTGGGTATGTATCAAATGTTCAAGGTGTATTCGAGTGAAAGATACCTGGACCAGGTGGTCCTGCTTTGCCTTTTAGTTTAGCCACCGCGTTGAGTGCAAAGCCATTTGGGTCGCCTAGAATCTTCGGCTGTCCGATGAACAGTGAAGAAGCTCACGAACGACCCGATGATGTGACCCGATGCGAAGAATGTATCGCGCGGGAATCAGAAACACCGGAGTATATTACGGTTGAAAGCTCAACCACTCATGGGGAGGGGCGATTAGCGTGCACAAACGTCGCGGAGCACACCAGCCGCTGCGGAATCGACATGGTGATCTCATCTATACCACCGTTCAACAGCGACCCCACCCTGACTTTTCCCTGGCACCGTTTTACCGAGGGATGGAGATATTCACCGGCCTAATCGCCATTGGGCTTCCGCTGGTTTTTGTGACGCTCGGAGTTTTTGACGTCGAAGCCGCGGTAACGCTGATTCTTCTAGGCTTGAGTACGATTGGGTGTCTCGTGCTGTCGCGGTTTCCACGCGTCATGAATTATCCTGTGATGCTCCATGAACGCAATGTGCAGCAGCAATATCGTTATGGGGTGCAGATGATGTTGTGGGTCGCAGCAGCCTGCGCCGGCCTCATGGTCGTGCTCACTGGCGAGTGGCTCACGTCGACGTCACTGGGATTGTTCTGGCTGCCCTTAGCGGTCATCTTTATCGCGATGGGTCATTTTATCTGGCGAATGTTCAAAACGCAGTAGCTTCGGGCATACTCATTTGGCATAGCGCACATACTCCCTGCACATACCCGTGGGGGTATTGTATGCTGCGGGGTACTGACTAACCGATGTCGTGTGATGGCGTTAGCAGAAGCAGCGAAATCTGCGTGTTAGATTTATTGGCGAGTTGAACTTCATGGAGCCTGACGACGCATATGCGCTCAGTGCCCGTCCGACAGATCGAAAGAAGGTAATCCGTGACTGTCAGCGCACAACAAGAAAAAGAACTACTAGAACGCGTCCCCACCGGCCTGCTGATTAATGGCGAATGGGTTGAGGCGTCATCTGGCAAGACCCTGCCGGTTTATGATCCGGCGACCGGCAAAGAACTGCTGCGGATTCAGGACGGTAACTCCGAAGACGCACTCAAAGCACTTACCGCAGCCGACGAAGCACAAGCCGAATGGGGTCTAACCGCACCACGCGAACGTGCTGAAATCCTCCGCCGCGCTTTTGATATCGTCATGGAACGCGCCGACGACTTCGCCCTGCTCATGACTTTGGAAATGGGTAAACCTCTGGCAGAAGCTCGCGGAGAAGTCACCTACGGCGCCGAGTTCTTGCGCTGGTTCTCCGAAGAAACCGTGCGTCACTACGGCCGGTATTTCAATACCCCAGAAAACAACCTGACGGCGATCGTGCGTCACAAACCAGTCGGTCCGTCCCTGTTGGTGACCCCGTGGAACTTCCCGCTGGCCATGGCAACCCGAAAAGTGGGTCCCGCCGTTGCATCCGGGTCGACCATGGTTTTGAAACCAGCCCAGCTCACACCGTTGACCTCCCAGTACTTCGCGCAGGCCATGATGGACGCCGGACTACCAGCAGGTGTCCTCAACGTCGTCTCCGGTTCGTCCGCCTCCGCAATCTCGGGACCACTGATCAAAGACCGTCGACTGCGCAAACTGTCCTTCACCGGTTCCACCCCCGTGGGCCGTCGCCTCATGGAAGACGCTGCAGAAAACGTGCTACGCACCTCCATGGAATTGGGTGGCAACGCCCCATTGATCGTGTTCGAAGACGCTGATCTGGATAAAGCCGTTCAGGGTGCCATGGATGCCAAGCTACGCAATATGGGTGAAGCCTGCACCGCAGCCAACCGCATTTTGGTCCATGAAAACATTGCCGATGCGTTCCAAGAAAAATTCGCCGAAGCTATGCGCGCTCGCAAAGTCGGCCGCGGAACCGAAGAGGGCGTCAACATTGGCCCTATCATTGACGATAAGGCCCGCGAAGATGTCCACGGTCTGGTCACCGAAGCAGTCGAAGCCGGCGCCCAGGTCGTCACCGGCGGCAAGAAGGTGGAAGGTGACGGTTACTTCTATGAGCCAACCATCCTGTCGGTTCTGGAAGATTCGCCCATCCTGAAACAAGAAATCTTTGGCCCGGTAGCACCCGTCGTGAAATTCTCTGACGAAGCTCACGCCATTCGCCTGGCCAACGCCCAGGAATATGGCCTGGCCGCCTACCTGTTCACCGAAAACCACAATCGTGCACTCCGCGTGGCTGACCAGATCGAATTTGGTCTGATTGGTTTCAACGTCGGGGTCATCTCGAACGCCGCGGCACCATTTGGTGGGGTCAAGCAGTCCGGCCTCGGTCGTGAAGGTGGCGCCGAAGGTATCGCCGAGTACACCACCGTGCAGTACATCGGTATGCCAAACCCACACACCCAGCCATAAGCGCTACAGCGTTGCTGTAAGGGTCCGCCCCGTTGAGAGAATTCTGCTCGGCGGGGCGGATCCCGTTAAGCTAAGACCATGGCCACCTCAGCACAACAGCACACCCCGCCTCAATACATGCCCCGCGAGGACGCCGAGCATCGCGGTATCGGTCCGGCGCGTTCTAGCACCGATGAATACACCGGCAAAAAACGCAAACTCCTCTATCCGCCGGCGCCCCCGGCCTCACCGGTGCCAGTGGTGGATAACCACGCCCACTTGGACTTTCGTGACGGCCTGGTGCATCCAACGCCCACGGAGGTCATGGATGCCGCGGCAACCGTCAACGTCGTCGGAGCCATTCAGGTTGCCACGGATTTAGACGCCGCGCGATATACACTCGAGGCCATCGATCAAGAGCCGCGGCTCCGCGGGGCCTTGGCAATCCATCCCAATGACACGGTTGCTTTGGCACAGCAAGGACGCCTGGACCAAGCCATCGATACAATCCGTGAGTTCGCAGCCCATCCTCGGGTGGTGTGTATTGGTGAGACTGGCCTGGATTACTATCGCACCGAAGGCCAAGACAACTGGAAGATTCAGCAATACGCGTTCAAGCGACATATCGAACTGGCCGTGGAATTGGGGCTAGCGTTGCAAATCCATGATCGCGAGGCTCACGACGACGTCATCGAGACACTCTTGTCGATGGACGAACTGCCAGAATATGTCGTCTTTCACTCGTTCTCTGGTGACGAACAAATGGCTAAAGTCTTGAATGAACATGGCTGGTTCGCCTCGTTTTCGGGTGTCGTGACGTTCAAGAATAATGAGACCTCCCGACGGGCAGCCCAGCAAATGCGACCGGAGTTACTCCTTGTCGAGACCGATTCGCCGTTTCTCACCCCGCATCCGCACCGAGGTCGGCCAAACGCACCCTATCTGGTGCCCTATACGCTCTACCAGCTGGCGCAGACCCGTGATCAAAGCGTCGAAGATCTCGGAAATGTTATTTTCGAAAACACGCAGCGAGTCTACGGAAAATTCGATATTGACTAGCAGAAACACCGAAAGCACAGATTGTCGTCCCGACGCGTGATCAACAAAGTTTCGTTATCGATTTGTAACCTTTGTTATCTATCCGTTATAGTCATGAACTATGTCATCGGCGAGCTGGTGAAAACCAGCACAATGTCGGAACTACAACACTTTTGGATTTTTCTCTATGTCAAGCATTTTCCGTGGCACCCTGACCAAGATCGTGGCGCAGGTTGCAGCTCTAGTTCTGGTAGTAGGTGGCCTGGCGGCATTCGTCATTACTCAGGCCAATGCGGATAAAGGTGCCACTGCCAGCACCGAGAACGTAGAACAGCCAACTGACCAGCCTCTGAACATTGAGCGTGTCTCATCGATTACCCCGCTGCGTTTCGACCAGATTGCACTGCCCCAGGTCGTCAAGATCAGCGTGGCTGATGAAACCAAAGAAGTCCTCACCACCGGCGGTACCGTCCAGGACGTGTTGAATAAGGCCGGCGTCACAGTGGGCGATGACGATAAAGTTTCGCCAAAACTTGACCAGCAGATCAACGACGACACGTCCATCACCGTGACCATCGTTGAGAAGAGCGAAGTCACCGAAGAAGAAGTGGTCGAATACGAGACGACTCACAAAGATGACGACTCGTTGGCCAAAGGTAAGACCAAGACCCAGACCGAAGGGGTCAACGGGACCGCAAAAGTCACCTACGAAGTTGTGACCGAAAACGGCGAAGAAGTAGATAAGACTGAAATCAATCGCGAAGTGACCAAGGAACCTACCAACGCAGTCATCTTGCGTGGTACCAAGGAACCTGAACCATCTGCTTCCTCTTCGTCCTCTTCTGATTCCTCCGGCGGAAACACCGGTGCTTCCGCTCCAACAGTACCAAGCGGTTCTGTCTGGGATCGTCTGGCACAGTGTGAATCCGGTGGTAACTGGTCAATCAACACCGGCAACGGATACTACGGTGGAGTACAGTTCTCTGGACCAACCTGGAACGCCATGGGCGGTCAGAAATACGCACCAACCGCAGATAAGGCAACCCGCGAACAGCAGATTGAAATTGCCTCCAAGTTGCAAGCTCAGTCCGGCTGGGGTCAGTGGCCAGCCTGCTCCCGTTCTTTGGGACTGCGCTAAGGTCTATTAGTCCTCATCATGTGATAATTTTCGGCCCGGTATCTCGCACGTGATACCGGGCCGAAAAGGTTAACCCGCGCTGACCGAGCATAAGCAGACTAAGATGGGGGACGTGACTTCAGCTGATCTCCCACTCTTATCCGCCGCCGATATTCGCAGACTTGCCGATCTTTTGGACCTGCGACCGACAAAGACTCTGGGCCAAAACTATGTGATCGACCCCAATACCATCCGCCGGATCGTCGATGCCGCGCACCTGAAGTCCACCGAACACGTCTTAGAAATTGGTCCCGGCTTAGGATCGCTGACCTTGGGTCTGATGGATGCCGCGCAAGCGGTAACGGCCATCGAAATTGATCCACCGGTCGCAGCACGACTGGCCACGACCATCGAATCCTATCGACCCGGCAGTAGCGCCCGGTTAACTGTCATCGAAGCCGACGCCATGCGTCTCAGTGGTCACGACATTGCCTCGGCCGCTCCCGAAGCGGCGGATGGTCCGCCCAGTGCCATCGTGGCAAACCTTCCCTATAACGTTGCGGTACCGGTCATGCTGCATCTGTTAGCTGAGCTGCCCAGCATCGAACACGGTCTCGTCATGGTGCAACAAGAAGTCGCAGAACGCCTGACCGCGCAGCCGGGCAACAAGATTTACGGCGTCCCCTCAGTCAAAATGGCGTGGTATGCCGAGGCGACGTATGCAGGCACCATTGGGACCAAAGTCTTCTGGCCGGCCCCACGCATCACGTCTGGCTTAGTGCATTTCACCGCCCGGAAACCACCCCAGACGACGGTGTCTCGCCAGCAGGTGTTTGAAGTCATTGACGCCGCCTTTGCCCAACGACGCAAAACCCTCCGGGCGGCACTGAGCCAATGGGCTGGCACCGCGGTGGATGCTGAAGAAATATTAATCGCAGCAAACGTCGACCCGAAAGCCCGAGGTGAAGTCCTTGGCATTGAACAGTTCACTCGAATCGCTGAGCAAAAATACCACCGAGATACACCATGACGAGCCACGCCGATTACGAACCACTCACCGGAGTGTCAGCACAAGCGCCAGCCATGGTCGCGATCACCACGCAAGTAGGCAATCCGGATACCTATCATGAGACTGCGGTGCTGGACCTGAAACTGGCCATCTCGCGCTACGACGTCGTGATCGTAGAATCCCGTCAAGATAAAGAAATCTTTGTCAGTTTCGAAGACGGCTTTCAAAACCCCATCGACTACAGCGACATCCCGCAAAGGGATATGGCTCAGATCTTTCGTGCAGTCGATGACCTCCGAGACTTCTTGCATCGGCCCCGCGAAATTTCTGGGCTCGACATCACCATTCAGAAAAATATTCCCTTTGAAACTCACCTCGGAGGTACAGCGGCCAGCACAGCGGCTCTGCTGGTAGCGCTGACTCGTTTATGGCACGCCACCCTCGCTCGGGAAGATCTCATCCGGTTGGCCAATCGGGTGGGAGAAGGCATCGCTGAGGCGCTGACGGGGGGAGCGCTGATTACCAGTGCCAAGGGTGGTGAACAACTCGTGACGCCATTATTGGTTCAGCGTGAACTGGCCATGGTGATTGTGCCCGCGGCCGTCGACATTGAAATCCACGAGATGCTGCAGAAGGTGGCCACAATTCGTCACGCCGACCACGACCTCCACGAATCCAAAGCACTGGCGTTCGATCCGGAGCTACTACGTGCCGTGACCCACGGTGACGCTGAGCAGGTTGCATTAATGATGCATAATGATTTTCAACCTGCTCTGGTGAGTCTGCTGCCTGAGCATAATGACTGGCTAACGGCTGGCATGGATGAAGGCGCGCTGGCAGCTCAGACCATCGGCGCTGGAGCATCTTTGGTCTTTATGGCCTCCGATATGTCAGAGGCCATGGAATTAGCCGCCCGCTTCGAAGAGCACATGGAGATCTCGGCCGTGGCAGAATACGGACCTGTCGCAGGCGCTCATCTGCTCTGAATCAGACTCGTGCTAACCACCGAGCGCGCCGAGCTGTTCTCAAGTCCACTATCATTGGTGAAGATATGGTGCATCTTTTAGGGGCTGAAGCCCTCCACTTTGAATACCCGACCCAACAAGTCCTCAACGACGTGACCCTTGGCGTAGCAGCCGGCGATCGTATCGGTATTGTGGGACGCAACGGAGACGGGAAATCCACGTTACTAAAATTGCTGGTGGGTAAACTCGAGCCACAATCCGGTCAAGTGACGATGCGAAGTGACACGACCATCGGCATGCTCGATCAGTCGGATGCTGTGGATACGTCGTTATCGGTTGGTCGAGCGATCGTGGGAGAGCTCGCCGAGCATGAATGGGCCGGAGACCCAAAAATCCGGGACATTATCAATGGTCTCGTCTCGGATCTGGATTGGACCGCGCCGGTGGGATCCCTATCGGGTGGTCAACGTCGCCGCGTTGCGCTTGCCCGTCTGCTCATTGGGGATTGGGATATTCTGGCGCTGGATGAGCCCACGAACCACCTGGATGTCGAAGGTATCGCTTGGCTGGCCGAGCACCTAAATCGTCGTTGGCCCAAAAACAGTGGCGGCTTGTTGGTGATAACTCACGACCGTTGGTTCTTGGACGCGGTGTGTACCGAAACCTGGGAGGTACACGACGGCATCGTCGAAGAATTTGAAGGTGGCTATGCCGCCTATGTGCTCCAACGCGTGGAACGTGACCGGATGGCCGCGGCAGCTGAGGCCAAGCGACAAAATCTGCTGCGCAAAGAGCTTGCTTGGTTGCGCCGAGGTGCACCGGCACGAACAGCAAAATCCAAGTTTCGGGTCGACGCTGCCAATCAGCTCATCGAAGATGTCCCGCCGGTACGAAACGCCATTGAATTACAACGATTAGCGGTGGCCCGTCTTGGAAAAGACGTGGTCGATATCGAAGATGCCAGTGTGAGCTTCGGCCAGAAAGACGTGCTGCAGCATGTCACATGGCGGATTGCGCCAGGGGAGCGCACCGGTATTCTCGGGGCCAATGGCGCCGGAAAATCGACCCTTCTGAACCTAGTCACAGGGAAACTGCAGCCCACGAGTGGTCGGGTCAAACACGGCAAGACCGTACAAATCGGGGTGCTTGATCAGCAATTTTCGCAGCTAGAAAATATTGGCTCAGACCGGGTTCGAGAAGTGTTAGCCCAGACCAAGGCGAGTTTCACCATCGATGGCAAAGAACATACCCCGGCGCAACTCTTAGAACGCTTAGGTTTCCGAAGAGAACATCTGTCAGCTCGCGTTGATGACTTGTCGGGTGGACAGAAGCGCCGTCTGCAATTACTGCTGCTGTTATTGAGCGAGCCGAACGTGATTGTGCTGGATGAGCCCACCAACGATGTCGATTCCGACATGCTCACGGCGATGGAGGATCTGTTGGATTCCTGGCCTGGGACGCTCATCGTGGTATCCCACGACCGATACCTATTAGAACGTGTCACCGATCAGCAATATGCCATCCTCAACGGCACCTTGCGCCACGTCCCGGGAGGGGTCGATGAATACCTGCGCTTGCGCAAAGCACAGGTTGAACAGAGCGCTCGTGGCACTGAAGCAAAGAAGCCTCAGTCATCAGATCCTGATACCTCAGCGAAGCTCAACGGTGCTCAACGCAAAGCCGCGCAACGAGAAGTCAGTTCAATTGAACGCCGTCTGGCCAAGCTGTCTGAGGTTATTGAAAGGATTCATCAACAACTGGTGGATCATGATCAAAGTGATTACACCGGACTGCAACGCTTCGGCGAAGAGCTACAAGCAGCCGAAGATGAGGTTGCCCAGCTCGAGGAACGCTGGCTGGAACTCTCGGAACAGCTCGACTCATAGAGCTTCGGTGGTGATGTGAGTCGGCAGTCTGTGAAGACTGAATTCGCTATACGGCATGATGACCTCTGCCTGTTCTCTCGGCGTGAGCGTCGTCAAACGACCGACCCAGCGATTGTGCTGCCACGCAAAGACATCTGTGCACCACTGATCTACCGAAAACTCCTCACCCTGCCAACTATCAGTATTCGTCCGTTGCGAGATGACGATGGCGACATCATGAATATGTTGAACCGCGATCACTTCGAGTGTCATCTCATCATGGACCAAGTCGCCGCGTTCGATGGCTTCAATGAAGTCTTCCAGTGCCATGATGCCGGGTGCATCCACGAGCTGCCAATCGCTCTCAACATATGAGCGGATTTGTTCGGGGTCGTTGGCTGTGAGGGCTTTGACCCACTCATCTAGGATCTTTTGGAAGTCTGCAGGACTCGACGGGGGTGAAGGCTGTACGGAGGCTTGCATGATCCGTCCTTTCGTGACGATTGTCTATGCTCGGAATGCCAGGCGGCCGGGACGCCTGGCGGCAAGCGTATCAGCGCAGGTGTGTGTAAATGCAAGGTTATATCGACACTGCGACAAACATCCACGAGTATGTTACGGCGTCTCCGTCTGTAAGAGATCCATGATCGTAGGGGCCACTTTGAGACCGGAACCACTGAGTATGATCACGGTTTGATCCGATGATCGAATTATTTGTTGTGCAATGAGCTTGGTGTATGCCGCAGCGGCAATAGCACTGGTGGGTTCAACGAAAAAGCCACGCGCACACAAGAGTCTCAGTGCCTCGATGATTTCGGATTCTGTGATTGCGACCGAGGCGCCTTGAGTATCCCGTAGCGCTGTAATGATTTGTGCCAGGCGTAAAGGGTTGGCAATCGAGGTTCCTTCGGCGATGGTCGGCAAGACTTCGCGCTCGACCGGTTGTGTGGTGTTCGCGGTAAAGCTGGCATCGACCGGTGAGCAGTTTTTTGGTTGGGCGGCAAAAAGTCGTGGCATCTTCGTGATTTGACCGGCGGTCAACAACTCTTGAAAGCCAAGCCAACATCCCAGCAAGCTGCTGCCGGCACCAACGGGCAGAATCACATGATCGGGGACCTGAAATCCCAGATCCTCCCATAGCTCGTAGGCCAGAGTCTTCGTCCCCTGCAAAAAGAATGCCTGCCAATTGTGACTTGCATAGAACGTTCCCTCATGTGCTTGTCGAATAGCTTCATCTTGCGAAGCTGCTCGGGGACCCTCAACGAGTTCTACTTGGGCACCAAACGCTTGGATTTGCGCGATCTTACTGGGTGAGGTCGTGGCCGGCGCGAGGATTTTGACCTCAAGTCCGCCTGCTGCCCCATAGCCTGCAACCGATGCCCCGCCGTTTCCAGAGCTATCTTCGAGAACGGATGTGATGCCGTGAGCACGCAGATAGGACAACATCACACTGGTCCCACGATCTTTGAAACTGCCGGTTGGGTTCAGATACTCCAGTTTAAATAACGGCTGCTGATCATCCTGCCAGGCCTGGGGGACTAAGGGCGTGCGGCCCTCGCCCAACGAGATCGGCGATTCGATGGGTACCGGTAAGGCGTTCCGGTATCGCCAGAGAGAATGCTCAGCCTGCACAATATGCATCGGCGACAGGCCCAAACCGGGCTCGATCCACAAAGGACGACCAGCATCGGAGCGCCACCGGGGCTCGGCAAGATCATACGTACTTTCGTCAATGACGTCGCGATATACGCTCACGAGATCCTCCTTGGGTGTAACTCGTCATGTCTAGGTTTCAGCGGGATCCCACTGGCCTTCTTGTAGTGTGATTTCACGCGTCATGTTTTTGAGGAAATCCGTCACCACGACGCGTTCTTCACGCGTTAATCGT
The DNA here is from genome assembly GCA_036516115.1 of Enteractinococcus sp. GTDB lineage: Bacteria > Actinomycetota > Actinomycetes > Actinomycetales > Micrococcaceae > Yaniella. Next base: position 4,570 of record DATBUL010000036.1, on the reverse strand, counting down.
GCTGCCACGTGAAAGCGCTTGGCCTGTTGTCGTCCGACGGTTTCGACAGCGGCCTCATAGGTTTCAGGTGTAATAGAAATTGCCAATGCCCGGCGGTCGTTGGGATGCGGTGCCCTAGTGATATGTCCTGCTGCCTCCAACCGGTCGAGCAGCTTGGTGGTCGAAGCCGTGGAGATATCCAAGTGAACTGCGATCGCTCCGGGAGTGGCAATGGTGTTGGTGTGCTGCGACACGATGAGGAAATACAGGGCTTTCATATCGGTCTGCCCAAGTTTCATATAGCGCTGGGAGGCTTCGGAAAGTCGTTGTTCTGCCTCTCGAAGTGCGGCCAAAGCAGCCATGAGGTCGTTAATTTGGGCGATATCTTCTGGAGTATGACCTTGTCGATCGATTAACCGCGCATTGGGATCAGAAGCATCTAATGCATAAATATTTTGTGCATTGTGCGTCGTGTCCTCTGAATTGTCGATCATGAGGAAATATTTCTCCCATTTCTGTCCAGCTCATTACCTGATTGCTAGATTAGCTAGTAATATAACGTTGCTAACTACTTATTGGCTACCCCGCGGAGGCTGCATGAAACCAGCAGAGATCGCTACTGGCATCATATTGCCCCGTACAGTCGCTAACCCTACGGTAGTTATTGCAACAGATCACTTCCACCTCAAGCTCAGGCACAGCACGTACCGCTTACATGTCGTGGAGCCCATGCTCCACACTAAGCAATGCGAATCGTCGTTGAACAACCTAAAGGCCGTGTTCGACCCCTAAAACGGTATTGTCCAGGGTGTTATTTTCCGCAATTTCCATCTGCCCTGTCAGTCTCAAGCCCCGCGACTTTTCAGCCCATCCCACCCACTCTTCGAAATGGACTCCACCATGCACTACGATTCGACTTCAGGCGTGAGGTCTCGGCAGGACGGCCCCGATCCTGAACCGCCCAGTAAGGACACTCGACGTAAGAAAGCGCCACGATGGCTGCGCATATTCCTCCCTGCTGTCCTGATTTTGGTCTGGCTCACAGCCGCTGGCATTGGTGGGCCGTATTTTGGCAAAGTCAATGAAGTTTCGTCGAACGACCAGACCGCATACCTGCCCGAATCCGCCGAGGCAACACAAGTCCAGGCGTTGCAGGATGAATTTACCGACTCGGAGGGTATCCCGGCGGTTGTATTATTTGTTGGCGAAGAGGACCTTACCGAGCAGCAACTCGGAGCTATCGAACAACAGCTTGAATCCATTGGTGAACTCGATGGGATAGAAGACCAAGTTTCACCACCCATCCCTTCCGAGGATGGTTTAGCCGCTCAGGCGTTTATTCCCATCAATACGGATGCTGATACCGGCGATGTGGTGGCCGCACTCGGTGATGAGCTTCGAGCCGAGGCGCCCGATGGTCTCACGGTCTATGTCACCGGACCAGCCGGGTTCAGCGCTGATCTGGGTGAAGCCTTCGCCGGTATCGATGGTCTGCTCCTTGCGGTGGCATTGGTTGCGGTGTTCATCATCTTGATCGTCGTCTATCGATCCTTCCTATTACCGATCGCTGTGTTAGCAACCAGTATGTTTGCGCTGTGTGCCGCGCTGCTCACCGTATGGTGGCTGGCGAAATGGGAGATCGTGTTGCTCAGCGGACAGACGCAGGGCATTTTATTTATTCTGGTCATTGGCGCGGCCACAGACTATTCGTTGTTGATGGTCGCCCGGTACCGAGAAGAATTGCGAGTCCATGAAGACAAATGGTCGGCTACCTGGGGAGCGATTAAGGGAGCGATCGAACCAATCTTGGCGTCTGGCTCCACGGTGATCGCCGGTTTATTGACGCTGCTGTTGAGCGATCTGAAATCCAACAGCACCCTGGGACCTGTTGCTTCAATCGGCATTGTGTTCGCCATGCTCTCGGCGTTGACGTTGCTGCCCGCTATCCTGTTTGCCTTTGGTCGCGCAGCGTTCTGGCCCAAACGCATTGCCTACGCCCCAGAAGAAGTCGCCGCGGAGAACGGCATTCCGGCGCAAGGGGTGTGGCCGAAAATTGCCCGCCTGGTGCAAAAACGCCCGCGTATCATCTGGATCTTAACCACGCTGGTCCTGCTGGCCGGTGCTGCTTTTGTACCCCAGCTTAAGGCCGAAGGCGTGGCACAGTCTGAACTCGTCCTTGGCGCCTCCGAAGCCCGCGATGGTCAAGAAGCGCTCGGGGAGCATTTTCCCGGGGGCTCGGGAAGCCCGGTTCAGGTGATTGTGGATGAAGCAGAATTTGAGCAGGCCTCTGACGTGCTGCTACAGCATCCGGTGATTGAAGATGTTTCGGTCACCTCAGCCGATTCACCAAGTGGTACGGCACCGGTGACCGATAATGGTCTTGAAGTCTTTGGCCCACCGGGGACACCAGCACCGGAACCGACCGTCGTCGAAGGTAACGTGTTAATCCAGGGCACCATGTCTGAACCTGCCGATTCAACTGAGGCCTCACAAACGGTTCGTGAGCTGCGCGCGCAATTTATGGATGCGGCACCCAGTGCAATGGTTGGTGGAGTCACGGCAACCGACGTGGACACCGTGGATGCCTCAATTCAAGACCGCAATTTGATTATCCCGATCATTCTGGCCGTCATCCTGGTCATCCTCATGATTCTGCTGCGATCGATCTTGGCACCGGTGTTATTGATTGCCACCACGGTCATCTCCTTTGGCACCGCGATGGGTGTCTCAGCACTCGTCTTCAACCACGTATTCGACTTTCCCGGAGCAGACCCCGCGGTTCCGCTCTATGGATTCGTCTTCTTAGTGGCCCTAGGAATCGACTACAACATTTTCTTGATGACGCGCGTGCGCGAGGAATCGCTGAAACACGGTACTCGCCAGGGTGTGCTGCGTGGCCTGACCGTCACCGGTGGAGTCATTACCTCGGCCGGCGTAGTACTTGCCGCAACATTCGCCGCATTATCGGTCATCCCGATTCTGTTCTTGGTACAGCTGGCATTCATCGTAGCGTTCGGCGTGTTGTTGGATACCTTCATCGTGCGCTCGCTGCTGGTGCCGGCTTTGACCTATGACATTGGCCGTGCGGTCTGGTGGCCATCGAAGCTCAGCCGGAAACCAGAACCCACCGCGGAGCAACTCACACGTTCATAAGCTGATGCGTTCGCGGTCCTATCCGCGCTGGCAGTGAGGACACCAGTACAAATCCCGTTCTTTATCGGGGCTAGGTCCTAATTTTTCCAGCCGGACGGGGCCGCCGCATCTTAGGCATCCTTGCCGTTCGCGTCCATACACCCAAAAGTTTGGGTCAGAGCGCGCACGACGACGATCAGTTTGAGCCCGGGCTTGTTCCACCGGGGTGGCCACACGGACACCGAATGGGGCACCGTCATCGGGCCGAACGTCAACGGTTCGTCGACGAGCCTGTGCCGGTGCACGCGGGGGAACATTCAGCACCATCAAATCTCGAGCTAGCAGGATCAACCCTGTCAGCTGGTCATCGGTGAGCTCTCGGACACGACGGTGTGGGTTGATCCCTGCCAACAGCAACACTTCACAGCGATAAATATTGCCAATCCCAGAAACCAGTCGCTGGTCCAATAATGCGGTACCGATGGGTTGGTCAGGTGCGTGGCGCATATTGCGCAATGCTTGTGCTAATAACCGGTCGTGGTCCTTTGGCCCTTGCCACGCTGGGTCCAGCAAATCGGGCCCTAAGAATGCCACGTATTGAGCAGCTTGTTCGGGTGGTAAAACTTCGAGTTTTGCAAGGCTGTGGCCGATGATCACGTGTTCTTGAAACGTCAACACACAACGCGTGCGAGAAGTGGGCCGGGTGTCAATCTGCCAGGCACCGTCCATACCCATATGGGAGACGATGACCAACTGCTGGGATTCATCGGTGACATTACTAGGCGCTGCGACGGTGACCGATAGATATTTTGCTGCAGTGCTGATATCCACCACTAACCAACCGGCCAAATCAACCGTCGCTAACTGTGGGACTCGAAAATCGCTACGTTGAATAACTTGGTCTTGCATCACGGGCCGGAGCCGATGGGCCAAGCGGACGAGGGAATCACCTTCGGGCATTGGATACGCACCTCGCTGCCGAGTTGAATGCTTCAATGGACGTGATGCTCAGAGTATACAGACCACGCCTCCCCACGGCCGGGGTTCGGCGACGGGTAGAATGTCTCACGCGGTGCCCGAAACGTCAGAAAGCAGTTTAAGATCGATATGACTCGTGATCGTATGTGGGGTATCGGGGCGGTACTGCTGGCGGCGTGTTTGTGGGGAACGACCGGTACCGCAGCCACCTTTGCGCCGCAGGTCGGTCCATTCGCCATTGGGGCGGCGGCATTAGGCATTGGTGGATTACTTCAAGCCGCTATTGCTATCCCAGCGCTGCGGGACGCGAAGTTACATCTGCGAGCGCATTGGCGACTCGTTGCGACCGGGGCTGTGGCCGTGTTCGTCTACCCGCTGGCGTTTTATTCCTCCATGCATCTGGCGGGGGTGGCCATCGGAACGGTGATTTCGTTAGCATCGGCCCCATTGGCCTCAGGTGTCCTCGAGCGAGTGATTGACC
>DATBUL010000035.1:0-35977 GCA_036516115.1 Enteractinococcus sp. | reverse complement strand
ATCGAAACCGTCGGGTGCCTTTGGCCGTGGTGCCATTGGCACGCGTGGGTCCAGCACATACAGGACAAACAGGTTTTCTTCCAGCAAGGGTCACTCATATAGGATCACGCCTATGTCACTGCTCGTTATGGCGCACCACCGCGCCGAACCAGCCGGTTAAAAAGCACACGTTTTGTCAATTAACCCGCACCTTCAGTGAGCTTTGCGTCGCTTAAGTTCGGTATGTTCACGTATAGTTTTATAAAATTGTTATTTTCAAGTAGCCTACCCGTGAGGGCAATTTTGTAACGCTGCTGCACACTTTGACGACACGAATCGAGAGAGCTCAACCATGTCCAATCGGCACATAGGAACCGTCAAATGGTTCAACGTCGAAAAAGGATACGGATTCATCACCCCCGAGGATGCGTCAGGAGATGTTTTCGTCCATCACACCGGCATTGAGCAAGACGGTTTTCGGCGTCTTGACGAAGGGCAGCACGTGGAATTTAGCGTCATCGAGAGCGAACGCGGTCTGATCGCACAACAGGTTAGAACATTGGCATGAAACTTCCCGCGCGTGTGGGCATGTACGCAATCGCAAGCATACTGGCTTGCGGTGCACTGCCTGCCGCCCATGCAACGGGAGAACCGGATATCGAGCGGTCTCAAAACGATAACGCCCCCAGCAGTTCGCTGGCCATGCCGTGTAACTTCACGATGCGTAGCACGACGGCAAGCATAGATTTTCCCGCTGAGATCCCCTTCGATGAGCTCACCGTATCCCTCAATGGAAAACCAACACCGCCACTAGACGTAACCGGTGGTTCGGTGGTGATCGACTCCCCCAAGGCTGGGGCGACGGTGCAAGTGGAGCTTTGGCAAGAAAAGTCCCTGACCGGTGAATGCACCACGTCAGTTCCTGCCACCGAAGAACCATCACCGACTACAACACAGGAGCCGACTGGTACGCAGGAGCCCACTGACACCCAGACTCCTCCAGCATCGCCCGAACCGCTGCCGTCTGAGACTGAAACGGAGTCTGAAACGCCTGACCCGCCACCGACGACTCCAACGACTACGCCGTCGTCATCGTCGTCCGCGGGTTCGACTGAGTCTTCGACACTACCGCCCAGCAGTACGACGACACCGCCCTCGGGCTCTCCATCGTCCGCGTTCCCCCAGGACCCCGGCTCTACTGACCGCCCCACCAGCACTTTCACGCCTGAACAACCCCCAGTCACGCAGGGGGCTCGGGACATTCGGCAATTTTCCGATCATCAGCGTTACCTGCTCCCTCGGCTCCTGGGAATCGAGTCCAGACCAGGATCCAGCCTGATCATGCCGCGACCTCGAAACGCAGATCAAGGTGGACCACAGCTCGAGACCCTGCCCCCGGTATCCGAGGATGAACTCGAAGCAATCAAAGCACGATTGAATGCACCTGATCGGGCTGATAGACCACCGCATCAAGATCTGGCGGCAATGGATATTGAACAGCAACTCGCCAAGAAGAACACCGGGTGGCTGCTCCCCAGTCTGATCGGTGTCGGCGCAATAGCCGGAGTCATTCTGTGGTTGTTCAAGCGCCGTAAACCGCACCACTAATCCGCTGTCGGATTCGGACCGGTCCGTTTATTAATGAGCCGCTCGGCACCAGAAATCCCGAGCATGGCACACGCAAACCATATCCCGCCAGCCGGTCCTACCGGTCCGGCCACCACACTGGCGACAATCGGCAACACCACCTGTCCGACCCGATTCCCCACCAAGCGTAGGGCCAAGGCAGTACCCCGCCAGGATCGTGGAACAGCCTGAGATATCATCGTCATCGTCATGGGCTGGCCTACACCCAGCGTAAACCCGCCAATTGCCATAAAGAGGAACGCCAAGACCGTCCCCAGCGTCCCCATCCCAAGGACTGCCGGCACCACAGCAATTGCTACACTCGAAATCAAGAGCGCGACCAGCACTAACGTATTTCTGGAATATGCAGATGACAACGACTGGATGAAAATTCTGGACAACACCGAGGTCGCGCCGCGCACAGCCAGAAGCGCACCAATAATCATCGGCGAGACACCGACCGATTCTCCGACCAATGGCATAAATGCTACTAAAATATCCAAGATTGCAAGCAAGGCCAGAGCGGCCAGCATATGCGAAGCGATCCCGGGCAAACGCAGAATGTTGAACGCCGATGGTTTCGTGCCGGGCTCCACGGTGACGATGTCTTGGGTGGCGGTAGTGGCCGGTGGTTGCGAGGTTTTGAGCATATACAGTACCGGCACGGCAATAATGGAAGCCACCGCTCCAACCCATAAGGCCAGGTTAATACTGAAGGATAGGTCAGTGCCCCCAGCCTGAGCCTCTGCCAATGAACTGCCACCAAGTAGCACGCCAGAAAGCAACGGACCGAGCATTTGACCGACAGAAAATGACGCCGTGAACCACCCAAAATTCGCGTCCATATGCATGGCTCGCGACCTGCGGGCGATCATACTTTGCCCTCCGATGGTAAACATCAGATGCCCAATGCCTAATATCGCAGAAGCAATCATCAACTGGATGACGTGCTCCGTGAGGGCTAAATATGCTGCCCCTGCGGCAAGTATGACCACGCCCAGTGCCACAAAATTTCGAGGTGATCGCAATCGAGTCTGCATTCGCCCAAACGGTAACGCCGCGAAGAGGGGCAACAGCGCATAAGCTGCGGTGGCAATACCAATTTCTGTTTCGCCCCAGCCCAGCAAAATGAGTTTATAGCTGGTGACTGGTCGCACCAGATTCGCAGTCGTCTGCGTTAACACCCCGGCGGCTACCATAAGCCACAACCATCCTGGCAAGGGTACTTTGGAGGGTTTTGTCATATCCTGCGAACTGGTTTCCTTAGAGACAGGCGCGCACTAAAGCGCTTGGCGATGCTACTCGATAAGACTACCAAGCACGAGGCGCCTCGAGCGTTGCCAGACGGCAGACGGTGAACCGCTGAAGGCAGCGTGGAAGTAATGTAGAGACAAGAACTCGGATTGAAGGATGAGCAAGACCATGCAGGCAGCATTCGGATCCCAACGAAGCGCAGTACGAACTGCGTTGACCACGGCACAAGCTTCTCCGCTTGGCCGACAGTTATTCTTCACTCTGGCGCAGGTTCATCAGGAATTCCAAGACAGGATGCAGAGGGCCCTGCGACAGGTTGATCTGGATATCCGCCAATATACGACGTTGGCATATATTGCCGAGGGTCACACCCCCACCCAGCTTGAACTGGCACAGATACTACATCTCGATCCGTCGCAAGTTGTGACCCTCACCAAGGGTCTTGCGGCCCGCGAGCTGATCGTGCGTCAGATAGTCCCTGAAGATCGGCGCGCTCGTGCCGTGGTGATAACCCCTCAAGGCAAGCAAGTTTACCAACAAGCGGCACACATGGTTGCTCGGGTTGAAGAGGCGCTCACTGCATCACTGTCACGACGCGATCACAGCGCATTGCAAAACTTATTAGCCCGAACGCTCCCGCTGTCATAAGGATACAGGCCAGGCCCCTGCTGGGAGCCCGGCCTGTAGCTGAAGTCTCGTACGTTACTGTGCGCTCGATGCGGTATGGAGTCGCTTATTACCTTCGGACTGCGAAGGCAGGTAGTACTCTGGGTCGACCCATTTCCCATTGATTTGGATTTCATAGTGAATGTGGGGGCCGGTTGAGTTACCGGTGGAGCCAGCCAGGGCTACAGTCTGTCCTTTGGTAACAGTGTCGCCAACGCTGACCTTGAACTGTGAGTTGTGGCTGTAAGCGGTCGTGACACCATGGCCGTGATCGATTTCCACCCGATATCCACCGGTGCTGTGGACACCCGCAAAGGTCACGGTTCCGGCCTCAGTGGCTTTGACGGGAGTACCGGTCGGCACAGGAAAATCGGTTCCGACGTGGAATTGGGATCCTGCACCCGTCGGATTGCCACGCATACCAAAAGTAGAAGAAGTACGCATCGAGTCGGCTGGATACATCATCTGCAGATTCCCAGGCAACGATTTGAGCGATCCATTATGCGGATTTTGCGCTTCAGCAACGGCGAGCTGCCCTGCTGCTACATCGCCTTCGCCTTCTTGGTACAGCCGACCCAAACCGACCTGGGAGGCAGCCATTTCATTCGTCATCTTGGCAACGACGCGTTCATCGCCACCTGTAATAGCTGCCGGAATAACAGTGGTTTGGCGCGGCGATGCCTCAAGAGCCGTTTCGTTCCCTTGCGCATGTGCGGTGTCGCCGAATGCAAACAAGTTGCCGTCGGATGCAGCGTTACCACCGAATGTCACAGCCGCCGAGGAGACCGCAACTGCAACACCAGCCGTGATGACGGTGGCTTTGCGTGCGTTCTTCTTTTTGGCAGCCGCTTCGCGCAGCTCGCGACGAGAAGGAAATTCAGAAACTGTCATAAAAGTTGGTCACCAAGAAAGTGGGGATCGATTTGCCTGTTACATCGTAGCGTTATCATTTCGTTATATCCAATCGACATACCTCTTCGCGTGTATATCAAATCGTTAATCTATTTCGTAGCTCAGTTACGTGGTCCTAACCGGCGAATTTCGGGCAGTGACTTGACGTGGAAAGATAAAAAGGAAGACAGTCTTCACGAAGGCTCACACGATGAGCCTCCGCGGGGAAATGTAAACCCCATTCTTCCAGCAGCGAACCTGCCTGATCCGCATGACGCCGAGACGAGAGAACATGTCGGTTAGTCTACAAATCACGCAGGTGTCTGCGAGGCTTCCCAGGTACAAGTTGTGGATAAAGCTTGAGTTTCCGCATCGAAAGCACGCACAGGCGTCGCTTCAGTTGTATGCTGGACGCAGTGTGCCAGCTACCAGCTGGGTGCTAGCGTCGCCCACAACGGCGTGTGTGACGACTCTGAAGCGGAAGATTTTTTCGCAAAATATGCTCCGTCACCAGGAGCGAATATGAATTTTGCCCGGGTTTATGCCCGGGTCTTCGTATGTATAAACCGCTGCGATACAGTCCTACGGCAGTACGTATCGTGTGCGGCATGGGATAAGTGAGTCATGACTGAAGTTCAAACACAGCTACGCACTGAATCGGATCTGATCGGCGCCGTCGAGTTGCCTTCCGATGTTTATTACGGTGTTAACACTGTTCGTGCGGCGGAAAACTTTCAATTGTCGTCGACACGAGTCGAACAGTTCCCCGAGCTCATCGAAGCTCTTGCCATCATTAAACATGCTGCTGCCGCTGCCAACCGCGATGTTGGCGCCCTGGATGAGACCATTGCCAGCGCGATCATTGCCGCCTGTGAAGATATTGCTGCCGGCCAGCTACATGACCAGTTTATTTTGGACATGATTCAAGGGGGAGCGGGAACCTCCACCAATATGAACGCCAACGAAGTCATTGCGAACCGCGGTCTCGAACACATGGGATTAGCCAAAGGCGACTACGACGCATTACATCCGCTGAACCACGTCAATATGGGCCAGTCGACCAATGACGTGTACCCCACCGCACTGAAACTCGCGTTGCACAAGATGACGGGTACCTTGCTGGCCAGCGTCGAAGTACTCAAAGACGCTTTGCGCGCTAAAGCCGATGAGTTCCGCAACGTCGTCAAAATGGGTCGCACGCAAATGCAGATCGCCGTCCCCATGTCACTGGGCCAAGAATTTGCCGCCTGGGCAGTCATGATCGAACGAGCTGAGACCGGCCTGAAGCGTGTTCGCTTTGACCTGTTAGAGCTCAACCTCGGTGGTACCGCTATTGGTACCGGCATCAACGCGCACGCCGGATACCGCGAGCGCGCCATCGAATACCTGCGTGAAATCACCGGTCAAAACGGGATCTCGTCTGCCCCGGATCTCATCGCAGCAACCGCTGACACACAAATTTTCGTAGACCTCTCCGGCGCCCTGAAGCGTCTCGGTCTGACCATGTCGAAAATTGCCAATGATCTCCGCTTGCTCTCCTCTGGCCCCTCGGGCGGTTTCGGAGAAGTGAACCTTCCTGCACGCCAGGCCGGCTCATCGATCATGCCGGGCAAGGTTAACCCAGTGATCGCCGAGGCAGTCAACCAGGTGGCATACCAGGTCGCCGGTCATGATGCCGCGATTTCTATGGCAGTTGAAGCCGGTCAGCTTGAGCTGAACCCATTTGAGCCCATCATGGCCCGCGGCCTATTTGATTCGATTGGCATCCTCGGCAACGCAGCAACCATGTTCGCAGAGAAATGCATCAACGGCATCACCGCCAATGAACAGCTCATGCGCGACGTCGTGGAAGGTTCTGCAGGTCTGGCCACAGTCTTCTCCCCCGTCATTGGGTATAAAGAGGCCACCGCATTGGCTGTGGAAGCGACCAAGACGGGCGCCAAGGTCACCGACCTTGCCGTTGAGAAGGGCTTGCTGACCACCATGCAGGTCGAAGAGCTCATCAACGCAGCGCTCGAAGTCTAAGCGACGAGCCGGGGTGCATTCATGATCAGCACCCCGGTCATCATCAAGAACAGTCCGATCACTTGCAGTGGTCGGACTGTTCTTTTTGGGGCCGACAGGACACCGAAGTGATCGACAAGCAGTGAGCCAGCGATGAGTCCTACTTGCACGGCAACCACGGTGAGTGCGGATCCAATCGTGGGTGATAGAAACGCCACCCCAGTGACATATAGCGCGCCTAAGATACCGCCCAACCACATCCACCACGGATTGTGTGTCTCCCCGTCAGGCACGGTTAGTCGCAATGATGATCTCGTCATGACAACCAACACCGCCAAGAGCAGCGTCCCCACGAAAAAAGAGATCAAGGCGCTGTGAATCGCGGAGTCCAAGACCACACTTAACTGACCGTTGACGGCGACTTGGAGACCAAAACACACACCGATCCCCAATCCGGCCAGGTACCACCCTGGAGACGTCGACGGGCGATTCAGTTGCGGTCGAGTGCGACCTCCCACAACGGCCAGGATTGCAGCGAGCACGACCGTTGTGGCTCCGAGGACTCGCCATACATCCACGGCATACCGCTCCACACCAAATACTCCCGTGTGGTCGATGATCAAAGTGGTGATCACTTGGGCGGTCAAATTCAACGCCGTCGTATATAACGCGCCAAGCACCGGGAGGAGCAACACGGTAGTGGTCATGCCAATTACGCCGAAGAAGCCCCCGGTCCACAACCACCACGGTTGGCTCGTGATGAGACTCGGCTCCACCCAAACGCTGCCCACGGTCGCCCAGGTAAGTAACACCAAGCACAACGTGCCCACCGCAAATGAAATAGCGGCCATGACCCACGGAGTGGAGGCCGCCGAGCGCAGGCGATTATTGATGGCCGACTGGCTGGGCATCAGCACCCCGATGGCCACGCCCAGCACCATATAAATCATGTGTCTCCTCGACGTGTGGAAGCCACCCGTGGCTGCGCGCGCCTAAATGGCGCGCGACGGGGTGAGGATCTCATTGGGATCCAGTGCCTGTTTGATGGCGCGCTGGGTAGCGAGGGCTGCTTGGTCGAGCTGGATTGGTAACTCGTGATGTTTAACCGCACCAATACCGTGTTCGCCGCTGATGGTTCCGCCCAGGGAAACGGCCAGCCGTGAAATATCAACAATGACCTCTTCGGCCGCAGCGTGTTCTTCAGGAGTATCGCCGGCTTCAACGGTCGGATGCAGATTGCCATCCCCGGCATGAGCGACGATGGAAATGGCACGCCCGTGTTTGGTCGCGATCTCATCGATGCCTCGAACACGTTCGCTAACTGTCCGATCGGCACGCCCACATCACAGGAAACGCGCAGCCCACTGGCAGATAACGCCGGGTTGGCCAGACGCCGAGCCTCCAGCAGACTATCGCTTTGTGCGATGACGACGTCGGTGGCTCCATGTGCTGCACAAATTTGGGTGATTGCTTCGGCCTTGGCAGCGGCGTCAGGTCCGACGGTTTGACCGATCAATACGGCAGCCTTGGGCACGGTGAGGCCCGAAGGGTGAAATGCTTCGATAGTTTTGACGCTGTGGGCATCGAGCAACTCGAGTACTTCTGGCTGTGCTGGACCATTGACGATGTCTGTCACGGCTTCCCCAGCGGCGTCGATCGCATCGAAATTCGCGCGAAAAGTATGTGGTGTGCCAAGCGGGACTGGTTTGAGGCGCACGGTAGCCGCGGTGATCACGCCCAGGGTGCCCTCAGAGCCTACGAAGAGGCTTGTCAGATCTAAACCGACCACGTTTTTTCGGGTTCGGGTTCCGGTGTGCAAGATCGTGCCATCAGCCAGGACAACTTCGAGCGCCGCCACGGCATCACGGGTCACTCCGTGGGCGATGCAGCGCAATCCACCGGCATTGGTTGCGATGTTGCCACCCACCGTCGAAATTTCCACGCTGGCTGGGTCTGGTGGAAAAAATAGGCCGTGTTCGCGGGCGGCTTGGTCAAGCTCGGCGGGAATCACGCCGGCTTCCACGACCGCTAGACGATTAACAGGATCGAGGTCTCGAATCCTATTGCACCGTTCCATCGAAATGATCAAGCCCTGATCATAGGCCACCGCACCCCCGGCTAGCCCGGTTCCGGCACCTCGAACTGACACCGGCACACCGTGACGATTCGCCCAGGCGAGTGCGGTCGCGACGTCCTGAGTACTTGTTGCCAGCACTGCGGCCAGTGGCTGACCCTGCGGTGCGTAGCGGGAGCTGTCATGAGCCAGACGGTCGATTTCGTCACCGGCTTCAACAATCCGGTCGGGCAATTGGTCTTTGAGTTCGGCAAGTGCTTGGCGGGGCGTCAGTGCTGTGGGGTGCATTGGGATCCTTTTCTTCTTCGTCACCACAATAGCTGTGTGTTTCAGCACGTTCTAGTAAGGTAGCTATGACCGGGCAGGATGATGCTGCCAGGGGTGATGATCTCGTGGGGCAGGTCACCGGGGAAGAACGAGACCGCGTAGGATTGTCCCAGCGGTTTGACCGTTACGCATTTGGCTCATAATGAGCGCCGCCACTGATACCTCACGGCAACAGGGTACAATAATCCGCAGGACCTCAAGCACATATCATCCCATGTCGCAGTACAGTATTGCTAGCCCAGATCGTTAGAGGAAGAGAGGAATTCCTGATGGTTCCAGGTTCACGGTGGGTCGTACCAGCCGAAACTGAACCGGTTCAACGTGTCTGGATGAATTTTCCTCGAGCCGGCGCTGCCAATTTTCGGGCCACCTGGCAGTTATCTTCCGCTCGACGCGCCTGGGTCCGGCTCGCTGAGGGCATCAATAACCATGTGCCGGTCACGCTGCTGGTGGATCCGGATGACCAACGTACCGTGAGCTCGTATGTGTCGAAACCGCTCGACGTCGTCGTGATTCCCTTTAATAATGCTTCCCTGCGTCGCACTGCAGCCACCATGGTCGTCTCGCGCCAAGCACAAGCAGGCAGTGGACGACGCCCACGCAGAGTATTAGGCATGGTGGACTTCACGTTTAACGGTTTCGGTCACCTGCCCGGGGTTGAATACGGGCTCGATGACATTCTGCCTGGAACCCTGACCGAATTACTGCCCGGCGATCGCGGATGGGGACAGCGCAACTTATCCATGATGGTCGGCGAGGGTGGTTCCTGGGTGACCGACGGCGCCGGCACCGCGATTGCTTCCGAATCGATTTTGACCGATCAACGTCGTAATCCGGGGTGGAATACCCGCTCAGTGGAACGCGAAATGCGCCGTAATCTCGGGTTGGAACACATCATTTGGATTCCTCAAGGCCTCACGCGTGGCGCCGCTCCGGTGGGTTGGGGTGGCTATGCCGATCAGGTCGTCGCGTTTCACTCCCCCGGCCGCGTGTTGCTGCACAACCAACCGGATCCTACCCACCCGGATCATGCGGTGACTCAACGCGTGCGCGCCATTCTCAGCACCGCAAAGGATGCCACCGGCCAGCCATTTGAGATCATCGATATGCCAGCACCTCAAACGCATTCTGATCTCAATGGTCCGGTCAATTGGACCTATCTGGACTATCTGATCATCAACGACGTCATCATCATGCCGCGGTTTATCGACCCCTACGACGCCCAGGCCTATGAACTGATGCAAAAGCTGTATCCAGAACACCGGATCATTCAATTCACCGCCCAAGCGCTCTTTGATCACGGGGCCTCAATTCGGGCAATCACCCTCCCCCAACCCCAAGTCAGCCGCCGGCGCTAATACTCAGCTCGCGGATGCAAAACCCCCAACTCCGCGACGTCGCAGCGATCGAAGCGCTATCGTAGAAAGTACGACGTCGATAAGGAGTGGTGTGACCAAACAGAACATGACCGGTGTGCAACGCGCCATCCTCGCCGTCGTGCTGGTTCCCGTGTTCATGTCCCTGTTGTCCATCTCCTCGATCAACGTTATTTTGCCGTCCGTTCAGGAATCCCTAAACGCCTCCAACAGTGTCATTCAGTGGGTGCTCTCCGGCTATACGCTGGCTTTCGGGGTGCTTCTGGTGGCGGGTGGCCGCGCTGGAGATACGTTTGGACGCGGCAGGCTCTTTGTCACCGGACTCGTGCTGTTCGGAGTAGGCTCCCTGCTGGCCGGATTCGCGCTCAACGGCCCCATGCTGGTGATCGCTCGACTCATCACAGGCTTCGGCTCCGGACTGCTCAACCCGCAGACCGTCGGCTTTATCCAACAGTTTTTCGACGGGCCTCGCCGGGCCCGGGCGTTTGCGTCCTTTGGTTCGGTCGTTGGGGTGTCCGTCGCGATCGGGCCGGTCCTGGGTGGTGGCCTGATTGCCCTGGCGGGTCAAGACTGGGGCTGGCGATGGACTTTTCTCGTCAATGTACCCATCGCGATCATCGCGATCATCGTCGCCTACC
Organism: Enteractinococcus sp.; assembly: GCA_036516115.1. Lineage (GTDB taxonomy): Bacteria > Actinomycetota > Actinomycetes > Actinomycetales > Micrococcaceae > Yaniella. The sequence goes on along the minus strand of DATBUL010000035.1, from coordinate 25,142 downwards.
GGACGTTTCCGCGGGCCGCTTGGGAACCCGCTGGCCCCGCACGCGCCACGACGAAGCCGGGCAGGCCAGATCTCGATCCGATCGGCACCGTGGCGTTTACCCTTGGCACTTTATTGGTCATGTGGACCTTTTTGGAAATTGACAAGGGTGGCATCTACTGGGCGATGCTTCCCGTGGGTGTCGCCATCCTCATCTGGTGGGTCTGGTGGGAGCGTCGATATAAGCGCCGCGGCGGCGCACCGATGGTCGACATGGCGTTATTCCGAAATCGCCCGTACCGTAACGGCGCGCTACTCATCAGCTTGTACTTCACCGGGTCCACCTCTGTGTGGGTGACCGTGGCGATCTTTTTACAGACCGGCCATGGTTTTTCTGCGCTGACCGCCGCGCTCATCGGTCTGCCCTCGGCCATCGCCACCACCGTCTCATCGCAAATTGCCGGGCGTTACGTCCTTGGCGCAGGACGTGCCATGGTCGCCTGGGGCATGAGCGTCACGCTCTTCGCGTTAGGCTCATCGGCATTCGTCGTCATCGGGGTCCAACGCTGGGATTGGTCGATCTGGTGGCTGCTGGCAACCCTGTCGCTCATGGGCGTTGCCCAGGGGTTCATTATTTCGCCCAACCAAACCCTGTCACTGATTGAAGTCCCCGCACACGTATCCGGGGTGGCCGGTGGCGTCATGCAAACCGGTCAACGCGTGGGCACCTCGGTGGGAACCGCGCTCATTACCTCCACGTTATTCGGCATCGCCGCCGCATTTTCCTGGAACTGGGCCTTCGTGGGCGCGTTTGGCATGATCATGGTCATGGTGCTCATCGCCATGATCGTGGCCCTGGTAGATATCCGTGGGACCCGTCGCGCTCAAGACGCCGTCCGGCAAGGTCACGAACCCCGCATGCCAGGCATACCAGAATCATAGAAGCGGCCCTTCAAGAGCTTTTCTGCTCAGATTCTCTCGCGTACAGGCACTGTTGCAACCACTTCATACTGCTTCGTCCCGCCGCCTGCCTCACGCCCATGCGGTAGATTAAAGCAATCGACAGGGGAGCAGCGTCACGTGTCGCTGCTGAGAGTGCACCAGCAGACCCTCGAACCTGAATCCAGATCATACTGGCGGAGGAAGTCGTAACTCTCCACGCATTGCGTGCCCTCCTAACCACAGGAGGAACACATGAAAAAATCACTACCATTTCTTGTCGTCGCCGCACTCGGGCTGACCGGCTGCTCGGTGGCCGACCAAACAGCGGAAAATACCAACGACGACGGCGCCGGCTCGGTCACAATCATGACCCACGACTCGTTCAACGTCCCCGAGGAACTCGTGACGGCATTCGAAGAAGAAACCGGGTATTCGGTAACCACCACCTCCCCCGGTGACGCCGGAGCTGTCCTGAATCAACTCATCCTGCAAAAGGATCAGCCCACCGTTGACGGCGTCTACGGCATCGATAACTACTCAGCCGAGCACCTGTTGGCCGAAGACATGCTCACCGCTCACGAGGCCGAACTGGGCTCAGCCGATCGCTTCACCCTGGACTCCGATACCAACGGCCACCTGGCGCCGATCGACCACGGACAGGTCTGCGTCAACATGGATAACGAGTGGTTCGAAGCAGCAGACCTCACCCCGCCCGAAACCTTAGAAGACCTCACAGACCCCGCCTATGAGGGACTCTTTGTGACCACGGATCCCACAACGTCGTCGCCGGGGTTAGCGTTTCTTGTCGCGACGATCGCCGGGACCGATGACTGGCAGACCTACTGGCAAGACCTCTTAGACAACGGCGCCAAGGTCGCCGGTGGCTGGTCGGACGCCTACTACTCGGACTTCACCTCTGCCGGTGACGGCGATTACCCGCTGGTGCTGAGCTACTCTTCGTCCCCATCGGCAGAAGAGGGCCGCACGTCTTCGATTCTGGGCACCTGTACACAACAGGTTGAATACGCCGGGGTCCTGGCCGAAGCCGCCAACCCCGACGGAGCCAAGGCGTTCATCGAATTCCTGCTGAGCCAAGAATTCCAAGAAACCCTGCCCGAAGAAATGTACATGTACCCGGTCCTCGAAGAGGTCGAACTGCCCGCAGACTGGACCCAGTACGCCGAACTGGCCGAGGACCCCATCGCTGTTGATCCGGCCGAGGTCGCCGAAAACCGTGACGCCTGGCTCAACGACTGGACCGAACTGACCGAAAGCCGCGGCTAAACGTCATGCGCGCTCGTCTCGGGTGGGGCGCCGCAGTCGCGGTCATCCTGACCTTCCTCACCATCTTTTTTGCCTGGCCCGTCGGCGCGATGCTCATCCGCGGTATCACCGACGACGCCGGCGCGCTGAATTTCAGTGCTTTCGGTGAGGTTCTGACGACGTCGCGCACCTGGGCCATCGTCGGTCACACGCTGACGATGGCCCTGGGCGGTACCATCGGATCCGTACTCTTTGGGGTCCCGGCCGCCTACATTCTCTACCGCACCGATTTTCCCGGACGAACCGTCCTGCGCTCGATCACGCTGGTACCTTTCGTGCTGCCGACCGTCGTCGTCGGGGTGGCCTTCCGCGCGGTCTTTGGCACCAACGGTCCACTCGGATTTCTTGGACTCGACCAGACGACGTGGGCCGTCATCGCCGCGATGGTGTTTTTCAACATCAGCCTCATCGCCCGCCAGGTCGGGGGCCTGTGGCAAATGCTCGACCCGCGCACCATCCAAGCCGCCCGGAGTCTCGGTGCCTCCACGGTTCGTGCCTTCTTTACGATCACCCTGCCCGCGATCGCCCCGGCCATCGGCGCATCCGCCGGACTGGTCTTTCTCTACTGTTCAACCGCCTACTCGCTGGTGCGCACCCTGGGTACCCCAGGCGTTGGCACCCTGGAGACCGAGGTCTTCCGCCAAACCCAAACCTTCCTTGACCTGCGCACAGCCGCCGTTTTCTCCGCACTGCAGGTCGTCTTCGTGCTGGCCTCGGTGTGGATGACCCAACGCCTCTCCCATCGCACCACCACGGCGCTACGCTTACAACAGCCCCGCCGCCAACCGTTGTCCCGCGCCGACTGGCTACCGCTGATCATCACGCTGTTCGCCGTCGTCGTCATTATTCTGTTGCCCATGATCACCCTGGTCGAACGCTCGCTGGCCACGCGCGACGGCTACAGTTTGGACAATTATCGACTGCTGATCACCTCCCCGGGCAGCGGATTCTCCGGTGGTGCCACGGCCGCTCAAGCGCTCGAACATTCCGTAAAAATTGCCCTGGACGCGACCGTCATCTGTATGGTCATGGCCATCCTGACAGCGCTCATCCTCACCCGCCACGTGCGTTCGCGCCACCTAGCGCGCGCCCAACAAGCGCTGGATACGTTCATTATGATGCCCATGGGCGTCTCCTCGGTGACCATCGGCTTCGGGTTCCTCGTTTCGATCCACGCCCTGAACCCGGGTCTCGGCCAATCCGGGGTGCTGGTGCCCTTGGCGCAAGCCGTCGTCGCGTTGCCACTGGTCATTCGCAGCCTGATCCCCATCCTCGCGGCGGTGGACCCGCGCCAACGTCAGGCCGCGGCCGTGCTGGGCGCTTCGCCGTCGCGGATTTTGGCTACCATCGATGGTCCATACCTGCTGCGGGCCATTGGCCTGGCCGCGGGGCTGAGTTTTTCTGTGTCACTGGGTGAATTCGGCGCGACCAGCTTCCTGGCCTCCCCCGAATATCAAACCCTGCCCGTCTACATCGTGCGTTTGTTATCCCGCCCCGGTGCCGACAATTTCGGCATGGCCCTAGCAGCCGCCGTCGTACTCGGTCTCGTAGCATCGATCGCGCTCATCTTGGGCGAACGCATCCGCCCACGCACCCTCAGGAGTACCGCATGACCGCCATCAGCATCAGCAACCTCACCTTGACCTATCCCGGCGGCACGCAGGTATTCTCCGGTGCGAATATCACGCTCGACGACGGCGAAATCCTCGGCGTACTGGGCGCCTCTGGCGCGGGCAAGTCCACCCTCTTGCGCATCATCGCGGGTCTGCAACATCCCGATGCTGGCACGATAGAAGTCGCTGGCGTTCGCACCGATGACGACGGCGACCACGTCCCGCCCCACCGCCGAAATTGTACGATGGTGTTCCAGGACGCCCAGCTTTTCCCTCACCGAACAGTCGCCGGCAACGTTGCCTACGGGTTAGAGGCCACTAGAGTACCGCGCGCACAACGACGACGCCGCGTTGCCGAAGCGCTCGAGATGGTCGATATTGCCGAACTTGCGAATCGTCCGATTACTGCACTATCGGGTGGGCAAGCCCAGCGCGTCGCGCTTGCGCGGTGCCTTGTGATTCGTCCGGCGGTTATCTTATTTGATGAACCACTGTCAGCACTCGACCGCGGACTGCGGCAGCGTTTGTCAGTAGAAATCCGAGACCTCTTGAAGCGCACCGGTACATCCGCCATCTATGTGACACATGATCCAGCGGAAGCGACAACTGTTGCTGATCGTTTGGGTGTCGTGGAGCGCGGACAAATCCTTGATCTCGGACCGGTTGCGACCCTCGATGTATCGAAATTATCCGAGTCGGTAGCGAGTCTGCTTGGAAGTCTCGGAGAAGTCACCGGGGTCATTACCGCCGTATCGGATGACGCAACCACCGTAGAGGTCGTCGAAAAAATCGTTGTACTCCCCGGACGACAAGGAAGCCTCGGGGACACTATCACTGTCAATCTCACACGATAACCCGGGTTGAATTCCGACCTGTGCACAGGGCGGAGGTCGTGTTCGAAAATGCCCACGTTCATTGCATCATCACTATCTGATGTTTCACTAGTTAGCAATCGAGTGGGCTTTGACTGTGGAAAACCTTACCTCATAAAAGATATCCACAAATATCAGATCACGAGCCCCAGTATCAATCCAAGTATGTTATAAACCGACCAAGACTGCATCAAAGTGTTAAACAATACCATAAACTGTGTTGTCTGTATCACTTTTCTCGAGTAAAATAGGGCTATAGTTCATCATCACTTTCCTCTGAAATTCAGAGTTGCAATTCCAAAATTCAATGCCATACTCGTCTAATTGTGAGAGGACCAGGCCATGGTCACCACCAATACACTCCCGGATATCGGTGTTGACGTGCCCATGCCAGATGAATTGAACTTAGCGAACCTGAAAAACTTGAGCGTTGGTCAATTGGCCTATCTGAATTTAGCGGTCGCCACGGAAATGTCCCAACGCATGGCGGATCCTGCAACTGCCCATGCTTTTGCTCAATACACTCGAGTCTCCGGTGCTGATTGGTCGGGCCACGAGCCAGTTATTCACGATGCCACCACGGACTACGCCTTCTCGCAGGACGCAGCTGATGAGGCTCCGACGCATTCAGACGGCACTGCGGTCATACCGCCTCGACCACTACCAACCGCTCCAGATTGTCTATACGATACGGTTCCGAAAATCGCCGAGATGGTTCAGCGTGTTCACCATCTTCAAGAGGCCACGGTGACCAGTTTTGCACGTCAGCTCCAACCCATGTTTGGTTCCCAACCCGAATACTTCGGTAGCCCCGAAGGCGTCACCGCGTTCAAGGACAGCACATCCTATTTTAAAGAAGTACTGCGGTTTTCCAGACAAGCAACTAAGAAAATTCACGACCGGATGTCTTATGTGACTTGGAATCCCGGACAAGATCCAACCATGGGCGTGCATCAACCCAAACTTGTGAAACTGGCAACTGCGTTTGCTGAAGGATCCATTCCAGCTGAGAATCTCGACCGGATCATTTGGCTCGATCAAGACCTGAGCAAATATGTACAGAAAACTTCTGCCACTGCGGAAACGAAAGATGCCATTCTGCAGGAATTCGAGTCCACCCTCATTGAAGCCGCTGAATCGTCAAATCCCGACGCATTCAACGCTGCTCGACGACGCTGGGCGAATAAAATTGCCCACAGTCTTGATCCCGACGGGCCGGCCATTGCGCACACCCTCCGAAAGAAGGCGGACAATGTTATACGAGATCAGGCTTATGCCGATGGATCAGGCAAAATCTGGCTTCACGCGACTCCAGATGTCTTTGCAGAGTATAAGAATTTCGTAGTCAATCAACTCAACAACAGTGGTGCTCCACTCAAAGTTGATGACAAATATACGGACTGGCTCTTCAACCCAGCCGATGACGAACAAGCCGACTCGCCTTCTGCAGACTCCGCTCATGACCAGACAACTCATCACGAGCAGGAAGAACCTCGCGAGGGTCTATTCGAAGACGTCGAAGCCGACTACCCACTGAATAAGGCCACCCTGGATGATCTTGAGATCGACCGAGATCCCAAGTCTGTCGTCGCCACTGATGAAGATGGCAACCCTGTCACGCAAGATACCGTCGATGCCATTGAAAAACTCACACCGGGCCAGCTCCTCAGTGCCCTGCTGATCGGCGCCTTGAAAGCTGTCCTCACGATGAAGCCTGGCGAATTAGAAATCAAGAAATCGCATGGAGCAGCTTCCACCGTAGTCGTAGTGCAAGATATCGAAACTGCCTACAAAACGCTCGGAGTTGGAGCAATACCTACTGAAGCCCAGCGACCTCGCGGGCCTCATGGCATCGTGCCAACCGTACTCAAACGGCCAAACCCCGATAGAACCAACGGGATTCATTGCAATATTCCGGAGCATCAACATGGTCATAGCCCACCACCGTGGACCGGATATCTTTCTGAGGCGCTCAACATTGGTGCACTCCATCCGAAAGATGCAGAACACCTAGCTTGTGACAGCCAGTTCGTCGGTCAAATCTGGGACAACCACCACAGCGTGCTCAATCAACGTCGGGCGCAACGAACTTTCACTTCCGCTCAACGGCGTGCGATTCTGGCTCGAGATCGTGGCTGCCAAGCCCCAGGCTGTACTATGACCGCTGCTTTCTGCCAGATTCATCATCTCAAGCCATGGGAACTGGGCGGGAACACCGATGTCGATAACGCGATCTCCTTATGCGCATTCCACCATGGAGCCGTCCACAATGGCAAATGGGCCATTCGCACCATCAACGGCACCCACTACTTCCAGCCAGCTGCATGGCTCGATTCCAGTCAACCCCTCCTACGGAACATGTACTGGGCAATTTAGACGCACGGCTCGGCACTGCGATCGCCCCGCAGTACTACTCCCCCGAACCCTGCACAGCATCCTCTTGCAATTCTGCAAGATCCACAGGACTATCATCGAATAGAGCACGAATGTCGTCTGCCGTGACGCTCGAGGCAAAGGCCGTGTCATCTTCCGTTAACGCAGCAAACATCTCAACCTTCTGTTGCTGCAAGGCAAGAACCTTCTCTTCAATCGAGCCTTTCGAAACCATCCGATAGACCATGACGTTCTTCTCCTGACCAATACGGTGAGCGCGATCAACCGCTTGGGCTTCAACCGCAGGGTTCCACCACGGATCTAACAAGAAGACATAGTCTGCCTCGGTCAAGGTCAGACCGAAACCACCGGCACGCAGCGAGATCAAGAACACGGGGGCCTCACCCGAACGGAATTCCTCTACCACAGCAGCACGATCCCGGGTCGAGCCATCCAGGTAGGCATACTCGATATCACGCTGTTGCAACTGTTGGCCGAGTCGTCCCAGGAACGAAGTGAACTGCGAGAAGATCAGCACCCGGTGGCCCTCGGGCAGGATCTCTGACAGGCGCGCCATTAACTCATTGAGCTTCGACGACGGCACCTGCGCATGCTCTTCATCCACAATGGCAGGATCCAGCGCCAACATACGCATCAACGTCAGCGAACGGAAAATCGACATCCGGTTTGAATCCATATCGGCAACCAGATTCAATACATTCTTGCGCTCACGCTGCAATACCTGCTGGTACAGCTTCTCGTGCTCCGGCTCCATAGGAACTCGAAGCACCATCTCTTGCTTCTCGGGCAGTTCTGCGGCAACAGATTCCTTGGTGCGACGGAGCATGAAAGGACGAATTTTCATCCGCAACTTCGTCATCGCTTCTCGAGACCGCGTCTGCTGCTGCACGCGCTCCTCGACGTCGTCGTGAGCAGTCGGTTCTGTCCGTGCCACGCGCTGACCGGCTTCAATCGGCCGCAAGTAATCATCCCGGAATTTGGCATAGCGGGGCAACATGCCCGGCACGACCAACCGGAAGATAGACCACAGATCAGACAGGGTATTCTCCATCGGAGTACCCGTGATCGCCAGTTTGAATCCAGCCTTGAAATTCCGGATCGCACGATGCGCTTTCGTCTGGTGGTTCTTGACGAACTGCGCCTCATCCAAAATTAGACCGGCCCACTGCTCCTCGGATAAAAAGTCCTCATCAAGCCGAGCAATCGCATACGATGTGACGACGATATCCGCCCGCGCACGGATCGCACCGATGGATTCAGATCGACGTAAATTCGAAACATCGACGACAGCGACCCGAAGATCTGGTGCAAAACGTTCGACCTCATCACGCCATACCGTCAAAACCGACGACGGGGCGATCACCAGGAACGGGTTCTCCTCACCGCGAGATTTCGCACGAGCAATCATCGCCAGGGTTTGCAGAGTCTTCCCAAGCCCCATATCATCCGCCAGGATGCCACCGAGGCCAAGATCATAAAGATAGGACAACCACTCATAGCCCTCGTGCTGGTAGTCGCGTAAGTCTGCGTGCAAACTCGAAGGTTTTTCAAGTGCTGGAATATCGGTCGCCTCACGCAGCACCGCCAACGCTTTTTGCCATTCAACGATCGTGGGGTCAGCGGTGAAGTCGTCGGCGACTTCTTCGGCGTCGTCCAAGAGGCTGGCATTAAACCGGGAAATCGCCGGATGATCCGCGGCAAAATCGTCTAGTGCAGCAGCTTCCTCCAAGAGTTTGCGCAGTGGATTGAATGCCGGGTGCTGTAATGAAAAATACGTGCCGTCAGACAACAGCAAACTATCCTGGTTGCGCACCAGTGCAATAAATAACTGGCGGAACGGGATCGTGCGGTCTTCGATCGTGACCTGGAAACCGAGATCAAACCAGTCGTTTTTCTCCGACGGGGTAGCGTTGATCTCGATGTATGGATCACCGGTTAGTCGCGTGTAAACCGGACGGTCTTCTGATTCGACGATTCGGACGTGCTGATGTTGTTGCAACACCGGGAGTGCCTCAGCAACGAAACGCGCAGCAGCGGCGCCTATAAGAATGGTCTTGCCAGGGATAGCGCTGAGTTCGATTTGGTCATGGATCTCTTGGAGCACCTGGTGACGGTGTTCGGCCTGGTCTTCGGTGCCAAGGTAATCCCACTGGGCTGAGATACGCACATGATCTTGGCGTTCGCCCTGATGGGTTGCCTGATAGTACTCGAGGCTCAGTTCCAGCGTCGATGGCGGAATATCAGGCAGTTCCACAGACTGATCGTGACTGGCCAACGGAATGACGCCGGCCAGGAGCGGATAAACATTTTCGAAGAATTCTTCGGTATCATCGGCCGGAATGATCATCGGATCGGGGGATTCGATGAGATCCATGACGGTGCGTGATAACGGCTGTTTCAGCGGGATGACGTTGATATCTGCGGTCGCAGACTCCGGATAATAATCAATCGTGTAGAGTCCGATGGCCCCCAGCGTGCCGGAAGGCTGCAGCGTTTGCGATGGGAGCTGCGCATGAATGCTCAGTGCAATGTCGTCGTCGGGGGTTTCGGTCGCATCGAAAATAATTCGCGCCGGTTCGGTAATGGTCACCCGGTTGATAATTTTCTGCAACGGAACCAACGGGATGCCGGCATTGTCAATCTTGGCCAGCACATCCCACATTTGGGGCATGTTGATGGTTGCTAATGTGATGACGTCTGTCGAGCCCAGGGATGACACCGAAGAGGTGTACAACTGGTTGAGCTCGTGGAGGGCATCGTGTTGCTCGGGGAGGAACTGGAAGTCACTGTGCGAGGACTGATGGAACGGCAGATCAAACAGCGTCCAATTCATATTGCCCTTGATCCACCCGCCACGTGCGCCGATGCGCAGGGGTCGTAAGCGCACGGTCAGGTCGTTTTGGTGTTCAAGATCGGTGGCGGTGGCTTCCCGCCAGGTAAAGCGGGTGCGATACCCCGACGGCTCGGTATGGAGGGCGTCGATTTCCACGCCGAGTGCGACGTCCGTGAACTCCTGGTTCGAGTCAATCGTGGGGAGTAGTTCTGTCACGACTTGGCGCCAGGGCAACCCCGGGATCGCGTGTTCGGGAGTCTCGGACTCGCGTGGTCCTTCAAGGTCAGCGGCGGTGAGCACCGCGGAATCGGCCACCGCGCGCTGATTCGAGGCAAAAATCAGCGCGGCCCCATGTTTACAGTCCACTCCGACCGGGCAACTACACGTGGCGTAGTCCACATCCCAAATTGAGACGCCGTTGAGGGTGCGGTCCGTTTTGCGCAGGGTGACGGAGGCACGCCAGATGTTGTCTTCAGACCCTTTGACCCGGCCCACGAGCCGGCCGGAGCCTTCGTTGAATTTCAGCGTGAGGACATGATCATCGGCCGCGTATTTCCGGCCGCGCTGGGTCATGGTGTCGCCGAAAGCGGCGACAAGTGCTTGGATGTCAACGAATGGGTAACTCACTGTGCCTCGTAGCGGCGTTGGTGCTCGGTAACGCCGCTCAACCGGAAGGGTGCATTGGTCGTTTTGTGTGTGGTGAAGGTTTCGGAGGTGGCCGCGAAGTCACTGTGCAGTTTGCGGTACTCGTCATAAGTCAGTTCGACACGATTGTCGAGCTGTTTGGCAACATTCTGGGGATAAATGTGGTCTTGGTAGTTGTTTTGGACCACGCCCGTGAAGAACTCTGCAACGGCCCCGGAACCATAGGAAAAGAAGCCGAGGCGCTTACCGGCCAGGTCATTGTTATTGTGCAGTTGCGCGGTCAGCGCGAAGTACAGCGAGGCCGTGTACGTGTTGCCCAGTGCGCGGTTATAGCTCATGGACTCTTCGATCAGGTCATCGGAGAGCTCGGTGCCGGTGTGTTCGGCAAGAGCGGCCAGCTGCTTGCGAGCCATTTTGGTAAATGGTTGATGATGCAAAAAGCGGTCAACATCGTCGAGGGTGAGGTCGCGACGAGCCAACAGATCGTCCCAGGCGGAAGTGGTCGCATTAAGGTAGGCGTCCAAGGATAATTGCCCGTCCACAAACGGGGTGGTCGAGTCGTTGGGGCGCCAGAAATCGTTGACGTCGGTGGTGTGCAGCCCAGAGCCGGGTTCAATTTCGACCAGGTTTGGGTTTGCACTAATCAGCATCGCTACGGCACCGGCACCCTGGGTTGGTTCACCGCCGGAGTCCAGCGCATAACGTGCGACGTCGGAGGCGATGACCAGGATTTGTTCTTCGGGGTTGCGCGCGACGGCGTTGACTGCCATCTGTAGTGCGGCAGTCCCCGAGTAGCAGGCTTGTTTGAGTTCTACGGAGCGCACATTGGCGGGCAGGCCCAACAGTTCGTGCAGGTAGACGCCGGCGGCTTTGGACTGGTCAATCGATGATTCGGTGGCAAACAGCACCTGACGGATCTTGGACACGTCATGACGTTCCAGTAGCGTGGCGGCTGCATCGGCTGCCATTGTGACGATGTCTTCGTCCGGGGCGGGCATCGAGAAGGTGTCTTGACCCAGACCAATACGGAATTTATTGGGGTCGATATCGTGGCGTTCGGCCAGGGTATCGAGATCCAATACGTAGTGGGAGGTGGCGACGTCCAGGTCGTGGATGCCTATTTTCACGAATGACTCCTTGAGGTTATGCCTGTGTGCCGGGGCGCTCGTAGGCCACGTGCGCTTGCATCAATTCGCCCGGGTTGGTCTGAGCGGCCAGCAACGATAATTCACCGGCCAGCACACTTGCGGCGATCAAGCTAGCTAGTCTACGCGAATCTGCGCCGGGTTGACTATTTTGTCCAATGCCCATACGCGCCATAGCGTCTTCAATAGAGGGCAGGTGTTTACCATTGCCCACGGTCCCAACGATCAAATGCGGCAGGGTCACGGCGAAGTAGAGGCCTTCGTCGCGGTCCTCGGCCCACACAAATCCCTGGGATCCTTCTACAATATTTGCTGCATCCTGTCCGGTGGCCAAATAGAACGCTAAGAGCATATTGGCAAAGTGTGCGTTGGCCGAGCGGATGGCGCCGGCCACATTTGAGCCCACGTAGTTCTTCGTGACGACGAGCTGGACCACCTTGGCCGCCGTCGTATGTAAGTTCTTTTCAACAATCTCGTGGGGAATGATGATTTCGGCGGTAACCTTTTTACCGCGCCCCAGAATCCCGTTGACGGCGGTGGCCTTTTTATCGGTGCAGAAGTTACCGGAGATCGACCCGTAGGACAGGCCAATATTCCAGGACAAGATGGTCGACATGAGCGTGTCAGAGGCTGCGGTGGCCATGTTATGTCCCGAAGCATCACCGGTCAGATACGCGAACCGTACGAACAGCAGGTTGCCTACGATTTCGGGGTGAATCTCGATGAGCTTGGCATACCGGGAGCCTTGGGTGACGACGTCGGCGAGGTCATCAAAGCGGGCGGTGATGATATCGGCCGCATTCTGGGCGGCACCGGCGTCGTTGGCAGTGAATAGCACCGAGCGGGTCATACGTTCGTCGTGGACGGTTGCGGTGATCCCGGAGGTGAGCATGCGTGAAATTTTGGCACCGCGCCCAACCGAGGGCCACAGCGGGGTTTCATACGTGGCCAGTGGAACGTCAATTTCTTCGACGCCGTCAAAGGCCTCGCCGGTCATGCGCAGCGGGCCGACCCAGCGGGTGGGCACACCGGTGGTGAAGGTATCGTCGTAGGTCGAGGCGGACGGTTCAATGAGTGTTGGATCGATCACGGGGTTCCTTACAGGCGGGCGTGTTCTTTACTGTGGACGGTACCGGGGCGTTGGGTCAAATTCTGACTCGATCGGCGAACCGTGTGACGTCAATATTGCGGGCGCGAGCGCGTTCGGCGCTACGCCCGGTGATCAGCACGTCGGTGTTGCGCAGCTGGGCAGCGTTGGCCACACCGAGCAGTGCGTAGACCTGTCGGATACGGGTTTGGAATATCTCGATGACCTCGGTGACACCCTCCGCGCCGTCGGCCATAGCAACTTTGAGCATGGCTCCGGCCAGTCCGGCAGCGCTGGCCCCTAGGGCTTGGGCGCGGACGACGTCGAGCGGGTTACGCACGCCACCTGAGGCCACAACGGTGAGGTCTTCACGACGTGGCGTGGTTGATAGGTCAAGTAAGCAGTCGATCGCGGTCAAACCCATCGGTTCGAGCCAGTCCCACTTGGCATGAACGTCGACGGCGGACGAGGGGTGCGGGGTGCGGTCGTTTTCAATGCGCGCAAAATTCGTGCCCCCGGTGCCGGCAACATCGACGATGCGCACACCGATGTCGTAGAGCTGGTCGATAGTTTTGGCGCTGAGTCCAAAGCCCACTTCTTTGATAATCACCGGGACGTCGAGGCCGTCGACGATGTCTTCAAGCAGACCCAGCCAGGCCGAAAAGTTTCGGGAACCTTCGGGCATCACGGTTTCTTGAATCGGGTTGACATGAATTTGCAGACCGTCGGCGGCCAGCAGGTCAACGGCGGCCTTGGCATGCTCCACGCTGCGTCCGGCACCCAGATTGGCCCACACGATGCCATGAGGATTGTGGTCACGAATGACGGTAAAGGATTTAGCGGTTTCGGGCTGATCGAGTGCGACCCCAACGGACCCGGAGGCCATCGGCACCCCGGTCGCTGCGGCAGCTTGGGCCAGGGCGGTGTTGATGGGCAGCGCCATATCGGTGCCGCCGGTCATGCCGTTGATATAGATCGGGGCGGGCAACGTCCACGGACCGAGCTGGGCTGAGATGTCAACGGCGTCGTCGTTGATGCCGTTGAGCGCGTGGTGGATGAAATCGACGTCGTCGAAGGCATTGGTCGCCCCGGCGAGTTGGTCTTGTTGGGCGGCGGCCAGGCGGATGTGATCGTCTTTACGGGATTGTGCCATGGTTACTCCTTGAGTCCGGCGCCCAGTTGCGTCACGGATAATTGCAGCGGTTGGATGCCGTGGGCGGTCCATGCCGCGTAGATTTCGGCCGGGTCGACGCAGGGTTCGGCCAATACGATACCGCAGTCGCCGCCACCGGCTCCCGAGGTTTTGGCAGAGGTGCCCGCGAAGCGTTGCGCGGTTTCGATCAGGTCGGTCAGTGCGGGGGTTTCGATCAGGGTCGTGGTGTGTTCGGCCATCCGCGCCAGCAAGGTGCGAGCGGTGCGCATGCCGGCGTGGAGCAACGGGAATTTGCCTTCGCCCAGCGCCAGGAGCAGGCTGTTGACATTCGCGGCCGAAGGACGCAGGAATGCCTCCTCCCAATCGAAGCCGTTGCCATTGGTCGTGGCTTGGGTGACCAAGTCATCGGTTTGCGCGGGGCTGCCCGTCCAACCGATGAGTACTTGTACATCGGCCGGTGTGGGGATGCGGCGGGCGCGCAGCGGGATCCAGGCCGGGCCGGTCAATGCTTCGGTGACCGGGAGGTTGTCGGTGAGCACGTGCGCGAGTTTTTCGCGTTCGGGAGCCTGATAGTACACCCAACCGCCCAGGGCGGCTGCGGCGAGATCCCCGCCGGATGCGCGCGGTGAAATCTCGATCGAGGCCAAAATACCCAGCTTGATTTTATCGGCCACGGACAACCCCAGCCCGTAGAGTTCGTTGCATGCGGTGATCATGGCCATCGTGGCCGCGCCCGAGGAGCCCAGCCCGTATTTTTCTCCGCTGGCCGAGCGCAGGTTGGAACTGAAGTGAAAATCCACCGCCCGTTGGTCAAGGCCGCGTTCGGCGCGCAGTTTATCCATCACCAACCACGCGGCCAGCGCATAGTCGCTGCCAAAGTTTTGTGTTGCAGCAGCGGCGATCCCGTGGTCGTGGGCCAACAGGTTGGCGGTGGGCTGGAGTGTGGGGGCCGGTGCGGCGTCGGTGACGGTCACGGTCATATACCGGTCCACGGCTATGAGGATGGCGGGCTGTCCGGCGGTAACGACGGCATATTCCCCGGCGATATAGAGTTTTCCCGGGGCGGCCACCGCAAATGGCGTAGGCCTCATGCAACGTCCACGAGGTGAGCGCCCGGTCCGGGGGCAAAGGTCTCCACCGCACCGTAGTCGGCAACTCTGGTAGCCACGGCCACAGCGTCGTCGGGGCGGCAAATGATGACGACGTTCGGACCGGCGTCGGCGGTCGCATAGGCTTCCAAGCCGTCGTCGCGCATCGCGGCGACCTCATCAAAAACCTGCCAGGAGATCGGCGCCAAATACCGGATGGGTGGTTCGGTGGCCTGAATAACCGCGTGCATGCGGTGGGCGTGGGTTTCGGTGAGCTGTCCGACCCGGGTGAAGTCATCGGCCGCGCACGCGGCGATCATGTCGTCGAGGGTTTTGTGCGTGATGTCGATCCAGGCCTGATAATAGGGGCTGGTGTCGCGCGTGGCGACCATCCCTTCGCGCGAGGACACCTTTTTAGCTTTCGCGTTGACGGTCACCGAGACCATGGCCATGTCGGGAGCGTCGATGGCTTCGGCGAAACTCGTAGCGTCACTAGTACCCGCCTGCCAGACCGCAAACCGGTCGATTAGCGAGCGCGAGGCCGACCCTGAACCCCGCCGAGCCAGTCGGGATAAGTCTTTGGTTGACAGTTGCAGTCCGTAGGCGTCAGCTGCTGCCACCGCGAGCGCGGCAAAACCGGAGGCAGAGGAGGCCATCCCGGCGGCAGTAGGACCCTCATTGACCGAGGTGACCTTGGCCGAGGCCGTTGCAGTGTCCAGCCCGGCCTCGCCCGCCAGATGGCGCACCAGGTCCAAAAACACGGTGGTTCGTTGGGTGGCTTTGGGATCGGCCACTGTGCCATTGAGTTCAAACATGTCAGGACCGGTGGTCAGTTCGACCGTCGTCGTCGTGGCGAATTTATCCAAGGTCATGGACATGGACCCGGCCACCGGAATGATGAGCTCGTCATTGGCTTTGCCCCAGTATTTGACCAGGGCGATATTCGGATGGGCACGCGCGATCGATGCCAATTAGCGGTCCTCCTTGCGCACCCGAGCGGTCGGGGCGGTCATCAGGTCGAAATCATTGGGGACTAATGTGGTGGTCCAGGTTCGGGTTGCGCCCACAGCGGTCATGGCCGCGGCTACGTCACCGGCTTGTTCTTGATCAGGGACGACGGCGAGCACGCATCCGCCCAGTCCTGATCCGGTGAGTTTGGCTCCGTAGGCGCCGGCTTCGAGTGCTGCGGCGACCACCGCATCCAGCGCGGGTGACGAGACGCCCAGATAGGCCAGCAGCGAGTGGGCTTCGTGCATGGATTGGCCAACGCGAATCGAGTCTCCAATGCCCAACGCATAGACGACGTCATCGGTGAGATTGGCTAAATCTTCAACCACCCGGTCGACCACGCGAGGCTGGATATCGCGAAGCATCGCCACACCATCTACCGCTGCGGCCGTGGATCCGGAGGTCCCGGTGTCGGCAATCACGAACGTCACCTTATCGGCAACTTTAACCGTGGTGGGTTTGCCCTGTTGAAAACGTAACGGCGTCATGGACTGTACGGCGTGGGCGTCCAACCCTGATGAGGTACCGTGCGCCACGTGTTCGGCTTCTTGGACCAGGGCATGCGATTGCGCTGCATCTAAGCGCACCCCGGCCAAATTTGCCACGGCGCGGACCACAGCAGCCGAGGTCGCGGCAGAGGAGCCCAATCCGCGCTCAAATGGGATGGTCGAGCGCAAAATGAGCTCGACGCGATCCCCGCGGACGTCGAGTTGCTCTGCCGATACACGCAGCGCAGTCAACACCGGAGCCATGTGTTTGGGCGCTGAAGCCAACGGGCCCGTATACAGGTCGGATGTAATATATCCACGGCGAGCGCGACGAATTGATGCGGTGGCCTGGAGATCCAGCAGTGGCAACACAATGGCGGGCGCACCGTAGACTACCGAGTGTTCGCCTAGAAGAATGGCTTTGCCGTGAGCTGAGCCCAAGCCGGTTTCCACCGGATGGCCCGAGACCTTACCTGCGGCGGCACCCGATAATGGGTCGGCGAACCGATCCCGGCCGGGCCGCGGTTGTTCGAATCCAGGTTCGGCCCGTTGGGAAGTCGCCCCGGTCGGCTCACCGTGTGGTGCACTGTGTCTCATCGGTATGGTGAAAACCTCAAAGTCAAAACAAATCTGAACTCCTTATTCTAAGCCACGCGGTCGCCTGCACTAAACGTTTAACCAGTTTGGCGAACAATACAGGTTACAATCGCTGTCGAAACCGTTTGCCGTCGCCCCTTATGACGGCCGCAAGGAGACGCATCTTGAAAAAACTTCCCAGCCTCGCAGCGCTCGCTGCCGCTACCGCACTCTTAGCGGGTTGTGGAATCATTCAAGAATCGCCCGGCCCCTCAGACGGTGCCGAGCCGGAGCCGACGCAAACTACCGCGAGCCCAATTGCTGATCCGTCGGATGACTACCAGTCGTTGCGCGTCAATATGGTCGCCCAATCGGGTACGTATTTTTCCAACGGTATCGAAGGTGTCAAGTTCGGCTGTTCCGACACCTTAGTGACCATCAACACGGTGCCTATTCGTGCCGAAGATACCCAGGAACATGTCCAGGCCGCCATCCAGTTCTTGCTGGATGATTCGCAGTACTACCACGGCGACCCGGCCGTGACGAATTCCCTAACGCTGTCCGAAACATTGGAACTCGACGGCGTCGAGGTCAACCGCAATTCCGTAGAGATTGCGTTATCCGGCGACGTCGTCGTACAAAGTCAATGCGAAGCGCATCGGATCCAAGCCCAGCTGTATGGCACGGCTGCTTCAACCTCCGAGATTCAAGACATCAGCATTACCGTCAATGGCGATGAGCTCAACACGGTGCTGGGATTAGAACCCTTTGATACAGCACAGGTCGTCTCGAACGACTAAGCCCGATCCACGACGACGTCAAGGTCAACCGTTTCGGGCAGGGCTCCGTAGGCCATCCTGACCTCGTCGCTGAGTCGTGCCGCCACAAAAGCTTGTGCAATATTAGCGGGAGCATATTGAATCAGCACCGCCGCTTGCAGCATGACGGCGAGCCGCTCTACCAGCGCTCGGCCGTTGCGTTGGAGTTGCGCGACCCCGTGGGTATCTTGGGTCACGAGTGTGGACACGGCGTGGTGCAGGTCGGTTTTCACCGTTGCATAGCGCGCGTCATAAGCCGGGTGGTGGCCGCGGGCGGCGTCAAGAAAAGCCATCAGGTGTTGGGCACTGTGTGGCTCCCGTCCCAGGGCTCGCAACACATCGAGCACCATGACATTGCCTGAGCCTTCCCAAATGGCAAGCACGGGTTGTTCGCGATAGCGCCGGGCCAGTGGGAAATCCTCCACATAGCCATTGCCGCCCAAGCATTCTAAAGCCTCATAGGCGTGTTCGGGACCGCGCTTGCAAATCCAATACTTGGCAATCGCGGTGGCGATGCGACGAAACGCGTGTGCGCTCTCAGAGTGGTCATCGTGTGCAGCCGCCAAATGCATCATCGTCCAGGTCGCGGCTTCGGCCTCTAACTGCAGGTCAGCTATGACGGCGCGCATCAAGGGTTGATCAATCAGTATTTTGCCGAAGGCTTTGCGGTGGCGTGCATGCCAAGCGGCCTCGGCGACCGCTTGCCGCATCCCCGCGGTAGAACCGATGACGCAATCTAATCGGGTGCGCGCCACCATCTCGACAATGGTCCGCACTCCCCCACCGGGGGTTCCGACCAGCCAGCCGTGCGTATTGTGCAGTTCAATTTCCGATGACGCATTGGAGGTGTTGCCTAACTTGGGTTTGAGACGCTGAATAAAAAACGGGTTGCGTTGCCCACCGGGCAGCACGCGTGGCACCAAAAAGCAGCTGAGTCCTTCCGCTAGTTGTGCCAGCACCAGGAAGGCATCGGATTGGGGCGCAGAACAAAACCACTTATGGCCGGTCAGCACATAGTGATCTGCGGTCGGTGTGGCCACGGTGGTATTGGCTCGCACATCGGAGCCACCTTGTTTTTCGGTCATGGCCATACCAAACGTCACGGCCTGCTTCTGAGCGGGGTCGATGAGGCGCGAATCGTACCCGGTATTGAGCAACTTCGCCACCCAAAAATCTTCCAAGTCCGTGCCGAGCAGCGCGGGGACGGCCGCATGGGTCATCGACACCGGGCAGGCATGCCCCGGCTCAATCTGTGCAAAGAGCGCAAACCGTGCCGCCCGCTCCGCGTTGGCGCCAACGACGTCGTTGGTCCATGCAAAACTGTGACTCCCGTAGCCCAGCGAAGTTCGCATAATGTCGTGATAAGCCGGATGAAACTCCACATGATCAATACGATGACCCCAACGATCGTGGGTGTGTAATTGCGGAGATTCAGCATTGACAAGGTGGGCAGCATGCTGGAACTCTGCTGTACCCACGTGAGCGCCGATCTCGTCGAGCGCATGCTCATCAGCGTGCGGCGCGAAAACACCGACCGCCTCGACCAAGGCAGGATTCGCGGTGTACTCGTTGACGTCCTCGCGCGCTGCTGGTTGGTTGTCTACGCTGTGCGTCGTTTCCGGAAACCAGGTCATGCATCTCCCCTTGATCCCTAATTGCCCAGTGAGCACACTGTGGCATAGTCAAGTAGTTTCGTGCATTAGCCCTAGCCTAATCGGTATAGCGCCATGACGACATCCCTGCTAATGCTCCCACCGCCAAGAGTTCCTCGATATCCCTGGGACGCTCACAGCTGTCTGAGAATCGGGAATCATCCTGCAAATGGGCCACAGACGACGCTGTGGGAATGAGAACGAATACTCCTTCAGCACCTTCTTCATGCGAGTTGTGGCACCGATGATGCGGGGCAGCTTCCGGAAACAATCCCGGCAACACATGCATGACTTTAAAGCGTTCGCAGAACACGGCACGGATGTCCGCGAGGCTTCATAGCAAGGATCGCAGTTTCACAGTGTACGCATAACCTGCACCTTCAGACTCCCTCCCCTTGGGCATTCAGCTTCTGGGCAGGTCGTTGTCATCTGGCATTCAACTGAGCCCCGTACAGTCATGGCTGGGCGGCACGAAATGTCATAAAGCTGAATTTCAGATATTAATTTCACAGATTCGGCTAGATCGTATACGATCTGTCTTAAGAGATTTCCATCAACCCCGACGGAGGTACGGTCTCGATGACAGTCACTGCTTATGATTTTTCAATCAAGCAGAATCGGCCGGGCAAAATCGTTGCCCTGCATCTGAATTTCCCATCCCGCATCAAAGAACGCGGGCGTAATCCTAAATTCCCTGGCTACTTCCTCAAGGCCACCTCTTCAATCGCACCCTCCGGTGCAACCATTGAACGTCCAGCCGGAACCGAACTCCTGGCCTACGAAGGCGAAATCGCCCTGATCATCGGCAAAGACGCTCGCCGCGTCGCTCCCGAAGACGGCTGGTCATACGTTTCCGGTATTACCGCAGCTAACGACTGGGGCCTATACGATCTGCGCCACGCAGACAAGGGCTCCAACGTCAAGAACAAGTCCGGTGACAACTACACCCCGTTGGGCCCTGCGATCATCAGCACCGAAGGTATCGATCCAACCCAGCTTCGTATTCGGACCTGGGTCAACGGCGACATCGTCCAGGACGACACCACCGAAGACCTCGTCTTCCCATTCGGCCAGCTTGTAGCTGACCTGTCACAACTGATGACCCTGGAAGAAGGCGACGTCATCCTGACCGGTACGCCAGCTGGTTCCTCGGTTGCTCAGCCTGGCGACGTCGTCGAAGTTGAAGTCGATGCACCACATGCCGCCGGCGCACCCTCGACCGGTCGTCTGGTCTCCAACGTCAAGGAATCCTCCTTCGCCATGGCCGACTATGGGCACGGTCCGAAAGTTGATGACCTGCAGCGCGAAGAAGCCTGGGGTTCAAAGGCCAAGGCTGGCCTGGAAGATCCACGCGCCATCCTGACCCCAGAACTACGCGAGAAAATCTCCAAGACCGCGGTCGCCACGATTGTTGCCAACATGCGCAAGCGCGGCATCAACAACTGCACGATTGACGGTCCACGCCCAATGCACCCGGGCCAGCAGATCCTTGGTTTCGCCAAGACCCTGCGCTACGTGCCAAACCGCGAAGACCTGTTCAAGAAGTACGGTGGCGGTTTCAACAAACAGAAACAGGCCATGGACTCCGTGCAGCCAGACGACGTCGTCGTCATGGAAGCACGTGGCGAAAAAGGCACCGGAACCCTCGGCGACGTATTGGCCATGCGCGCCAAGGTGCGCGGTGCCAACGCGGTGATCACCGACGGTGGTGTTCGTGACGCTGCTGCCGTGGCCGAAGTTGGTATTCCAGTGTACTCCAACGGCTACCACCCGGCTGTGCTGGGTCGCCGTCACGTGCCATGGGAAATGGACGGCACCATTGCTTGCGGTGGCACCACCGTACAGCCAAACGACATCATCATTGGTGATGACGACGGCATCGTCGTTGTTCCACCCGAACTGTTAGTCGAAGTGATTGAAGAATCCTTCGAACAGGAAAAGCAGGACGAGTGGGTGTACGAACAGGTCAAAAACGGTGCAGCCGTTGACGGTCTGTTCCCACCAACCGGTGAGTGGAAAGCCAAATACGAGGCGTACCGCGCCGAACAAGGCGAGTAAATGACGTCGAATGGTCTCTCGAAAGCCGATCAGGCGCACCAGCATGTCCTACACGGAATAACTTCCGGTCAGTACAAGCCCGGTGACCGACTGGTGCTGTCGACGATCGCCAATGAATTGGGGATGTCGGTGGTCCCAGTTCGGGAAGCCATTCGACGGTTGCAAACCGACAATTTAGTGACCTTTGAACGCAACGTGGGTGCCACGGTGACCGGTATCGATCCTGTCGAGTACCAGTACACCATGGAGACCCTGGCCCTGGTCGAGGGGTATTCTACGGCGCTGTGTGCCCCGCTGGTCACAGCCCAAACCCTCACCAAGGCCCGCGGGATCAACCAGCAGATGCGCGAGCTACTCCACGAGGAGTTCGCTCCGGAATTGTTCACCGAACTGAATGAAAAATTTCATTTAGCGCTGTTTGAACATCACCCGAACCCACACATCCTGGATTTGGTGCACCGCGGATGGAATCGGCTGGCGGCCCTGCGTTCGTCAACCTTCACCTTTGTACCCTCTCGGGCACCCGATTCGGTGGTCGAACACGATGAATTGTTGGATCTGATTGCCGACGGGGCCGAGTTTTCGGTCATCGAGACAGCGGCCCGCAACCATCGCCTCAACGCAATGCACGCCTACCTCGACCACCACGCCAAAGCAACACCCCAAGATTTTTGAAAAATATTCGAAAGGACGACATGACAAACGGCAAACCAGCTAACATGCCAGATCAAATCCGTCACTACATCAACGGTGAATTCGTCGACTCGATCGACGGCGACACGTTCGATGTGCTCAACCCGGTCACCAACGAGGCCTACATCAAGGCGTCTTCCGGTAAAGTCGCCGACATCGATCGCGCCGTCGCTGCCGCAAAAGAGGCCTTCGAAAACGGCCCATGGCCAAACATGCTGCCACGTGAACGTTCCCGCGTGTTGCACAAAATCGCCGACGTCGTTGAAACCCGTCAGCAAGAACTCGCCGAAATGGAAACCTGGGACTCCGGTCTGCCCATCTCCCAGACTCTGGGTCAGGCACGTCGCGCAGCCGAGAACTTCCGGTTCTTCGCTGACCTGATCGTTGCCCAGCACGACAACGCGTTCAAAGTTCCTGGTCGTCAGATCAACTACGTCAACCGCAAACCGATTGGTGTTGCCGGTCTGATCACCCCGTGGAACACCCCGTTCATGCTGGAATCATGGAAACTCGGCCCAGCTCTGGCCACCGGAAACACCGTTGTGCTCAAGCCAGCCGAATTCACCCCGCTGTCCGCTGGCCTGTGGCCAGGAATCTTCGAAGAAGCCGGCCTGCCAGCTGGTGTCTTCAACATGGTGCACGGTTTCGGTGAAGAAGGCTACGCCGGCGACTCGCTGGTCAAACACCCAGACGTTCCACTGATCTCGTTCACCGGTGAATCCCGTACCGGTCAGATCATCATGGGCAACGCCGCACCATTCCTCAAGGGTCTCTCCATGGAACTGGGCGGTAAATCCCCAGCCGTGGTCTTCGAAGACGCCGACATCGAAAAAGCTATCGACGCAACCATCTTCGGTGTGTTCTCCCTGAACGGTGAGCGTTGCACCGCCGGCTCTCGTATCCTGGTCCAGCGCAGCATCTACGACGAATTCGTCGAACGCTACGCAGCCCAGGCAGCCAACGTCAAAGTCGGTATGCCAAACGATCCGAAGACCGAAGTCGGTGCCCTGGTCCACCCAGAACACTTCGACAAAGTCTGGTCCTACGTCCAGATCGGTAAAGAAGAAGCCCGTCTGGTCGCCGGTGGTGACCGTCCAGAAGAATTCCCAGAAGGAAACTTCCTGCAGCCAACCGTCTTCGCCGACGTTTCCCCAGATGCTCGCATCTTCCAGGAAGAAATCTTCGGCCCGGTAGTCGCCATTACCCCATTCGATACCGACGAAGAAGCGCTCGAGCTGGCCAACAACACCACATACGGTCTGGCCGCCTACATCTGGACCAATGACCTGCAGCGTTCCCACAACTTCGCGCAGAAAGTTGATGCCGGTATGGTCTGGCTCAACTCCAATAACGTTCGTGACCTACGCACCCCATTCGGTGGTGTCAAGGCCTCGGGACTCGGCCAGGAAGGTGGCTACCGCTCGATCGATTTCTACACCGATCAGCAGGCAGTCCACATCAACTTGGGCGAAGTTCACAACCCAGTTTTCGGCAAACAACAGTAATTCCGGCTGGAATATAACCGAAGGAACATCATGAAAATTGATAAAAACAAACGCACTCTGACCAGCACTGGTTTCTACGTGTCCCAAGATGCCCCGGTAAACACCGACAACCCCATCCCGACGCCAGAAGCTCCAGCACCAGACGTGCTGCGCGTAGCGTATATGGAACTGCAGGTCACCGATCTGGCTGCTTCCCGTGAATTTTACGTCGACGTCCTGGGTCTCAACGTCTCCTACGAGGATGACAAAGAGATCTACCTGCGCTCGGCAGAAGAATTCATCCACCACAACCTGGTCCTCAAACAGGGTCCGATTGCAGCCGTTGGTGCGTTCTCCTACCGTGTTCGTACTCCAGAAGACGTCGACAAAGCCGAAGCTTTCTACAAAGAACTCGGCTGCCGCGTAGAACGCCGCGCCGACGGTTTCGTCCGCGGTATCGGTGACTCGGTTCGTGTTGAAGACCCACTGGGCTTCCCCTACGAATTCTTCTACGAAGTCGACCACATGGAGCGTTTGGCCTGGCGTTACGACCTGCAGATCCCAGGCGAACTGGTTCGTTTGGATCACTTCAACCAGGTCACCCCAGACGTGCCACGCGCTGCCCGCTACATGCAGGACCTGGGCTTCCGTATCACCGAAGAAATCTCGGATAAAGACGGCACCGTCTACGCCGCGTGGATGCGTCGTAAACCAACCGTCCACGACACCGCGATGACCGGTGGCGACGGCCCACGTATGCACCACGTAGCCTTTGCTACCCACGAGAAGCACAACATCCTAGCGATCTGTGACCGCCTGGGTGCACTGCGTCGCTCGGATGCTATCGAACGCGGCCCTGGTCGCCACGGTGTCTCCAACGCGTTCTACCTCTACCTGCGTGACCCTGATGGTCACCGTGTTGAGATCTACACCCAGGACTACTGGACCGGCGACCCAGACAACCCCGTTGTCTCATGGGACGTCCACGACAACCAGCGCCGTGACTGGTGGGGCACCCCGGTTGTACCTTCCTGGTACACCGATGCCTCAACCGTGCTGGACCTCGACGGCAACCCCGTGGAAATCGTCGCTCGTGAAGACGCCAAGGAAATGGACGTTACCATCGGTGCCGATGGTTTCTCCTACACGCGTGCAGAAGACGACGAAGAAATGCCAGACTGGAAGAAGGGCGAGTTCAAACTCGGCAACCAGCTGTAAAACCTATGACACACCTCGTGTGACATAACCTCCAGAACTAGCGCCTGCGAACTCCGGTTCGCAGGCGCTAGGCA
>DATBUL010000034.1:0-90539 GCA_036516115.1 Enteractinococcus sp. | reverse complement strand
ATCTGGCATGGCACCTTGGCCCCCGCCGTATGTTTCTACATAAGAGAAATACTGACCGGTGATCTCATCGAAGCCGCCAATGGTCATAATGGACATCGAACCCGAGGAGGCCGCGGGCACGTGTTCGGGGGCGAATTCATAAAACGCACCCAGGAGCGCATCCACGATGCGCTGGGAAGTTTGAATATTGCCATTCGCCACCGGCGCTGGAAACACTGCTGCTACTAAGGAGCCCTGTCGGGTATGGACAGTAATGGGCTCCATCAGTCCGGCGTTGGACGGCAGTGTGGGATCCGTCAGCAATTTGATGACGTAGGCAACGCACCCCTCGGTCACAGCCCACGAACAATTCACTGCACCGGCAACTTGATCATCAGTTTGGCTGAAATCCACGGTGAGCTCTTCGCCGGCCACTTCCACCGTCGCCGTGATCTTGGTCGGGTGTTCACGGTTGCCATCGTGCTCCAAGATATCGGTGAAAGTGCCCTTGCCATCTGGGAGTTGGGCGATCGCGGCGCGTGTTCGGCGAGCCGCATAGTCGATGAGCGCGCGCGTTGAGTGCGTGAAACGCTCCGTTCCCCATTCGGCGAGGAGTTCATGCACTCGCCGCTCCCCCAGACGATTCGCGGCGACCTGAGCCATGATGTCGCCACGGGTTTTATCTTGAGTTCGGATATTGGTCAACAATACCGACAAGAGCTCTCGCTGGAGCCTCCCTTGCGAGAAGAGCTTGACCGGTGGGACCCGAACCCCCTCCTGGTAGATCTCGGTGGCATGGGTCGCCATCGAACCCGGAGTGATCCCACCGACGTCAACATGGTGGGCTAGGTTGGCGATCACTGCAATCAGTTCATCGTGCCAGAATACGGGGGTTATGACACACATATCGGGCAGGTGTGACCCACCCAAGTATGGGTTATTCGTGATCAGCACATCTCCGTCGGCCAGGTTGGCGATTCCATAGGTGGCCAGCGCATTTTTGATCATGGTTGGCATGAGGCCCAGGTGCAAGGGAATGTGTTCTGCTTGGGAGATGAGCGTTCCATCAGGGCCGTAGATGCCCGCTGAACAATCTCGACGATCTTTAATGTTGGGTGAGTAACTCGTGTGAATTAATGCTGTGCCGACTTCTTCGGCGATGGATTCTAGCCGGTTGCGCGCAATTTCAAGTTCGACCGCGTTTAACGAGGGCTGGCTCATGACTGCTCCTGGTCGGTAGCTCGGATATGAAGAAAGTCATAGGTGTCATTATGAGCGGTCTGATCGGGTCGAATATAGATCGTTGAATCGAACTGCTCAATGATCGCAGGACCCGAGACCACCGTGGAGGCTCCAAAACTTTTTCGGTCATAGACCGGCACCTCTTGCCAGTCCCCCTCAATATAAATACGGCGATAGCGCAGTGGTGTCACCTCGGAGCTGATGGTGGCTACGGATTCCAATGCGCCATGTTCGACCGGTTGGGTCACCACTAACCGGGCGACGACGATTTCCATGATGGCATCCGGGTCAGCGAACCCGTAGTTCTCCTCGTGTGCCCGTTCAAAGATTGCACGCTGTCTATCCCATTGCGCATCCCATCGAACGGTCAGTTCGTAGGACTGGCCAATATAGCGAGCATCCACCAGGAACTGATAGTGGGTTGCAGCCTCTGGATGGTCGAGATCATGTTGCGCCTGTGACCTCATCTGATCGAAAGTATCCTGGAGATCAGCTAAAGCTTCTGCGGAAGTGATATTCACACTGGTGGAATAGTCATAGCGGATTGGGGCATCGAGCATTCCGACGGCCGAGGCAATCCCAGGGCGCGGTGGGATGACCACCGAACGCATATTGAGTTCTTGGGCTAAGTCGGCACCATGCAGTGGGCCTGCACCACCAAAGGCCATGAGGTCACAGCTTCGAAGGTCGATGCCACGTTCTACCGACACCTTGCGGATACCTCGGGCCATGGTTGCGGTAATGACTTTTATAATGCCTTCAGCGGTATCTTCTGCCGAAAGGTGCAACTTTCGACCCCAAGTGGTCATGGCTTCCCGAGCCGCCGATACGTCAAGAGAAAACTCACCTCCAAGGAGTTCATCACCCAGACGGCCGAGTACCGCGTGTGCATCGGTTACGGTAATCTCCGTGCCGCCCCGCTGATAACTGATAGGCCCCGGTTCCGCCCCTGCTGAATGGGGTCCCACTCGTAGGCCACCACCGGAGTCCAGCCACGCAATGGAACCACCGCCAGCACCAATCGTGTGCACATCCACGGCGGGCAGCTTTAGCGGCAATCCAGCGATTTCAGAGGATAATGTCTCATCCGGAATACCCTCGCGGATCAAAGCGATATCCGTGGAGGTACCACCGATATCGAAAGACACCACACGAGCAAGGCCCAGGTGCTTGGCCCAATTCGCAGCACCTACGACTCCACCGGCCAGTCCCGACAGCACCGTGCGTGCGGGATGTTCGACTGCATCATGGGGACTCAAGAGTCCGCCTGAAGATTGCATAATCCGCCATCCAGTGCGTACGCCCACCGCCGTCAGGCCTTTTTCAAGACTGTGCAAATACTTCGAGATCCGCGGCGACACATACGCGTTGATCGCTGCCGTGGACGTTCGTTCAAATTCGCGCATTTCAGCAGAAACATCAGTCGCGGCAACAACTTGTCCTGCCACATTCGCCGATTCAAGGATCTCGACAGCACGATGCTCGTGGACCGGATTGAGATACGCGTTGAGAAATGAGACGACAATAACATCAAGATCGAGACCGCGAAGGTACTCGATGGTTTCGAGTAACGCCGTCTCATCAAGTTCGATCACTATGTCGCCAGAGGCGTCCATTCGCTGATTGGCCTCGACAATCGCCTCCCGGTCGATCAACGGTTCAGGACGGCGCTGATACTGGTCATAAATCGAAGGTCGCGCCTGATGGGCAATGGCTAGAATATCTCGAAACCCCTTGGTCGTGACCATCCCTACGCGTGCGCCGTCCCTGGTGATAACAGTATTCGTTGCGACCGTACTACCGTGAACGAATCGCGTGAGATGTTCAGGGGAGCTTCCCACCCGATCGAGGGCTCCCTCAAGCCCCTTGATCACAGCTTCCTCTGGAGCGTGTGGGGTCGATGGAAGCTTCCAGACGTTCATTGTTCCGTCGGCGGCGCGGACTGCTACGTCGGTAAATGTCCCGCCGGTGTCAATCGCCATGTGCAGGGACTGATCGAAATGACTCATAATGTTCGTTTCGCACCTCATTGGATCGGATCGTGTCGTATCCGATCGTAGCCCTTTTCATGAGAGCTACCACACACTTGTTGGACTCGTTGAAGCAAGCGGTTAAAACAAAACATCCGTCAGCATGCTGACGGATGTTTTGAACAGTTCGAGCGAGATTAACGCTTCGAGTACTGTGGAGCTTTACGGGCCTTCTTGAGGCCAGCCTTCTTGCGTTCAACTGCACGAGCGTCACGAGTCAAGAAACCTGCCTTCTTCAGCGGGCCACGGTTGTTCTCGCGATCGATTTCGTTCAGTGCACGAGCAACGCCGAGACGAACCGCACCGGCCTGACCGGATGGGCCACCGCCGTGTACGAGTGCGATGACGTCGTATGCGCCTTCGAGCTCGAGCAGACGGAATGGGTCATTGACTTCCTGCTGGTGCAGTTTATTTGGGAAGTAGGTATCTAGGTCGCGACCATTGATTTTCCAAGTGCCAGTACCTGGAACCAGGCGGACACGTGCAATGGCGCGCTTGCGACGACCAACGGCTTGACCGGATTGGGTCAGAGCTGGGCGTTCGGTAACTTCTTGGGTAGCAACTGGTGCATCAGATTCCGAGGTGTAGCTGGTCAGCTCCTGGTCCTCAGTGATCTCATTGACGTTTTCAGTCATGGGTTCTCCTTGAACTCAGGGCCTACTGGGCGACCTGGTCGATGATAAATTCTTTTGGCTGCTGAGCCGCGTGTGGGTGATCTGAACCTTCGTAGACCTTGAGCTTTTTAATAACCTGGTCTGACAAGCGGTTCGATGGCAGCATTCCTTTGACAGCTTTTTCAACCGCGCGAACTGGGTTTTTTTCCAATAGTTCAGCGTAGGTGGTTGAGGTCAAGCCACCCGGGTAACCGGAGTGACGGTATGCTTTCTTCTGCTCAAGCTTGGCACCGGTCAACGCCACTTTTTCAGCGTTGAGGATGATGACGTAATCGCCCATGTCCATGTGTGGCGCAAAAGTGGGCTTGTGCTTGCCGCGCAGCAGCGTTGCCACCTGGCTGGCAAGACGTCCCAGCACCACATCGGTGGCGTCAATGACGTGCCATTGACGATCAACGTCGTCTGGCGTTGGTGTAAACGTACGCACTATGTATTAGCCTTCGTATGTCGGTGTTCGGTCAGTGGAATCAGCGGGTCGTGAGAACCAGTCATGCAATTCCACTGTTAAGTTGACAGTGCATCTCCGGTACACCAGGTGAGGGCTGGCGTGAAGCCGGGTCCGATCTTCCCGGTGCGGCAACGACCCTTCGACGATGCAACTACGTCGGGTCCTGCTGCGCTTGCGATCCGGGAGGACACGCACAACAGCTACCCATGCTACTACGGATCACCAGTCATCGCAAAATGCCGCGAAACTGTCATGAACTTCTCCCCGACTCGGCGATGTGACCTGCAGTATAGAGTTGTAGAGGTCGGTTCGCTGGGCTTCGACCAGAAGGAATGCTCGTGGAATTACGTCAGTTGGAATATTTTATGGCAGTGGCCGAGGAACTCCATTTCGGTCGAGCCGCAGCTCGACTTCATATCTCCCAACCACCGTTAACGGTGCACATTAAACGGTTGGAAGAAGAATTAGGAGTCTCACTGTTTGAACGCACGTCCCGTAGAGTCTCATTGACATCTGAAGGGGCCCGTTTTCGCGACCTGATACGGCCCATTTTGCAAGACCTAGAAGAAGCCGTTGAAGACATCCGCGAGATTAAGGCCGGACGCCGAGGACGGGTGCGGGTTGGTTTCGTGTCCTCGGCCAGCTATGAACTCATTCCGGCAATCGTTCGAGACATGCGCGTGCAACATCCTGGCATTCATCTCGATCTCCAACCGATGGCCACCGGAGAGCAAGTGGAAGCGTTATTAGAAAACCGTCTCGATATCGGCATTATGCGTGACGCCCCATTACAATCTGGGCTACAATTTAGCACCCTACTGACCGAGCACTTAGTTGCTGTGCTGCCATCCAATCACCCTTTGGCGTCGCAGGACGAGGTCTCTTCGGAAGAACTGATCCAACTGCCCCTGGTCTTGTTCCCCTATCAATCCATGCCGGGTTACGTCACGAATATCATGGAGATTTTTCACCACCTTGGAAGGTCTCCTCGGATTGTCCAACGTGCGGTGAACCAGGAAAACGTTATGGGATTAGTTGCGGCCGGGGTTGGAGCCTCCATTTTACCCGCGTCGTTCTCTTCTTTTTCATTTCCTGGAGTGGTGACGAAACCTATCACCTCGAATCCGACCACCCGTTTAGAACTTGTCACAGATCAACACGAGGTGACGGCCAATGTGGCTGCTGTCGTCTCAGTAATTTCGGAGGCCGCTGGGCGTATTAGTCGAAAGACCGCATCGTAGCGTCACGTTTGGCTCGAGTTTGAGCTGCTCTCAGCCCCACCTGATCATCTTCTGGATACGTGACGTGATCCAGGACCAATCCATGAGCCGGGGCCAGCATCATATTTGAATCCCGTATAGGGGTTGCCAACCGGTTGCGCAACCAACCCGGGTCGCGGGTGCCGTCTCCGACTTGCAGGAGGGCGCCGACGAGTGCCCGCACCATATGGTGGCAGAAGGCATCTGCCGTGAGATGCACTGTCAGCACAGTCGGGTCGGATTCAAGCCAAAATTTCTGGAGGGTTCTGATCGTGGTAGCACCTTGGCGGGGCTTGCAGAATGAACCGAAATCATAAAGTCCGGTCAATCCGGCAACCTCAGCTTTCATGAGGTCCAGGTCGAGGGGTTTGCGATGATGGTAGGTGAAATGCCGGGTCAGCGGATCTGGTTCCCCGACGACGATGCGGTAGCGGTAGCTTCGTGCTACCGGTGAAAACCTCGCATCAAATCCTTCCGGGGCGATATGTGCTCGGCGAATGCGAATAGCGCCTGATTCTCTGGCTAAAACACCATTAAGTTTCGACACCATGGCTTCTTCTGGTTCACGGCTGGGGTGGTTACCCGGCAACTTCTCCCACAAGGGCTGTGAGATGTCGAAATGAATCACCTGGTGTGCAGCGTGAACACCAGCGTCAGTCCGTCCTGCCACAGTGGTTGCCACTGGTTGCCGGAAGATCGTGGCGAGGCCTTGCTCAAGGGTTTCTTGGATTGTTGGTAGACCGGGTTGTGTTGCCCACCCGTGATAACCAGTCCCGTCGTAAGCAAGGTCGAGACGGATGCGATAGGTAATCGGCTCGTGCATAACTGTCAGTGTAGTCCTGAGGTTGATAGTGACGTTAAACGCTGAAGCCCCGACACAGTGCATTGTGCGGGGCTTCAGGCGACGTGAGTCAGACTTACTTGTCTTCTTCGTCAGCCTTTTCGGCTGTTTCGGAGACGTCGTCAGTATCCTCAGTCGTTGTGGTTTCTTCGGTGTCGACAGCTTCTTGTGCTTCAACAGTTTCTTCTGCTGGGGCTTCTTCAGCTGCGCTTCCGGCGACTGCTTCTGCTTCTGCAACAACAGCCTGCTTTGGCGACACTGGTTCCATGACCAGTTCGATGACAGCCATTGGCGCGTTATCGCCTGCACGGTTGCCGATCTTGGTGATACGGGTGTAGCCGCCTTCACGGTTGGCCATAGCTGGGCCGATGACGGTAAACAGCTCGTGTACAACAGATTTGTTGGTGCGAGAGTTACCTGCGATCAGACCCTGAACCTTACGGCGTGCCGGCAGGTCACCCTGTTTTGCGAAGCTGACAAGACGCTCGGCGTATGGCTGCAAGCGCTTGGCTTTAGTCAGCGTGGTCTTGATGGACTTGTGCTCAAAGAGGCTGACCGACAGGTTCGCCAGCATACGACGCTGGTGTGCCGGGCCGCCGCCCAGGCGCGGTCCTTTGGTTGGGGTTGGCATGAATTCTCCTTGTATGATGTCCCGGAACTACGGTCCGAGAATCAGTGGTTCAAATATGACTTAGAGTCCGTACTCGTTTGACTCCTGGGAGTCAAAAGGCGAGTCGAAGCTTCCCGGGCCACCATCTTTGAGTGACAGACCGAGGCCGGCGAGCTTTTCTTTGACTTCATCAATGGATTTCGCACCGAAGTTACGAATGTCCATCAAGTCTGTCTCGGAACGAGCGACGAGTTCACCAACGGTGTTGATACCTTCGCGCTTCAGGCAGTTATAAGACCGGACGGTAAGTTCCAAGTCTTCTACCGGCAATGCGAGGTCGGCCGCGACACTGGTGTCTACCGGTGATGGTCCTACCTCGATACCTTCGGCTTCGACGTTGAGTTCACGTGCCAAGCCGAAGAGTTCGACAAGCGTCGATCCTGCAGAAGCCAGAGCATCACGAGGAGCCATGGATGGCTTGGTTTCAACATCGATGGTGAGCTTATCGAAGTCGGTGCGCTGCTCGACACGAGTAGCGTCGACTTTGAAGGTAACGGTTAGGACCGGTGAATAGATCGAATCAACCGGGATGCGACCGATTTCGGCATCTGGTGATTTGTTCTGTGCAGCGGTGACATACCCACGGCCCCGTTCGATGGTCAGTTCCATATCGAACTTGCCTTTTTCGTTCAGGGTCGCAATGTGCAGGTCCGGGTTATGAACCTCCACGCCTGCTGGTGGGGTGATATCTGCTGCGGTCACGACTCCTGGGCCCTGCTTGCGCAGGTAAGCAACGACTGGTTCATCGTGATGCGATGAGACCGACAGTTGCTTGACGTTCAGGATGACCTCAGTAACGTCTTCTTTAACACCCTGGATGGTGGTGAACTCGTGCAGTACCTGGTCGATACGAACCGAGGTAACAGCGGCACCTGGGATCGACGACAGCAGGGTACGACGCAGTGAGTTGCCCAGTGTGTAGCCGAATCCTGGTTCCAATGGTTCGAGAACGAAACGGGACCGGGTTTCTGAAACGGGTTCTTCAGTCAACGTGGGGCGCTGTGCAATGAGCACTGACATTTCCTTTCGGCGCGATCCGCCATTTGATGCGCGCAGTTGGGGGAAACGATGGAAATTATTTCTAGATTGGTCCGCGGCCATCCGTCAACATGGCTGTTGAGCGTTTGGAAGTGGTGTGCTCAAAAGCCTTAGACGCGACGACGTTTGGCCGGACGTGCACCGTTGTGTGCGACTGGAGTGACGTCCTGAATGGAGCCAACTTCCAGGCCTGCGGCCTGAAGGGAACGAATCGCGGTTTCGCGACCGGAGCCTGGGCCTTTGACGAACACGTCAACTTTACGCAACCCGTGTTCCTGGGCGCGCTTGGCAGCATGCTCAGCCGCGGTTTGAGCAGCGAACGGGGTTGATTTGCGTGAACCTTTGAAACCCATCTCTCCGGCAGAAGCCCAGGAGATGACAGCACCGGTGGTATCGGTGATAGAAACGATGGTGTTGTTGAAGGTTGATTTAATGTGGGCTTGGCCCTGAGTAATATTCTTCTTGGAGCGACGTCCCTTACGTGGGGCCGCACCGCGTGGCTTTGCCATAGAATGCTCTCCTACAAAAGCTTGAGTTAGTAAATACTGGTTGGGACCAGAAGGTGTTACTTCTTACGTCCTGCAACAGTCTTCTTCGGACCCTTACGGGTACGAGCGTTATTTTTGGTGCGCTGGCCGCGGACTGGCAGACCACGACGGTGGCGTAGCCCCTGGTAGGAACCAATTTCGACTTTGCGACGAATGTCTGCTGCAACTTCACGACGCAGATCACCTTCGACCTGAAGGTTGCCTTCGATGTAGTCGCGCAGTTTGACCATTTCGTCATCGGATAGATCTTTGACGCGAGTATTCGCGTCAACGCCGGTCGCTTCCAGAATTTGGACTGCGCGGCTGTTGCCAACACCATAAATGTAGGTGAGAGCGATGACGACACGCTTTTCACGTGGAATATCAACGCCTGCTAGACGTGCCATATGGCCGTTCTCCTGTTCTTTATGACAAAGGTCTTCAACAACACGTCCTTACCCGGGAGATACTCCGGCCAAGCGGTGCAATGCGGGATGTGAAGAACTCGACACATCCCAGACACTGTCCTTACTTGGCGGGTAAGTCTTCGGCCTTTGTCTTGTCCGAAGGTTGAGCGTTAACTCTGTGTTGCTGCGGCCCATGATGGACCTCATGTATGTCGCGCTAGGGCTTAGCCCTGACGCTGTTTGTGGCGTGGGTTAGAGCAGATCACCATGACATTGCCATGGCGACGAATGACTTTGCAGTCATCGCAGATCCGCTTCACGCTTGGCTGAACCTTCACAGGGTTCCTCCTTGAGCGTTCCAGAGGTGGATATGGTTATTTGTAGCGGTAGACAATACGGCCTCGTTCGAGGTCGTATGGGCTAAGCTCCACCACAACACGATCTTCGGGCAAGATGCGAATATAGTGTTGACGCATTTTGCCGGAAATGGTGGCGAGCACAATGTGGTCGTTATCTAGTCGGACCCGAAACATCGCGTTTGGCAACGCTTCAGAAACGGTTCCTTCAACTTCAATGACGCCTTCTTTTTTAGCCATGTCCTCCACAATCTGTTATCTTCTGCCGCCGGACTGGTTCGTGGTCGAGCCAGGCAAGCACAAAAGCATGAGTGTATGTGCTGTATTCATTCTCGAAGTCTTGCTCGGACACACCGATGAACTTAAAGGCAGAATCAGCCAAAGATCTATGTTAGCGTATGCCGGCAAATAATGCCAAATGATCTTGACAGTGGCTTAGGTTTGTGGGATTGGAGCTGGCGTAACCCCGTACTTCGCTAATCGCGCGGCGCCCCCATCCGGGGCTGTGATCACCCAGATACCGTCTTTGTGGCGAGCAACCGAGTGCTCCCATTGGGAGGCATGGGAGCCGTCTATTGTCACGACGGTCCAATCATCGTCGAGGGTTTTCGTGGCGATATTTCCGCGGACTAGCATCGGCTCAATGGCAAGCACCATGCCAGACTTGATCCGAGGTCCGCGTAAACCGGAACGGTAGTTGAAAACGTCGGGTGCTTGGTGCATCGCCGAGCCGATACCATGGCCGACGTAGTCTTCCAGGATGCCTAATGGCTCACCTGGTTGGGCTCGCACGAAGTCTTCGATAGCGTTGCCGATTTCGCCCACATGTTTGGCTTTGGCAAATGCAGCAATACCTGCCCACATGGCTTCTTCGGTGACTGCTGATAGTCTCGCATCGGCAGGGTCGGGGGTGCCGACCAATACGGTACGAGCCGAATCCGAATGCCAGCCATCAACGACTGCTCCGGCATCGACGGAGATGATGTCCCCGTCTTGCAGAACTCGCTCCCCCGGGATGCCGTGAACTACTTCGTCGTTGACGGAGGTACAGATCGTTGCGGGGAATCCGTGATAGCCCAGAAAATTGGAAGTCGCCCCGTTGTCAGCCAGAACTTTACGAAACACCTGATCCAGATCTGCGGTGGTTGCTCCTGGTTGGGCGGCAGCGACGACTGCGTCCAACCCTTGGTGCAAAATGAGGCCTGCTTTATGCATCGTGGCCAGCTGCGCGTGAGTTTTAAGTTCTATGTGTCGTGACATTCCTGTACTGATTTCTTTTGGGATTTCACCGGGCAACAGCCTGGCGTAAGGCGTGAGAATGAATATTTATCAAGAGTAGTGGGTGGTTGTCGGACATGCCAAACGCTGTTGTGCGTTATCTTCGGGCAATGAAAAACCGGCTCGATGCATCCGAGCCGGTTCTTCTGATCAACGTTGAGTCTTATTCACTTGAACGAGGCTTGATGACCGGTAACGTACCGGTGCGGGCTCGAATGTTATAGATAGTCTGCAACAGACGCTCGGTAATGTCATCGATAGCACCTGTGCCATCGACTCGCCCTACGATGCCCTGTTCGACGTAGCCTTCAATCAAATCAGCAGTTTCTTGATGATAAAGGTCCAGACGATGCTGAATGACTTCGGCGGTGTCGTCTGAGCGACCCTCGGTTTCGGCCCGGGCCAACAGACGTTCCACGATCTCTTCGTCAGGAACTTCTAGAACAAGGACTGCTGTGAGGCTTTCGCCTTTGTCCTGCAGGATCTTGTTCAGCGCTTCGACCTGACCGGCGGTCCGTGGGTAGCCGTCAAGGAGGAAACCGTTTGCTACATCACTGTGGTTGAGGCGGTCTTCGACCATTCGGTTGGTTACGTCATCCGGGACGAAGTTTCCGGAATCAATGTAGGTCTTTGCTTCTCTGCCGAGCTCGGTGAGCTCTTTGACGTTATAGCGGAAGATGTCGCCGGTGGAGATCGCCGGAATGGCCATCTTGTCAGCAATGCGTACTGCTTGGGTACCTTTGCCTGACCCCGGAGGGCCCATGATGAGCAAACGTGTCATAGATTGTCCTGTCCTTGATCTTTGGGTCTCGTGTGATTGTGTTCTAGCCTAGCGGAGCAGGCCTTCGTAGTGACGTTGTTCCATTTGAGCGTCGATCTGTTTGATTGTGGTCAAGGCTACACCAACCATAATCAGGATCGAGACGCCACCAAACGGGAAGTTCTGGTCAGCGCCAATGAGCACAAATGCGATCAGCGGGATCATCGCGATAAGACCTAAGTAGATTGCCCCTACGAAGGTTACACGTGAGATGACATACTCCAGGTACTGAACGGTTGGTCGACCGGCACGGACCCCAGGAATGAAGCCACCTTGGCGTTTCATATTATCCGAAACGTCTTGTGGGTTGAAAGTAATGGTCACGTAGAAATACGTGAAGAAAATAGTCATCAAGAAAAATATGGTCATGTACAGCGGGTGCGATCCGGTGCCAAAGTATTGCTGTAACCACACCAGCCATCCTGCTGGCTCGCTGCCGTCTGTGGGCATATTGAACTGGATCAGAATCTGCGGAAGCATCAAGATGGATGATGCGAAGATCACCGGGATGACGCCGGCCATATTTACCTTGATAGGTATGTAGGTGGTGGTCGAACCTACGGTGCGTCGGCCGATCTGTCGCCGAGCATATTGGACGGGGATACGGCGTTGGGAGTCCTCGACAAAGACAATCAGCATCATGATCGCGATTCCTACGACCATGACGAGTCCGAAGATCCGCCAGCCCTGGGTCTGCCAGATGGCAGCCAACCCTGCGGGGAAACCAGCGGCGATCGATACGAAGATCATCAGCGACATGCCGTTACCGACACCCCGCTCAGTGATTTGCTCACCCATCCACATGATGACGATGGCCCCGATTGCCAGGGTCAGTACGAGGAGCAGTGTTGACCAGATGCCGGTGTCGTTGAGTAACGAGACGTTACAGTTCAGCAACGCCCCAGAACGTGCCAGGGTCGCGATTGTGGTCGCATTGAGCAATGCAAGTCCCACGGTCAAATACCGGGTGTACTGAGTCAGTCGTGCCTGACCTTCGGCGCCTTCTTTCTGGAGGCGTTCGAAGGCTGGGATGACCACTCGCAGCAGCTGCGTGATGATAGCGGCCGTAATGTAGGGCATGATACCCAGGGCAAAAATAGACACCTGTAGCAACGCGCCGCCGGAAAACATGTTGACAAATGAGTACAAGCCACCGGTGGTCTCACCTTGAGCCAAACACATTTGCACATTGCCGTAATTGACACTTGGGGCGGGGATGAAGACGCCGATCCGATAGATGGCGATGACCGCCAAAGTAAACAGGATCTTGGTCCGCAGATCAGGGGTTTTGAAAACCCTAGCTATCGTGCTGAACAAGTGTCCTCCTGACAATAGTGCGCGATGGCACTTTCTGAGATTCTACAGAACGTGGAATCATTTCTACACAGTCGTGCCAGGGAAAAGGCACGGTTTGCATTCTAACGTTAAAACCGACAGCCCTCGACCTGTGACATGTCACGTTGGTGATCGAGGGCTGTCTCAAAGGTTAACACCGTTCTACGACAGAGCAGTGTTAGGCAGTGGTAGTTGTTCCTCCGGCTGCAGCAATCTTTTCGACAGCTGATTTGGAGAACGCGTCGGCGGTCACATTAACAGCGACACCGATTTCACCAGAACCTAGGACTTTGACCGGCTGGTTCTTACGAACCAGACCCTTGGCCACGAGATCAGCAACCGTAACGTCGCCTCCCTCAGGGAAGGATTCGGTCAGCTTGTCTAAGTTGACAACCTGGTAGTTGATTTTGGCAGGGTTCTTGAAACCGCGCAGTTTTGGAAGGCGCATGTACAGCGGGAGCTGTCCACCCTCGAAACCTGCCGGTACCTTGTTGCGAGCACGGGTGCCCTTGGTACCGCGGGTAGCGGTTTTACCGCCCTTGCCACCTTCACCACGACCGTAACGCAGTTTGCGCTTGTTCGAGCCTTTTGCTGGACGCAGGTCGTGAAGTTTGATCGCTTCTTGTTGTTCTTCAGCCATTAGTCGACCTCCTCGACCTTTACCAGATGAGACACGGCGTTCACCATGCCCACGGTGACGGCGTCGGCGCTGCGGGTAACGGACTTGCCGATACCTCGTAGACCGAGCGACCGCAGGGTTTCAACGTGTTTTGGCTTGCGTCCGATAGCCGAGCGTACCTGAGTGATGGTCAGGGTTGCGTCGGATGGCACAAGGTTCTTCGGGGTTGATTCGAAGTTCGCCATGCTTATGCACCTGCCTTTTCTTCTGCACGCTTGGCACGGGCTTCTTCGATAGTGCGAAGCATTGCGCGTGGTGCAACCTCGTCGACTGGCAGTCCACGGCGAGCTGCGACCTCTTCAGGGCCTTCCAGCTGGCGCAGTGCGTCAACGGTTGCGCGAACAATGTTGATGGCGTTGGCCGAGCCCATGGACTTGGAGAGCACGTCGGTGATACCGGCTGCTTCAAGTACCGCACGAACTGGACCACCGGCAATAACACCGGTACCTGGAGAAGCTGGACGCAATAGCACAACGCCTGCGGCATCTTCACCCTGGGACAAGTGCGGAATGGTGGTTCCAACGCGTGGGATGCGGAAGAAGCTCTTCTTGGCTTCTTCAACACCTTTAGCGATCGCGGCTGGTACTTCCTTGGCCTTGCCGTAACCAACACCGACCATACCGTCGCCGTCGCCGACGACTACAAGTGCGGTGAAGGCGAACCGGCGTCCACCTTTGACGACTTTGGCAACACGGTTGATGGCAACGACGCGTTCGAGGAACTGGTCTTTGTTGTCATCGCGGCCGCCCTTGCGACCACCGCGGTCACCACGCTCGCCGCGTTCAGAACGCTGGCCACGACGTTGTCCACGGCCACCGCGTTCGGTGTGCTGGCTGTCGGAGCCCTGCGAGGTTTCCGATACAGCCTCTTGAGTTGTTTCGGTCACCTGTGTGTCCTTTTCGTTGTTTGCTTCGGTCACAGCTTCAGTCCACCTTCCCGTGCACCGTCAGCGACTGCTGCGATACGACCGTGGTATTTGTGTCCGGCGCGGTCAAAGACCACTGCCGTCACACCGGCGTCTTCAGCGCGCTGTGCAATTAATTCGCCTACTTTGCGAGCTTTCTCGGTTTTCTCAGCGTCCAGTGCGCGCAGATCGGCTTCCATAGTGGAAGCAGATACGAGCGTGACACCGGCTTCGTCGTCGATAACCTGGGCAAAGATGTGACGTGCGGAGCGGTTGACAACCAAGCGTGGGCGCGCGGCTGTACCCTGAATCCGTTTGCGTACGCGTGCGTGACGGCGACGGCGGGCAGCGTTTTTGCCTTTGCCTTTGATACTGACAGTTGACATTACTTACCTGCCTTTCCGGCCTTGCGGCGGATGGTTTCACCCTCGTAGCGAATACCTTTGGCCTTATAAGGTTCGGTAACGCGCAGCTTACGGATGTTGGCGGCAGTTTCGCCGACAAGTTGTTTATCGATACCTGACACGGTGATCGTGTTGCCTTCGATCGCGAAATCGATGCCGGCTGGCGCTTCAACATTAATGCTGTGGGAGAAACCCAGCTGCAGTTCAAGGCCGTTGCCTTTGGCTAGCACACGGTAACCGGTTCCGTGCAGTTCCAATTTCTTGGAGTAGCCCTCGGTCACGCCAACGATCATGTTGTTGATCAGGGTGCGAGTCAGGCCGTGGAGCGAACGTGATTCACGTTCGTCATCCGGGCGGGTGACGGTGATGATATTTTCTTCAAGCTTGGCTTCAATCGGGCCATCGATACTCATGCCCAGCTCACCTTTTGGTCCTTTGACGGACACATCGGAGCCATTGATGGCTACGTCGACGCCGGAAGGTACGGTGATCGGAAGCTTTCCAATACGTGACATTGTTTCCCTTCCTTTCCGTTACCAGACGTAGGCGAGGACTTCCCCACCCACACCTTTCGAAGCTGCTTGACGGTCGGTCAGCAGACCTGATGAAGTCGACAGGATCGCGATGCCTAGTCCACCGAGCACATGTGGCAGGTTATTGGACTTGGCGTAAACACGCAGACCTGGTTTGGAGATGCGGCGCAGTCCAGCGATGGAGCGCTGGCGCTGTGGACCAAATTTTAGGTCCAGCACGAGGTCTTTACCTACGCGTGCGTCAACTTCTTTCCAGTCGGCAATGTAGCCTTCGTTTTTTAGGATCTCGGCGACACCGCGCTTCAGTTTCGAAGACGGCATCGACACGGAGTCGTGATGCGCCGAGTTTGCGTTGCGCAGACGAGTTAACATGTCTGCGACGGGGTCGGTCATACTCATATGTGGCTTTAGCCTTTTCTCGTTGTGGTTTCCTGACCTGGTACACCAGGCCAAGACCTATAACGTAGTTGGATTACTGGTCTGCCTTGAACGGGAAGCCGAGTGCACGCAACAGTGCGCGGCCTTCGTCGTCGGTTTTGGCGGTGGTTACAAGGGTGATATCCATACCGCGTACGCGATCGATCTTGTCCTGATCGATTTCGTGGAACACGGACTGTTCGGACAGACCGAAGGTGTAGTTGCCGTTGCCATCAAATTGACGAGGGCTCAGGCCACGGAAGTCACGGATACGTGGCAACGCAAAGGTCACCAAGCGATCCAGGAATTCCCACATGCGGTCACCGCGCATCGTAACGTGTGTGCCGATCGGCATGCCTTCGCGCAGTTTGAACTGGGCGATGGATTTCTTCGCGCGGGTTACCTGGGGTTTCTGACCGGTAATAGCGGTCAGGTCTTCGATGGCACCGTTAATGACCTTTGAGTCACGTGCGGCTTCACCAACACCCATGTTGACCACGATCTTTTCGAGACCGGGTACCTGCATGACGTTTTCGTAGCCGAACTCATTTTGGAGTTCTGCTTTGATTTCGTCGCGGTATTTGGTCTTCAGACGTGGGGTGACCTTGGAGGCTGCGTTTTCAGATACCTGTGTCATTACAGCTCCTTTCCAGAGGCCTTGGCGTAACGGACCTTGACGATCTGAGTTTCGCCGTCTTTTTCAACTTCTTCAAAGCGGTAACCAACACGGGTTGGTTTTTCGGTTTCCGGATCGACTACGGCAACCTTGGAGATGTGTAGCAGAGCTTCTTCTTCTACACGTCCGCCTTCAGTTGCGCCGTCTGGACCCTGGCCTGCACGTACGTGCTTGGTAACCCGGTTGACGCCTTCAACGAGGACTTTTTCCTGTTTCGGTAGCACACGCAGGACTTTGCCCTGTTTGCCGCGGTCTTTACCTGACAGAACCTGAACGAGATCGCCTTTTTTGATCTTCGCCATAGGTTAGATCACCTCCGGTGCCAGCGATACGATACGCATGAACTGGTTGTCTCGTAGCTCACGGGCAACTGGGCCGAAGATACGTGTACCGCGTGGTTCGTTATCCTGACGAAGGATGACTGCTGCGTTTTCGTCGAACTTGATGTACGAGCCATCTGAGCGACGAACCGATTTCTTGGTCCGTACGACAACAGCTTTGACGACTTCGCCTTTTTTGACGGTACCGCCTGGGATGGCATCTTTGACGGTAGCGACGATGACGTCGCCAATGGATGCATAGCGGCGTCCAGAGCCACCGAGGACACGAATGGTGAGAATTTCTTTCGCACCGGTGTTGTCGGCAACTTTGAGCCGCGATTCTTGTTGAATCACTTGCTTACTCCTGCATGTCTCGCTGGTTCTCAATCCTCGGTTGGATCGAGCCTTGCGGAACGGTCATGGAAATATTCTTGCTGTGCTTACCCCCAGCTAGGTGAGACGTATGGGATCGAATTGCGCACAGAGGCAATCAAATCTCACAGTGCTTTTGAGCCAGGGCCGAGGCACGTTGGTGCAAGATGTTGTGCTTACTTTTCGTCAGATACCCGGTGGATGGCCGAGCTATGAAAAGGGCACAGCTACAACATGCTACCGCAGGTGTGTGTGTTTTGGAAAATCATTGTTCACCGTCACGCGTCCAGCCTCATGACTGGTGCGTTAAATACCGCATCCGCACCAGGAAATTCCTGATGCGGATGCGGGTGATATTGCTCGGCGTAGTTGAGCGCTTACTTGGCGCGTTCTACAACCTCGACGAGACGCCAGTGCTTCCCTTTGGAAAGCGGGCGGGTCTCGGCTAGACGAACACTGTCACCGATACCGGCCGTGTTTTCTTCGTCATGGGCTTTGACGCGCTTAGTGCGGCGCATGATCTTGCCGTACAGAGCGTGCTGCTTGAAGTATTCGATTTCCACAACGATGGTTTTTTCCATCTTGTCGGAAACGACGACTCCACGCAGAGTTTTGCGGTAATTGCGCTCTGGTGCGGCTGCGGTGTCAACAGACTCAGTCACTGTGATTCCTCCTCAGCCTACTTGCGGCTTTTCTTTTTGTCTTTGATGTCTTCGTCGCTGGCTTCGACTTCCTCGCGGATGCCAAGTTCGCGTTCGCGCAGCACTGTCATAATGCGTGCAATGTCGCGCTTGACGACCTTGATACGACCGGTGTTTTCAATTTGACCGGTTGCTGCTTGGAAGCGCAGGTTGAATAACTCGGCTTTCGCTTTGTCGAGTTCTTCACACAGGCGTGCGTTATCGAAACCATCGAGTGCTTCAGTTGTCAGTTCAGGTGAACCCAATGCCATGGTTATTCACCACCCTCTCGGCGTACGATGCGAGCCTTCAGTGGCAGCTTGTGGGCGGCCAGGCGAAGGGCTTCACGGGCGACCTCTTCGCTGACACCAGACAGTTCGAACATGACGCGGCCAGGTTTGACGTTGGCTACCCAGAATTCTGGTGAGCCTTTACCCGAACCCATGCGAACTTCTGCTGGTTTTTTGGTCAGCGGACGGTCTGGGAAAATATTGATCCACACGTGGCCACCACGTTTGATGTAACGGGTCATCGCGATACGAGCTGCCTCGATCTGACGGTTGGTTACATATGCGCGAGTGGTCGCTTGCAGACCCCATTCACCGAAGGCTACTTCGGTGCCACCTTTGGCCATACCTTTACGGCCTGGGCGGTGTTGTTTACGGAATTTTACGCGACGTGGGATAAGCATTACGCGTTGCCTCCTTGAGCGCCAGCGCGGGCACCTGATGGGGCGCCACCACGGCGACGGCGTTGCCCACCGCGACCACCGCGGCCACCACGGCCTGATGTGGCGGCTGCTTCCTGAGCGGCCAGTTCTTTGTCGGTCAAGTCGCCCTTGTAGACCCATACTTTGACGCCGATGCGTCCGTAGGTGGTCTTGGCTTCGAAGTGACCGTAGTCGATGTTGGCGCGCAGGGTGTGCAGCGGGACACGGCCTTCGCGGTAGAACTCGGTTCGACCCATGTCGGCACCGCCCAGACGACCGGATACCTGAATACGGATACCCTCGGCGCCTGCACGCATTGCGGACTGAATCGAACGGCGCATTGCGCGACGGAACGCCACGCGTGCGGTGAGCTGTTCGGCAACACCTTGTGCTACCAGCTGTGCGTCGATTTCTGGTTTTTTGACTTCTAGGATGTTGAGCTGGATCTGCTTACCAGTGAG
The DNA here is from genome assembly GCA_036516115.1 of Enteractinococcus sp. Taxonomy (GTDB): domain Bacteria; phylum Actinomycetota; class Actinomycetes; order Actinomycetales; family Micrococcaceae; genus Yaniella. The sequence continues at coordinate 71,480 of DATBUL010000034.1, read as the reverse complement.
CTTTTCGAGCTCACGGCGAATGCGATCAGCTTCCGCACCACGGCGACCGATGACAATACCCGGGCGAGCAGTGTGCACGTCTACACGGACACGGTCGCGGGTACGTTCGATCTCAACTTTGGAAATACCAGCACGTTCCATGCCGTCCTGCAGCAAGCTGCGGATCTGCACGTCTTCTTTAACGAAGTCTTTGTAGCGCTGACCGTCAACATTGGAGTCAGCGAACCAGCGGGAAACGTGATCTTTGGTAATGCCGAGGCGGAATCCGTGTGGGTGAATTTTCTGACCCATTTAGTTGGTCCCACCTTTCTGATCTTCATCGGTTGCAACAACCACGGTGACGTGGCTGGTGCGTTTCTTGATTTCGAAGGCACGTCCCTGAGCGCGTGGCTGGTAGCGCTTCATGGTTGGTCCTTCATCAACGAAGGCTTCACTGACAAACAGTTCTTCTTCGTTGAAGGCCAGGCCTTCACGGTCGGCTTTCTCCCGGGCATTCGATACTGCCGAGGCGAGTACCTTGTATACCGGAACAGCTGCGCCCTGCGGGGCGAACTTCAAGATGGCCAGGGCTTCATTCGCTTGCTTACCACGAACAAGGTCGACGACGCGCCGGGCCTTCATTGGCGTAACACGCAAATAGCGTGCAATTGCCTTGGCTTCCATTGCTTAATCCTCTCTAAGATCAGCCACCGCGCTTAGCGGCGGCCTTTCTGGTCGTCCTTGGAGTGGCCGCGGAAGGTACGCGTTGGTGCGAATTCTCCCAATTTGTGTCCGACCATGGATTCGGTAATGAACACCGGTACGTGTTTACGACCATCGTGGACAGCAATGGTGTGACCCAGCATGTCCGGGATGATCATCGAACGACGTGACCAAGTGCGGATAACGTTTTTGGAGCCCTTTTCGTTCTCAGCAAGAACCTTCAGGTATAAGTGCTGATCTACGTAGGGGCCCTTCTTCAGGCTGCGTGGCATGAAAGATCAGCTCCTATCGATTCTTCTTGCTTTTCGGACGACGACGCACAATGTACTGGTCGCTGGCCTTGTTCGGACGGCGCGTGCGGCCTTCCTTCTTACCGTTCGGGTTCGACGGGTGACGACCACCAGAAGTCTTACCTTCACCACCACCGTGTGGGTGATCCACAGGGTTCATAGCGGCACCACGGGTCTGGGGACGAACGCCTTTCCAGCGCATACGTCCGGCTTTACCCCATGAGATGTTGATCTGTTCAGCGTTGCCAACTTCACCAACGGTGGCGCGGCAGCGGATGTCAACGTTGCGGATTTCACCCGAGGGCAGGCGAAGCTGTGCGAATTTGCCTTCACGGGCAACCAACTGGATGGATGCTCCAGCTGAGCGCGCGATCTTCGCACCACCGCCTGGACGCAGTTCCACAGCGTGGATCACGGTACCCAGGGGGATATTGCGAAGAGGCAGGTTATTGCCCGGTTTGATGTCGGCATTTGGGCCAGACTCCACCATGTCGCCCTGCTTCAAACGAGCAGGTGCAAGGATGTAGCGTTTCGCTCCATCGACGTAATGCAACAGTGCAATATTGGCGGTACGGTTTGGGTCGTACTCGATGTGAGCGACCTTTGCCGGAACGCCATCTTTGTCGTGACGGCGGAAGTCAACCAGACGATACTGGCGCTTGTGTCCACCACCACGGTGACGTGACGTGATACGTCCGAGGTTGTTGCGGCCACCGGATTTCGACAGTGGACGAAGCAACGATTTCTCAGGCGTTGATCGAGTGATTTCTGTGAACTCGGATACCGATGAGCCGCGCTGGCCCGGGGTAACCGGTCTGTAATTACGAATTGCCATAAATATATTCCTCGATTAAGTGGTCTCCGGCCTAGACAGCCGGACCTCCGAAGATGTCGATGGAACCTTCCTTCAGCGTGACAATCGCGCGCTTGGTAGCTTTGCGAGTGCCGTAGCCGAAACGGGTGCGCTGACGCTTACCCTCACGGTTCATGGTGTTGACTGAGGCCACTTTGACGTCGAAAATCTTTTCGATTGCCAATTTGATTTCAGTCTTATTTGAGCGCGGGTCCACGAGGAAGGTGTAACGACCTTCGTCCATGTCCGCGTAGCTCTTTTCACTCACGACGGGAGCAAGGATCACGTCGCGGGGATTCTTATCGATGTTAGTTGACATGTGGTCTCCTCCTACTTGGCGCTTGCAGCGGCCACGAAGGCGTCGTATGCAGGCTTGGTAAAGACCACGTCATCAGCCTTCAACACATCGTAGGTGTTGAGCTGATCCGCATACAGCGTGTGAACATGCTGCAGGTTACGAGTTGACAGTGCAGCGACGTCGTCAGAACGGTCGATGACGACCAAGAAGTTGCGACGTTCATTCTGAATTTCTGCCAGCGCGGCTTTTGCAGCTTTCGTCGAAGGAGTCTCCTGATCAACCAGGGTCTCAACGACGTGGATGCGTCCCTTGCGAGCACGGTCGGACAGTGCCTGGCGCAGGGCGGCTGCGATCATTTTCTTTGGGGTGCGCTGTGCATAGTCACGCGACTGAGGACCGTGGGCAATACCGCCACCGGTCATCTGTGGTTCACGAATAGAACCCTGGCGTGCGCGGCCGGTACCTTTTTGACGAAACGGTTTGCGTCCACCACCAGATACTTCAGCGCGAGTTTTCGTCGCGTGAGTTCCCTGACGTGCGGCAGCAAGTTGCGCATTGACAACTTGGTGCATGAGAGCAACGTTTGCTTCAACGTCAAAGAGTTCAGCTGGTAGATCCACCGATACTTTGTTGACAGCCATTGAACTAGGCTCCCTTCACTGCATCGCGAACCAGAACAACGCGACCGCGTGGGCCAGGTACTGCACCTTTGATGAGCAGCAGGTTGTTTTCTGCATCGATACCGTGCAGAGTCAGGTTCTGAGTGGTTGTTTTGACGTTGCCCATACGGCCTGGAAGCTTTTTGCCCTTGAAGACGCGACCTGGAGTGGCTGCGCCACCGACAGATCCCGGCTTACGGTGGTTTTTCTTCGCACCGTGGGAAGCAAATGAGCCAGCGAAGTTGTGGCGCTTCATCGCACCGGCGAAGCCTTTACCCTTGGAGTTCGCAGTGACATCAACTTTTTGTCCTGCTTCGAACAGTTCAACGGTTAGGTCCTGGCCGAGTTCGTAGTTAGCAACATCAGCGGTACGGATTTCGACGATATGACGACGCGGTGTGACACCGGCCTTGTCGAAGTGTCCGACCAATGGTTTGGAGACCTTACGAGGATCGATTGCCCCGTAAGCAATTTGGACAGCAGAGTAGCCATCAACTTCTTCATTGCGAAGCTGGGTAACTACGTTAGGCTCAGCCTGAACCACAGTGACGGGAATGAGGTTGTTGTTCTCGTCCCATACCTGGGTCATGCCGAGCTTCGTGCCCATCAGTCCCTTGATATTCTTCTGGGATGTGGTCATAGTTCTCTCAGCACCTCCCTAGCTTAGAGTTTGATTTCAATGTTGACGTCCGCTGGCAGGTCAAGACGCATCAGCGAATCAACAGCCTTCGGAGTCGGGTCTACGATGTCGATAAGACGTTTGTGAGTACGCATTTCGAAGTGCTCACGGCTGTCTTTGTATTTGTGCGGAGAACGGATCACGGCGAACACATTCTTCTCAGTCGGTAGTGGAACCGGGCCTACTACCTGTGCGCCTGCGCGTGTGACCGTATCGACGATCTTCCGCGCTGAAGAGTCGATCACCTCGTGATCGTACGACTTCAGCCGGATGCGGATTTTTTGTCCCGCCATGGCGTCTGCCTCATTTCCGTACTAGTTGAGTACCTGTCCCTGTGAACATGCACAATCAGTTTGCACTGACGCATGTGTTGTTTTTGCTCATAAGGTCGAATCCGCCAAGGCGGGTTCCTCGGCCCTATGAGACCATCAAGTTTTAGCTCACCAAACCGCACGTTCGACGTGCTTTTGGGAAATTTGATGTGCGCTCGTTCCATTTGCTGCTGGCGGATCTAGAATCAACCCGCGGGCACAGCTGATCTGAGCAACCTGTCTATTATGACAGAAAAGCGTCAACAACGCGAATCGAACGGTCGTCAACGCTTGACTACCGTTTAACCTGTGTAACCGGCCAGTTCATCCTAACAACTTTTGTATTGTCATGCAGCCTCAGAAAAGTATAGTGGGACAAGAAAACCCCCGCACAGGGCGGGGGTTTTCGGTAGAACTAGCTAAGCGCTAGCTCATGAACCTAAAGTTGAACTTAGGCGATGATCTTGGTTACACGACCGGAACCAACGGTACGTCCACCTTCACGGATAGCAAAGCCGAGGCCTTCTTCCATAGCGATAGGCTGGATCAGTTCAACGGTCATTTCGGTGGTGTCACCTGGCATAACCATTTCGGTACCTTCTGGCAGGGTGATAACACCGGTTACGTCAGTGGTACGGAAGTAGAACTGTGGACGGTAGTTCGAGTAGAACGGGTTGTGACGGCCACCTTCGTCTTTGGACAGAATGTAGACGTTTGCTTCGAACTGGGTGTGCGGGGTGATCGAGCCTGGGGCTACGACAACCTGACCACGCTCTACGTCTTCACGACGCAGACCACGCAGTAGCAGACCACAGTTTTCGCCAGCCCATGCTTCGTCGAGCTGCTTGTGGAACATTTCGATACCAGTGACGGTGGTCTTCTGTGATTCACGGATACCAACGATTTCAACTTCAGAGTTGATAGCGAGGGTACCGCGTTCTGCACGACCGGTTACAACGGTACCGCGACCGGTGATCGTGAAGACGTCTTCAATTGGCATCAAGAATGGCTTGTCGCGGTCACGGACTGGTTCTGGGATGTATTCATCCACAGCGTCCATGAGTTCTTCAACAGCCTTGACCCATTTTTCTTCGCCTTCGATGGCCTTCAGAGCCGAGACGCGGATAACGGGGGCATTGTCACCGTCGAAGTCCTGGGAAGACAGCAGTTCACGAACTTCCATCTCAACCAGTTCCAGCAGGTCTTCGTCGTCGACCATGTCGGATTTGTTGAGTGCAACCAACAGGGTTGGAACGCCAACCTGCTTGGCCAGCAGAACGTGTTCACGGGTCTGAGCCATTGGGCCGTCAGTAGCAGCAACAACGAGGATTGCGCCGTCCATCTGTGCAGCACCGGTAATCATGTTCTTGATGTAGTCGGCGTGCCCTGGGGCGTCAACGTGTGCGTAGTGACGTTTTTCGGTTTCGTATTCAACGTGGGAAACGTTGATCGTAATACCGCGCTGGCGCTCTTCTGGAGCACCATCGATGTCGGCGTAGTCGCGCGATTCATTGTATTCAGGGTACTTATCGGCCAGTACCTTGGAAATCGCAGCGGTGAGGGTGGTTTTACCGTGGTCAACGTGACCGATGGTACCGATGTTAATGTGCGGCTTTGTCCGCTCGAACTTTGCCTTCGACACAGATTCCTCCTAGAACTGTTCGACTGGAGAAGGACAAGCAGCCGCTTGTGGCGGTCTGACTTTGGTCCAGTCTACGTCAGATGTTGTTATTACTTTTCCCCGGTGGTTAGGACCGGTCCGTGGATTGCTAAACAACCTCGGCCGCCTGCGCGGACCGGACCCTAGTCCTGTACCAAACGCGGTGTTCGGGGCGACACTTCGTTTGGCAGGTGGTGGGCCTGGCGGACCAAGCCCACCACCATAAATCTAGCCAGCTAATAAGTCTAAATTATTGGCCGGTGTGTTTCTGAATAATTTCTTCCGAGACAGCGGAAGGCACTTCACCATATGAGTCGAAGGTCATGGTGTAGACCGCGCGACCCTGAGTACGGGAACGCAAGTCACCAATGTAACCGAACATCTCTGACAGTGGAACCTTCGCTTTGACGACTTTCACGCCTGTTGCGTCTTCCATCGATTCGATGGTACCGCGACGAGAGTTCAAGTCACCAATCACGTCGCCCATGTATTCTTCTGGGGTACGCACTTCAACGGACATAATCGGTTCCAACAGAACCGGTTTTGCACGTTTGATGCCTTCCTTGAAGACCTGGGAGCCGGCCAATTTGAACGCCATCTCCGAAGAGTCAACGTCGTGGTAAGCGCCATCTTCCAGGATTGCTTTGACGCCAACCATTGGGTACCCGGCGAGCACACCGAATTGCATGGCCTGCTGAATACCCTGATCCACAGATGGGATGTACTCACGAGGAATACGTCCACCGGTGACGGCGTTTTCAAACTCGTAGATTTCACCGTCTTCGGTATCCAGTGGTTCGAAGGTTACGACAACCTTAGCGAACTGACCGGAACCACCAGTCTGCTTCTTGTGGGTGTAGTCGACTGACTCAACCTTTTTGCGAATGGTTTCACGGTAGGAGACCTGTGGTTTACCAACCGTTGCTTCAACCTTGAATTCGCGTTTCATGCGGTCAACCAGCACATCGAGATGCAGTTCGCCCATGCCGCCGATTTCAGTCTGGCCGGTTTCTTCGTTCTGAGAAACGGTGAAGGTTGGATCTTCTGCCGACAGACGCTGGATAGCGGTCGACAGTTTCTCCTGGTCACCCTTGGAGTTTGGCTCGATAGCAACCGAAATCACTGGTTCTGGGAATTCCATGGATTCCAGGACGATCGGAGCTTCTTTAGCCGACAGGCTGTCACCGGTGGTGGTGTCCTTCAGACCCACGACGGCGTAGATGTGGCCAGCCTGTGCTTCATCCACAGGGTTTTCCTTGTTCGCGTGCATCTGGAACAGACGGGATACACGTTCCTGTTTTTGCTTTGTAGCGTTCAGGACGGTATCGCCGGCTGAGATTTTACCCGAGTAGACCCGAATGTAGGTCAGAGTACCGAAGAAGGGGTGGGCTGCAATTTTGAACGCCAATGCCGCGAATGGTTCATCCAAGCTTGGCTTGCGGACCAGTTCTTCTTCAGGATCTTTCATCGAAGTACCGGTCACGGATTCGACATCCAGTGGGGATGGCAAGTAATCCACGACGGCATCGATGATCGGCTGCACACCACGGTTTTTGAATGCAGAGCCACAGAACACGGGGTAGGCCTCGTCAGCGATGGTCAAAGCACGAACACCGGCTTTGATTTCTTCGTTGGTTAGTTCGCCTTCTTCGAGGTACTTCATCATCAGTTCTTCTGATGATTCAGCAACAGACTCGACGAGTTCGTTCCGATATTCTTCGGCCTTTTCTTGCAGTTCAGCAGGAATGTCCTGAATTTCGTAGCTTGCACCGAGAGCGGTATCGCCCTTGGCATCTTCTGGCCAGACGAAGGCTTTCATGGTGACGAGATCGACAACGCCGATAAAGTCACTTTCAGCACCGATTGGGAGCTGCATAACCAGTGGCTTGGCACCAAGGCGGGACTTGATGGTTTCGATGGTGTGGTAGAAATCAGCACCCAGTTTGTCCATCTTGTTGACAAAGCAAATACGCGGTACGCCGTATTTGTCAGCTTGACGCCAGACGGTCTCGGACTGTGGCTCAACACCTTCTTTAGCATCGAATACAGCTACTGCACCGTCAAGCACGCGCAGGGAACGTTCTACTTCAACGGTGAAGTCAACGTGTCCTGGTGTGTCAATGACGTTAATCTGGTTACCGTGCCAGAAGCTGGTCACAGCAGCCGAGGTAATGGTAATACCGCGTTCTTTTTCCTGCTCCATCCAGTCGGTGGTGGAGGCACCATCGTGGGTTTCACCCAGTTTGTGGCTTACACCGGTGTAGAAGAGGATACGCTCGGTCGTGGTAGTTTTACCGGCGTCAATGTGAGCCATGATGCCGATGTTACGAACTTTTGTGAGGTCGGTAAGCACTTCTTGTTGTGCCACAGGTTCTCCCTTGATTGTTGCCTGGTTCCGTGAGCCACAGACTCCTGGTTGAGGCAACGGCTCGGAATGAGTACTGAGTTGGTGTTTGGTTTACCAGCGGTAGTGGGCAAACGCCTTATTAGCTTCAGCCATCTTGTGTACGTCTTCACGACGTTTCACAGCTGCACCCAGTCCGTTGGAAGCATCCAGAATTTCGTTCGTCAAACGCTCAGTCATCGACTTCTCGCGGCGTGCCTTGGAGAAAGTCACGAGCCAGCGAAGTGCCAGTGCAGTGGCGCGACCAGGCTTGACCTCAACGGGTACCTGGTAGGTGGCACCACCCACGCGACGTGAGCGGACTTCCAGTGCGGGACGAACGTTATCCAGTGCTTTTTTCAGAGTGGCTACTGGATCGTCGCCGCCTTTTTCGCGGGTACCATCGAGGGCACCGTACACGATACGTTCAGCGGTTGACTTCTTACCATCAACCAGAACTTTATTAATCAGCTGGGTGACCAGGGATGAACCGTAGACAGGGTCAACTACCAGTGGGCGCTTGGGCGCAGGACCTTTACGTGGCATGGATTATTTCTCCTTCTTGGCGCCGTAACGGCTACGAGCTTGACGGCGATCTTTGACACCCTGAGTGTCCAGAGCACCGCGGACGATCTTGTAGCGGACACCTGGAAGGTCCTTCACGCCACCACCGCGAACGAGCACAATCGAGTGCTCCTGGAGGTTGTGACCTTCACCTGGAATGTAGGCGGTAACTTCAATACCACCGGCCAGGCGGACACGTGCGACTTTACGCAGTGCGGAGTTCGGTTTCTTTGGAGTGGTGGTGTACACACGAGTACACACACCACGGCGCATTGGGCGTGCGTCGAGCGCAGGCGCACCAACACGCTTGGCTTTTGGCGTGCGGCCCTTACGGACCAGCTGCTGAATTGTTGGCAAAATATTCTCCGTTGATTTATCTTCTTTCGAACGGTCCGAGGCGGTGTGAAACGCATCGAATCGAAAGAAAGCTTGGTCTTTTTTCGACGTCAGAAGATATTCGACTTTAGACGTGCAAAAAGGTGGCATTTGTTGCGCAAGTTCCCCGCAACCCGGACAGAGTCCTACTGCCACTTTGAAACAATCGTTCCTAGTGTAGCAGGTTCGATGGTAATGCCACAATTTTCGAAAGGTGTGATGTATGCAGCATAGTTGACCTATACCGAGGGGGTTGCGGTGTGCTATCTGACCAGGTGTTTACTGTCCTGCGAGGCGCTGTGTGACCGGCCTAGGGTCTTCGCCTAATTCATCGTCCCCGGGGTATGAGCAACTTCAGCAGCTGCTTTGGTCAGGCGATAACGCTGGTAGAGGTCTCGTTTCAGATTACGGTCCTTAGCGTATTGCAACGGCCAACCGATCCGATTGGCTTGTCTCGCTGCTTCCAGCGCGCGCTGTTGATGCGGTGCAGCATACTGCTGAGCCAGCTTCAGGGGAATAGTCAACGATGCCGCCGGCCCGTCAAGCGTCATGGACTCGCCGTGGGCGGTGGACTCGATGAGTTCACGGTAAAGGTACGTCGCGGGGTTGGCTCCTGCCACTGTGAGGTAATAGTGATGACGTCCCAGGCGGGGATTCATTTCTAAGAAGTACGGCTCCCCCGTCGTCTCGTGAATTTTGATGTCAAACATCCCGAAACCGTGCCAATCTAAAGCGTCCATCAGTTGAGCACCTTGCGCCTCGACCCGTGGTTCAGATATCGCCACAACAGCCCGCGAATTACCCTCTAACCCGGCTGCATGGTCTTCGACGATGACTTCGGCCAATCCGGTGAGCACATTTTGACCAATACGATCACGAAAGTGCGTCAAGATCCGTAAATTGGCATCTGGGCCAGGAATGAATTGCTGAACGATCAACGAACCCCGATATCCAGCTGCGATCGCTTGAGAGATGACACTGGTCAATTGTTGCGGATCTTGGATGAAATGTACTTTACGGCGTTCAGCGAATCGTGTGTTAGCCCAGGCTGCACCATCACCGGCTTTCAGGATCAGCGGGTAATCGAAATCCGCGGTGATCAAGGATTCGACAAATTCTTCAATCGCATCGCCCTGTTGAGAACAGTCGATAGAAGCCGTCTGAGGATATCTAATGTTGAGCTCATCGCACAGGGCGTAGAACCGATCTTTCAATGACGCCCGATCTAGCTGTGCTTGAGACAGCGCAGGAAACACATACCCCATACCGCGGAGCTCTTCGGCGTGGTCGGTGACGATACGCACGAGGTGATCGTAGCCTGCGATGAGTAATAAAGAGCGTTCACTATCACCGCGGAGTTGTTGAGCAACGCCTCGCAGATGTTCAACCACAGCTAATGGATCAAACATCTGCCCAGCCGGGAAGAGTTTAGTAATCTTACTTCCCCCGACCACCAGGTTTTCTGCGGTTGGTACCACGGCTGAGATGACGCCGAAGGCTTCGTGAAATTCGCGTGCCAGCGTATATGCTCCGAGGTCTCCTCCGGTAATCACCGGAACGAAAGTTTGAGATGCGGGAATCTGTGAGCTCATAGTGGACGAGTGTAGCAATTGCGCACCGTGATTCTGGTCGCTTCCCCGCTAGGAAGTTTCAACGCCTGGGGTACCCTGGAGATGTGACACAACAAAAGACCCTGCATATCCAAGAGATTTCCATAGAAGAACATCAGCGGTTTTTAGCTGAGCAACCTCAAGCTTCCTTTTTACAGAACCCCTATTGGCCTCAGACGAAGTCCGCGTGGCGGAGCCAGTCGCTGGGCTGGTGGGATAATGAGGAGCTCGTGGCGGCAACCTTGGTCCTCTATCGCCCCATCCCCGTTCCTGGTCTGCGGGGTCGCAGCCTGGCCTATATGGCAGATGGTCCCGTCTTTGATCCTGACATTGTCTCCGTGCCATCTTTATTAGAGCCGCTGGTTCCCTATCTGCGCAGCATGGGCGCGTTTCTGATTCGCATGGGGTTGCCGTTCACGTTACGTCGGTGGGAGGCCGAGACGGTACGCCGAGCGCTGTCTGCCAATGAGCATAACGTGATTCCCGATCTACACCCTGTGGAGTCCAACGCCTCGGCATGGTCAATTGAAGATTCTCTGGTGCGATTAGGGTGGGAAAAACCCGAAATGAGGGAGGACTTCGGTCCTGGTCAAGCACAATTTCAGGCCCGTATTCCGCTTCCCGAGCTAACCGTCGAACAGCGTGCTGACCGTGAGTCACCAGAATTTGTACAAGCAGTCGATGACGTAGTCAGCCGCATGGATAGCACATCGCGTCGCCAGACCAGAAAATCCCTACGTTCCGATCTACGCATCACCGTGGGCGATGTGTCAGATATCCCTCAGTGGCAGGCACTGTATGAGGAGACTGCCGAGCGTGATGACTTCACGGGTCGACCTCAGAGTTATTTTGAAGCAATGTTCAACGCACTGAATGCTTCGAGCATCGCCCAATGTAAGGTCCTCTTCGCGCATTATGAGGATCAGTTATTAGCCTCTGCGATCTATGTACAGCAGCAGGATACTGGCTGGTATGTTTATGGCGCTTCGACTCGTGCTGAATCGAAACGGTATGCGCCTCGCGCTTTGCAATTAGAACAGGTCAAGCTGAGCCTTGAAGCTGGCGCTCGCTGGTACGACCTCGGCGGGGTCTCCCCCACGCTGAATAAAGAGCACGAATTGGCGGGTCTGACACGATTCAAAACCACGATGGGAGCCGACGTCGTCGAAACCATGGGTGAATGGGATTATCCGATTAATAAAGTGCTCACGCGAGCATTCAACCGGTATTTAGCGCGCCGCCGTTAAACTGCTTGTCGTCAGGAGCCGCTAGGTCGTAGGTCCTCTGAAGAGAGGGTCTACGACCTTTCGCATTTCTTGGACAGTGATCGTATTAGAGAATACGCGCCGGGAAGTTTAAGGTGGTAGCAACGATCCGTTCCCCGCTCATCAAGAAAGTATCGATATTTTATGGCTCCACTCGACACCAAGACCCCCACACCTCCTGCCACCGCTCTGGTACTCATGCTCACTGGGACGGGAGCCTTATTCATGGTGGTTGGTGTCATCGCGTTGGTCGCGACGAACCCGGTCAACTGGCTCGGAGTAGGTTTGGCCTGGTTCGTTGGTGTCTACGCGATCATTTTGGCCCAGCTGGTGAAGCGTCGGCGTCAACGTTCCAAGTAGTTTCCTGAATTTCCAAGGTTAATAGACAAGAGAGCCAGTGCATGGTCGCACTGGCTCTCTTGTTGTTTAGGGGACTTGTTAAGAGGACAAGTTCCCTCAGCCTACGTGGTTAGCGGAAGTCGCCACCCATGCCGTAGTCTTCCAGCGGGATCGCGTGGAAGTCCCCACCGATTTCGGTGTCCATGCCCGGGTAATCAAAATCCGGGAATGCAGCGGCACCGGTGAACATGTTGGCTTTGGCTTCGTCCGTCGGTTCCACGGCAACATTGGTGTAGCGGTCCAGACCGGTACCGGCCGGGATGAGCTTACCAATGATGACGTTTTCCTTCAGGCCGAGCAGTGGGTCTGCCTTGCCTTCCATGGCGGCCTGCGTCAGAACGCGGGTGGTCTCCTGGAAGGATGCGGCCGACAGCCACGAGTCGGTTGCTAGCGAGGCCTTGGTGATACCCATCAGTTCGTCACGACCGACGGCTGGGCGTTTGCCTTCGGCAACGGCAGCACGGTTGGCGGCAACGAAGGTGGCGCGGTCAGCTAGTTCACCTGGTAGCAGGTCGGTTTCACCGGAGTCAATGATGGTGATTCGACGCAGCATCTGACGGACGATGACTTCAACGTGTTTGTCGTGAATGCCAACACCCTGGGATTGGTAAACCTCTTGGACCTCGTCGACCAGGAATTTCTGGGCGGCGCGTGGACCAAGGACACGCAGGACCTGCTTCGGGTCGATCGCACCAGCGACCAGCTGGGTACCGACCTCAACGTGCTGGCCGTCTTCGACGAGTAGACGTGAACGACGCAGGACCGGGTAGGCCATTTCTTCGGAGCCGTCATCCGGGGTGAGCACCAGACGAACCTGTTTGTCGTCTTCTTCGATGGTCACGCGACCGGCGACCTCGGAGATTGGGGCAACACCCTTCGGGGTACGAGCTTCGAAGAGTTCCTGAATACGTGGCAGACCCTGGGTAATATCGTCAGCCGATGCAACACCACCGGTGTGGAAAGTACGCATGGTCAGCTGGGTACCAGGTTCACCGATCGACTGGGCTGCGATAATACCGACAGCTTCACCGATGTCGACAACCTTACCGGTTGCCATGGAGCGCCCGTAGCATTTGGCACAGGTTCCAACGGCTGAATCACAGGTCAGGACCGAGCGGATACGGATCTCGGAGATACCGGCATCACGCAGGATGTCTAGCTTGGTGCTACCGATGTCCTGGCCGGCTTCGACGATAACGTTGCCGTCAGCATCTTTGGCGTCACGGGCCAGCACCCGTGAGTAGGCTGAGGTCTCAATGTCATCGACCAGTACTAGCTCGCCGTTTTCATTCGGTTCAGCGATCGTGGTAACCAGGCCCTTGTTGGTGCCACAGTCTTCTTCACGAACGATGACGTCCTGGGAAACGTCCACGAGACGACGGGTCAGGTAACCCGAGTTCGCGGTCTTCAACGCGGTATCGGCCAGTCCCTTCCGGGCACCGTGGGTAGCGGAGAAGTATTCCAGAACCGATAGACCCTCACGGTAGGAGGACTTGATCGGACGAGGAATAATCTCACCCTTGGGGTTCGCTACCAGACCACGAATACCAGCGATCTGGCGTACCTGCAACCAGTTACCACGAGCACCCGAGGTGACCATGCGGTTAATGGCGTTCTGTTTGCCCATACCGGACTGCATTGCAGCAGCAACTTCATCAGTGGCGTTGTTCCAGATGTCGATCAGTTCGGCGCGACGCTCGTCGTCCGAGATCAGACCGGTCTCATACTGGACCTGAACTTTAGCAGCCTGGTCTTCATAGGTTTCCATGATCGAGGCTTTATCAAAGTCCGAGGTGATATCCGAAATGGCCACGGTAACACCGGACCAGGTACCCCAGTAGAAACCAGCGTCTTTGAGGTTGTCCAGTGCGCGTGCAGTTTCAACCAGCGGGTAGCGTTCGGCCAAATCGTTGACCAGTTCGCCCAGGGTTCCCTTGGTTGCTACAACTTCTACCCATGGGTAGTCAGCTGGCAGCAGGCGGTTGAACAGTACACGACCGATCGTGGTTTCCAAGTTGACGCGCTGGCCTGGTTCCCAGCCTTCTGGGGCAGGCTGGACGTCGGATGGCACAAACCCGTCTACACCGATGGTGACGGTTGCGTTCAGGTGGACCTGACCCGCGTCCATGGCCATGATGGCTTCACCCAGTGAGGAGTACGCATTGCCGATGCCTACGACGTCGTCACGCACATCGGTCAAGTGGTTCAGACCGATGATCATATCCTGCGATGGGACGGCAACTGCGCGACCATCAGATGGTTTCAGGATGTTATTGGATGACAGCATCAACAGGCGTGCTTCGGCCTGTGCTTCGGGGCTCAGTGGCAGGTGAACTGCCATCTGGTCACCGTCGAAGTCCGCGTTGAAGGCGGCGCAAACCAGTGGGTGCAGCTGAATGGCTTTACCTTCGACCAGCTGAGGTTCGAACGCCTGAATACCCAAACGGTGCAGGGTTGGTGCGCGGTTGAGCAATACCGGGTGTTCGGTAATGACTTCTTCCAACACATCCCAGACCTGTGGGCGGGTGCGTTCGACCATGCGCTTGGCCGATTTGATGTTCTGCGCGTGGTTGAGGTCAACCAAACGTTTCATTACGAATGGTTTGAACAGCTCCAGGGCCATCTGTTTTGGCAGACCGGCCTGGTGTAGTTCCAGCTGTGGACCGACCACGATGACCGAACGGCCCGAGTAGTCGACACGTTTACCGAGCAGGTTCTGACGGAAACGGCCCTGTTTGCCCTTGAGCATGTCGGACAGCGATTTCAGCGGACGGTTACCCGGTCCGGTGACGGCACGGCCGCGACGTCCGTTGTCAAACAGTGAGTCAACGGATTCCTGCAGCATGCGCTTTTCATTGTTGACGATGATCTCTGGGGCACCCAGTTCGAGCAGGCGCTTCAGACGCGAGTTGCGGTTGATCACGCGACGGTAAAGGTCGTTGAGGTCAGAGGTCGCAAAACGGCCACCGTCGAGCTGCACCATTGGGCGTAGTTCTGGCGGAATGATCGGAACGGCGTCGAGCACCATGCCTTCAGGTTTGTTGTCTGTGGTCAAAAATGCGTTGACCACTTTCAGACGTTTCAGGGCACGGGTTTTGCGCTGACCTTTACCTGTCTGGATGATCTCGTGAAGCTTTTCAGATTCACCTTCCAGATCGAAAGTCTGCAGACGGCGCTGGATTGCTTCAGCACCCATCGAACCTTCGAAGTATTCGCCATATTTATCGCGCATGGAGCGGAAGATCTGCTCATCGCCTTCAAGGTCGCCGACCTTGAGGTTTTTGAAACGCTCCCAGACTTCTTCCATCTGAGCGATTTCAGCTTCGGCGCGCTTGCGAACCTGTCCCATAGTCTTTTCGGCCAGGGATTTGGCTTTTTCGCGTTCTGCGGGCTTGGCTCCTGCCTGCTCTAATTCGGCGAGTTCTTCTTCAAGTTCGCGCGAGATTGCAGCAATATCGGAGTCGAGCTGCTTCTTTAGGAAGTTGACTTCCTGATCGTATTCCGCCTGCAGGTTTGGCAGATCGGCGTGACGGGCTTCTTCGTCGACTTCGGTAATCATGTAGGCGGCGAAGTAGATGATCTTTTCGAGATCCTTCGGCGCCAGATCCAGTAGGTAGCCCAAACGTGATGGGACACCTTTGAAGTACCAGATGTGGGTTACCGGGGCGGCCAGTTCGATGTGACCCATGCGGTCACGACGAACCTTGGAACGAGTGACTTCCACACCACAGCGTTCACAAATGATGCCCTTGTACCGAACACGTTTGTACTTACCGCAATAGCATTCCCAGTCACGGGTGGGACCGAAGATGCGTTCACAGAACAAGCCGTCTTTTTCTGGCTTGAGTGTTCTGTAGTTAATGGTTTCAGGTTTCTTGACCTCGCCGTAGGACCACTCGCGGATTTGGTCTGCGGTGGCCAGTCCGATGCGCATGAGGCCGAATGAGTTTTCTGTGGACATAGTCCTTATGAACTCCTGGTTCTAAAAATGGATGAAAGACTGATTTGTGTTGTGAACTTAGACTTCTTCTACCGAGCTGGGTTCAGCTCGGGAGAGGTCGATGCCTAGTTCTTCAGCAGCACGGAATGAATCTTCATCCGAGTCACGCATTTCGATGGAGTGACCGTGGGCGGAAAGTACTTCCACGTTCAGGCACAGGGACTGCATTTCTTTGATCAGCACCTTGAATGATTCTGGAACTCCCGGTTCTGGAATGTTTTCACCCTTGACGATTGCCTCATAGACCTTGACACGGCCGTGGACGTCGTCAGATTTGTGAGTGAGCAGTTCCTGCAGGGTGTATGCGGCACCGTATGCTTCCAGTGCCCACACTTCCATTTCACCAAAGCGCTGACCACCGAACTGTGCTTTACCACCCAGCGGCTGCTGGGTAATCATCGAGTACGGTCCGGTTGAACGCGCGTGGATCTTGTCGTCAACTAAGTGGTGCAGTTTCAGCATGTACATGTAGCCAACCGAGATCGGGTCTGGGAATGGTTCACCAGAACGACCGTCGTAGAGCCGTGCTTTCCCGTTGGTACCCATCAGGCGTTCACCGTCACGGGTTGGGTTCACGTGGCCGAGTAGGCCGGTAACTTCTTCGGCTTCTGCACCGTCGAATACCGGGGTGGCAACGTTGACCGGTCCGGTTTCACGCGGCAGGTTCGGTAGGTTCTTCAAGAACTCTGGTTCGCCTTCGATCTTCCAACCATTAGCGGCAACCCAGCCGAGGTGCAGTTCCATAACCTGACCCAGGTTCATACGTCCCGGAACACCCAGCGGGTTCAGGATCATATCGACCGGTGTACCGTCTTCCATAAACGGCATGTCTTCGACAGGAAGGATCTTGGCGATAACACCCTTGTTCCCGTGGCGACCGGCCATCTTGTCGCCGTCCTGGATTTTACGCTTCTGGGCGACGTAGACGCGGACCAGCTGGTTAACACCGGCTGGTAGATCGTCGTCTTCGTCGCGGTCGAAGATCCGAACACCAATGACGGTACCGGATTCACCGTGTGGCACTTTCAGCGAGGTATCGCGGACTTCCTTGGACTTTTCACCAAAGATGGCGCGCAACAGGCGTTCTTCTGGAGTCAGTTCGGTTTCACCCTTCGGGGTGACACGACCGACCAGAATGTCGCCGGATTCGACTTCGGCACCGATATGGATGATGCCACGTTCGTCGAGCTGTGCCAGCACTTCTTCCGAGACGTTTGGAATGTCACGGGTAATTTCTTCGGCACCCAGTTTGGTGTCGCGAGCGTCGACTTCGTATTCTTCGATGTGAATCGAGGTCAGGACGTCATCAGAAACCATGCGCTGGGAGACGATGATCGCGTCTTCGAAGTTCAGACCTTCCCATGGCATGAAAGCCACGAGCAGGTTCTTTCCAAGCGCCAGCTCACCGTTATCAGTAGATGGGCCATCAGCCAGTACCGAACCGTATTCGACGCGTTCGCCTTCAGACACGCGGACAACTTGGTTGTACGCGTTGCCCTGGTTGGAGCGTTCGAACTTAGCAATCGGATAGTGACGGGTGGTGCCTTCGTCTTCCATCACGGTGACCATGTCTGCGGCAACCTCGGTGACCACACCTGGTTTCTGCGCGATGACCGAGTCACCAGCGTCGACGGCAATGGGTTTTTCCATGCCGGTACCGACCAGTGGTGCTTCCGATTTGACCAGTGGGACGGCCTGACGCTGCATGTTGGCACCCATCAGGGCGCGGTTCGCATCGTCGTGCTCGAGGAATGGAATCAGTGCGGTTGCAGCCGAAACCATCTGGCGTGGGGACACATCCATGTAATCGATGTCGAATGGATCGGCGAGGATTGGCTCACCGTCACCACCGCGCTGACGGGACATGACGACCTCTTCAGCGAAGGTGCCGTCGTCGTTGAGTACAGCGTTGGCCTGCGCGATTTGAACATGGAGTTCGTCATCGGCAGTCAAGTATTCAACAGTATCGGTGACACGCCCGTCGACCACTTTGCGGTATGGGGTTTCAATGAAACCGAAGGCATTGATACGACCGTAGGTTGCCATCGAACCGATCAGCCCAATGTTTGGACCTTCCGGTGTTTCAATTGGACACATACGACCGTAGTGCGATGGGTGCACGTCACGGACTTCCATGCCGGCGCGGTCACGCGACAGGCCACCGGGGCCTAGCGCGGATAGACGACGCTTGTGGGTCAACCCGGCGAGCGGGTTCCCCTGGTCCATGAACTGTGACAGCTGGGAGGTTCCGAAGAATTCGCGAATGGCTGCAACGACCGGACGGATGTTGATCAGGGTCTGCGGCGTAATGGCCTCGACGTCCTGGGTGGTCATGCGTTCGCGGACCACACGTTCCATCCGGGATAGCCCGGTGCGGATCTGGTTTTCGATCAGCTCGCCAACCGCACGGATACGACGGTTCCCGAAGTGGTCAATATCATCGACTTCTACCGGAACATCAATTTCTTGACCCTTGCGAGTGCCCTTGATCTTCGAGTCGCCGTTGTGCAGTGCTGCAATGAAGTGCACCATCTGCGTGACGTCGTCTTCGGTGAGGACCAGCGAGGCTGGGTCGCTGAGTGGAGCATCAACACCAAGTTTGCGGTTGAGTTTGTATCGCCCGACTTTGGCCAAGTCATAACGACGCTCCGTGAAGTAGAGGTTCGCCAGCAGGTTCTGCGCTGAGTCAACCGAGACGGGTTCACCTGGGCGGAGTTTGCGGTAAATATCTTTGAGCGCTTCGGCTTGATCAGCGATGCCGTCTTTTTCCAAAGTGAGCATCATGGAGTCGTACTGACCAAACTCTTCACGAATACGTGATTCGGTCCAACCCAGCGCCTTGAGCAAGACTGTCACTGGCTGTTTACGACGTCGGTCCAAACGCACGGAGACCTGATCACGACGGTCGATCTCTAATTCGAACCAGGCGCCACGCGATGGAATGATGCGTGCGGTGTAGATGTCTTTATCAGTGGTCTTATCCGGTGTGCGCTCGAAGTAAGCGCCCGGTGAACGAACCAACTGGGAGACGACGACACGTTCGGTACCGTTAATGATGAAGGTACCTTCATCGGTCATCAGCGGGAAATCGCCCATGAAGACGGTCTGCTGCTTAATTTCGCCGGTGTTGTAGTTCATGAACTCGGCTTTGACGTATAGCGGAGCAGCGTAGGAAGCGTCACGTTCCTTGGCTTCCTCGGCGACCATTTTCGGATCCGAGAATTCTGGATCGGAGAACGACAGCGACATCGTGCCCTGATAGTCTTCGATCGGTGAGATTTCGTCAAAAATCTCCGCCAGACCAGACGTGGTAATTACCGAATCGTCGCCGATTTCTTGTGCATGTGCAACCTGCGCTGCCCAACGCTCATTGCCGACGAGACGGTCGAAAGACTCCGTCTGCAAAGCAAGAAGATTGGGCACGTCAAGTGGTTCAGCAATCTTTGCAAAAGAAATACGACCGGCCGAAGAGCCATGTCGATAGTTTGTAGCGGTTGTGTTATCAGAGGTGCTAGAAGCGACCAACAGCGATCCTTTCACAGACCTTCCAAGTATTGAATACTGCGTAGTGCCCGTATATCCAATGAGGTACGCCACGAGACGAAGACACGGGACCCACCGCTATATGAAGGTCAAGCCGCTCTTGTGTATGATCCTGTGGTGATGATGTTTCCGGCACAAGTACCGGGGACACCAAAACGACCTGGAAACAGGGATACGCAAAGAATCAGCATAGCTTGACTCTGCCCCTATTGTCCAGTAGAGACTCGCGCTTTCACGAGAATTTTCGCTTTCGAGTATGACTTTTATCTCAGGTTTGTAGCACAATATGCGTCATCGTCGCAGAATTATCGGCGGTGGTCCTCGCCTCGAATTTGTTCCACAACGTGGTCGATGACCTGGTCGAGCACCGAGATGCCGTCTCGTACCCCACCTAACGAACCTGGCAAGGTGACTACCAGCGTTTTGTCGATAAGCCCGGCAATACCACGAGAAAGTGCTGCGTGCGGAGTATTCTTCAGTCCCTCCATCAATATCGCCGTCATGACATGCGGAAGCTCCACGTCCAACACTTCGCGCACGACATCGACCGTCTGATCTGTTGGCGAAATACCTGTACCACCGCTCGTGATTACTACATCCGGTAAAGGTTCTTGAGTGTCAGAGACGAGTTGTTCGATCGTGTCATGGAGTTGCTGGTCGGCTACCACGATGGGATTCGGTGTAACGAAGCCTTTCGAACGCAGCCAGTCAACGATCAGTGGACCTGCGTCGTCGGCATAGACGCCACTAGCTGCTCGAGTGGAGGCTGTGATCACCAAAGCGGTTTGGCCTTGAGCGGGCACAGAGGCTGTCGGTTCCGGACTTTCACCAAGCATAACGCCAGGTATGGGTTGCACGTAGGCCTCAAACGTTGCATCCGCGAAGAGGTGGGCAGTCATCATGTGACCGGGTTTGAACCGAGACAATGCCGGGACTTCTAATAAGGCATTCGACCCGACAGCTTGCGCCAATAAGTGCGAGCTGGCCTCACCTTGGAGTTGAGCTACCAGATCTGCACCGTGTATCCCTACTCTGGCCCTGCGATACTGGGTTTTACCACGAATACCCGTCACGCTACTGTTGATTTTCGCTTTGATGGAAACAGGCGCCCAGCTAGAGCGAAAAGTCTTCCAGAGTGCTGGAACGACGAGTAGGCGCAGTGAAACCAAGGTCGATATGGGGTTCCCCGGTAAGGCGATGATGGGCGTTGTGCCATAGATGCCGTATCCTTGCGGCCCACCTGGTTGCTGTTGAATTTTACCCACCCAAGACACATCCAGGCGTTCCAAGAACTGGCGGACCACCTCATATTTGCCTTCGGAGATTCCGCCTGAGGTAATTATGATATCCGGGGCATACTCGCTGATGAGCCGATCTATTTCCTTCTGGAAGTCGCGAAGCTTGTCAGTTGTGGAACCGGTGGCAACAATGTTCATGCCGTGGGTTTTGCCAAAACTTTGTATTAACGGGGTATTAGCATCAAAGATTTGCGCCCCTACTGGAGTCTTTCCAGTAACGACCTCGTCGCCTCCAGAGACCACCGCGATGGTTGGACGGGCTTTGACCGATACTTCGCCGATGCCTTGCCCAGCAGCCGCAGCGATCAGCGCGGCGTCAACCACTGTATCTTCGCGAGCTAACATCGTTCCAGCAGGCATGTCACTGCCGGTTTTGCGGATAAACGTTCCAACTTCGACAGCGGGCAAATGGACGTATCCCCCGGTAGCCACAAACTCTGGTGGATCCGCTTGTTCCACCGGAATCACCGCTACTACATCTTCGGGGATTTTGGCGCCCGTCATAAGAGGCACTGCGGTGTCGTGACCATAGCCATTAACTCCATAGTGATAGATCTCCACCGGATCCACACCCGCTGGGACATCTGGTCCGACCCGAAAACGACCTCCGGCTACATTGGCGTACCCGATGCCATAACCATCCATCTGGGAGTTATCAAACCTTGGCGATGGATATTTTGTTTGCAGGTCGGAAGCCAACCGCCAACCGACCGCTTCGGTTAAGGGCAATGACACAGCTGGTAGCTCTCCAACGGTGTCATGAAGCAACCGAGCTAAGGTGTCTGCATAGGTCTGCGTCGCCATGGTCATGCCTCTTCACTCGCTTCGGCACGCGACCAGTCACCGGACTTACCGCCCGTTTTTTCTATGACCTTAATATCGGTGATGACCGCCTGCGGATCTACGGCTTTGATCATGTCATAGACGGTTAGTGCCGCAGTAGAAGCTGCCGAAAGCGCTTCCATTTCTACTCCGGTTACCCCATTGGTCTTCACCAGGGTGGTAATTCTTAGCATTCCGGCCTCTACGTCGGTATCAAAGTCAACGGTTATCTTTCCCAAAGGAATCGGATGACATAGTGGAATGGATTCCCAAGTTTTCTTTGCCGCCATGATCCCGGCCACCCGGGCCACTGGAAGAGCGTCGCCTTTTGGTAGGTCGGCCTGCATGATGAGTTCAAGAACGTCGCGTCGTGTATGCACCACTGCTTGCGCTCGCGAGGATCGAGCGGAGGTATCTTTTCCGGTGACATCGACCATGTGAGCTGACCCATCGGAACGAACGTGGCTAAGTTGACGGTTCATGTATGCCTTTCATCGTCTACTGTCAGGGCCTAGACTAACTATAAGATGAAACACCCATCCCCCCGCCCCAACATCCCGAACAACGCACAGACCGTTGTGACGGTAAGGAGCTTTCTTTGACCGGTTTGATTGACCAATTCGGCCGTACCGCTACCGACCTTCGGATGTCGTTGATTGATAAATGCAACTTGCGGTGCCGCTACTGTATGCCAGCAGAAGGTCTGGATTGGCTCAAAAAGAATGATATGCTCGCGGCTCACGAGGTCATTCGGTTGGCCGATATAGCCATTGCGCATCTTGGAATAGACAAAATCCGTTTTACCGGTGGAGAACCTTTGGTACGCGTCGACTTGGTGGACATTATCCGGGAAGTGCACAGCGCGCATCCCGAGGTCGAACTTTCCATGACCACTAACGGCATTAATTTGGAACGCAAAATCGACGCCCTGGTTGATGCAGGCTTGGCGCGGATCAATGTTTCTCTAGACACTGTGTGTCCCGAAACTTTTGCAAAAATTACCCGTCGCGATCGCCTCACGAAAGTCCTTGAAGGCCTTCACTCTGCCAAGGCAGCCGGGTTAGATCCGATTAAGATCAATGCTGTGCTGTTGCGAGACATTAATGATGACCAAGCGGCTGAGTTGCTCACGTGGTCACTCGAGCATGGCTACCAGTTGCGATTTATTGAACAGATGCCGCTGGATGCTGATCATAATTGGACACGAGACAATATGGTCACGGCGGCTGAAATTCGTCAACAGATTGCCGAGGTATATACCCTGACGCCTCACGAAGAGCCCCGAGGCTCCGCTCCTGCAGAGCTTTTCGATGTTGTTTCCCCAAAGACCGGTGAGGTGTTCGGCAGAGTGGGAATCATTGCATCGGTCACGGAACCGTTTTGTTCAGCTTGCACGAGGACTCGCGTGACAGCTGATGCAAAAATTCGGTCTTGCTTATTTTCGCATACCGAAACAGATTTGATGCATCTTCTGCGAGACGGATCTTCTGACGAAACTATCGCCAACGCGTGGCGTGAGGCAATGTGGCACAAGCCGAAAGCTCATGGACAGACAAAAACTGGCTTGGGCATGCCTGGTTTCGTTCAGCCTGAGCGTACGATGAGCGCCATCGGTGGCTAAATGACAGTACAGCCTTCGGCTATCTAACGAGCTTGTCGCGTGTGTTCGAAGGGTGCGCAGGGCCATACCGTAGATGAGTTAAAGGCAGTGAAAGATTTCCGCCGGGAATTCCAGGACGTCGCCGTTGAGTATGGGGGGATGTTCGTATCCCAGGACTGCAGAGAGCCCCAGTTGGAACAGCGTGCCATGGCCAACCAGAATCACGTTGTGTGTTCTGTGACGTTTGGCAATATATTTGAAGGCTTCGATGGCGCGTGATTGAACTGTTGCATCAGACTCTTCTGCACAGATCAAGGCATTTCGCGTTTCTTCGTCGAAGTCTCCTAAGTGGATGCCTTCCGCCGGACCGAAGTCACGTTCAATAAGATTGTCAATTTTATTGACCCGGGCAATGCCAAGGATTTCGGCGATCCGTTGGGCTGTTTGTGTTGACCGTATCAACGGTGATGAGTAAATCGCATGCCAGTGCCCCATCCGTTGTAATCGTTGGGCGGCTTTCGTCGACTCGAAGTAACCCTCGGCGTTCAATGGATTATCTGTTCGGCCCTGCAGTAATCTCTTGTGACTCCAGTCTGTACGTCCATGCCGGACAAAGGCCCATTTCATTGTCAATCCCCGTTTGCTCAACAGCTCGTTTGCGGATGTACGAGGTTGATATTACCGGTCTGAACATTCAACGATTTCATCTGGTGAATAAGCGGTGACCAGTGGTCAACAATGGGGTAGATCTGAGATGACGACTTTGGAAACGCTCACGGACTCGATGTTTCTCTGGATTAAATGCATCACCCCGCTGCGATGGGCAGCGGGGTGATGTCAAGTGAGATCAGACTACAGCTGATCCGTCACGGGCTGAAGCTTACTTCAGGGTAACGGTAGCGCCAGCGCCTTCAAGGGCTTCCTTGGCAGCATCTGCAGCAGCTTTGTCGACGCCTTCGAGGACGGCCTTTGGAGCAGCGTCAACGAGGTCTTTGGCGTCTTTCAGACCCAGCGAGGTCAGAGCGCGTACTTCTTTAATAACACCGATCTTGGCATCGCCAGCGGATTCGAGAACAACGTCGAATTCGGTCTGTTCTTCAGCAGCGCCGCCTTCGTCGCCACCGGCTGGAGCGCCAGCAGCAGCTACAGCAACTGGAGCAGCAGCCGTGACATCGAATTCTTCTTCGAAAGCTTTGATGAATTCGGAGAGTTCGATCAGGGACAGTTCTTTGAAAGCATCCAGCAGTTCTTCAGTGGACAGTTTTGCCATGATATTGGCTCCTTTTGAATAAAGTCTTAAGGGGTTTGAACGGCACGTACGTGCCAGAGATTAAGCAGCTTGTTCTTGCTTTTCGCGCAGCGCTTCTGCGAGGCGAACAGCCTTCGATAGTGGGGCCTGGAATGTAGCGGCTGCCTTGGACAGGGAGCCTTTCATTGCACCAGCCATCATCGACAGCAGTACCTCGCGTGATTCGAGATCTGCAAGCTGTTTAACATCGGATTCTTCAAGAGGCTGGCCATCCATGTAGCCGCCCTTGATGACCAATTTGTTATGGTCTTTGGCGAAATCACGAATGACTTTTGCAACGTCAACGGTTTCACCCGAGACGAATGCGATTGCGGTAGGGCCACTGAGTTTGCCTTCGAGGGCAGTGACTCCGGCCTTTTCTGCCGCAATGGCAGTCAGCGTGTTCTTCGCCACGGCGTAAGTAGCGTTCTCACCCAGGGCGCGGCGCAGTGCCGTGATCTCCTGAACGGTGAGACCACGGTATTCTGTGACGACAGCAGCAGATGAGTTACGGAACAGTTCCGTCAACTCTTCCACGGCTGCAGTTTTTTCAGCATTCGCCATGGCACTCCTTCCTTTGTGGATATGCCGGCCGCTCAAACACAAAAACGCCCCGTGCAGGTGCACAGGGCGCAAAGAAACTCTACTGCATTTCGAATGCAATGGCTCATGCTCTCATGTTCACCTACGCGGGCCGCTCAACGAATGAGCTTTTATAGTTTCACCTATTTAACACAGGCGAGCACAACCGGCGGTCTTCGGTACAGATTACTTTACCCACTTTTCTTTTGGAATTGCAAATCGAAGACAGAGCCGATTTTCTACGCGAGAAGGTGGCGATTTCCGGATGGTTTTATTCAACCCCTTTCATAACCAGACGAGCCTGGCGTACGAGAACTTTCACCCCGGTTCCGGCACCCCGTTTTGCACCGTTCTGGTGGCTGGGCAGCTGCTGTCCTAAAAGCGAAGCAAGAGGTTCGCTGGCTAGGAGTATCTCAGGAGCAGTTGTGGGATTTAAGAAAACTTCGGGTCATAGAAGTGGGGGCCGAGGAGAAACCCTTGGATTCTCAGTACCTGCCCTTTCCAGCACGGGTACGAGAGTGTTCTAGCGGTCTTCTCGGGCATGCTACCCGTCTCACCTGGACTATGAGCGATCCAGATGCTTCACAGTGTAGGAATAGGCTGATGACAGAGATCGCTGAGTCCCGAGGGCTGATCGTTCTGGGGTTCAGCCGTTTAAGCATGAAGCAGGCCAGGAGATTCCTGGCCTGCTTCACTACGTACTACCCCAACGTGTTGAGTGTTGTCTTAGTTTTCTTCAGCGAGCACGCGGGTCACGTTTGGATCGATCTGGATACCAGGACCGAAAGTGGTGGCTACAGTCGACTTCGTGATGTAACGACCCTTCGCAGCAGAAGGCTTCAGACGAATGATTTCGTCGAGTGCGGTTGCGAAGTTTTCGGTGAGCTGATCAGCGGTGAAGCTGGTGTTACCGATGATGAAGTGAAGGTTGGCGTGACGGTCGACGCGGAAGTCGATTTTACCGCCCTTGATGTCCTTGACTGCCTGAGCAACGTTTGGGGTAACGGTACCGGTACGTGGGTTTGGCATCAGGTTACGTGGGCCAAGGATTTTACCGAGGCGACCTACGAGGCCCATCATGTCTGGGGATGCAACTGCTGCATCAAAATCAGTCCAGCCACCCTGAATACGTTCTACCAGGTCATCGGAACCAACGTAGTCGGCGCCTGCTTCTTCTGCAGCGGTGGCATTCTCACCGGTTGCAAAGACCACAACACGGGCGGTCTTACCGGTACCGTGTGGCAGGTTGGCGGTACCACGGACCATTTGGTCGGCTTTCCGTGGGTCTACCGAGAGTCGCATCGCGACTTCAACGGTTGTGTCGTTTTTCGACGGGTTGGTTTCTTTTACTAAAGCAAGTGCTTCAGCGGGCGCGTAGAGGCGATCTTCGATTTTCGCCGCGGCTGCCTTATATGCTTTGCTGCGCTTTGCCATCTGCTTGTTCTCCTTATGCAGTTGTGGTGTCAACGGACCGCGCTCGGCCCTACCACGAAATATGCGAAATGTTGGGGTTAGCCTTCGACGGTGATACCCATGGAACGGGCAGTACCGGCAATGATTTTGGTTGCCGCGTCGAGATCGTTGGCGTTGAGGTCACGCATTTTGGTCTCGGCGATTTCTTGTGCCTGAGCCGTGGTGATTTTGCCAACTTTAGCTGTGTGTGGCGTACCAGAACCTTTGGCAACACCAGCAGCTTTTTTGATGAGCTGGGATGCTGGTGGGGTTTTGGTGATGAAGGTGAATGAGCGGTCTTCGTAAACAGTAATTTCTACTGGAACGATGTTGCCACGCATGGATTCGGTCTCAGCGTTGTAGGCCTTGACGAACTCCATCATGTTTACGCCATGTTGACCAAGTGCCGGGCCAACTGGTGGAGCAGGCGATGCTGCGCCTGCTTCGATCTGGAGTTTAATCAGACCGGCGACCTTTTTCTTTGGGGCCATTTTGGGGTCCTTTTCTCTTTCGGATAACGCCAACCACAGGAGCGTGGGTGACGGGGTGATCACCGTGGCGCGGTGATCTGGACACTACAAGCCCGAACAAAGCGTTTCGGGCTTGAAGTGAAGTCTGGTATCTAGTTATTCGACCTTGGCGACTTCGTGGAAGCCGAGGGTCACAGGAGTTTCACGTTCGAAGATTGTGACGAGGACAACCAACTGTTGTGACTCGAGTTTGACTTCGGAAATCGTGGCTGGCAGGGATTCGAATGGGCCATCTTTAACGATGACCGATTCACCAACTTCAAAGTCCACTGAAACTTGCGGTGCCGCTTCTTGTGCTGCTTCGCCTTTGAACGGCTTCTCTGCTTTTTCTGCTTCTTTGGCTGCCTCTTGCATCAATGATGGCGCGAGCATATCGAAGACTTCTTGCTGTGACAGTGGAATCGGGTCGTATGCGTTACCAACGAAGCCGGTCACTCCCGGCGTGTGGCGCACGGCAGCCCAAGCATCTTCAGTCATTTCCATGCGGACCAAGACGTATCCTGGTACTCGAACTCGATTGACGACCTTGCGTACGGTGTTTTTAATTTCAACGACTTCTTCCATCGGAACTTCGATTTCATAGATGTCGTCTTCAACTTCAAGGGTCTGGATACGAGTTTCTAGGTTTGCTTTGACGCGACGCTCGTAACCGGAATAAGTGTGTACCACGTACCATTCGCCTGGTGCACGGCGCAGTCGTGAACGCAGTTCTTCAGCGACTTGCTCAGGATCTTTAACTGCGGGTTCTTGAGGTGCTTCGACGTCAGCGGTGACTTCTTCAACGAGTTCTTCTTCGACAATTTCGTCTGCAACATCAGCTGGATCGCGGACTGCTACCTCGTCGGCTTCACCGTTTGCATCATAGGCAGGCTCTTCAACGGTGTTTTCCACGTCGGCCGCTGCTTCAGCTGGTTCTTGTAGCTCGTCTGCGACATTGTCATTGACATCTTCGATCACGGCGTTGATATCTTCGACGTGGTCGTTTTCGATGTTTGGATCGCGTTCGTTCTCCGACACTAGGTATCCTGCTTTCTCAACGGTGAATCACGGGTGTTTACTGACATCTTCACAACGGGAAGCGCCCCGCGATGCATGTGAAGTTTTTTAGAGGCCGTCAGAACTACCGAATACCCAGGATGCACCCATACCGAACAGCCAGTCGAGCAGGCTCACCAGCCCAATCACAATGACAACAAAAACCAGGACAATACCGGTCATTTTGATGAGCTCTTGGCGGGTCGGGGTGACCACCTTGCGCATCTCGTCGACGACTTGGCGCAGGAACATCATGATCCGAGCAAAGAACCCACGCTTTTCAGCGGTCTGGGATGACGATGTCTTGCTCACTGATCCTCGCTCATAATGATTGTGCTGATAGGTTCTTCGATTCTGTCGAACCTCATGCGCAGGGCAGACAGGACTCGAACCTGCAACCTACGGTTTTGGAGACCGTTGCGCTACCAATTGCGCCACTGCCCTAGGGTTGACCGCACACAAAATCTGGTGTGCGACCTACACCAGAGTCCAATCATAGCCAATGCAGCCCAAGACGACAAATCCGTCGACTCCTTAGGGGTCTGCAGCGGTTGTAGTAGCGTCAACAAAACGAAGTATCAGGGCGGTGTTGCAGTACGATGACCCCATCGATTACTTCATTTCTCGCGCCGGTCGCGAGTAACTCGTCGAAAGGCCCAGGCCACTTATGGTTGAACCAGCACGCCGTGTTTCTGCCCGTCTGCAAGCGATTCCTGAATCTGCAACGCTAGCGATCACCGCAAAAGCCAAACAGCTCAAAGCAGCTGGAGAACCGGTCATCGGTTTCGGTGCCGGCGAACCCGACTTCCCAACCCCGGACTACATTGTAGAAGCCGCAAAAGAAGCCGTTGTGGATCCTGCCAATCATCGATACACGCCTGCCGCCGGGCTTCCAGAGCTGCGTCAGGCAATAGCAGACAAGACGCGCCGGGACTCCGGAATTGAGATAGAAGCATCGCAAGTGATTGTCACAAATGGTGGCAAACAAGCCGTCTACAACGCCTTCGCTGCAATTACAGATCCGACCGATGAGATCCTGTTACCCGCCCCGTACTGGACCACCTACCCGGAAGCTATCAAGCTGGCCGGTGGCACCCCAGTAGATGTCTTTGCTGGCGCTGAAGCTGACTATAAGGTCACCGTGGACCAACTCGAGGCAGCTCGTAACGACAATACCAAAGCACTCGTTTTTGTTTCACCGTCGAATCCGACCGGTTCCGTCTATACCCCAGAAGAGACCAAAGCCATCGGGCAATGGGCGCTTGAGCATGGCATCTGGGTGATCACTGACGAGATCTACGAACACCTCGTCTATGACGAAGCCGTCTTCACCCCCATCCTGAAAGCGGTTCCTGAGCTTGCTAATCAAACCATTATTCTCAATGGTGTAGCTAAAACTTATGCGATGACCGGCTGGCGTGTGGGCTGGATGATCGGGCCCGCCGACGTGATCAAGGCTGCCTCGACCCTGCAATCCCATGCGACGTCCAACGTGAACAACATCGCCCAGAAAGCTGCGCTTGCAGCAGTATCGGGTCCCCTGGATGCCGTCAAGGAAATGCTCAAGGCCTTCGATGAACGACGCAAGACCATGGTCAAAATGCTCAATGAGGTCAACGGCTTCCATTGCCCCATGCCAAAAGGCGCCTTCTACGCCTATGTAGATGTTACGCAAGCGCTGGGCAAGGAGATCGGTGGTCAGCGCGTCGATACGTCAGCTGAACTCGGTGAAGTTATTTTAGAAAAAGCCCAGGTGGCAGTCGTTCCGGGTGAAGCTTTCGGCAAGACCGGGTACATTCGGTTGTCCTATGCACTGGGTCTGGATGACCTCATCGAAGGTGTTGGACGTATCCAAAAACTCATCAACGGCTAACCGTCTCCGCAGAAGCGGAATAAGATCCTTACTTTAATCGCAAATACGTCATAGGCTTGATGTCTATGACGTATTTGCGTATTTCGGAGGCTGCTGGATATCTAGGTGTGTCCGACGACTCGGTTCGTCGTTGGATCACCAACGGCAAGCTCAGCGCATCGACTGATGCGTCCGGCCGTCAAGTTGTTGCCGGTACAGAGGTCGCCGCCCTGGCCCAAGCTGCTGCGCAGGGTCGGATAAATGTACCAACAGAGCTAGCATCATCAGCTCGCAATAAAATGCACGGGTTGGTTACCAACATCATTTCTGACAAGGTGATGTCGCAGGTTGAAATGCAATGCGGCCCCTTTCGGATCGTTTCGCTGATCTCTACCGAAGCAGTCCAGGAATTGGGCCTGAAGATTGGTTCTCCTGCGCTGGCAACCGTCAAAGCGACCAACGTCGTCATTGAGACCACCGGGAAGGCGCCATGAAGCGTCAATTGAGATTCGTTGTTGGGGCGCTGTTGTTGTTGCTCACCGGATGTAGTGCCGAATCGTCCAGCGCCCAACCCGGAGAATATAACCCTAAAGAAGCTGTCACGCTCAATGTTTTCGCTGCGGCTTCATTGGAGTCGTCATTCGAACAGATTGCCGAACGTTTTACGGTAGAACATCCTATGATCACCGTTGAACTTTCCTTTGCGGGGTCCGCGACGTTGGTCCAGCACCTTGAAGCCGGTGCCCCTGCGGATGTCTTTGTCTCGGCCGATGAGACCAATATGGACAAAGCACAGACTGCGGCGCTGATCGATGCACAGACTCGTGAGGTAATAGCCGCTAATACGCTCGTTGGGATCGTGCCAGCAGATAATCCAGGCAAGATTTCCTCGCTGGAAGACACGACGGCAAACGCTGTGAAGTTTGTTATGTGTGCGCCTCAAGTTCCTTGTGGTGCACTGAGTCAACAAGTTGCCAAAGCTGCGGGAGTTACCTTAACGCCAGTGTCTGAAGAACAACAGGTCTCTGACGTGCTTGGTAAGGTCCGGTCAGGACAGGCTGATGCAGGCTTGGTGTATGCCACTGACGCCGCACTGTATCCAACCGAAGTACAACGTTTCGACATCGAAACGGCTGAGCGGATCTTCAACACCTACCCGATCGCGCGCACCACCGATGCACAATCACCAAAAGCAGCACAGACTTTCGTGGATTATGTGCGTTCTGAAGCTGGCCAGGCCATCCTCCAAGACCACGGCTTTCTCACCGAATAACTCCACATGAAACCGAAGATGAGTGACACACAGTCAGCACCGAACGTCCGGTCAAACTCAACCGTAGCGGTGGGCATTCCCGGAGGTGCGATCGTCGCAGCACTACTGGCGAGCGCTCTGCTTATTATTCCATTCCTGGCGATACTCACCGATATCAAGTGGTCTGAGTTACCCGACATATTAACATCCTCATCCGCGGTCGATGCCTTGTGGCTATCATTGCAAACTGCGTCCGTCGCGACCATTCTTTGCACTGTCCTGGGTGTCCCTCTAGCTCTGGTCCTGGCACGTGGGAGTTTTCCTGGTCGTGACCTCATGCGCGCCATCGTCCTAGTGCCCCTCGTCATCCCACCCGTCGTGGCCGGCATTATGCTTACCGAAGCATTCGGGCGGCGCGGGCTCATCGGCGAGTACCTGACGATTCTGGGCATCGATATCGCTTTTACAACCGCTGCAGTGATACTTGCTCAGACATTTGTCGCCTTACCATTTATGGTCACGACTCTTGAGTCCCATTTGGCATCCTCCGGTGAGCATTACGAACGCGTCGCGCAATCGCTAGGCGCATCGAGATGGCGTACCTTTCGAACAATTACCTTGCCGTTACTGCGCCCGGGGCTAATTTCAGGAGGTGTCCTGACATTTGCGCGCGCGCTCGGTGAATTCGGAGCCACGATAACTTTTGCTGGTTCACTGCAAGGGACGACTCGTACACTACCACTGGAAATATACCTTGCACGCGAGACAGACCCAGACTCGGCAGTAGCACTGTCGCTAATACTGATTGTCGTAGCTATAGCGATTATCGCTGTGGCGTATTACCGCCCCGCAGCGGCCCAGCGGTAGGTAGGCGTAGAAAATGCAGATGAATTCGAGCTCGCAGGGCGGTCTCACGGTAGAATTCTCGGTAGCCCAGCGCGACGTGGCGGTCTCTTTTACCGTGCCTGCTGGAAACGTATTAGCACTCCTTGGACCTAACGGTTCCGGGAAGTCAACCACCCTCATGGCGCTAGCGGGGTGGCTCATACCGGATGTCGGCAGAGCGAGCCTGCATGGGAAGTGTTTATTCGATTGCGCGGGTCCAGGGCGACAACCGAACGTTTGGGTTCCTGCCGAACACCGTGAGATTGGCTACCTGTCGCAGGAGCACCACTTATTTCCGCATTTATCGGTACTCGACAATATTATGTATGGCATGCAACGATCCGGCCTGACGAGTCGTAGAGCACGCCAGGCCGCAGCTGAACACTGGCTTGAACGTGTCGGTTTGCCAAATTTTGGCAAACATAAACCCCACCAGTTATCGGGTGGCCAAGCGCAACGAGTGGCCATCGCAAGGATCCTTGCGTCAGGACCGCGCTTAGTCTTATTAGATGAGCCGTTTGCAGCCCTCGATGTGAAAGCGGCCCCCGCGCTTCGAGAGCTTTTGGCAGAGGTCATACAGGACCTTACCGTCATTCTGGTAACCCACCATCAAGCTGATGTCGATGCGTTAGCCGATGAGACCTACCGACTCACGCCAAGCCCATAGTTACAGTGGAAATGTTTCCTTGGGGAATAATGGTGACATATTCGACATTGATATATAGCGAGTAGACGTATACTTTTGGCTACCGTGCCAGCAACTTGTTTTCATTGACGCTGAGAGGCAGAACCTATGTTGCGTACCATGTTCCACGCCAAGATCCATCGGGCAACCGTGACCGAAGCCAACTTGCACTACGTGGGCTCTGTAACTGTCGACCAGGATCTCCTCGATGCTGCGGATATCCTGCCCGGTGAGATGGTGTCGATCGTGGATATCACCAATGGTGCCCGGCTTGAGACCTACACCATCGCTGGTGAGCGTGGCTCCGGCGTCATCGGTATTAATGGCGCAGCAGCCCACCTCATCAGTCCCGGAGACCTGGTCATTCTCATTGCCTACGCACAAATAGAAGACGCCGAAGCTCGCACCTATGAACCACACGTGGTGCATGTCGATGAGCACAATCGCATTATCGACCTTGGCCATGATCCGGCTCAGGCAGTCACCGCTGGCACCCAGCGCCCGCCGAAAGCGCGCACCTTACAAGATGCACGTCTGAACTAGCTTGTGAGTCTTTGGCAATTCCTCCGAAATATCTGGGAGGAATGCTCGCTGCGCTCAACTTTCAACGCGTCAACTGCCAGATTCATACGCGTAGATAACATTTTGAACCAGGCCGTCTCTCCACATCTCCGGTGAATAAAGTTTTAAATTGTTAGATTTTTTCGTTCTTGAGCTGTTGAGCCCTCCTCACTAGGCCCGTAAGGTAGTCCACAACTTCGGCGATCAGTGATGATCGTCACGTAATGGACGAGCAGCACCTTGATTCAGGCCGCATGATAAGTCAATCGACGGCCGAGCGCCGGTGCTACCGAAGGATGGTTAGCTTTATGGTTCGCAACATCTCAAGATCAACGAAACTCGCGGCATTGGCTGCGGCAACGCTTCTAGCGCTCACAGCTTGCGGTGGCACCGAAGATGACGACACCGCTTCCGGCGATGTGATTACTGTCGGTATTGCTGGCGAAGTACCGTACTCCTATCTCGATGACAACGGAGAACCCGCAGGCGCCACGGTTGCATTAGCCGAAAAGATTTTTGGCGAGATGGGCTATGAGGTTGAGGCGGAACTTGTCGACTGGGACAACCTCATCCCTGGACTCAACGCTGAGCGCTTTGACGCCATCTCAGCTGGCATGTCAATTACCCCAGAACGGTGCGAAGAAGCCGCTTTCGCCGAACCTGAGATCATGTACACTACCGCGCTTGTCGTCGAGGAAGGAAACCCCCACGGGGTACAAAACCTCGATGATGTTCTGGCAGCACAAGAACGTGGCGAAGATATCACGCTGGCCACGCTGACAGCCGGGATCGAAGCTGGATATGCAACCGATCTGGGCCTGGATTATGACGGTGTTGGCAGCGCTGATGAAGGTCTGGAAATGGTGCAAGGCGGGCGCGCCGATGTCTTTGCTATGACGGCGATTTCACTGAACCAAATGGCCGAGAATGCCGATGGAGTGGAGGTGACCGAGCCCTTCGTTCAAGAAATTGACGGGGTGATGCAATACGGCGCCGGCTCAACCGTCTTCCGCCAGAATGATACCGAGACGCTCAATGAATATAACGAGCATTTGGCAGAGTTGAAGTCATCCGGCGAATTAGGCGAGATTCTTGGAGAATATGGCTTCACTGATGCCGAGGTTCCACCAGAGGATCTCACCGCCGAAGCGTTGTGTGCCGGTGACCTCGAATCTCTGCAGAATATTGAAGAATAACCCAGTAGCTCAGACACCTTAAGGCAACCCGAAGGGACTGCAGAGTTCTGGTGGATTACTTAGATGCTCTCATCATGCACGGCCCACGATTATGGGATGGGTTATTACTCACGGTTCAACTCACGGTGATCAGTGGGCTGCTCGCCTTTGTCGTCGCAATCATCTTGGGACTCATGGCGGGTAGTCCCAAGATGATTGTGCGCATTCCGGCGCGTATTATCATCGAGTTCTTCCGTGGCACATCGCTCCTTGTGCAACTGATGTGGCTGTTTTATGTTCTGCCACTCTTCGGTCCCAGTCTCGGGGCGATGCTTGTGGCCGTCTTTGGACTGACCCTCAACTACGGCGCTTACGGGGCAGAGGCGGTTCGCGCATCCTTGACGTCGGTGCCCCAAGGCCAGTGGGAAGCGACCGTCGCGCTTTCGATGTCCTGGCCACACAAGATGCGCCGCATCATCTTCCCTCAAGCCTGGGCATTAATGTTGCCTTCCCTGACGAACCTCTGGGTACACCTACTCAAAGGAAGTTCCATCGTCTACATCATCGGGATGAGCGAATTTACGTTTGAACTTCTGCAATTACGTAGAACGACCGACTGGTTCTTCGCGCTTGCCGTGGTAGGTCTAGTGGTCTACTTTCTGCTGGCCTTGGTCCTCACGCAACTGATGCGCCTTTTGGAAGCCAGAGCGAAATACAAACTCGGTCGGGGCCCAAGCCTCAAAGAAATCCTCTCCCCAGTCCCCCTGTCGAAGGCCTCATCCCATGAGGAAACCGTACCGACCTCCGGTGGTGTTCGTTCATGATAGGTATTGGACTTTCAAACGCTCTGAGAGCAGCTGTTGACGCTCCGGAAATTCGAGACACCACTAGCTTCTGGCGCTGGGATTTTGCTTGGGAAGTTCTCCCAGATATGCTCCGGTCATTTTTCCAAGTCACCCTGTTAGTGACCGTCGTCGGCACACTGATTGCAGCAGTACTCGGCCTCGTTATTGCGATACTGATCCGAATATTGCCCAAACCACTTTCCTGGCTGGTCACGTGGACGGCGAATTTTATTCGGATGACGCCCATCGTCGTGCAGCTGCTCATCGTATTTTATGGGTTTGTGTGGATGGAGCCCATGACGATCGCATTAGTGGTCTATGGGGTGCACTACTCGACCTATATGTCAGAAGTGTACCGTGCCGGCATTGACTCCGTTCCGATCGGACAGTGGGAAGCCACCACCGCACTGTCTCTACCAGCAAGTCGAACCTGGCGGCGTGTGATCATCCCGCAAGCTTTACGCTCCACGGTGCCATCACTCGGTAATTATGCGATTTCTATGTTCAAAGACACCCCGTTTTTGATCGCTATCTCCGTCATGGAGATGGTGACCACTGCACTAGAGATCGGTGGCTTCACCTATCGATATATCGAAACGATCACCATAGCGGGGGTCATTTTCCTCGTTGCTAGTTATGGCACCGCCGTCCTCGTCAACCGATTGGAGAAACGTCTTGCCTACGCCCACTGAGCCCCACCCCACTGATCCGGTCATTGAATTCCGGGATGTTGAGAAGAAATTCGATACCAAGACCGTGTTGAAAAACTTGAACTTCACGGTCGAACGGGGCGAACGTGTCACGCTCATTGGCCCATCGGGCTCGGGCAAAACGACAATTCTGCGCTTGCTGATGACGCTCGAAGGACTTACGGATGGCTACATATACGTCGGTGGACAACCGCTGGTGTACGAGCAGCGCGATGGCAGACGCGTTGCTATACCGAAGCGACAGCAAAAACAGCTCACAACCCGTATCGGCATGGTATTCCAGCAGTTCAATCTTTTCCCGAACATGACTGTGCTGGAAAATATCATCGAGGCTCCAATCCATGTCTTAGGCAGATCCAAACGTGATGCCATAGAGCGGGCTCACGAACTCCTAGACAAGGTCGGTCTCCCCGACAAAGCAAACGCGCATCCCACGGCCCTGTCTGGGGGTCAGCAACAACGCGTGGCCATCGCTCGGGCGCTTGCAATGAATCCCGAAATTCTACTACTTGACGAGGTGACTTCGGCTCTCGATCCCGAAGTCGTCGTCGATGTACTGCAAGTCTTACGAGAGGTCGCTGCTACAACTGATGTCACCATGCTCATCGTGACCCATGAGATGAGTTTCGCCCGAGACGTTTCGCATCGGGTGATGATGCTTGACGGTGGCAAGGTGATCGAAAGTTCCGACCCAGATACGATTTTCACCAACCCCTCCCACGATCGCACAAAACAATTCCTTTCAGCCGTGTTACGCGACGCGTAGTCCGTATGGAGTGCTACCGGCGTAGAGTACCCTGGTAACTCTGCAAGTCTGCACTCATGGACTTACGACGTCGCTGCACTGCCTTGATGATGGTCACAACGATCATGATCGCCAACAGGATGGCACCCACATAGCCATTGAGGACATAGACAATGTTGACCATCTGGTCAAACGGTAACCAGAGTCCAATCACAGTTCCCAAGAGTGCCAAGAAGATGGTGAAGTATTTATATTTCTTCGTACCATCAGGAAAGACCCGTGACGAGACTGTCCACAAGAGTGGGATGGCGGTGGTGTAAATTCCTGCCAGAATCATCAAGGAGATCGCCGATGCCACAAACGGCGCGACGTCGCTGGCAATAATCAGCATCGGGATTTGGGTCCCGGCGACGCGTTCAATATTCGCTAATAAGCCTAAGCCCACGATGATGCACGCCAGGGAGAAAATCGTGCCTCCCGCGAGACCACCTGCGCGCGCCTCCCGTTGGGTGGGCACGGTTTTGCCCAGGGCAGTCAAGAAGGCAGCTAACCACAGCATGCAAAACCCGACATAGCTCAGACCAGCACTGACCCAGTGATTCGATGCTTGTTGGACCTCTAACTCGGCCACCATCTGGTGGCCCTCCAACATACCGGACTGTGCGTTCAGAATACCGACAATTCCAAGTCCCACGGCAATAACCACGATGAGTGGTCCGATCTTACCGATCACATCAACGAGCGAATTGAGTCCAAACCACACCGTGATAGCAACCAGGACCGTTAGACCAATACCCCCGGCCCAGGACGGTAAATTATAGTGCTCATCAAACACCGCGCCAGCTCCGGCGACCATAACGGTGAACGATAAGAAGACAAAGAGGATCGAGAAATAGTCAAAGAACTTGCCGACGTATTTGCCGGCATAATATTCAAAAATCTGTGCCGGCTTATCGAATTGTTCGCGTTGCCCGACGGTTAGAAACTGGACTGATACGAAACTTATCAAGGCGAGAACAATCAGGCCAGTGCCGAATACACCCCAGAAACCATATGCCGCAAAATACTGCATAATTTCTTGTCCAGTGGCAAACCCTGAGCCGATCAGAAATGCCATAATGGCACCCGCATAAGTGAGCACTCGCATCGTGCTCGATCGTTCCATTGAAAACAGATGGGTCTTCTTGCGTCGCGTGGTGGTGTTCATGTGAGTGCACTCCGTGTCGTGGTTATCTGATATACCTCAAATTGACTATGAGATATATCACTCCTTGAGTACCTTAGGGGAACCCTATGTGACGGTCAACACTTGACATCAAGATTTCACCGATATTTTTCAGGTTACGACTTCACGTCAGATATTCGATCCAGTCCGACGAGCAACGCTGTGTTGTGATCGTTCATGGCGTTATGCTTGGGTGATGACGCTTACGTAGAGGGTCAGCACTTCCGTCGCCGTTGCTCTTGGAGGCATCCCTTGTCGAATCACTTTCTTAATTCGCCAGGGTTGTCACACGCCAATCAAAAGCTCGTGCTTTCCGCATGGGCTCGATCTCTTGCCCTCGAGCCGGAAGTATTGCACCGCGCCAATCACGAGCATCGTCGTGGTTTGCAGCGCTTTGAAATCGTTGCAGACCACGAGCTAGATGACTGGGACCCGAATACAGCAACATTCATACAGCTATTCAATATTTCGCTGCTCTATGGTCCCTCGTGGTTCCTGAAGGCTGCCCGAGATATTGATGATGACGTCCTGGCTTTAGAAACCACGATGTTGCAATTGGGTTACCGGCAAGGGGCTCGGTCCCTGGGTGAAGATGTGCTCTATTACGCCGAAGATATCCCCTATTATGATGACGCGCAGTTCAATGTCACGTCACACAGCCGAGACGTCCGGCGGCTTGAGGCAACGTGTCCGCCGGATGACATTACAACCCTCCCACTGGACGCATTAGATCATTATTTTACGATCGCTCCATTTCAAGAGCAGTCCACTCCGATCGCCGGGGCCGGGTACGATATCTTTTCCGACACCGTTGGACAATTGGCGGTCTTGGTGTCTGGGCCGCAGCGTGGAAATGGTTTCGGGACCTTCGTGCTCGCCCGAGTGGCAGAGGAATGCATGTTCGATGGACTCATACCCCAGTGGGTCACCGCTGTGGGCGATGAAATCTGCGAAAAGATGGCCAACGACGTTGGCTTTATCCTGTCGGGATATCGGACCAGCGTGACCTTTGACTAACGCCGTCTGAGATCTTTGAGCCCGTGAACTCGTCCGACGACTTTCCCAGCGGTTGGTGAGGTCAAGATTTCTTGGGATGCTGCAGTGAAATTCGGGGCAGTATCTTCAGCACCTTCCGGTGGCGTCTCGCGGATAATGAGTTGCGCGGCGGGATCCGTGTTACGTCGAATGATCGCCGTACCAATGGCACCCATCTCATGGTGCATCGCAACGGATTTCAACGTGCCAATGGCCCGGGTCGAAGCCATCGCTTCGGGGTCGAGCGTTTCTGGGCGCAGAATAATATCGGCACCTGATTCGGGCAGTCCATGCCCTGAGCCGTCAATCATCAACCCAACGAGACGCCGGGGCGGATGGCCGAGATTATGGACGCGTGCGACCGTCTCCTGACCCTTATAACAGCCTTTATCCAAATGCACCGCCGTGCGAACCCAATCGAGTTCATGCGGAATCGTGCGATCATCGGTATCGAAGAGTTGTCGTGGTCGCCCGGCAGCGATCCGCAAGGCCTCTGATGCCATGGTTCCTGCCAGCTGAAAGCCTTCGGGCAAGTTTGTCGCGGTTGACACAAGGTCGGTGGCCTTAAGAATATAAAGACGCCAGGCATAGTCTTCATGCACGGCCGGATGATCCGCTGGATCCGATGTATACGCATAACCCCCGGGAACAATTCCAGGCCACGGGTCGATCCAGACAGGACCAGATAGTCCCGGTACCTCCTCGGTTGCCCCCAGCAATGCCAGTTCGCCAGTGCGATCCGTGACGTTCACCCGAGCAGCGAATTGCATGCGCGTCAGCCAGTCAACCAAGGTGGCGTTCATCGTGGGTTCGGTGATCAGATAGGTGGTTTCACCGTCGTCGTGCACTTTCACGGCAATTTCGACGCGGCCGCGCAAGTCCAAAAATAATGCTTCAGTATTGATCGGGACGGTCATGCCCTGAAAATTCTGGGTGGTTAGCGTGTGTAACCAGTTGAGCCGATCTGCGCCGGTGACCGTCACGATCCCGTAGTGCGACAGGTCCACAACAGCTTGCCCGTTCGCTAGCGCGCGCTGTTCCTGATGGGGGTGCCCGTAATGGCTCGCAACGTATTGGTCAATCGAATGTGCGGCAACCGCGCCGTGCACAGCTGTGTCGCCGATGAGCAACGGTGAAGTCGTTGGAATAAATTCGATGTGGGTTACGTCAAGCATAGTGTTACTCTACGCGTCATGTTTGCCGGGCAGGTGAGGTTTCCCGGGCGGCAGACGACCAGCACTTTCGGAGGGCATCTTATCTAAAATCCCAGAGGCGTGGGGTTGCGGCTCGGCACCTTCGGTTTCGATCACATCCCACCGCCAAAACATTTGACCGTGTACCAGGCCGTAGATGCGACTGGCGGAATGATACTGTCCGCTCAAGGAGCCTTGCAGGACGGCGTCGGCGTTGAGCTGGATTTGCGGTCCACGAATAACTCCGTAGTACAGCTCGGACATTGACCCGGGATGCGTGATGGTGGCAGTAATTGGGAAGTCGGTTTCGTTTTTGCGTAAACGTTCAACGTCTTTTGCCGAACGGTACGCCGGGACCGGATCGGCCGGTTTCATGCCGGGGCCGACGTCGGCGGCATGACGCTGACGGTCGATCGCCCAGTAACCAGACTCAAACGTGAGTGGACGAATCAGAGTGCCGTCTTCCTCTGAGAGCCAGGTTTCAGCTCGATACTGTAAAAATGGCAGACCGGTTTCACCAAAATCGAGGCGCTGGTAGAAGATTTCGGAGCCTTCTTCCCCCGCGCCAAGACGGCCTTGACCTTCCCAGGAGCCGATCAGCCACGACAGCGGCGCCAGCTCTGGGAGCAGATCGTATGGAAGCTCGATAGCCACTGGGGTATTTAGCGCTGGCCTCGGTACAGGCCGCGGATGACCAGCAGTGCAAATAGGGCCATGCCAACGCCAGCCAGGCCGACGAGGACGGTAAAGAAGATTTCTAAAGCTACAACAGACATGGCCCTTAGTTTACTCACAATCTCAATTCGATACGACTTGGTGTCGTCAATTATTACCAGGGTAAAACGTGGATAACAAAGTAGCCGAGCATCCCGGTGACAATCGTCGTCCCGGAACCCACTGCTACCGCGGTCAGCGGGTGTCCCAACGAGGCTACAGGGGCTTCCGTGGAGTCCGAGAAGCTATCTGCCAAACCAATAATTAAGGCTGCAATGGCACTGGCAATCACGGCAGGCATAGACAACACGCCAGGACGCACGAGCTGCAGAATAATGGCCACCCCGGTAGCGACGATAATGACGGCGATCATGCGGTTGCGTCGTCGCGTCGGTATCAACGTGGCCAGTGCCGCGACGACAAGCGCCACCAGTATCGTCAGCATCAGCCAGGTGACCCCCGTGATTTGTTCAACGCCGAGCTCACCCTGGGCTACCTCATATTTGTGTCGCAACAACAGCGCCCAGCCAGCCGCAGACGCGGCGATGACTGCACCGACCGACAACATGGCCGTGGCCAAGAATCGAGGCACCCCCCCGGGCAGCGTAAAGATTTGGACCCCAAAAATGAGCAATACACCCAATGCCGTGGCTCCTCCAACCGGTGCCAGCCACAGCTCAGTGGCCATCGGTGAGAACTGCACGCTTGGAGGTATGGTTGATACCACCCAAATCGCTGACAGCCCGGTCAGTGCGAGCACGGCACTGATGTCCCAGCGCGGTTTGGGGCTGACCACGATTGGCCATGCCCACGCAAAGAGTACAACCAGCACCGACAAGATCACCGGGCTGACCCACTGCGGCATACTGGGCACAAATACCGTCACTGCGGCCAAGACCGCAGCAGCGGCGACCGTGGTTAAAGCTGAAATAGTCCTACGCACTCTTCTATCATGGCATGGCACCAGCTTGGGACAGACCTGGATGTCAATCGCGCCCGCAAATTCGCGGCAGCGGTTATTGTGGTGGCATGACTCAATTGCGCGTGCATGCTCCAGCAGAGACGTCGGAACTTCTTCCGCAACTTCGTCAACTTGCCGATCTCGGGGTTGCGACAGACCACAATGAACCGTTTGGCGACCAAACCTGGGTTGATCTTCGTGCGGGTCGTGCTTGGATGCTCACTACTGGACAACCCGAGCTGACAGGTGCCGCCGTCGTGGTCATCCCTGATGATCCTCAACAGCCATTACTGGTAGAACTCGTCGTTGCACCGGAGGATCGAGGCGACGGCCTGGGACGGATGCTTGCAGACGCCACCAAGAAACTGATCGCCGAGCGAGCTTTCCGTGACCAAACCATCACTGCATGGAGTCACGGCGACCACCCCGCAGCACGCGCGTTAGCGCTCAGGGCAGATCTGGAACCGGTTCGGGTGTTATACCGCATGGCATTAGAAATCGACCGCGAGTCCTTCGGCGAAGCACAGCTACCTCAGGGTTATACGATTCGCACGTATCGCCCAGGTGATGACGACGAAGCGTGGTTGGCCCTCAATGCGCTGGCATTTGCGGAACACCCAGAGCAGGGCCAACTCACCCAAGCAGATTTAGACGCACGCAAGGCTGAACCCTGGTTTGATCCAGCGGGCTTTTTCATTGCTGAAGACGCACATGGAACTGCCGTGGGCTTTCATTGGACGAAAACCCCTGTGGGGTCTGCTGCCGGTGAGGTCTACGTCGTCGGGGTACACCCCAGGACTCAGGGCTCAGGGTTGGGCAAGGCGTTAACTTTGCACGGGATGAATTATCTTGCAGGGTCTGGACTAGAGAAAATTGTCTTATACGTCGATGACGAAAACCGGCCCGCGGTGAATCTCTACACCTCGCTGGGTTTCACGGTGGATAACACCGACGTCATGTTCTCTTCCGACAGCTAGGCTCATTCACCATGCGCGCTGCGAAACGCCTCGGCAAACTCACCACGACACGTGCTACGGCCAACAGCGCCGAACACGGAGTCAATGCCAAAATCTTGGCTGCCGGTACAATTCCTTGGCGAATCAAATCCGGACAATTAGAAGTGCTGTTGATTCATCGTCCCGAATTTGATGACTGGTCCTGGCCGAAAGGCCGGTTAGGTCCTGGCGAAACCCTCCCTGAAACGGCTTGGCGAGAAACCAAGGAAGAAGTCGGTCTCGATTTACCATTGGGTATCCCTCTAGGTGTGACCCGGTATAAGACCCCTCAGGGAAATAACAAGAAGGAAGTCTGGTACTGGGCAGCTCGGGTGATTGATCAAAAGGCGCGGCCGGACCGCAGGGAAGTGGACTCGGTGCGCTGGGTAAGTGCAGACCATGCGCGTCGGCTTCTATCCAAAGAATTGGACCGGAAGCCTTTGGACTTGTTAGAAGACGCATTTGAAGCGCACCAGTTAGCCACGGTGCCCCTGATAGTCCTGCGTCAGGCCAAAGCGACACCCGCAGAGTCGTGGACTCGTGATGAGATCGATCGACCGTTAGCTGACTCCGGATACCGTCAAGCAAAAGCCGTAGCCAAATTATTGCGCGCGTGGAAACCCACCCGCGTTGTGACTTCAAAATACACTCGATCACTTGAAACGATCGCCCCATATGTTAAAAAGCACGGTGGTGCGGTGCGAACAAAGAAGTGGCTCAATAAAACCAATGGCAAAAACAGCTTGGTCTTGTCGCGACGTCTGCATCAGGAGTTTCGGCGCTTAGATGCCACTGTGCTGTGCTCACAACCGTCGGTGGTGCGACTGATCCTCAAAGACATCAAGTCTCGGATCCGAACTGAACAAGCGATGATTAAACCCAAAGCGGTGATCAGCAGGAAACTTGCGAACCTTGCGCCGGGTTCCATCATGGTGGTG
Organism: Enteractinococcus sp.; assembly: GCA_036516115.1. Taxonomy (GTDB): domain Bacteria; phylum Actinomycetota; class Actinomycetes; order Actinomycetales; family Micrococcaceae; genus Yaniella. The sequence continues at coordinate 27,511 of DATBUL010000034.1, read as the reverse complement.
CATCGTGCGAAGCATCGGGCAGGACAGATTGTCTCAGTCGAACGCTACGAGCCGCTGGTCAAATAACTCCAGCCGGTGGACACCCATGAGCCGTAAATATCCTATGTATCCGAGTCAGTGGGCCTTGGTAGGCTGTGGCTATGACTACTTCGCCGGGTACGCAGCCAGAAAAAATCGTGCATGAGAACCTGCGGTTAGTGCACGCTCCTGCCAAAGACCGATTCGAATTACACCATGAGAGCCCCTACACGGGTGAAACCACGTTTATCGGTTTCATCGGATATCGCATGGCTGACGAAGATCCCAGTGTCTATGTATTGCAACACACGATCGTCGCCGAACAATACGGTCGCCAAGGTTATGCTCGCGCGCTGACGACACTGGTCCTTGATGAATTTGAACAGCAGGAACAAAAATTCACCACCGAATGTTCTTATGTTGTGGACTACTTACGTAGATACCCCGAATATCTGCATCTCGTCACAAATCCAGCAGCCAAACGTTAACTCACGGAATAAGGAATATGAGCGCACAGTCCATTGATACCCCGTATGAAGATCTGCTGGCCGACGTGCTTGAAAATGGCACGTTGACCACCGATCGAACGGGCACCGGGACCTACTCGGTCTTCGGTCGCCAAATCCGCTATAACCTCGCAGAGTATTTTCCGTTAATCACTACCAAGCGAGTGCACTTTAAATCCGCAGCGCTGGAGCTGATCTGGTTTTTGAACGGCGATTCTAACGTCAAATGGTTACAAGAACGTGGCGTTCGCATTTGGAATGAGTGGGCCGACGAGGATGGAGAACTTGGACCGGTCTATGGGGTGCAATGGCGCTCTTGGCCAGCCCCCAATGGTGAATCCATCGATCAGATCAGTCAGGTCATGGAATCATTAGCGCAAACCCCCGGTTCTCGCCGTCATATTGTTTCTGCGTGGAACCCCGGACAAATTGATGAAATGGCATTGCCTGCTTGTCATGCCATGTTCCAATTTCATGTCCAACCCGAAGCTGATGGTCCCGGCAAGCTTTCCTGCCAGCTCTACCAACGTTCGGCTGATATGTTCCTCGGCGTGCCCTTTAATATCGCTGAATACTCGCTACTCACCATGATGATGGCACAGCAATTGGGGTATAACCCAGGTGAATTCATCTGGACCGGTGGAGATGTGCACATCTATACCAACCACGTGGATCAAGTTCGAGAACAACTGACCCGCACACCATACCCATATCCACAGTTACGGTTCCGCCGGAAACCTGACGATTTATTTAGTTACGAATTGGAAGATTTCGAAATCCTTGACTACCAACACCATCCCACTATCTCAGCTCCAGTTGCCGTCTAATACCCACATCGGCATGGTCTGGGCGCAAAGCCTCGACGGTGTTATTGGCCTTGACGGTGATATGCCGTGGCATGTGCCAGAAGATCTCAAGCACTTCAAACAGGTGACCACCGGTGAAGTGCTCGTGATGGGTCGCAAGACGTGGTCTTCCTTTCCAGAGAAATTTCGGCCACTTCCGGATCGCACCTCAATTGTTGTCTCGCAACAATTTGCCAAAGATCCTTCCGATGACAAACTCCAGCAGGACCATGTGCATGTCGTGTCAGATCTGGCTCAAGGCCTTGAGCTCGCCGGTGAGCTTAAGACCGGCCCGATGATTTGGGTCATCGGCGGGGGCAGCCTATATGATCAGGCGTTAGAGGTAGCCACCGTTGTAGAACGCAGCCTATTCAATATCCATGTTGATGGCGATACGTATGCGCCTAAACTCGATGCCTCCTGGAAACTGACCAATCAGGATCCTACCGAAGGCTGGCATACGTCGAAATCCTCGGTGCAGTACCGTTTCGAACGATGGGAGCGCACCCTTGACTAAATCAACGAACACCGCACCGGTGTCACAGCGCCAGATGGTCATGGCCTTTATCGGATTAGTAGCCGGGCCCTTGCTCGCACTAGTCTGTGCCGGTATGGGCCTGTACTTGGTCCTGACAGGCAAAACAATCGCCGGGATCATTTTTCTTCTCGTCCTCACGCAAGCATTTATTGGTGTAGGACTTTGGGCCTACACCGCTCGCAAAAAGTACGCACTAGCACAGAATGTAGAATAGATTTTATGAGTCAACAAGTTTCGGTAGCTCCCCTGTACACTGACGCTGGTGCCCGCCCATCAGTTGGGTTAATTGGCTGGCGCGGCATGGTTGGATCCGTGCTCATGCAGCGCATGGTCGAAGAACAAGACTTCGCCAAGATTAACCCCGTCTTCTTTTCCACTTCCAATGCTGGCGGCCCGGTTCCTGAACTTCCAGGTGTTGACACCTCGGAAACCCTTCAGGATGCCCACGACATCGAAACCCTTGCCAAGCTCCCGATCATCTTGACCACCCAAGGTGGCGACTACACCAACGCCGTCTACCCGAAGCTGCGTGCTGCTGGTTGGAAAGGCCTGTGGATCGATGCCGCCTCAGCACTTCGCATGGATGATGAGTCCATCATCGTGCTGGACCCAGTCAACCGCGCACAAATCGATGCTGGTCTAAAAAACGGCGTCAACCAATTTGTTGGCGGCAACTGCACCGTTTCGCTCATGCTCCTAGGCTTGGGGGGCCTCATGCGCAATGGTTTAGTTGAATGGGGTACCGCGATGACATACCAGGCGGCATCCGGTGGCGGTGCCCGTCACATGCGCGAGCTACTCAAAGGCTTCGGCACCTTACATGGTGTCGTCGCAGAAGATTTACAAGACCCCAGCTCAGCCATCTTAGAAATCGACAAAAAGGTCATCACCGCCCAGCGCGACGGGAGCATGGACACCACACAGTTCGGCGCCCCCCTGGCCGGATCGTTAATCCCATGGATCGATTCGGATCTGGGCGATGGAATGTCCCGTGAAGATTGGAAAGGTATGGCCGAGACCAATAAGATCCTCGGTCGTACCGGCGATGACGTCATGCCATTAGAATCTGTGACCGTCCGAATTGGTGCCCTACGCTCACACTCTCAGGCACTGACGCTGAAATTGACCAAAGACATCCCACTGGATGAAATCGAAGAGCTGCTGGCCAACGATAATGACTGGGTCAAATTTGTTCCCAATACCAAAGAAGCCTCAATGCAACAGCTCACTCCAGTTGCCGCAACCGGCACGATGGATATCCCTGTTGGTCGCGTCCGGAAACTTGCTATGGGTCCCGAATACATCTCAGCTTTCACCGTCGGGGACCAATTGCTGTGGGGCGCTGCAGAGCCTGTACGCCGCATGCTCATGATTGCCACCGGCAACCTCTAAAACGCTGATCAGTTCTTTCGACGTCACCTTGACGCCGCCCCGCATTGCGCTGGGCGGCGTCAGTGTTTAAGATCCGAGGCAACACCATGTCCTGCGAAGGCATCGCTAAAAACTGACCTACCTTATGGTCGCAACGGTGCTTCCGAGCTACGCGGGTGTGCACACCGGCGATATCCCTGATCGATGAAGTCCGGTATCTACCGGGTATCGAGAACTGTCAGAGTTTTGCGAAAGTGATCTAGAATAACCGCAACCTCATCTCCCTTTCACTTTAAGGAGCCTGTTGTGCGTTTACCGAAGTTTAAAATCCCGACCTATGCATCCATGCGGATTGGACCCAAGTTCTTACAACGCTTCATGCGTATTTGGCCACCGTATCTGGGTGCCGGCATTAAGCCGGAATACATTGCCGATGATGCGTCACGGTCAATCGTGACACACAAACCCAACATCTTGACTCGCAATCTTGTCGGCACCGCCTTCGGTGGCACCATGTTGTCGATGACCGATCCATTTTTCATGTTCGCAGGAGTGTATGGGTTGGGCAAGAAATATCTTGTGTGGGATGTCGGGGTTGAAGCGAAATTTCTGAAACCCGGTCGTGGCAAAATTACGGCTGATATGCACGTATCCGATGAAACGTGGGAGCTCATTAAATCCGAGACAGCCAACGGCGATAAATACTTACATTGGTTCGATGTGAAAATTACCGACGAAGAAGACGACGTCGTAGCTATCGTACGTCGACAAGTTTATTTTCGACTCAAACCGCAGTTCGTCAATCAAAAGGATCCGCAATCAACTACGGCTCAGTAAGGCCATGAACCGCAGCGCATGCTGTGCCATGTGATTCCTATCGGAGATATTTAGTGCTACTAAACGCTCTTTGATGAGTGGCCTTCTCCGATCGGTCGACAAAAAGTTCAGGAAAACTTAGGCCACCTCTTGAAAGTTGCTGAATCAACAACTACATTGTTATCTCAGCAACACAATGTGCTGCACGTCACAGCGACGAGTGCCATCGCAATGCTCGCCAAAGCTGACGTGTATCTTTCGCAACTACATATTCGTCTGGCGCACCTGTCATCGGTAGCAGAGTCGTGTCATCCACTGTATGACTCCTCTCCCGCCGACATACGTCGGGTACGCTTGGACACTTTGTACAACCGGCCAACCAGAACTGGAGTCTTCCATGACGACTGCCGACCCAACACCTCACGAAACGCCGAATCCCACTGCGCAAGTCTCGCCCAAAACTCTCCGCCAGGTAACGTTCGCCGGATTCGCCGGCACCGTGGTTGAGTGGTTCGACTTTGCCGTCTACGGGTTTATGGCGACTATTATCGCCACAGTCTTCTTCCCTGCATCGACCGGAGCTGTCGCGCTGCTGCAAACATTTGCGATTTTCGCGGTAGCCTTTGCTCTTCGACCGCTGGGCGGGGCATTCTTCGGAATGCTCGGCGACCGAATTGGTCGCAAAAACATTCTGATTACTACAGTCCTGCTAATGTCTGGCTCTACCGCGGCTATCGGTCTGCTCCCCAGCTTTGAACAGATCGGCATCTGGGCCGCCGTTCTCCTCACCCTGGCCCGGTGCCTCCAAGGGCTCTCCGCAGGTGGTGAATACGCAGGCGCGGTCACCTACGTCATCGAGCACTCGCCACCCAATCAGCGTGCTCGCTGGGGCGCTGCAATGCCAACCGCGACATTCACTGCATTTGCAGCTGCAGCCCTGTTGTCTTTCGTGCTCACCACGAGCCTCGGAGACGACGCCATGCACGAATGGGGCTGGCGCATTCCGTTCTTGATAGCAGCACCACTTGGACTCATCGCGTTTTGGATTCGCCGTAAACTCGGTGAATCCCCAATGTTCCAGGAAGACGACACCACAGAGCACGCTCCACTTCGGTCAACTATTAAAACCCAAGCCCGCCCGATGATGATCCTGGCTGGCTACATTTCTTTGACCGCACTGAGCTTCTATATCTTCTCGACCTACATGACCACATTCTTGCGCGAAGTCGTGCAACTGGATGCGGTGCCAGTCTTAGCATCGAATGTCATTGCGTTAACACTCGCGGCATGTACTGCCCCTCTGGCGGGTCGGATATGCGATCGTTTCGGTCGTAGGAAAGCCATGTTCGCCTCGGCGCTCTTGTTGGGTACTGCCGCAATCCCCGGGTACATCATAGCCTCGGGTGGTTCCTTTGGTACCGCATTGCTCGGACAGCTGCTGATTATGTTCGGTACGGTGACAGCCAATGTTGTGACCGCTGTGTTGCTGACAGAGGTATTTCCAACCCGTGTTCGCTACACTGCCTCCGGCGTGACCTACAACGTGGCCTATGCGCTATTTGGTGGGACCGCACCATATATCGCCACTTGGCTGATTGATGTCACCGGGAACCCACTTTCCCCGGCGATTTATTTGACGATCATCGCGGTCGGCGCATTCATCGCCACCACGTTGATGCCAGAGACCGCAGGACGCCAGCTGGGCGCAGGCTTGGATGATGAGCCCATCACCTCCGCTATCCCAGTCCTACCCGCCGATAGCAAAGTGAAACCTTCAAAACAGAAATCGGCCAAAGTAAAGACTCTGGTCTGAGCGTTTGGTGAAAACCTGTCAAGGGCGTGATTCTTCGGAGTCACGTCCTTGGTCTTGTTCATCGATGACCGGGGCACCAAGACGCGCTGAAATGTCGTTGGCGGTCTTGCGTACGGCTTCCTGCAAAGTCTCAGCGGCATCATTGAGTTCCACACGGGACGAAGGCGCCGACAAAATAACACAGCCAATTTCAGCACCACGAAGATCTCGGACCACCGCTGCCACGCCAAATTCTTCTGGGGTCGTGTACCCCTGGTTCATAGCGATACCTGTACACCGGATTTCATCGAGTTCCGATTGAATCGCGTCGCGGCTCAAGCCGCCGTCGGGGGCGATAATCAGACCATTATCAATCAGTTCAAACACGGTCTTGAGCGGCTGATAGGCCAACATGACTCGCACAGATGAGGAGTTCCATTGGTTGTACCGGTTACCGATGGGCTGGGTATGTCGCACCTGGTGCGGGCTGGCCACTTGGTCTACAACGATCGTCCCGGTACCACTCCAAACACCCAGAGCAGATGTCTCTCCGGTCAGTTCGGTTAGGCGTTCTAAGTGTTCCAGGCCAGCATCACGGATGTCGAGATCAGCGAGCAACGGCGCGGAGAGTTCCAGCACACTGAGGCCTAACCGGTAGCGACCACCATTGCGTTCACGTTGGACATACCCCAGTTCTGCGAGACCATGCAACATGCGCGACACGGTAGATTTGTGTAACCCGACAATCTCGGAGATTTCTGTAACCCCGAGAACTGGCCGCCGAATAGAAAACGACTCCAAAATTGCCAACCCATTGAGTAGCGCAGCGGGTGCACCCTGAGGTTGGCGGGCGGTTGATTCATCAGGCGTGGACATGAAAGCTCCCGTGACGTAGCACTGTAGATATTTGTCATATTCTATGCTCTGGCGTTTCAAAAGCAGTGGATCAACGCAACGCTGATGGGAACTTCTTTGCCATCGTCATCCGCATGATGCATACGATGCTCAAGCCGTCAGGTACTCGGCGCTCGACCCAGAATCGTCGGTGTTGCATTCCCCGGCTAGGCCTGTGCCTGCCCAGAAGGCTGACCTAGGATCCACTACTGCGCTTTGGGAGCACCCGGATCTTGAAGTTGTACCCCAATCAACACCGGTTCGGGCACGAGTATAATTCCCCACTTTGTGGCTACGCCATGACGTACCAAACTTGCGATGTGAACCATATCTTGGGTCGTTGCGCTGCCCCGGTTGGTTAGAGCCAGCGTGTGTTTGGTCGACAGCGAAGCCCTACCGTCGACGGCACCCGATTCACCATTGAGACCAAAGCCTTTATGAAAGCCAGCGTGATCGATCAACCATGCGGCCGAGAGCTTCACGGTATCGTTGTGATCCCCGGTCTCGTGATGCTCGAATCGAGGAGCATGTTCGGGCAGCGTTTCGGCAACTTCACGGGACACGATTGGATTGGTGAAGAACGACCCGGTCGACCAGGTGTCATAGTCTAAAGCGTCCAGCACCATGCCCTTGCTTGCTCGCAGGTTTAACACAGTTTGACGGATATGTTCCAAGGGTGAGTGATCGCCCAGCCCAACTTGGAGGGCACGTGCAAGTTGGGAATACCGTACCGGGGCCAATTTACCTGTCTTGGTTAGTTGCAAATCGACGGACAGGACGATCCATTGCGGTGAGGCATGCTGGAAATTCGTCGTCGAAGAAACAATAGAGCGTTTAATGATGGAATCACGATAACCGAACGCTAAATCATCACCGGTCAATTCCACGATGGCCTGGGCTTGACGGTCCCAGGCACGAATGCTGTGGAGAGTTTGGGATATGTCTGCACCGTAGGCGCCTACATTTTGGACCGGGGTGGCGCCAGTCGAGCCTGGAATCCCGGACAGTGCCTCGATTCCCGTGAGTCCCTGATCCACCGACCATGCAACGACGTCGTCCCAGACGTGTCCGGCGGCTATACGAATGTGCACATGGGTGTCGGTTGAGTCAACAATCTCAATACCGTCTGTGGCGATCTGGACCACCGTGCCAGGGAAGCCTTCATCTGCGACTAAGAGATTCGAGCCACCACCAACGACCAGTAGTGGCACGCCAGCCGCATCGGCTTCGGAGATGGACCGGATGAGTTGATCTTCGGTCGTCACCGTGATCCAGCTGTCGGCTGGACCCCCGACACGGGCGGTGGTGTGGTTCGCCAGTAAGTTTTGTGTCATGCGGTTAAAGTTGGACCTGGACTTGGGCGCGGGTTAGGACCCGAGCGTTGTCGTCATGAGGGTTCGTCACGGTCAAATCCACCCTGACGACGTTGGTTTCTTCGTTGATGGCACCGATTTTTGCCACCACATCCAGCTGCGCCCCGGGGTTGGGATTTGAAAAGGGTTGTGCCGGGTTCGAGGTATGAGTGGTTTCTTCAACCGGAACCATCGCAGAGAATCGCGTTTGGTAGTCAATGATGGCGGCTGGATCATTGGTCCATTCGGTGACCAAATCCACCGCCAAGCCCATCGATAACATCCCGTGGGCGATGACACCGGGCAGTTCTGCTGCTTGCGCGGTGGCTTCAGACCAGTGAATCGGGTTGAAGTCCCCTGAGGCCCCCGCATATCGGATAAGATCTGCTCGCGTGATGTCGATGGTGCGAGTGGCGACGACTTCGCCCTTGGTGAGGTTTTCAATGGCAATCATGACTTATCCTTATCCGCGGATCAGCAACGTCGAGGTGATGGTCGAAACAGGTGCGCGTTGGGCGCTTGAGACGTCAACTTGAGTTGTGATCAGCCGATTCCTGGCAAGCTCTTTGACAGAGACGACGGTTGCTGTGGCGTAAAGTTCATCGCCGGCCACCACACTGCGGTGATGAGTAAAGCGCTGATCGGCGTGGACGACGCGTGAAAAATCGACCGCAGCATCGGGGTCGTTGACCATGAGGGCTTCGGCCCGTTGAGCGATCGACACCAAAAATGTCGGTGGGGCGATGAGATCTTTATGACCGGCAGCGCGGGCGGCCTCGACGTCGTGGTGGAAGGGGTGGGTGTTTTTCACGGCCGTGGCGAAGTTGCGGATTGCTTCACTTCCGACGTGGTAAGGGCCTACTGTGGGATATTCTCGGCCGGTGATGTCAACAGTCATGTTTAGTCCTTTCCACGCTGTTGGCGACGTTTGCGGTCAGCTTCGAGGTTTTCACGCAGCTCACGACGACGTCCAGCGTACCGAATGGTCTGAGCAATAATGTGGGTAATGAGTCCGGCACCCATGATCCATACGGCCATGAATGATAGTGCTCGCGTGGATGTGAGCCCACCGATAATGGCAAAGAGAAAGCCGATGCCGAGGATGACCATCCCGGTGATCAACACTCGTTGATACGTGCGGGTTCCGGTGGTAAAGGGGTTATCATCCATCCAAGACATGATCTCTATTATCCCCGATGTTGGCTAGTCTCCCTTGACGTTTACGATTTGCCGCAGCGTATGCCGGATCGTGACCAAGTCGGTGGAGTCCGCCATGACACGGTCAATTGGTTTATATGCCTGGGGAATCTCATCAATAAATTTATGCGTATCGCGGTATTCGATCCCCACCATTGCCTTGCGCAGGTCATCCTGGGTGAATGTCCGCCGCGCTGCGCGACGCGAGTATTGTCTGCCCGCACCATGGGGCGCCGAATTCAGCGCCTCAGCATTTCCTTTACCCTCGACAATATATGAGGCTGCACCCATGGAACCAGGGATCGATGCCATATCCCCTTTGCGAGCACGAATGGCACCCTTGCGGGTCACCCAGACTTCTTTGCCGAAATGGTGTTCTTTTTCTGTGAAGTTATGGTGAGAATTAATCCGTTGGATATCCCGCACCGGTTCCCCCACCCAGCGGCCGAGTTGTTCATTGACCCGATCCATCATCTCTTCGCGGTTCAGCAGCGCGAAGTGTTGTGCCCAGCGAAGGTGGGCGATGTATTCGTCGAATTCCGCTGTACCTTCTTCGAACCAGGCCAGGTCTTCGTGGGGCAGGGTGTCTGAGGCTTCGCGGCGTAGTCGTTTGGCAATCCCGATGTGGTGAGTTGCAATCCTATTGCCGATGCCTCGTGAGCCTGAGTGAAGAAAGGTCCATACGCGGTCATCTTCATCGAGACAGATTTCAATGAAATGGTTGCCGCCACCCAGGGTGCCAAGTTGCACTCGCCAATTTTTGTCGAAGGCATCAGGATCAAAATCAATCTCCAACGCCATGGTCTCCAGCTCGTCAACGCGTGGCTTTGCCGTCGGCAGGACTTTGCGATTGTATTGGCCCGCAGACACTGGAATGACGCGTTCGATCCGTTCGCGCAGCGTCTTGAGATCTTTCGGTAGATCGTTGAACCGAAATTGTGTTTGCACCGCGATCATGCCGCAGCCGATGTCGACGCCGACGGCAGCGGGCATGACAGCCCCCAGGGTCGGAATGACGGAACCAACGGTTGCACCGTAGCCAAGATGGGCGTCGGGCATCAGTGCGATATGCGGGTAGATGAAATCGAGTTCAGCCGAGGTAATGGCTTGTTTTCGTGTTTCTTCTTCCAACATTGATGCCCAGGACACTAACTGCTCATTGATACCTTCCATAGGGCTGCAGTGTACTCGACGCGACGCGATGAACCGAGAGCTTCTCCACAACGTCGGCATCCTGCCGGTGCCCGCGTTACGAACGCTTCCATGGCCCTTGACAGCTGCTGGGGCATCTCGAAGACTGGTGCACACCTGAAATCGACGTCACGAGGACCCGTGGGCAAAGTCGTCATATATAGCTTGGTATCGGTGGATGGATTCATCGCCGCCGACCAGGATCAACTCGGCTCGCTCTTTGGGGGTTATTGCGTGGTGATGTGCCATTGGTGGTGGCGCCCTGCGGCTCCGTTGCATTTCATTGACGAAACTGAGGCCGCTCTGAAGAACGCTCAACAGTTTGTCGGTGACCAGATCGTCGAGGTCGCCACAGGCGATGTCGACGGTCAGATCTTTGCCACAGGAATCGTGGATGAGGTTCGTATGGGTGTGGTTCCGGGCGAATGCGTGTGGCATTTGCGTTTTCAGACACGTCGCTAAGTAGGCAATTCTAGATGCCAGGCACCACAACGGTCGGCCCAGTTTCCCGGACCGACCCTTGTGGTAACCATCACTAGCACTCAGGAAGGGTAACGGCGACTGCCAGTCCTCCCCGTGAGGTTTCTTTGTATTTGTCCATCATGTCCGCACCGGTTTGCCGCATCGTTTCGATCGCCTGATCCAAGCTCACCTTGTGGGTGCCATCACCGTGCAGCGCCAAGCGTGCAGCGTTGATCGCTTTGACCGAAGCAATCGCATTGCGCTCAATACATGGAATCTGGACGAGCCCACCAACCGGGTCGCAGGTCATACCAAGGTTGTGCTCCAGTGCAACTTCAGCCGCGTCTTCTACCTGGGCAGGGGTGCCACCCATGACTGCAGCGAGGCCAGCCGCCGCCATGGAACAGGCGGATCCAACCTCGCCTTGGCATCCAACTTCAGCTCCGGAAATCGAAGCCTGAGTTTTAATGATGATGCCAATTGTCCCGGCGGTGAGCATGAACTCAATGATCTTGTCATCGGTCACGTCATCTAAAAACCGCGTGTAATAGTGCAGCACTGCGGGAATGATGCCTGCGGCCCCATTGGTGGGTGCTGTAACGACACGACCGCCCGAGGCGTTTTCCTCGTTGACGGCTAGGGCATACAGGTTGACCCATTCGATACCTCGCAGGGCATCTTTGGTATCCCCGTTGCGCTCTGAGCCACCACCTTGGGTGAGTTGATGGTAGAGTTTCGGCGCCCGCCGGGTCACCTGGAGGCCACCGGGTAGTGTCGTTTCGGTGCGTTCAATTCCGGCTTGAACACAGTCCTGCATGACACGCCAGATTTTGAGCAGTTCGGCACGAATGTCTTCGGGATGGCGCCACTCAATCTCATTTTCCCAGGTCAATTCAGCGATAGACTTGCCGTGCTGTTCGCACAGTGCCAATAATTCATTGGCCGTGCTAAATGCGTGACGGACCTTGCGCTCGGTGGTCAGTGGCTTATCGAGTTCCTCCTCAGTCACCACAAATCCCCCACCGATCGAGTACGTGATCTCCGAGTCCAGTTCTTGACCCATTGCGTCAAACACGGTGGTTTTCATACCGTTGGGGTGTCCCGGCAGGGACTTGGATAGGTGCAATATGACATCGTGTGCTCGATCAAAATCAATGGTCTTGGTTCCAGCCAGCTGCAACGTGGCGGTGGTTTCGACCTGTTCGATGATGCCCTCGACCTGGTCGGGTTCGATCGTGGCAGGGTCGTGTCCGGCCAGCCCTAGAATCACGGCCGTGTCAGAGTGGTGTCCAATCCCGGTGGCACCCAGTGAACCAAAAAGTTCGACTTGAGCGCGTGTCGTAGCCGCCAGGGTGTCGGCATCCAGACGATTGATGAACTGGGCTGCCGCCCGCATGGGGCCCACGGTGTGAGACGAGGAAGGTCCCAAACCGATTGAAAACATGTCCAGCACACTTAATGCCATGGTTTATCCTTTCGTACCGGAAAACTCGACCATTGCGTCAAGTAACCAGTTGACGACGTGATCCGCAAACGAGATCCGTGGGGCCAACCACCAGGTGTGTTCAGCAACTCGCCACAAAATCAACGGGGTCTGAGCGACCTCGGTCACGTAGGCCCGGTTGACGGGCCAGGCTTTGGGATGCAGATCCAACGGACATGATTTCCGTAAGACCAGTTCGGCTGCTTCACCGGCAAGTTCGATGATGGTCCGATTCGCCGATAAATCCAGCACTTGGCCCGAGTGGTTCCCCAGTGTGCGTTCTAGGGTCTCGGCAAGGCCGGTGTCGGGTTTATCGATGACGAAGAATTCATCCGGTGACATCCACACCACACCGGTGGTCGAGGGAGCTCCCACGACCTGGCCGACGCGTTGTGGCAGGCCGCCCAGAGCTGCCGCCAGTGCCTCATAACCCGGCGTACCTTGAGTGGCTCGCAAACCGACCTGGGTAGTGAATGGAATTTCCCGTATTGCTACCGCATCGCCGGAGGCGTTGTGCATTTCTTGACTTCGTGCGGCGAGCGGTGAGCGTCGCAATTGTTGTACATTAGCCATCTCGACGAGCTCCTTCGGCATCAAATAACACGGTGGGTCCGATTTTCATAGTGACAACCTCGCCATTCACCAGGGCTTTGAGACTTTCCCCAACCCGATCAAAACCATTCTTGATCAGGGCCAGACCGAAGGTCCGGCCCAGGGCAGACGAATTATAGGAGGCGGTTACCCAGCCTTCTTGCGGCACAGGCCCGGCAGCAATATCAAGTGGTGTATCCATGGCCACTAAGGCCTCACCTTCTTCTAAACGGAAGGTCGGATCATCTGGGAGCACTGATACTAGCTGCTTTCGGTCTTCGCGTATATTGTCTGCACGCAAATAGGAGCGTTTGCCAATGAAATCTTTATGCTGGGAGACGATCCAATCCATGGCTGCATCTTGTGGTGTCACGGTGCCATCAGTTTCTTGGCCGACCACAATGAACCCCTTTTCAGCGCGCAGAACGTGCATCGTTTCAGTCCCATAAGGGGTGATGTTAAATTCTGCTCCGGCTTCAGCAACGGCTTCCCACACCGCCAGTGCGTACCAGGATTCCACGGCCAATTCCCAGGCCAGTTCACCCGAAAATGAAATACGGCTAGCGCGAACCGGGATCCCCGAGGCCAGCGTGATATCGCGGAAGGCCATGAATTTGAAGCCCTCGGCACTGAAGTCTTCATGGGGGGCCAGTTTGTTCATTACCTCTCGCGACTTGGGCCCAACGACGGCTACGGTCGCGTATTGTTCGGTCACCGACGTCGCAAAGACATCGAGTTCTGGCCATTCGGTTTGCAACCATTCTTCAATCCAGTCCAGTACTTCGGCGGCACCCGATGTTGTGGTGTGCATGAAGTAACGGTTTTCGGCGAGGCGCAGTGTGACGCCGTCGTCGAAAATCATCCCGTCTGGAGTACACATCACACCATAGCGACCCATGCCTACTTTGAGCTTGAGGTAGCCATTGGTGTAGATGCGGTTTAGGAACTCGGGGACGTCTTTGCCACGCAATTCGATCTTGCCCAGCGTTGAGCCGTCGAACATGCCGACTGAATCACGGACCGCGGCGCATTCACGGTAGACGGCCTCATCCATGGTTTCGGTACCCTGCGGATAATAGCGGGCACGTTTCCACTGTCCAACATCTTCGAATACCGCTCCGGCTGCCACATGAGCAGCGTGGATTGGGGTGGTTCGTGCGACTTCAAAGAGCTTGCCACGACGTCGACCGGCTAGGGCGGCAAAACCAACCGGCGTGTAGGGCGGGCGGAAGGTCGTGGTACCAATTTCGGAGAGATCTTCAACTCCCAAAATCGTGGCCATGACACCGATTGTGGGAACCCCGGAGGTCTTGCCTTGGTCTGCACCGGTCGAGATCGAAGTGTAGCGTTTGATATGTTCAACCGATGACATGCCGGCACCGGTGGAACGCAGAATGTCAGCAACCGATTGGTCGCGCTGCAGGTCCACGAAATGGTTGGCGTAATCATCGGCGTCGTTACCATCCGGAGATGGGACCATCCACAAGGGTTGAACCGGGCCGTAAGGGCGATCGATTGCACGAGGCGTTTTGGCCTCAATGCTGTACCCGGCAGCAGTAGCGGCCGCGGCACCTGCTTGCGCACCCGAGGCTAGAGCTGATGCTGTGCAGTATTTGCCGGTCAGTGCCCCGGCCAATCGCATATCCTCGACGGATTCAACAGCGATGAAACTTTGGAGCTGCGTATTCCAATCGATGCGTCCACGGCGTCCTGAGTGCAGATGCACCACCGGTGACCAGCCACCCGAGACCGCCAGCGTATCAACCTCGATGCGCTGCGTCTTAGAGACATCGAGAGTGCCACCGTTCAGCGGAGCGATGGTGATCGCGCTGAGCTCCTGATCCGGCCCCGCCTGCGTATCAATCACCGCAGAACCGATCAAGACGTTGACACCTTCAGACACCGCCTGCTGGGCGGCGGCAGAGGCGGAGGACCGCGCATCGATCACGGCAACTACACCACCTGTGGCAGCCAGTTCCGAAACCATAGGATAGACCGAATCGTTGGTGGTGAACACGGCAATCTGTTGACCCGCACGGACCGCATACCGATTCAGGTAGGTGCGCACGGCCGAGGCCAACATAATGCCCGGTCGATCGTTATTTTGGAAAATCAGTGGCCGTTCATGGGCGCCGGTGGCCAAGACGATTTGGTCTGCTCGGACATGCCAGATGCGCTCACGCGAGATACCATCACCGGGGTGTTCGTCCAGGTGGTGGGTGCGACGTTGCACGGCTATCGCATAGTTTTCGTCATAGATCCCCGTGACTGTCGTATCGGACAGGATGTCGACGTCATCGGTAGCGGTCAGTTTTGTGACCGTGTCGTTGATCCACTGCGGGGCGGGGGCACCGTCGATGACTTCATTGGGAGCATCTAACAGGCTACCGCCTGCCCATGGCTTTTCGTCCATGAGCATGACGCGTGCACCAGAAGCGGCAGCGTTGGCGGCGGCAGAAAGACCTGCCGGACCGGCCCCGACCACCAATACATCCGTGTGGACATGAACGTGGTCGTAGTAAGCCTGATCCTGCGCAGGGTCTAGTGTACCTAATCCACGAAGCTGCGTTGCTTTTAATCCATTGGTCACTGGAACGGTGGTGGAAGTCATCATCGACTCTTCGACGTCACCGGTGTGCCGTGGTGACAGGTGCACCAGCGAGTTAGGTTCTTCCACTCCTGCGGCAAAGACACCGCGCGGGCGGTTCCAGTACATTGAATTTGCAGCCGAGCGCGTCCCCGTGGCCAGCAGTGCGGAGGCGACCACATCTCCGCGCAGCGCCTCAACAGGGTTACCGTCGATCTCGACGTGCACGGTTTCGTGATGGTCAACAACAGCGTGTGGGGCTTGCTCTGGGCTTAAACGATAGGAGCGTGGGGCGGATTGCTGATCACGCATGTGAGTGTCCTGATCTGTGGTGGTGCGTGTCATTTGGTACCTCCGGAGACGTCGGGGCGTGGGGCGCCAACCGGGTAGGTGGCTTTGAATTTATAGCTCACGGTGTCGCGCACAGCGTTGAACCATTTGCGACATCCACCGGAATGGACCCACCGTTCGGCAAAGTCTCCTTTGGGGTTGTCACGGTAGAACAAGAACTCGGCCCATTCCTTATCGGATAGGGCGTAGGGATCCTTCGGGTAGGCGACGTGTGCTTCGCCGCCATAACCGAATTCGGTTTCGTTTCGGGGCCCGCAGTACGGGCAATCAATGAGCATCATGGCAATTGCCTTTCTCTAGTGGGCCACGGCTGCGGCACCGTGTTCGTCGATGAGGTGACCGGTTTCGAAACGATCGAGGCTAAACGGTGCGTTGATCTCGTGCGGATCGTCGTGGGCGATCGTGTGCGCTAGCGCGTAGCCGGCGGCCGGAGTGCCCTTGAATCCACCGGTGCCCCAGCCACAGTTGACATACAAGCCGTCAACCTCGGTTTTGGACACAATCGGAGAAGCATCCGGGGTGGTGTCAACGATGCCGCCCCAGGTACGCAGCACGTGTGCTCGGGCAAAGATCGGGAACAGTTCGACGGCAGCGGCCATCTGTTCCTGGATAACATGGAAGGCGCCGCGCTGACCGAAACCGTTGTAGGTATCAATCCCGGCACCCATCACCAGCTCGCCCTTATGGGCTTGCGAAACATAAACGTGGATGTGGTTGGACATCACCACGGTGGGGTGGACGGGCTCGAAGAGTTCCGAAACCAACGCTTGGAGTGGGTGGGACTGAATGGGCAGTTTGATCCCGGCCATCTCAGCTAGCTGCGTGGAGTGTCCGGCACCGCACAGTGCCACCTGACCAGCTAGGATCTTCCCGCGGGTGGTTTCTACCCCGGTGATCCGACCGTTTTCCACCAGAATATCGGTGACCTCGGTGTTCTGGATGATGTCAATACCCGCGGCATCTGCGGAGCGGGCCAGGGCCCATGCGACGTGGTCGTGCTTGGCAATCCCGGCGCGTGGCTGATAGGTCGCACCCATGATCGGATACCGGATGTTGTCCGAAATGTTAATGATCGGACAGACCTCTTTGACTTCTTGCGGGGTCAGCCACTCAGCATCGACGCCGTTGAGCACGTTCGCTTTGACTCGGCGCACCGAGTCGCGGACTTCTGAGACGTGGTGAGCCAAGTTCATGACCCCGCGCTGCGAGAACAAAAAGTCATATTCGAGTTCTTCGGGGAGTTCTTCCCAGAGTTTCAGGGAGGTCTCATAAATATTTGCGGATTCGTCCCAGAGATAATTGGAACGAATGATGGTCGTGTTGCGCGCCATATTGCCGCCACCCAGCCAACCTTTATCGATCACCGCAACATTCGTGATGCCGTGTCGGGCCGCTAGGTAGTGGGCGGTCGCTAAGCCGTGGCCACCGGCACCCACGATGATCACATCGTAGGAGGATTTGGGTTCTGGGTTGCGCCACAGAAATTCCGGGTGTTGTGGGAGGAGTTCTGCCATGGTTATGCTCCAAACGGTTCCAGATTTGGGTATAGCGGGTGAGCATCTGCCAGGGCTTCCACACGTGCAGCCAGCTCTGGAAGTGCGTCTCGATTACCGGTTGCGCCAGCAATCAGGGTCTTGGCAATGATGTCTGCGACTTCGACGAAGGCTTCGGTCCCGAATCCACGAGTCGTTAATGCGGGGGTGCCGATGCGTAAGCCTGAGGTAGTCATCGGTGGTCGTGGATCCCACGGCACGGCGTTGCGGTTGACGGTGATTTCGACTTCTTGTAAGAGGTCCTCGCCCTGTTTGCCGTCGAGTTCGGAATTCCGCAGGTCTACCAAGACGAGGTGAACATCGGTGCCACCGGTTAGCACCGAAATGCCGACGTCGGCGACGTCTTGCTGGGACAGCCGGTCCGCAAGAATCCTCGCGCCTTCGAGTGTGCGACGCTGGCGTTCAGCAAACTCTTGTTCCCCGGCGACTTTGAATGCCACGGCCTTACCGGCAATAACGTGCATCAGCGGGCCACCCTGTTGTCCTGGAAAGACCGCCGAATTAATCTTCTTCGAAATTTCTGGATCATTAGTCAAGATGATGCCGCCGCGTGGGCCGGCAAGGGTCTTGTGCGTTGTTGAAGACGTGACGTGAGCATGGGGAACCGGGGACGGGTGCAGACCTGCTGCGACGAGACCGGCGAAGTGTGCCATGTCCACGAAGAGGTAGGCGCCGACTTCATCTGCGATTTCGCGGAAGCGGGCGAAATCCAACTGGCGGGGATAAGCTGACCATCCGGCGACGATCATCTTCGGCTGGTGTTCGCGAGCAAGACGGGCAACTTCGTCCATGTCAACTTCATAGGTGGTTTCATCAACCGAGTACGGCACGATGTTGTAAAGTCGCCCGGAGAAATTCAGTTTCATCCCGTGGGTCAGGTGACCGCCGTGGGCCAGGTTTAGACCCATCACGGTGTCGCCCGGACGGATTAACGCGTGCATAACTGCCGCATTGGCTTGTGCGCCCGAGTGGGGCTGGACGTTAGCGAATTGGGCGCCAAAAAGGCTCTTGACGCGTTCGATGGCGAGACGTTCGACCGAGTCGGCGTGTTCACAGCCGCCGTAATAGCGCCGTCCGGGGTAGCCTTCCGCGTATTTATTGGTCAGCACCGAGCCTTGGGCTTGCATGACTGCCAGCGGAGTATGGTTTTCAGATGCAATCATTTCTAGACCGCGTTGCTGACGGTTGAGTTCCTGATCAATAAACCCAGCAATTTCCGGGTCGAGGTCTGCCAGATCTTGTGTCAACGAGGCAGCGACCTGTGAGGTGATAGTAGTCATGCATTTTCCTTCGAAAAATCCTGAACGACATTTGATATATCAGATACCGATCACAGACTATGATGTTTATCACAGCAGTGTCAAGGGTTCGAAAGAAAAACTTTGAAACGCTGCAGCCTGGGTTCAATTAGTGCACAATTAGGAACAACGAAAGGACACTGATGACCACGTTGGAGACCGTCACCACGAACAGCGAGTCCTTATCGGCTCGCGCCTACCGAATCCTGTTAGATCGACTGATCATGTTGGATATTCAGCCAGGTGAACCGATCATGGAGAAGCAGCTAGCCGAAGAAATGGGAGTCGGGCGCACTCCCCTGCGCGAAGCACTCAAGCGACTCGAGGCCGATCATCTGGTCGTAACATACCCTCGCCGTGGCACCTTCGCTAGCCAGGTCGACGTCACAGAATTAGCCCACGTTTCGGAAGTCCGCCAGGCCCTCGAGCCACTCGCGGCACGGCGGGCAGCAGAGGTTCAGGGTGGGGAAATGCGAGCGCAGCTCTTAGAGGTCCTTGACCAACTCAACAACCTCGACCCGGATCAGTCGCAACGGGATTTGCTGTCCTACGACCTATCGGTTCATCGCCTAATCTACAGTGTGACCCTCAATGAGCACCTTTCCGAAACACTCATCCGATTGGACAACATTGCGACACGCATCTGGGCTGCACTCTCAGACCGGCTTCCTCCCCTCCAGGAACACATTGTGGAACATACACAACTCATCGAACAGATTGTCGCCGGCGATGCACAGGCTGCCGAACAAACCGCTTCCGAACACGTGAAAAACTTTTACGCCATGGTGCGTGAGGCGCTCTAGAGAGGTCACTCGACACCCATCCGGTCACGCCCCGTGCGATGGCCGGACTCCTTTGCGCCCACAATCTGACCACGGCAAAGAACAGGGTTATCCTACAATGCCTTGACTGTTGCACACATCACAGCCTAATCTGGCGCAACAACGTTGCAATGAATGCAACATTGATTTTGGGTGGTGTAACATGTCAGATTCTGGCGCAGTGGCCTCCGAACAAGATCTCGGGCCAACTCTTTCTGGGCAACAGCGAACTCATCCCACGGGGATCGGCAAGCAAGAACGACGCAAAGTCATCGTCGCAAGTTTCATTGGAAATTTCGTTGAATGGTTCGACTACGGCGCATATAGCTACCTTGCAGTGGTCATCGCCGTCGTTTTCTTCCCCTCCGACAATTTGACGGATGGGCTCATCTGGACGTTCGCACTGTTTGCAGTCTCATTTCTCGTTCGCCCCATCGGCGGTTTTATCTGGGGTCACATCGGTGACAAAGTGGGACGGCGCAATGCGTTGGCCTGGTCTATTTTGATCATGTCCGCATCGACCGTATGTATCGGTCTCCTACCGGGGGCCTTACAGATCGGCTTCTGGGCCCCGGCCTTGCTCTTACTCTTTCGTCTCATGCAGGGATTCAGTGCTTCGGGTGAGTACGCGGGGGCTTCCGCCTATCTCGTGGAATACGCACCGGAAGGCAAACGTGGCATTTATGCCGCAGTCGTGCCGGGATCAACCGCTGCTGGGCTGCTGTTCGGCTCATTGATGGCCACGGTACTGACGGCGTCGTTGACCGACGCTCAGATGGAATCTTGGGGCTGGCGTCTACCGTTCTTATTGGCTGCACCCCTCGGTCTCATTGGTGTCTACATTCGACGCAAGCTTGAAGATTCACCTGTCTTTCGGGAAATGTCTCAAGAAGATGAGGTCATTAAAGCTCCGGTCTGGGCGTTATTCCAAGATCATTGGCGTGTCCTGATACGCGCAACAGCCGCTGTGTTACTCAATGCCGTTGGGTTTTACGTGATCTTGACCTACATGCCAACCTACTTGTCGCAAACCATCGGCATCGATCCGACCCTGGCCAATATCACCACCACGGTCTCCCTGGTCACCTACATCGGATTTATCTTCCTGACCGGCTACCTCTCGGATCGCTTCGGACGGCGAACCATTTTGATGGCTGCGTCCATATTATTTATTGTCTTCACCGTCCCTGCCTTTATGTTGCTGGGTACACAAAGCATCCTTGCCATCTTGTTCGTGCAAGTGCTTCTCGGGGCGATGTTGACACTCAATGACGGCAGCCTGGCAAGTTTCCTCGCTGAAAATTTTCCGACGCGGGTACGCTATTCCGGATTCGCCGTTTCTTTCAACGTAGGAAACGCAATATTTGGTGGCACAGCCCCAGCCATTGCCACCCTATTAATCGCTACGACAGGCAATTCTATTGCTCCCGGCTGGTATCTCATGGTCGCAGCCTTCATCGCATTGATTGCAGTGTGGCTGTCGCCCGAGACGAGTCACAAGCCGCTCAAAGATTAAGGCTCTGTCAACCGATACGCTCGGGGAACCTCACGAGTTGCCCGAGCGTATTCGGCTCGATACATGGCCTGGTGCAACTGCGGCAACGTAAATTCCGGCATTCGACCGTAGGACTTTCTGCGGTGCTCAGCTTCAAGTTGTGTCGTGGCTTCAGTCAGGAGTTGATCACGGGCCGCCGCAGTGATCTCCGGTGCACTAATGTTTCGAAGGACAAAATCTTGAAGCCAGGCACTTCGCAAAGTGTTGAGGTGCGCCGTGTCATGATTGAGTGCTATTAAGAAATAGTCCCACGCCAGTTCAGGCATCCCTTCGGTGGTCAGAAGCGCTTCACGGTGTGCCCTGGAAGTCGGATCAACGTCTTCGGCCGTGTTCACGCCCACATCGAGTAATGCAGCAGCCGAGGTCATCAGCTGATGCACGTGTCGTTGTTCCGCGACGAAGTCATCCAGCGCAAACGGACCTAACGTGGCCAGCAAGCGCATGGTATTGGCTGGCCCACGAAACGCTTTATACGCACGCAGTCGTGGCAGGACTCCAGCACCATAGGCACCGTCTACCGCAGCACCAATACTGAGGATGGTATCCATCAGGGCCACTTCAACCGCGGTTGCCCAGTGACCAGTGGCATCTCTGAATGGTCTAGCACCACTACGGGTGGCCGCTTCGGTCAAGGCGTCGAGATCGGTCGGCACCGATGAGGTCATGGGTTTCACTTTCAGAAGGGATACGGCTGGTATGTCAACAGTGTAGCTGCGACGCTCACACTGGGTATCGTCCGCGTATCCTGTAGTCACAATGATCCACTTGAGCCCAAGTATCGTAGGATCCTGACAACGTGAACCCAGTAAAGGAAGTGCCGTGAGCTCACCTCGAAACTCAGTTGTACATAACGTCATCGACGTCCTGCGGTGCTTCTCAACGGAAAACCCCTTGGTCGGAGTGACCGAGATAGCCGAAGAGGTGGGGTTACATAAATCTTCCGTCTCGCGATTACTCGCGACCTTGGAAACTGAAGGCTGGGTAGAACAGGACGCGACCACACGCCGCTACCGTTTAGGGCTTGGATTGATTGCCATTGCCGGACCGTTATTAGCCAATCTCAATGTGCGACACATCGCATTTCCCTATCTACAGGACTTAGCGGAGGCCACCCAAGAGACCGCTGTGTTAGCGGTGTGGGAAGGGTCTGTAGCGGTCACTGTGGAACAAATCGTTTCGCAACGCACAATCAAACACACGTCTCCCCTGGGCGCTCGATATGCGTCAACGGGTTCAGCCACCGTGCAGATCTTCCTATCTCATATGGCTGAACACGCCGTAACTGCACTCTTGGACAACGGGAGCATCGAATTGCAGAGCGGTTGGACACGACCGGAATTACATGAACGACTCGCCACTGTTCGTCAGCAGGGGTTTGCTACGAACCTGCAAGAAACGTTTGACGATGAAGTCGGAATTGCCGCACCGGTCTATGACCACCGTCAAGAGGTGATCGCTGCGGTGCTAATCGCAGCTCCGGCCTACCGGCTCAACGACACGGTGACCCAGGCCTTGATTGACCAGTGTGTGGCGACTGCTGCAAAGATTTCTACTCGCATGGGGAATCCAGACTCGCAATCATAACGAGTCTGGAATCGCCGTGCCGAACATTAGTCGACCGCGGTGGGCACCACAAGCACCGGCGTGACCGTGCGGTTCAAAACGGCCTGGCTCACGGAGCCAAGGAGGAGTCCAGCAAAGCCACCGCGTCCACGCGTCCCGACAACCACCATCTCCGCACTTCGAGAAGCCTCAGCCAAGGTATCGGCTGGGGATGCATCAAAAAACCGCCAGTGCACTGGAATCGAGACCTGCTCTGCAACCTGTTGGGCGACTTTCTCTAGGCGTTTGGCGACATCACGACGTAAGTCCGGGACCTCCGCTTGGTAAATCGGGGATGCTGGCATCCACATGCTGCCAGTAAACGGTTGGGCAGTAACAAGTGTGAGACTTTTGCCTAATAACTCAGCATGTTTTGCCGCATGGAGCGCGAGCTCATCGGGGTAGGCATCCAAGTCCACGCCGACCACGACGGTGCCCTGGAAATCCGTTGGATCATCAGATGTTTCAGACGACAACACGCCGAATTCCGAAAGCTCTGGGCTGCCAGATAATCTGGCAAACTGCGTCTCGAGATGCTCCCCGGTGTCTTTCTTCTGGGGGATCACCAAGGTTGGACAGTGAGCATGGGAAGCTACCGATGCAGAGACGCTCCCAAGAAAACGTCCGGCAAATCGGCTCCGTCCGCGTTTGCCGACCACGACGAGCGCGGCGTCATTGGATGCTTTAATCAACGCCCCTGCTGCATCGCCTTCGATCGTCGTACCGCTAATGCCCAGAGTGGCATCATCCACGCTGGCAACCAAATCGTTGATGACTGCCTGAGCATTTTCCTGTGCCAGGCCTTGGGTATTCTCCGGAAGATATTCATACCCCGGTTCGGTGTACGCCGCAATGACGCGCAGCCCGTAACCAAATCTCTGGGCGACATCAACGGCGACATCAAACGCACGCTCACTATTTTCTGAACCGTCCACTCCAACAACGACCGTGCCCGTTGCCGGATGTTCTGCGATGTGTCTCATGTCACCACTTTAGCAAGCTCTGGTACAACATAACAGGCGTCTGAGTAGTACAGGGAGCCCTCGGGCAGGTCTTTTAGCTGATAAATGTTGTGAGCCAACAACATAGCACTTGCGGTTATCGTCTAAGCTTGTCGTTCGTGAATGCTGTAGTTATTGCCGTAGCCGTGATGCTCTTACTCGCACTGTTAAGAGTTCACGTTGTGATCGCCCTGTTTATCGGTGCCCTCGTGGGCGGACTCCTCGCTGGAATGGGATTAGAAGGCACAATGCTCGCCTTTGAATCCGGGCTCGGTGATGGGGCCAAGATCGCCCTGTCCTATGCGCTACTTGGGGCATTTGCGATGGCGGTGGCGGCTTCTGGGCTGCCCAAAGCGTTAGCCGACGCATTGATTCGCAAACTCGATGCGGATGCTGAAGGCGCTTCCCAAAAGGTCGTCACGATCACCACCTACGCCGTCATTGGTGGCATTCTGGCCATGTCCGTCATGTCCCAGAACCTCATCCCCGTCCATATTGCCTTCATTCCTCTGCTGATCCCGCCACTGCTGACCGTCTTCAACCGGCTCAACATCGACCGTCGACTGATCGCCTGCGTCTTAACGTTCGGACTCGTGACCACCTACATGCTGCTACCGGTTGGCTTCGGAAAGATCTTCTTAGAAGATATCCTGCTGAGCAATATTGAACGCGCGGGGATGGACACCTCCGGCATCAATATCGTTCAAGTCATGGCTATTCCCGCACTGGGCATGGTTGCCGGACTGTTGGTCGCAGTCTTTTTCAGCTATCGGAAACCGCGCGAATACGAAGACCGCCCCCTGGCTGGCGGCAAGATTGTTCAACCAACGCCGACACGCTATAACCTCATCATGTCGATTGTGGCCATCGTCGTCACATTTGCGATTCAGCTCATCGTGCAGTTCACCGGATCTGAAGCCGATGGCTTATTGCTTGGATCGTTAGTGGGGCTGGGAATCTTCCTGCTGTCTGGAGTGGTGGAGTGGAATAAAGCCGACGACGTATTTACCTCAGGCATGCGCATGATGGCACTGATTGGTTTCGTCATGATCTCGGCCCAAGGATTTGCTGCGGTAATCAATGAGTCCGGCCAGGTGGAACCTTTGGTCGCCGTCGTCCAGGAATTCTTTGGTGATAATAGAGCCATGGCCGCATTGGCCATGCTCATTGTGGGGTTAATCGTCACGATGGGCATCGGCTCGTCATTCTCGACCCTACCGATTATTGCCGCAATCTATGTGCCACTGTGTGCTTCGTTGGACTTTTCCACGATGGCTACGGTCGCGTTGATTGGTGCCGCCGGAGCCCTGGGCGATGCTGGCTCGCCTGCGTCAGACTCCACGTTAGGACCTACTGCGGGACTGGCTGCCGATGGGCAACACGACCACATGCGCGATACCGTCATCCCAACGTTTGTTCACTACAACATCCCGTTGACCGCTGCTGGCTGGGTCGCGGCAATGGTGCTTTAGGCGCTTGCTGCCTCAGCTGAAACGACACGGCGGCTGATACGCCGGTGCAGCATACTGAGAGCGCGGATCACCAAGCCCACGCTCAGCGCGGCCACGATGGTGCCTTCTCGTACACCAAAGAACCCACCCATCACAATGAGCGATACACCAGCAGCCGACGCGACAAGGATCGAATCGAAAAGTACTTTAACCGTGCCATACGGAATATTTTGCAGGACGCTGTAGAGCACAAAGACGATGCCATTTCCTGGCAAGTATGTCAGACGGGGCTGCATCTCAACATACACGCCCACAGCCAGGACCACCACGCTGAGCACCAACCACCCCCACTGTTCAAGGTAACTTGCGGGCTGGATCCACGAGGTCAGATACATGCACAGATCCACAAAACCGCCGAATGCTACCGCCAGTGGGATCTGGATAAGCTGGAACGCTTGAAACGTTCGACGCAATAATATCGCTTGGCACGCAACGAAGACCAAGTTCAGCGTCATCAGGTAGACGCCCACGGTCACCGGCGTCGCCATCGACAACACCGCAGGTAAGGAGGCGATAGGAGCGGTGCCAAGATCTGCGCGCACCGATATGGCAACACCAAATGCGATCAAGAATACACCCAGCAAAAAGATGGCAATGCGCGGTATCAGATGCTTCACAGGTTCTGTCCTCGCTCAATACTCATGGTGTTCCTCATTTCTTCTGTGCTATGTACTCCTCGAACGCGTTCCAAAAGACCACAGCTCGACACCGGATCAGTGTAGTCGGATCCACGACCTCTCCAGCGAATGAATCGGTCTATGGCCTCTGACGAGCTGGTGAGAGGTCTCCTCCGTGACCTGAGGCAATCAGAACGATTGAGTTCACAGCCGACCTTGTCTTGAAGTCGCTTTTAAGCGGTGCATAGGATGGGGGCGAACGATATGAACGCAGAATCTAGCCTGAAGACCGAGTGGAGCATCCTTTAATGACTAGTCCGACGAAACCGAACAAGACTGACCACGCGACGGTACCTCACGTCTTTACCCAATATAACGGGGAACAACAGGAGCTGACCTACTCACCGGATGAGTTTGAACGGCGTCTGAGCAATGCTCGCAAAGTCATGGCAGCCAACGGTGCCGATGCCCTTGTGCTGACCAGCATGCACAATATCAAATACTTTTCCGACTTCGTTCCATCCCCCTTCGGACGGCTCTTCGCCATCGTCATTACCCCCGAAGACTCCATCACGGTCACCCCATGGGTCGACGGTGGCATGCCGTGGCGAACCACGTATGGCGAGAATATCGTCTATTCCGACTGGGAAGCCCAGAATGTTTTCCGCGCAATCCAGCACACACTCGACGAACGCAACATCAAGCCCAGCCGCCTAGGCATAGAACACGACGGACTCACCGTGGAACAATACCGTCGTTTCCAGGACTGGTTCGATCGCGTGGAACTCGTCAACGTCGCGGTGGACCTGATGAATCAGCGTGTGGTGAAGTCCGATGAAGAAATCTATCTCATCGGTCAAGGCGCTCGCATCGCAGATATCGGTGGACGCGCCATCAAAGAAGCCATCCGAGAAGGTATCACCGAATACGAACTCGCCATGATCGGTACTGAGGCGATGATCCCAGAAATCGCGAAGACGTATCCGGCTCAGGAACTGCGTGAGACCTGGTGCTTAGTCCAGGCGGGGATTAACACCGATGGGGCACACAACTGGCCCACCACCCGCAAACTCCAAAAAGGCGACATCCTGTCGATCAACTGTTTCCCCATGATGTCTGGTCATTACACCGCCATGGAACGCACGATGTTTCTTGGCCAGCCAGATCAACGCAGCCTCGAGCTGTGGAAGATCAACGTCGAAGCCTTCGAACTGGGTAAAGAGCTCGTCAAGCCCGGCGCCATCGCCCAAGACGTTGCCGCCGAGCTCAACCGGTTTTTTGAAAAACATGATCTGCTGGAATATGCGCCAATTGGTTATGGTCACTCTTTCGGGGTGATGAGCCCTTATTATGGTCGCGAAGCTGCGATGGAATTCCGTGAAGATATTGCAACCGAGCTGAAGCCGAACATGGTGGTATCCATGGAGCCCATGCTGACCATTCCGAACAACATGCCAGGTGCCGGCGCCTATCGAGAACACGATATTTTGGTGCTGACCGAAGATGGCCACAAAAATCTCACCGGCTTTGAAGTCGGCCCGGAATATAACATCATCGAC
>DATBUL010000033.1:0-4202 GCA_036516115.1 Enteractinococcus sp. | reverse complement strand
GGGGACTTCGCCGGCGATCCCGACCGTGATGACATCACCATCAGCAGCTTCGGTGTCTCCACCGCCGTTACCTCCGCCGTCGCCACAGGCTGTGAAAGCCAGCAGGGCAGCAGCTGATAGGGCCGCAAGTTTCTTAGGGTGTGAGAGCTTGCCAATCATACGAATAACCATCCTTCACTGCACCGACCGTGGACCGGGCTTACGGAGCACGAGGCCCGGAGTTCGCACAGTTGGTGCATTGTTCCTCTTCGAGTGACGAGCCCCAGCCAGGTGGGGCAGGATGTGGACTACCATACGCAGCCATCACTTGGGGCTCAACAGCTCACACACCGATTCCTCAGGATTTTTTGATTCTTTATACAGCTGAGATTTCAGGAGGGCGAGAGAACCCTAGAAATAACCTGACATTCGAGTCGCAAGCAGCAGCCAGTGCTCGCGAGAGCGCAGGTGAAGGATGACTGAACAATATCGGGGATATTACCCCTACTGGCGAGGTTCGTTTTCGCGTGCTTCGGAGAGCGTTCGGGCATGCGGTGGACGTTGAGTGCCCTCCTGGATGGATTCGGCAGGTTCATTACCGAGACTGATGATGCGATTGTGCTCATCAACATGGACAATATTTGGTTCATACGTGTGAGCTTCGGCGTCGTCCATCTGAGCATAGGCAATCAGGATGACGAGGTCGCCCGGGTTGATCAAGTGCGCCGCAGCGCCGTTGATGCCGATGACGCCTGAGTTACGCTCACCGGCAATGGTGTATGTTTCCAAACGGGCGCCATTGGTGATGTCCACGATTGACACGAGCTCGCCGGGAAGGATGTTGGCAGCATCGAGAAGATCCTGGTCCACGGTGACAGAACCAACGTAGTGGAGGTTCGCTTCGGTGACGGTGGCACGATGGATCTTGGCGTGGAACATGGTTCGCAACATGATTTCAGCCTCTCAGCATGGATAAAAGTGGTTGCTGGCACAGTAGCCAAAGTATAAGTCTACCGCCATCAGGGTTAATGACGGATCGACCACTATTATTCCGAAGGCGAGATGCCAATGGGTTGCACAATGTCGGCGAGCGCATCCACATCGACTTGCCCGTGCGACACCAGTACCACGGTCCTGTCCCGAAGCACATCAGCCAATAACTCCCGGATGGCCGGTGCCGCCTGACGGTCCAAGGCAGCCAGGGGCTCATCAAGCAGGATCAATTCTGGCCCAGAGGCAAGGACGCGAGCGATGGCGACCCGCTGCGCTTGACCACCGGATAACTGTGCCGGTTTGCGGTGCCCAAGTCCGGCTAACCCCACGCTGGTAAGCCACGTGTCGGCTGCTTGGCGACGAGCTTTTCGACCTTGAATCCCGGCCCGCTTCATCCCGTAGGCGATATTGTCCCGTACCGTCAGGTGCGGAAACAGCTGCGGATCTTGGGCCAGGTACCCGATACCGCGCTCTGGTGCCGGGAGCCATACTTGCGGTGGCTCATGGACCGACGGACAATCAAACAAGACGCTCTGGTTGAGACGCGCATATCCGGTATCTGGAATGAGCCAGCCAGCTAGTGTCTGTAAGGTCGTGGTTTTACCTGCTCCATTTGGGCCAACCAACGCCAGTGTCTGACCGCGAGGCACTGCAAACGCTATCTCGACGTCGCGGTCCGCAACGGTGAGTGATACCTCCAGGCCGGTGTGCAGGTCTTGAGTATGCGCTGTTTGCATAGGCTCACCTCCGCTGGCTGCTCGGGCGGAAATAGGCTATTGCAATGACGACGACGGCCACCACGATGAGGATGAGAGAGAGGGCTACGGCCGCGTCGGGGTCAGTTTCACGGGTGAGATAGATTTCTAATGGCATGGTTCGCGTGGTGCCCTGCAGTGAGCCTGCAAAAGTAATGGTCGCCCCGAATTCCCCCAGTGCTCTCGCGAAGGTCAACACCGTGCCAGATAGCAACCCAGGCCATAACAACGGCAGCGTGATGGTAGTAAAAGTGCGCCATCGCGAAGCTCCGAGCGACTGCGCGACTCGTTCATAACCGGACCCAGCTGAGACCAGATGCGATTCCAATGTGGTGACCATAAAGGGCAACGCCACAAATGTTTGGGCAAGCACCACAGCAGCGGAACTGAAGGCGATCTCAAATCCCATTGCTGAGAGATGCTCGCCGATCAAGCCCCGTCGACCGAACGCCTCAGTGAGCAAAATACCGGCCACAACCGGTGGGATGACCAACGGCACAAGAACGATCACTCGAACGAGATTCCGACCGAGAAAATCTGTGCGGGCCAACACCAGAGCCAACGGCACCCCGAGCACAATACAGATGAGTGTGGCAGTGAAGGCGGTGCGAAGTGATAACCACAGTGCATCCAGCGCTGACTGACTCATCAACAGCGCTGGCAATTCAGACCAGCTGAGACCGGTGAAGAGCGCAAGAAACGGTAAGAGCAAAAAGCTGACCGTGACCGTCGCGATTGCCACGGTTGCAACAGGGATGCGGGGCGTCAGTTCGTGTTGCTGTCGAGTCGAACGCTGAATCCGGGTCATCGTCAGCCCTCAACCTCCGGGAGGCCGAACCCGTGTGCTTCCAAAATCGCCTGCCCGCGGTCGCTGAGTACAAAGTCAATGAACGCATCGGCACTTGGGCGATCGCGAGCTTCTACGGTCCGGGCAATCGGGTAAAAGTTCGGCGAGTCTACGGCTCCCTCTAACGAAAAGTCGCGGACCTCGCCTGAGGCGCCGGCGGCATCGGTGGCGTAAACCAGCCCGGCATCAGCCTGTCCAGAGCGCACTTTGCCCAAGACATCTACGACTTGATGTTCTTCTGAAACCGGATCCAAGGTGATGCCCGCTTGGTCTGCGATCGTTCTCGCCAAGGCGCCACAGGGTACTTGTGGGGCGCATATCACGGTGTTCACCTCGGGTTGGGCGAGATCATCGAGCGAGTCAACACCGGCAGGGTTATCCGCAGGAACGATTCCGACGAGCGTATTGGTGGCAACGACAGTCCGTGTAGTTGCGTCAATCAGTCCGGCCTCTTCAGCGGTGTCCATGCTGGCCTCATCGGCGGTAGCGAGCACATCCGCCGGTGCCCCCGCATCTACGTTGTGGACCAGGGTCGATGACCCCGCATAACTAAGGTCAATATCGATCTCTGGATGCTCCGCAGCAAATTCTGCAGCGATGTCATCAAATGCTTGCTGTAAAGAAGCGGCAGCGAGCACCTGAACAGCTTTGTCTGGTGAGGCGTTCGAGTGGTCCTGCTGTGCCGAAG
Source organism: Enteractinococcus sp. (assembly GCA_036516115.1). GTDB lineage: Bacteria > Actinomycetota > Actinomycetes > Actinomycetales > Micrococcaceae > Yaniella. Next base: position 940 of record DATBUL010000033.1, on the reverse strand, counting down.
CGCAGCCAGTCAGCCCCAGCACACCGATGCTGAACACTACGAGCAGGGAACGTATCATGCAGACAACCCGGTAGTTTCAAGCACGACGCTGGTAGCTTTGACCGTGGCGATCGCAGGGGAGCCGACCTCTAAGCCCAGTTCTTGAACGGCTTCAGTCGAAACCAGTGATACCACTCGAAACGGTCCGCACTGTAGTTCGACTTTCGACATAATTGCGTCGGAGTCGATTTTAGTGACAAGGCCGGTGAGTTTGTTGCGCGCTGACGAAGCAAGCTCACCGGGAACGTGAGGACGGCCCTGAGCGGCAGCCTGAGCTAATTCGGCGACTTCTGTGCCAGCTACGACTTGTCTGCCGGCCTCATCGATTGTCGCGCTGAGTTTCCCCCGCTGAATCCACCGGCGCAGTGAATCATCCGAGACACCCAAATATGTGGCCGCCTCAGAAATGCGCAAATACGTCATAAAGTCAAAGTTTATGACGTATTTGCGTTGAAAGTAAAGGATCTCTGCCGCGCTCGCGGACTGGTAGCTAACCGTTGATAAGGTTTTGGATGCGCGAGACGCCCTCCACCAGATCGTCCATGCCCAAGGCATAGGACAGTCTGATGTAGCCGGTCTTGCCGAAGGCTTCACCCGGTACCACTGCCACTTGTGCCTTTTCGAGGATGACTGCCGCCAACTCTGTGGAAGTGTCCACCCGCTGACCCTCAATTTCTTGACCGAGGGCTTGGGTGACGTCGACGTAAGCGTAAAATGCACCCTTGGGCATCGGACACAGGAAGCCATCGATCTCATTGATCATATTGACCATGGTCTTCCGGCGCTGGTCGAAAGCTTCGAGCATTTCGTGCACGGCATCGAGCGGACCAGATACGGCAGCAAGCGCCGCTTTTTGGGCGATATTGTTGACGTTCGAGGTCGCATGCGACTGCAGCGTCGA
>DATBUL010000032.1:0-17147 GCA_036516115.1 Enteractinococcus sp. | reverse complement strand
CAACGCGCGTCCTGGATCCCTGGCGGCAACACCCCCCGGACCATAAATGACAGGGACAGACAGCCATACCAGAGCCAGCGACCAGGCCCTTCTGGAACCTAAGACATAGCTTAGAAGGACCTACGAATAAATGTAACGGGGTTTCGCCGTTCAGATCGGCTTCACCGGTGCCCGAAATGAAAGTCAAAATCTGATCGGTGTGCTCGTGGACTTCGTCACCGATCTCGCCGCCGACGGGAACGGTCATGATCACGATCTGAGCGTGGTCACCGGTCCAGAGAGTTTTGCGGAAGTGCGGATTTTCTTTAGCGATATCGGCGATCGTGAAATGTTCGATATTACCTTCGATGGAAAAATGTTTTTGAGTCATAACTACTCCTTTATTGTCTACAGGTCGTGGATTTAGGCGTCGACTTCTTGGTGCGGTGGAGCGTTTGCAGCCGGGCTGCGTTCAACTTTTGACATGGCAGTTGCGTACTTGTCATTGCGCATCAGCCGCATGGCGTTGGCAATTACGACCAGCACTGAGCCTTCGTGGACTAACATGCCAACCGACATGGTGACTCCTCCGGCAAACACGCCGATCAGCAGTGCCACGACGGTGGCCAGAGCGATGAAAATGTTCTGGCGCATCACGGACACGGTGCGTTTGGCCAGACTGACGGATTCTGGCAGCTTCATCAGGTTGTCGCCCATCAGCGCGATATCGGCGGTTTCGACCGCAACGGCTGAGCCTGCGGCTCCCATTGCGACACCGATGTCGGCGGTGGCCAGTGCTGGTGCGTCATTGACGCCGTCACCAACCATGGCCACCGTGTGTCCGTCACGCTGCATCGCGGCAACCGCGTCGAGTTTGTCTTCGGGGAGCAACGATGCGTGGATTTCATCGATGCCAGTGGCTTTGCCAATGGCTTCGGCGACCAGTCGGGTATCACCGGTGAGCATCACGACTTTTTCCACGCCAGCATCGTGCAGGCTGGCCACCATGTTCGCGGCATCAGCACGGATCTGGTCGGCGACGCCCATAACGCCGATAACGTTGTCGTCAACGGCCACAATCATCGGGGTCTTACCTTGGGCAGCAAGGTTATTGGCCGTAGCATCGGCTCCGGCCGTGTCGCTGACCCCATACTGCTCCAGCAAGGGTGCGTTCCCAATCAACACACGTTGGTTCTCGACCGCGGTGGCTATGCCTTTACCGGCCACCGGGGTGACCTTGCCAGGGAGGCCGGTCGGCCCAACACCCCGTTCGCGTGCGGAATCCAAAATAGGGCGAGCCAGCGGGTGTTCGGATCCGGCTTCGGCGGCCGCGGCCCAGCGCAACACATCGCTGTCAGTCATGGTGTCATCGAGCACTACGATGTCGGTCAGCTGCGGACGGCCCTCGGTCAGGGTGCCGGTCTTATCGACGGCCACAGCAGAAATCTTGGCCGAAGTTTCTAAGTATTCGCCACCTTTAATCAAGATCCCGTTGCGAGCGGCTCGCCCAATCCCAGCCACGATGGCCACGGGAATAGAAATAACCAGCGCTCCGGGGCACCCGATGACGAGCAAGGTTAGCGCCAAGACGACGTCTTGAGTGATCAATCCGGCCAACAGTGCCAGAATGAACACCGCCGGGGTATACCAGGTCGAAAACCGGTCGATAAAGGCTTGGGTGCGGGCTTTGGCATCTTGGGCTTCTTCAACGCGGTGAATAATCCGCGCCAGGGTCGTATCCGCGCCCACGCCGGTGGCCAGCACCTGGAGGAATCCGCTGCGCGAAATGGTTCCGGCGAACACGGAGTCGCCCTTGGTCTTTTCTACCGGCATTGATTCACCGGTAATGGAGGCCTCGTCTAATCCCGCGTTGCCGGCGACAACTTGGCCGTCGACCGGGACTTTCGCCCCGTTTTTGACTAACACGATCTCGCCCATCCGCACCTGGTGGGCCGGGATTTCATGTTGCTCACCATCGCGCATAACGACGGCGCTGTCGGGGGCAACCGCTACCAACTCAGCCAGCGCCGAGCGGGTCTTATTCATGGTGGCCGCTTCCAGAGCATGACCCACGGAGAATAAGAAGGTGACGGCGGCAGCTTCCCAGAAGTTGCCAATGATCACCGCTCCAATAGCGGCAACCGAAACCAGGAGGTCAATACTGATCATCTTGGTACTCAAGGCTCGAATTGCGCTGAGCACAATGCCGTAGCCGGCCACCACGGCAGCGGCCAACATCAGCAGATTGGCGAGCGTAAAGGTATGGCCGGAGCCGTGGGCGTGTTCACCGGCATCGACCCACCACTGTGGGGTCAGGGTCATGTTCCAGGTGCCACCTGCGAGGTGCTCCACGGCAAAGGATGCCAAGATGAGCACGCCCGATATCACGGGTACAGCCCAGTTGCCGTACCACCATTTTCGTATCCAGTTCATTGTGGATCCCTCCTCGGCCGGTTCTAAAATGCAGAGGGAGTGGCTGTGTAGCCGGCCTTGGCCACAGCGTCCACGAGATCGTCAACCGAAGCTTTAGTTTCATCGTGGTCAACTTCGATTCGGGCCGTGGCGAAGTGCACTTTCACCGCATCGACGCCGTCGAGACGGCCCACGCGCTTTTCAATCTTCTTGACACAGGACGGGCACGAAAAACCTTCTGCACGTAAGAGTGTGTGGGTCATAGTGTTGTCAGTCATGGGGTGCTCCTTACATTGAGAACGGTCAATTCTGATTGCCTGAGCTTTTCAGGTTCAGTTTTCACCGTACCGATGTAGACAGCATCCCGCCTTGACGTTGGTCAAGTGGATATAGAGCTTACGAAACATCATGTCGCGGCAGCACACTCTTGCTGATACCTCCAGACGCAGCAAGGATGCACTTGCGAACTCTTAAACACCTCGAGTAGAAGATTCGAATTACCCGATCCGTCTCGGAACCGTTGGGAGACCCACGCTATTTTCGCCGTAGGTCAGCACCTGCAAGGAAAGTATCAACACGGATATACCTATGACTCGCAGCATCGCTTAGCAATTTTTCGCAAGTTCGTGTGACTGTCTGCTCGAGCCGCGCGGGAGTCAACACTGGAAGTCATAGGCTCACCGCACCTAGTGGTGCTACCCAAATGCACCGCTTCGCCGAGTAAGCTTTTCGTGCTGCTGAAGTCGGGTGCTACTTAGCGGCGAGGTTGTTGTTAATGCGTTCTAGGTCCGGATCGATCTCACCGGTGAAATTATCAGGCAACAGTTGTGCGGTATACGTGCCCGCGAGTGATTCTGATTGAACCCAGACCCCGCGTACAGCGAAGTCCTCTGAGGATGCGCAACTCGATGTTACGGCCCAGTCATCTGGAGAATTCGCTGGTGGTTCGACATTGAGCAGCACACACCAGTTGTCGTCGCGATCACGAGCTGCGAACACACTGAAACCTTCGCCCTCGCCCACATAGGTCATATTTTCCAGCTCGATATGTTCAGATTCTGCCACGTGAACCGGGACGTCCGTCTGGACCTGTTCATCGTTCATGAGCGCTAATTCTGGCTCTTCACCGCCCGAACATCCGGCCAGGAACAGCCCAATCAAACCCATGATCGACAAGAACCGTTGTTTCTTCATGTGCCCCAGTCTGAGCTGTGTCTCTCGAGGAAACAAGACACCATCGAAGCTTGAGTCCTGAAACCGCAAAACAAATCTGCAAGTCACACCCGAAGACCACCCCGCTTGCAGAATCACCAAGGGCCACACGAGATGGCCTTGAAGGTTGCCACGATCCATGCCACGGTGGACAGACTCTACTTCTCGACTCGCACACCCCGAGGAAGGAACGGCCACGACCCATGAACACGACTCCTCGAACATCCCCCAAGCACATCCTCTGGTGGGGCATTGGGCTCCTCATCTTAGGCGTGCTCTCACAGGTGGTCTCCACCAGTTTGAGTATCCAAGCGTCAATGGTGTCTGACCCGATAGGGAATCCTTTGTACTACTGGGTGCTCTCTCCAGTGTTAATAATTATTCAGAACGCGGCATTTCCCTTAGGAGCTGCGTTCATCGGTGCTTCAGTTGTGATCCGATACCTCCAGCAATCCCAACCGACGCTGAGTCAGCAGCCAGAACAGCGGTGAAAGGGTCCGGTGATGGCACATTACTTGATTCGTAGACGCTTCGCCCTCTTCATGGGAGCAGGGCCCCTGATCACGGCCTGTTCGCAAGCGACCGCCAGTCCAAGCCTGGCAATTTTAGACAGCAATACCTCAGTCTCATCGTGCGTGAACTAGTCGCCTATGCAGCATCACGCACCTCAGAGACCATGGCCACCACTCGAAAACAAGCGATGGGCCCAAATCGGTGCAAGTATATGCTTCGCGATCGGCGCGCTATGCATCCTTGTCTATTTCGTAAGGTCACCCACGCAAGGGTGGGGGCCGTCGATTTTCCTGATCTATGGCCCATTACTGCTCGGCATCACGGGCATCATCTTCGGGATCATCGCCCAACGCTGGTATCTCATTGTGCTCAACGCTCTACCGCCGTCGGTGTTTCCTGCAATCATGTTCTTTGGAACACTCATACTTGGTCCCTAAGGGTTTCATTACACTTCCTTAGCTTTCAAATACAACTCATATTCTTGATGACCCTGCTAATCTAAGCCCGCACTTATCCTCATGCGATCCGCTGAATAATGCCGTAGCGCAAGGCTCGGGGCGACTATACTTTGCGCATGCCCATCTCTGCTCCCTTCACTCCTGCGTCGCTGCGAATACTGTTCAAAGGTATCGTTGGTGCGGTACTGGCTGTCGCACTGTTGACCGGTTGCGTGACTAACGAGGAACAAGGCAACCCTGAAGGGTGGCAGGAAATCGTACCGGCTGAAAACCCCGAGCTCGCGGCCCTGGTCCCCGACGAGATCGCGGCCAAAGGCTACCTGAGCATGGGCACCAACCCGCCGTTCGCCCCATTTGAATTCAAGAACTCGCAGGGCGACATTATCGGCCTGGAAATCGATCTGGCCCGCGCATTGGCCGGTGTACTGGGGCTCGAGCTGCGCACGGTAGAACAAGACTTTGCGATGATCCTGCCGGCAGTCTCCGCCGGAACACTGGATTTTGGTGGGTCGGGATTCACGGACACCGAAGAGCGGCGCAAGAATTATGATTTCGTGAACACCCTGAACGCCGGAGTTCGCTGGGCCCAACGGGCCGACCGGGAAGATACCATCGATCCGAATAATGCCTGCGGCCTGACGGTCGCCGTCCAACGCACAACGGTTTCAGAGACCGACGACGTGCGCCCAAAATCCGAGCAGTGCATTGCGGCCGGCAAACCCGCCATCGAGGTGTTGTCTTACGATACCTCTGATACTGCCGCAACCGCTCTGGTATTGGGTCGCGCCGATGCGTTCTCGGCTGACTCGCCGGTGCTGTCCTGGGCGGTGGAGCGCTCCGATGGCCGCATGGTTGAAGTCGGCGAGATGTTCCAGGCCGCACCCTACGGTTTTGCGGTGCCTAAAGATTCCGAGCTCGGCGACGCTCTGGCCGCCGCCATGGACCAGTTGATCGCCGATGGCACCTATGAAGAACTACTTGCCCAGTGGAACATCACCGAGGGCCTCCTTGACCACGCACAAATCAATGGCCAACCGTTGGCCGAAGACCAGGGCTAAGAAAGCACCGATACCATAATGTCTCAGAATCCTTCGTCAGCACGCGCAGCGGTTCAGCCCATCAAAGCGCATCCGGTACGCCATCCCGGCCGCTGGCTCGCCGCCGCCGTGGTGCTCATCCTTGCAACATTATTCGTGCTCAGCGCCGTCAATAATGAAAACTACGGCTGGGATGTCTACCGGCAGTACCTCTTCGACACCCGCATTGCCACAGCGGCGCTCCACACCCTGGCGCTAACCGTCTTGTCGATGCTGATCGGCGTCATCCTGGGCGCAATCCTTGCCATCATGCGGATGTCACCGAACCCGGTGTTGCGCGCCGTGGCCTGGGTCTACCTGTGGATCTTCCGCGGTACGCCCGTGTATGTGCAGTTGGTGTTCTGGGGGCTGATGGGTTCGCTCTACCAGACGCTGAATCTGGGCTTTACCGAGATCGATCTGCAAGGACTGCTGAGCAACATGTTCTTGCTGGCCGTGGTCGGGCTGGCCCTCAACGAGGCCGCGTACATGGCCGAAATTGTGCGCACCGGTATTCAAGCGGTACCGGTCGGCCAACTTGAGGCCTCCCAAGCACTGGGGATGAGCTGGTGGCTGACCATGCGCCGCACCGTGCTCCCGCAGGCGATGAAGATCATCATCCCGCCGACCGGCAACGAAGTGATCTCGATGCTCAAAACGACGTCGTTGGTCGTAGCCGTTCCGTATTCGTTCGAGCTGTACGGTCGATCGATGGATATCGCCAACGCACTGTTTGATCCGGTGCCGATGTTGTTGGTCGCAGCAACCTGGTATCTGGCGGTGACCTCCGTGCTGATGGTCGGTCAGCATTACCTAGAGAAATACTACGATCGTGGCGTCACCCGGGAGCTGACCGCCAAACAATTGGCAGCGCTGACCGACGCCGAAGGAACTGCCGGCGGCAATGTGACCGTGGTGGACGAGAAGGGAACCCGATGAGTCAACCAGCAACGACACCTGTTCCGATGATTGACGCCCAACAGGTCCATAAGTCCTTTGGCCAAGTCGAGGTACTCAAAGGAATTGACCTGACGGTTAACCCCGGCGAGGTGGCCTGTCTGATCGGGCCATCTGGTTCGGGCAAGTCCACGATGCTGCGCTGTGTAAACCATCTTGAGAAGATCACTGCCGGACGCATCTATGTTGACGGCGAGCTGATCGGTTACCGTGAAAAGAACGGCGAACTCTACGAGATTTCCGCAAAGGAAGCCGCCCGGCAGCGCGCCGAAATCGGTATGGTTTTTCAACAGTTCAACCTGTTCCCCCACCGCACGGCATTGGAGAACATCATCGAAGCACCCGTGCAGGTCAACGGGGAGTCCGTTGCCTCGGCGACTGCGCGCGCCCGCGAACTGCTCGCCTCGGTGGGCCTGGCCGATAAAGCACAGAACTACCCGGCCCAACTGTCGGGTGGTCAGCAGCAACGTGTGGCCATTGCTCGGGCCGTGGCGATGCGTCCGAAACTGATGCTCTTCGATGAGCCGACCTCCGCGTTGGATCCCGAACTGGTCGGTGACGTCCTGCGCGTCATGAAGCAGTTGGCCGACGACGGCATGACCATGCTGGTCGTGACCCACGAGATGGGTTTTGCCCGGGAAGTCGCCGACACGGTGGCATTCATGGACGGCGGCGTCGTCGTTGAGGCCGGTCCGCCCTCGCAGGTGCTCGACAATCCGCAACAGGAACGCACCCAGAGTTTCCTGTCCTCGATTCTGTAAACGCCTAACGCCGGCCCCTCACGAGGAAGGACCGGCGTTATGCGTAATACGGCCTAGCTGGTAGTGGCTTTACGGATGAGCAAGTAATTCAGGCCACCCAGCAGGATGACGGCAATGAAACCCAATCCAGCCAGTGAAAACGCGTTCTGGTTGTTGAGCCACATGCCGATGTTTGGCCACCATTCGTTGGCGGTAATCAGCACGACGGCGCCCAGCAGGACGGCGATGACGCCGATGATGACGCTCCACAGGATGGGAATCGAGACTCGACGGTACAAGATGGCCCAGAAGAATCCGAAACACATGAAAAACAGTGCGACGACGGCCGCGAACATGGCGACCCCGGGCCCTCCCCCGACATCCTCGAAAGAAGGGGAACCGAAGATATAGAGGTGTCGACCAAAACCATCGGTCAGACGTTCAACGTAGTAGGCCAACATCGTGGCCAACCCGTAGCCGACCGCTACAACTAAGAAGGTCAGGTACGTACCGATCAGGTACACGCGGCGGCTATAACTGAGCGCCACCGAGAACGGGAACGTGTGCGACGCCGTGTATCCGGCCATAAACGCCAGGTACCAAATGGTCGCCTGTGCCGCACCCGTGGCATGAAGTGGTTCTTGAGCCGCGATACGTTCGGGCATCTGGGAGTCGATCAGAAACAGGATCCCCAGCCCGAAGGCCCAGGCGATGACGAAGATGACCATCGGGAGCCAAATGAAGGAGTACGGCACCGCGAATTGCAATCGGAACGCCGCGGGGACGCGGGCAAAACTTGAACGGGGTGCATTCGTGGGTTGTGCTGTTGCGGTGGTCATGACATGTTCTCCGTTGCATCATTGGTGAGCCCATTTTTGCGTGTCATGTGCACAATGAGCTGCTGGAGGGATACGGGGATGAGATCGAGGTCTAGCTCGTTGACCAGGCAGCGTTCTTCGGCGTTGAGTTTGCCTAGCATCGTGACCCGAGCAATACGCCCGAGGTCTTCGCGGTCTAACACCTCGTGATTGCCAATTACTTGGTTCACGGCTTCGGCCCGTCCGACGATCGTCACGGCACGGTCAGCAAGTTCTTCGGCCGATTGATCCACCAAGATCCGGCCCTGATCAATGACGACCACGTGTTCCAACAGGTGGGAGATCTCATCGATCAGGTGGGACGAGACCACGATGGTTCGAGGATGTTCCGAATAGTCTTGAAGCAACCGATCATAAAAGAGTTGTCGCGCGACGGCGTCCAGGCCCATATAGGGTTCGTCGAAAACGGTCAGCGGAGCCCGAGAGGCCAGACCGATGATGACACCGACGGCGGATTTTTGGCCGCGCGACATCTTTTTGATGGCGGTTTTCATCGGCACCCGGAATTCCTCGATCAACTGCTGGGCAAAATCCTCATCCCAGTTTTCGAAGGCCTCGCGCGCCGCCTTGAACGCATGCTTGGCCAGCGCGTCTTCGGGATAGCGCTGTTCTTCACGGACGAAGCAGATATTTGGCAGGACCTGTTCATTTTCGTGCGGCACTTGTCCAAAGACTCGTACCGAGCCGGAGGTTGGCCAGTCTTGTGCCGTCATGACGGACATGAGGGTGGTTTTGCCAGCACCGTTGCGTCCAAGCAGGCCGTGGATTTTATCTTTTTCAAAATTCAAGGTGACGTCATCAAGGGCAAGGGTGTCTTTGAAACGGCGAGTTAGGCCGTGTGCTTCGATTGCCCTGACGCTGATATCCGTTGCCGGGGTGGTCATGGTTTCTCCTAGGTTAGGAAGCATCGCGGTCGCGAATCATCGCCAAGACCGCCTTGGTATCGAGTCCAATCGCCCTTGCTTCTGCCAGCAAGGGGTCGACGTAGCGTTGCGCGAATTGCTCAACTCGTTCGTCGCGAACGATTTGTTGCGCACCTGGCGCGACAAAAGTTCCTAGCCCGCGTCGCTTTGTCAGGATGCCTCGGTCTACTAAGAGGTTGAGGCCCTTGCCGGCGGTTGCCGGATTGACGCGGTGAAATGCTGCGAGTTCATTAGTTGATGGGACTTGTTCATCTTCTGCCAAGGAACCATCGAGAATCGATGCTTCGATCTGTTCTGCAATCTGAATGAACAGCGGACGACCATCATCCATGAGACTCACCTTCCACGTGTGTGAAACAGCTTCGCGAGTTCACTACCTCGCTGGTTCATTACTCTACTAACTAACCCATGAGGTTGCAAGGCTGAGCGAAAAAAATTTTTGAAAACTCAGCACCCTCCGCGGATTACCAGCGACGCCACCTAAAAAAATCCACCTCGTAGCGGCTGTTCCCCGAAACACTCCGGGCGCGACAAGCAACCCTTGCAGGGAGCGGAGCGAGTTCTTGACGATACTGCCGAAGCAGACGAAGAGATCGATGAGCCGCAGTAGGCGCTCACGGCTCTAGGGTCGCTGAGCCCCCGGCAAACACTCGCGAACCTCAATCCAGGTGTCTAACTGCCCGGCAAATGTTGAGGCGATCTCAACAGCCCGCTCGCGATTGGCAACCCGGATCGCCCATAATCTGGCTGATGGCTTGCCACCCTCGTTGTAGAAGCCGCTTCGCACTTCCTCACCGGGACCAACCACAATCGCCTGAGATTCCGGATCCAGGACTTCAACCCAATCCAATTCAGACCGTGAAAAGAGCTCGTCTTCGAAGCGAGCCAAAAACGCCACGACCTCTTCCCGCCAGGCCGGACTGCGGCCACGAAGCTCTGACTCTCGAATATGCCATGACAAAATGTATCGCATCGTGAACCCCTCACCTGGCGCACTCACTTTCCAGCTACCTCTATCGTGACACCACCCACTCGCAGTGTCGACCCACTACCACAACAGCTGATGACACTATGCTGAGCTCGCTTTATGAGCACGTGACGATACTTTATGTGTCAACTATTTGGCATGGCATGTTTAGACATCAATGGGTTAAGATAATGGCACGTTACAAAATGTAGCAGCCGGCCAGTGTGCATGTCAGCGGCCGCAATGAAGTTGGAAGCCGCCATCAACCAGAGGGCGGTGTACCGTTCACAAAGGATTCTCACCATGCCAAGCAATTCCGAATTCGCCGGCACCTGGGATATCGATCCGGCCCACACTCGCATCGGCTTTTCCGCCCGCCACGCTATGGTCACAAAAGTTCGCGGTGCCTTCAACGAAGTATCCGGTTACGCAATGCTGGACCCCAATGACCCATCGGCCTCGGAAATCGAAATTCGAGTCCAGCTGGCCAGCATCGACACACGCAATGCACAGCGCGATGAACACTTGCGCAGCGCGGACTTCTTTGATGTTGAAAACCACCCGGAAATGGTCTTCACCGCGACCAGCTTGGATGAGATAGAAGAAAACAACTACGTCGTCGTTGGAGAATTGACCATCGGCGGAATCACCCGCCCGCTGACGGTTCCGCTCCAGCTTCGGGGCCTTGAACGCGATCCATTTGGAGCACTTCGAGCCGGTCTGGAAGGCACGCGTCGCATTGACCGACGCGAATGGGGCCTGGAGTGGAACACTCCGCTAGATTCCGGTGGCGTGTTAGTCAGCGAGAAAATCACCTTAGAATTCGAATTGTCACTGGTCAAACGCGAAGACTAGGCGGAATTGTTCTACACCCGGACATATTATTTGCCGAGATCATGTCGGAGCACTGCGGGCTCTTGCGCAGCAATGTCAGCGGTCTCAATTTGAAATGTTGAGTGGTGAATCGCCACTTCGAAGTGTTCGCTGACGCATTCTTGCACCGCCTTGAGTTGCTGCGCCACATGTCCGCTGGTGAAACATTGGTCTTTGACGACGATGTGCGCGGTCAGTACCGGTAAGCCCGTTGCCACGGTCGAGGCGTGCAGGTCGTGCACATCGAGCACATGGTCCAGCTCTAGAATATGTGCTCGTACCTCATCGAGGTCGAGGCCCTTGGGCGTGAACTCCATAAGAACGCTGAGCGTGTCGCGCATGAGCACGTAGGCGCGCGGCACGATGAGAGCCACGATAAATAAGCTGGCGATCGCATCCGCCTGCAGAAATCCCGTCGTCGCCATAATGATGGCCGCAATAATGACGCCTAGTGAGCCAAGCGCGTCGTTGAGTACCTCCAGAAAGGCGGCACGCATATTGAAGTTGGCTCCGCGGCTGGATGCTAAAACCGTCAACGCGATGATATTGGCGGTGAGCCCCAGGATGCCGAATACGAGTAGTTCCACTGCCGGGACGTCGGGTGGTTCGATGAGGCGACGGATACCCTCAATGGCCGCATACACGCCGATGGCCAGCAGCAAAGCCGCCTGACCCAGGGCAGCGATCACCTCGATACGTCGGAAGCCCCAGGTGCGTTGTGCGGTCGGGGGTTTGAGCATCAGGGTGGCCGCTATGAGCGCCACCAGCAGCCCGGAGGCATCGGTCAGAGCGTGCACGGTATCCGTGAGCAGCGCCAAGCTCCCGGTGATGATGGTTCCAACGAATTGAACCAGCACAATAACGGCTGTCATCCCGAAGGCGATCCACAGTTTCTTGCGGAAATCCGGTGACTGACCGGATTCCTCGACCGAGGGTGCGTGATGCTGGTGACCGGCTGCCATGTTAGTTCCGCTCCAGCGCCAGAGGCTCGGCATCGCTGTGCAGGTGCTGGCAGAGCTGCGCATTTTTGCCCGTGGCATCCAGCATGTGTTGCGCAGCAGCGACCAGGGCTTTCAGTAGTTGGGGTTCGGCGAGCGCATACCAGGTGGCTCTGCCTTGGGGTCGGGCCACAATCAGACCGCATTCGGTGAGAAAGCTCAGGTGCTTGCTGACCGTGGATTGCGCGAGGTTCAGGTGATCGACGAGATCACGCACGCGGTGTTCTCCCGAGGCAAGGTGTTGCAAGATGGCCAGGCGCTTCGGCTCTGCGAATGCCTGGAAGAGGTGAGCATACGTTGCAGTTGCAAGATCGTCGAGCTCGAGTTCATTCATCGCCATACGGCGATATTAGACCTGCGCGACGATGAATGTCCAGAGTTTTTTCGACGTGGGAGTAGCCGTTAGTCCTGGCGTAGGAGTCTCGCCGGGTTATCCCAGAGCACTTTGCGCATCCACTCATCACCTAAGCCCCAGTTGTGTAGGGCTTCAATTTGATGACTGTAACTGTAGGGAATCGTGGGAAAATCGGTGCCAAGCACGACTTTGTCAGCCAGCTCCGCCATGGTCTCGCAATAATTTGACGGTAGCGGTTCAAACAGCCGATTGGCGTAGTCGGTGCCGACCATGGTCGTGTCCAGGTAGACATTGGGGGCCTGCTTGGCCAGGGTAGCGAATTCCTCGTATTCGGGCATACCCGCGTGGGCAATGATCAGCACGAGCTCGGGATGGCGCTCAACGAGTTCGACGATCGGTGCGGGACCGGTGAACTCGCCACCGTGCGGGCCTGACCCGCAGTGGATCACCACGGGCACCCCTGCATCGGCGATGAGTTCCCACGACGACGTCAACAGCGGATCCAGCACGGAGAACGCGCCGACCTGGATGTGTACCTTGAAGACCCGTGCCCCATCGTCGAGCACTTGGCCCACCATGTCCTCTACGCCGGGTTCCGGGTAGAACGTCGCCGAATGGATCGCATCGTGGTAGGTCGCAGCGAACTGCTTGGAATAGTCGTTGAGATACTGCGCCATCCCGGGCCGGTGGGCATAATTCAGGGTGCTGAAGGCTTTGACTCCTAGTCTGCGCAGAAGCTGCACCCGGTCATCCTCAGAGTATCGGTACGCGATGGGCCAGGCAGGTTCGCCCATGGCCGGCAGCCGGTCAAAAAAATCCCAGACTTTGCGTTGCACACGGTCGGGCATGAAGTGCACGTGGAAGTCGATAATTCCCTCTACCCCGAGGGCCTCCAAATATTCGGGCAGATGTTCGTCATCCAGGTGGATCACTCGCGCTCCTATGACCAAAGGGCCGTTGTCGGCCGATTGCTGGTCCCACTCTATCCATCGTCCGAGCGCATCGCGGCAACACTATCGTTGTGCCCCGGTGCGTCGGAAGGTGAGGTCGTAGTCTTTGCGCCAGGTCGCGCCGCCGTCTTCAGAGGCTTCCCAACGACCTATGATCGCGTCGTCGCGCACCTCTGAGAGGAAACGCTGATGGAAATCTGGATCCTCTCGCGATAAATTCCAGGTCGTGCCGTCGAAGGTCATATGGAATAACCGATTGACTCCGCGATCATCGTGATAGAGCGCGACATAGCTTTGCTGGGCATCACTGTGACCGATGACGAGGTCGTAGGCGGATTCACCGCCCAGCACGCATCGCACCATGATGAATCCGTCGGTCAGCCACTCAACGGTGGCTGACCCCTCGACAACGGTATCGGGCGGATCGAGGAACCAGGCGTCAGACAGTGTCATCTGCCAGTCTCCGACGAGCACGCCGAATGCTTCGAGAAACTGATTGCGCATCGATAGCCCCCGCATCCGAATGCTATACGATAAGACCCTGCGAGCCAGGCGTCAGGTCACCGCAGCAGGTTGATTTTGGGTGCTTCGATTCTACCAGCGCGGCGGTTTTAGGAAAGGTGGGTGTGGGCGACGTAGACGTCGCAAGAAGCATTCGCGGTAACGGAGCGAGCGATGCTGCCGAGTATTCTTGCGGGCCCTTGAACGCGTTTATTGCCTACCACGATCAAACGAGCGTCCCGCTTTTCGGCCTCATCGACCAAGACGTCGGCTGGGTTGCCGTGCGCTACGGAAGCGGTGATGGTCAGCTCGGGGAATTCATTGCGCAACTCGTCAGCGGCCTGCGCTACGGTGCGTTCGGCGTCCTCGACGAGGTTGATGATCACTTTTTCAACACCATCAGCCAAGGTGCGTCGTTCGCCTGGGCCGTAGGCAGTCACAACGTGCAGCGAGGCACCAAAGGCTTGAGCTGTTTCAGCTGCCCGGCGCGCTGCCAGGGTTGCGGTTTCGCTACCGTCCACACCGGTCACAATAATATTTTCCATAGAGTCTCCCTCAAAATGACTTCCTCGTGGGATTCACGAAGAAGGCCGCTGATCAACGGTCAGTGCTGTACGTATTTTATCCGAGTGCGCGTCGAATGGCTGTGGGCCAGCACGCTTTGTCCAGACAGCGTAGCCTGGAAGGTGATCAGCTCGTTTCCGCTATTTTCAGGAGTTTTAATGCCGCATATTGCCGTGAGTATGTTTCCGGGTCGCGACGACGCAACGAAGCGTGACATCGCTGAAAAGCTGCAGCAGTTCTATGTCGAAACATTTGGCACCGATCAAAAGGCTGTCTCGGTGTCTATCGTTGAGATTCCGGGCGAGGAATTCCGCGAGACGATTCAACAGCGCTACCGCCCCGAAGAGCTCTACATTTCCTCCCGGGCCATCCCCTCATATGAAGGTGACTCACCGTCACACTGATCCCGCGTCGTGATCTGCTGCGCGTTTGCAACAGTCTTATTTGGCGTATACGGTCAGCAGCTCGTCCCAGTGGGTGGTGTAGCGCGGGGACATCATCTCTCGACGCATCTGCCAGGCGGGACCTTCACGAAGCCCACCGCGACCCAGGCCAATGGCTGCGTTTCCGTGTTCGCTTCGGATCTGTTCGAGTAATGCCCCCAGTTGTTTGGAGTCGTGTTCGGGGACAAACTCGCCCAGCATCTGTTGGGCACCTGCGGGCCGTAGTTCGGTAATGGTGATGCCGGCTTTGGCATACCGCGTGCCAGGAATGATCTTGGGCAGCAGATTCTTCGCCGCCTTGGTCAACACGACCGGGTCTGCGGTGTGTGCGGGCAACGAGATGGTGACCGAAGGTTGATGAGATTGGTCGTGGTTGAACCAGCTCGTCATCGCCCATGCGGTAACGACCTTCGCTTCGGCTTGCTGTTTATGTAATCGCGTGGCGGCCCGCTGGGCGTAAATGGACATGACCTGTTCCATCTGCTCACGGTCGGTAATGGGCTCGGAAAAGCTTCTCGAGAACAGCAGTTGGTCTTTGATCTCGCGTTCTTCTTCCATTGGAATGCACGCAATCCCGCGCAGTTCCAACAGGGTGCGCATCTGGACGATCGAAAACTTTTCTCGGATCTGAAACTCATCGGCATCCCGAAAATCTTTGACACTCATGATGCCCAGCCCGTTGAGTCGTTTGACCATCCGTCGGCCAATACCCCAGACCTCCCCCACCGGTAATTGGTCTAGAAGTTCTTCGCGGGTGGTTTCGGGGACTCGATCCCACACGCACACCCCAGCTAACTGGGGTACCTTCTTTGCCGCTTGGTTTGCGAGCTTGGCCAGGGTTTTGGTCTTGGCAATTCCCACGCACACGGGTAGGCCGGTGAGCCGCCATATCTCGCGTTTGATCTCTTCACCCGCAGCCCGGACTTCTGCCAGCGTGCCGCGCATCCCTACGAACGCTTCATCAATTGAATAGATCTCCGTCCACGGGGTCATTCGCGACAAAATACCCATCACCCGGGCAGACATGTCGCCGTAGAGCTCGTAGTTACTCGAGCGGGCCACGAGTCCCATCTTCTCTGCGGTTGCTTGGAGCTTGAACCAGGGATAACCCATCGGAATGCCCAGTGCTTTGGCCTCATTGCTCAGCGATACGCAACAGCCGTCATTATTCGATAACACGACCACGGGCCGGTCGATCAGGCTGGGATCAAACACTCGCTCTGCAGAAACATAAAACGAGTTCACATCGACCAGCCCGATGTAATCCTCTGCCGACTCTCTGCTGGCGATCATTCATAATACTTTCATTAGTACTCGGACAAATCTGACGGACATCGCGTCCCTAAGACTCCGTTCTCCACATGGTGGAACTAGTCTAAGCCGAAGACTGCCCAACAATATGCGGGACAGGTGGTTAGCTATTGAATGTGTATTGCTCAGAAATGGTCGTTATTGACACACTGAGGGTGCCTCTTCTCCTATTTAATTAAGGCCCAATGAAATCCAGGGTTTCATTTTGATAATTTTGTCACAAAACTCAGTGTCAGTTTCTATGTCTCATATTAACCCATGTTTGATGAGTATTGTTACAGTAGAGCCATGACACACGCGTTAGGGTATGCCCGAGTCTCGACTAGCGACCAAGATGCTCGACTCCAACACGATGCATTAACCGCTGCAGGGTGTTATCGGATTTTTACCGACACCGCCTCCGGTGCACTCCAATCCCGACCAGAACTCGACAAACTCCTCGACCAACTCCGCCCCGGCGACACCCTGGTGGTCTGGCGACTCGACCGACTCGGCCGCTCCATCCGGCACCTCATCGATCAGCTCTCCGAACTGCAAGACCGCGGCATCGAATTTCGATCCCTGCAAGAAAACATCGACACCTCCTCCCCCGGCGGTCGCCTGGTCTTCCACATCTTCGCCTCATTGGCAGAATTTGAACGTGACCTCATCCGAGAACGCACCAACGCCGGACTGGCCGCAGCTCGGGCCCGGGGCCGCACCGGCGGCCGGCCACCACGATTAACCCCAGACCAAGTAACTACTGCCAAGAAACTCTATGAACAACAAGACATGACCGTAGCCCAAATTGGTGAAATCTTGGGCGTCAGCCGCTCCACCATCTATCGAGCATTACATCGTGATCCAGACTTCAAGCTTTCCCAGCTACGTCAAACTAAAAACAACAATAAGCAAAATGAACCGTCCTGGGTTTTGTTCCGTCCTAAAATGAGAGGATAGAACTATGCCAACCAAATACCCGCAGTCGTTTAAAGATCGTGCCACGCGCATGGTGTTTGATCGGCTCGAAGATGAAGACGCGCCGAGCCGGTATGTGG
>DATBUL010000031.1:0-4711 GCA_036516115.1 Enteractinococcus sp. | reverse complement strand
CATCGACCGGGTCTCGATTGCCCGGGTCGCTGCCAATCTTGGGGTGTCGTGGCATACCGCCAACGATGCCGTGCTGGCGACCGGTCGGCGGTTGCTCATTGATGAGCCCAACCGACTCAACGGCGTGCGAGTGTTAGGGGTCGATGAGCACGTGTGGCGCCACACCCGCTGGGGCAACCGATATGTCACCGTGGTCATCGATCTGACTCCGGTGGCTGATGGCACCGGCCAGGCACGGTTGTTAGATATGGTGCCAGGCCGGTCTAAACAAACCTTCATCACCTGGCTGGAAGCTCAAACCAGTGCGTTTCGCACTGGGGTTCAGATTGTGGCCATGGATGGGTTCACCGGCTACAAAACCGCAGCTGCCCAAACCCTGCCCGAGGCGACCACGGTCATGGATCCTTTCCATGTGGTGGCGTTAGCCGGTCAAGCCGTGGATAAGGCCAGACAACGGCTCCAACAAGCTACCCTACGCCGTCGTGGGCGCAAGGGTGACCCACTGTATGGGATCCGCAAAGGGGCCTGTCAGAAAGATTGTGTAACTGTCCTTGTCAGCTGATAGAAACAGTGAGAGGAAAGCAGTTATGACAATCGATTTTGAACAGGGTGACCAGCAGATGGTGGATGCCTCGGCGATGGCGGAGAAGCTTGCGGCATTGGGCTCGATGGAAGCAGTCAAGGAATCGGGGGCCTTTGATGAGTTGATGGCCCAGATTGATGCCGGTG
This sequence comes from Enteractinococcus sp., assembly GCA_036516115.1. Lineage (GTDB taxonomy): Bacteria > Actinomycetota > Actinomycetes > Actinomycetales > Micrococcaceae > Yaniella. Next base: position 3,982 of record DATBUL010000031.1, on the reverse strand, counting down.
AGATCCAGTTGGATGGCACAGACGGGTTCATTCAGCAGCTCATCCGCGCTGGGCTGGAACGTGGGTTGCAGGCGGAGCTGACTGATCATTTGGGTTATGACAAACATGCTGCTGAAGGTCGTGGCACGGACAATTCCCGCAACGGCACCTATCCGAAGACCGTGGCCACGGTGGCCGGTGATCTTGAGGTGGCCATGCCGCGTGATCGGGCTGGGACATTTACCCCGACCCTGGTGCCTAAAGGTTCGCGGCGTACCGGTGGGTTGGATGAGATGATCATCAGCCTGTATGCCGGTGGGATGACGGTCCGAGATATTGCCTATCACCTGGAGTCCACGGTGGGCACCGAGTTATCGCATGACACCATCAGTGCGATTACCGATGAGGTGCTGGATGAGATGCTGGCTTGGCAGAACCGGCCGTTGGAAGAGTTCTATCCGATCTTGTATCTGGATGCCATCCGGATCAAAGTCCGCGATGGGCATCAGGTCAAAAACAAAGCCGCCCACATCGCCATCGGGGTCACTGTGGAAGGCATCAAACAGGTGTTGGGCATTTGGGTGGCTGAGACCGAAGGGGCCAAGTTCTGGGCCCAGGTCTGCGCCCAGTTGGCCAACCGCGGGGTCAAAGACGTGCTGATTGCCTGCTGTGACGGGCTGACCGGGTTCCCCGAGGCCATTGAGTCCACCTGGTCTCAGGCCACCGTGCAAACCTGTGTGGTGCACCTGATTCGGGCAGCCAACCGGTTCGTATCCTATGGCGACCGCAAAGCCGTCAGTAAATCCCTGCGGGCCATTTATACCGCCCCGACCGAAGAAGCCGCTGCAGCAGCGCTGGAGGAGTTTGAGGCCAGCCCGCTGGGGCAGAAGTATCCAGCGGCGGTGAAAACCTGGCGGGATGCTTGGGAAGACTTCATCCCGTTTCTGGCGTTTCCACCGGAACTGCGCAAGGTGGTGTATACCACCAATGCCATCGAGTCGCTGAACTACCAGCTACGCAAAGTCACCAAGAACCGGGGCCATTTCCCCAACGATGAAGCCGCGGTGAAATTACTCTGGCTGGCCATCTGCGACATTGAGGATAAACGCGCCCTACAACGAGCCAAAGACCAAGCCAAAAAAGCCAAGCAAAGCAAAACGACCAGAACCACCACCGGTGGCCGACTGGTGGAAGGCGCTGGCACCAGTGGCTGGAACCAAGCCCTGCAACACCTGGCGCTGACCTTCCCAGAACGGGTAGATCCATACCTGGTCTAGACAACATGAATGCACCATAGATAGACTCTGACTAGGGACTTTACACAAATATTCTGACAGGCCCTTCCTTTCATTGGCTGGCTACCAGTTGAAGCGGGCATTGTTGTCTGCAGCCTAGCCGCCCTCGTCATGATCTTGTATCCGTGCAGCTCTTTCCTGTCATCTGGCTTCATCAGGACGCTGCGGCAAGCAACAATCCGACGCCGCACGTAGCCAGTCCCGCTACCAGAAAAGCCGCGCCTATACCTAAGAGGATGATCCAGCGACTCGGTTTCGTCCGGCCGGCTCCCATTGCGGAGAAGAAAAACCCTGCTGGCATGAGGATGGCTGCCATCAGGACGCCGGTACGGCTCACCCACAGCCAAATACGCGCCTATCGCAGGAACGCGTTAGAGAATCCGCATTTCTACGACGTCATGTTCCACGACACCTCCACCCCACGGACCTCGGAGCATGGCTCGGAGACCTTCAATATGCTGGCTGATGCCGTACAGCGGGCAACCGAATCTCAGCGAGACGAGGCGCGCATTCGAGCATATCGACTGTGGGCTTATATCCATGGGCTCGTGAGCCTCGAGTTAAGCGGCCTCAGGGTACCGCATGCCGACGCCGACGAAGCAGAACGCTCCTTTGTTGCAGCCTTACGCGCGGCGACATCATTATTCAATACCTGAGCTTTTGCATACCCTCAACCCCTGCCCGTAGGAGATCACACTGCTCCGGGCTTCTTAAGCTGACGGAAGTCAGCTCACACACAAAGAAGCCGACCTAGCTTCCAAATAAATCTACGAACCCTACAACAAACCGCATGGCTCTCGCTATTATGTAATGTAAGTCACATCTCGGAGCTAGGAGTACGCATGTCTACAGATATCTTTGAACGTCTTGCAAGCCTCGCTACAAAGATTGAACAACAACGCTCAACCATCGAGACTGAAGAAGCGACCAAAAACGCTTTTGTCATGCCCTTTATATCGCTCGTTTTAGGTTATGACGTATTCAATCCCCATGAAGTGATCCCCGAATATACCGCAGACGTGGGCATCAAAAAAGGTGAAAAAATCGATTACGCGATCGTCAAGGATGACGACGTACAGATTTTGATCGAATGCAAACATATTGGCGCACCGCTAGATATTTCACACGCCTCTCAGCTCTTCCGTTATTTTGCCGTCACACATGCCCGCATCGCAGTCCTAACGAATGGTGATGAATACCAGTTCTTTACAGACCTTGATGCTCCAAACAAGATGGATGAAAAGCCATTCCTGGTCATCACCATTTCAGACTTAGATACTGTACTGCTCCCTGAACTGCGGAAGCTCACGAAAGAAGCCTTCGACTTAGACTCGATCGTCAGTGCGGCAGAAGAGCTGAAATACGTGGGGCAACTAAAACGCGTCCTTGCAGCCCAGTTTGCAAGTCCCGACGCAGACTGGATTCGCTCGCTTACCAGCCGCGTCTACGAGGGTCCAATTACACAAAAAGTTCGCGACCAATTTTCCGGACTCGTCGAGAAAGCAGCACGACAGTTTTTGAATGACCGCGTCAACGACCGCCTTAAAGCAGCGCTCGGCGGTCAAGCCACCACAAGTGACAACACCTCGGTGTCTTCCTCCGAAGCAAGCGAACACGTTGCCGAAGCCTCCGTTGCAAATCCTGGAGACCCCTCAGGAGACAAAGGAATCGAAACCACACTTGAAGAACTGGAAGGCTTCCACATCGTAAGGGCCATTGCGTGTAGTGAAGTGCCACCCAACCGGATCGCTCAACGGGATACCAAAAGCTATTTTGGCGTATTGCTCGACGACAATAACCGCCGTCCTCTAGTCCGACTACACTTCAACACATCGCAAAAGTATGTCGGGCTCTTCGACGAAGACAAAAACGAAACTCGTCATCCCATCGACACATTGGATGAGATCTATAAGTTTGCCGACCACATTCGTTCGACCGTGCACTACTACGATGAGAGTCTCACGCGCTGAGCGCATACTGGTCTTGCACCGTTTTTTCCTCCCGACAGGAATTGGTTGATGCGACTCAGCACGAGGTCAAGCCTTGAGATTATTTGATCTAAGCCACCCCATCGAAACGGGGATGCCGGTTTATCCTGGCGACCCTCACGTATCGATTGACGCAGTCTCAACTGTTTCGACGGATGGGGCCAACGTCTCTTCGCTACGGCTCGGCTCACACACCGGGACCCATCTTGATGCGCCATCTCATGTGGTTGACGGTGGAAGGACCGTTGACCAGTTACATCTCGAACTCCTGCATGGTCCCGCACACATCCTTCAAGCAGACCCGCAACAACGCACTATGTTAAAGTCCCAAGCTCTACAGCTTGCCGACTTTGAGCCGCTTCCTGCCCAGTTACCGTATATCGTGTGCATCGCCACGGGATGGGACCAGCACTTCCATACTCTCCTGCGCGAGCAGCATCCTTACCTGAGCATTGAACTGGCGCAAGCGCTTTGGAAACGGGGCGCGCGGGTTCTAGGTATCGATACCCTCAGCCCGGATCCCACTGCAGTACAGCCCCAAACCTTTCCGGTGCATGAATTCTGGCTGGGTCAGGATGGCATCATTGTTGAAAACCTCCGAGGTCTGGTGCAATTGCCGTTCCAGGTGAATATGAGTCTGCTGCCACTCAATATCCGCGGTGGTGATGGGTCCCCCGTGCGCGCGGTCGCCTGGGACGTTCTTCCTGACACCCCAATGCG
>DATBUL010000030.1:0-33182 GCA_036516115.1 Enteractinococcus sp. | reverse complement strand
CGTGGAGCACCTGGGCTGCGAGCACAACGGTGTAGGGCTGCATGTTGTAAGCATTAGGATCCCAGCCGCCATGGACGGCTCCGCGGAAGAAATCGAAAACATATTCATCAGGAATGCCACGACCTCGAGCCATGACGTGCTCGCGGTAAGTCGGGAAGATCCAGTCGCGATCTTCTAGTGCGGTGACAGCACCGGCTTGAGCGGCTTCTTGGCCGATTGAGGGAGTCCATAGGACGAGCTGGCCCTGGCGTTGCAAATTCACGCCTTCTTGATCAATGCGGCGGGTGTGCGCCATGAGCCGGTACATTTCGGCCACGCGCTCGTGTCCGATGGCGGTGGCGTCCTCTACAAAAGCTTGAGCAGCATCGGTGGGGTCAATAAACCCGTCGGTGGAAAGAATTCCGATGGCTTCTTCGGGCAGTTGATGCCCGGTCGGGGACGAGATGGTCGACATATGCATTTCTCCTGGTGAGAGATGGCCACTGTCGCTTCGGGTTCTGAAGAAAGCAGTGAGTTTTTCATGACTTTAGCTTCATCGTACCCAATGGTGGCGGGCACTCGTGAGGCTAGTCACATGTATTGTACACCCACACCCCTGGTCATGTGTATAGGTTCCCGTACGCCGACAGCGGGGGCTGGTCAAGCGTGCATCTGACGCAGTATTTCGCGGATTTTGGCACTTCGCTGCACCCGCGCCGAACCACTGAACCCGACAGTCGCGCCACCGACCACAATAGTGGAATTTTTCCAGCATCTTGGCCGCTGTGACCACTTCGCGAAAAAGAGATATAACTCATCTGTAACAATTGTCGATATTGGGTGTTTCGCGACGACAATGTGGCGTTCGCAACTCAACTGGGGAGTTTGTAGACTGGGCAGTTAGTGCCGTGAAATCAAGCCGAAAGGATGGCGCTATGGTCGCCTCACAGGATGTTCTCGTTGCAGGCGCAGGGCTTATTGGGCTGTGCACCACATACTCATTAGCACGAGCAGGTCACCGCGTGACCATGATCGATAAAGACGAAGTCGGCTCGGGTGCCGCACGAGGCAACGCGGGCGAGATCACCCCGATCCAGGTGACACCGATGCCCCAGCCGGAACAGCTCACCGAGATTTTCAAAGGACTGACCACACGGCGTCACTATCTCAATATTTCCGTGGCCGCCACACCATTGCTTTCGGCATTCGGTGCAGGCTTTGTGTATAACACCCTGCCAGCGAATGTCCGCAAGAACACCCGGAACCTCGACCAGTTGGCACGCGGCGCTTTTGCGGCATTCGATTCGTACCATGCTGATGGCATTTCACTGGGTGGCGGCGGTTACGGCTTTTTGAACACCCACGTCTCGGTGGATGCGTTACGCGACTTCCGCGATGGCCAGGTCGCACGAGCAGAGATGTTAGGCCAAGAACTGCCGGGCCAAATCATGCTGGATGCAGATCTGCATGACTTTGAACCAGCCCTCGATAAACATGTCCGGGCGGGCTTTCTAGCGCCCACCGAACGGTACATCGATCCGGGTCTTTTTGTTGATGAGCTCCACGCCAAGCTGGTCGAGTTGGGCGTTGAAATCCTCGAGCACACCGAGTTAATCGGTATTGATAACACCCAAGCGACGCTGCGCGGCACTGCTGGAGAAACCACCCGAGGCTTCGACAAGGCGATCGTCGCCACCGGCGCCTGGACGTCGGCGGCAATTGACGGACTGTCCGAAACCCGCAAGGCTTTTGTCACCTCGGGCACCGGCTACTCTTATCACGTCAAACCCGATCGCCTGCCGGGCTATTTATTGGCCTCCATTGATCGTAAGACGATCGGGGTGCCGATGTCTGGTGAGCTCCGGGTCGTCGGACTGATGGATTTCTCCAATCACATTGAGGAGTTTTCTCCACAACGCATTGAGCATTTAGCTTCTCAAGCCTCGGCGTTCATCCGGGGCATTGGTGACAAGCCGCGGTTTCATGAGTGGACTGGACCACGACCTATGACCCCGAATGGGTTGCCTATTATTTCCCCGCTCAAGGCCCACCCGAATGTCATTGTGGCAACCGGTCACAATATGCATGGTTTATCCCTGGGACCAGTGACCGCAGAGGTCGTAGTGTCCATGGTTGAAGGCAGACCCGGTGTGGTTGCCGGCGCCCAGGTCGACATGCGGCCCTTCGCGCTCTAAGCGCGTCCCACCTATTCGCCGAGTCGGTGCGCGAAGTCGGTGGCCACTTGGATCACGCGATCGTTGGCCTCGACTTCGCCAATTGACACTCGCACACCTTCGGGATGGAATGCACGCACTGATAGTGCTTGGGCATCACACGCATCAGAAAATGCCTGCGAGAGTTCCCCCAGGGGCAGCCACACAAAATTTCCCTCGGTGACCGGTGGCTGGTATCCCAGCTCCTGGAAGGCTTGCCAGACTCGAGTCCGCTCAGTCACGACTTTTTCCGTATTGGCCAGCACCTCGTCCAGGTGCGTTAGCGAAGCATGGGCAGCTTCCACCCCTACGGTCGAGGTCGCAAAGGCGGGCAGAACGACTTTCAACGGCAAGGAGATCTGTGGTGCTGCCACGGAATAGCCCACGCGCATATTGGCCAGTCCGTGTGCTTTCGAAAACGTCCGCAAAACCGCAACGTTTGCGAATTCGCGGTAGAGCTCGAGATAGTCTGCCACGTCGTCATTGCGCACAAATTCCAGATACGCCCCATCGATGGCCACCAGGATATGCTCGGGCACCTGTGCGATAAATTCACGCAATGCTTGGGTCGTCGCCACGGTCCCCGTGGGATTATTCGGGGTACACAGCATAATGACCCGGGTACGCTCCGTGATGGCAGCCAACATGCCTTGCAGATCCATCGTGCCATCAGCCCGAAGCGGTACTTGGACGTCCTTAGCACCGGCAGCACGGATAACAATCGGGTAGGCCTCAAATGAGCGCCACGGAATGATGACCTCATCCAAGGTGCCGTCAGCGTTAGTGCCGGCAAAGGTCTGAACTAAACCGGTCAATACCCCCAGTGAGCCAGCACCGACGGTGACATCATCAACCGGGACATCATAGGTTTGAGCGATGAGTTCGCGCAGCTTCAGATAGGTGGTTTCCGGATAGCGCTGCACCGTTGCCGCTGTTACCGCAGCCGCCATCGCCTCAACCGCCTGGGGAACGGGGGCATACGGGTTCTCGTTGGAGGCAAGCTTATAGGGCGTGAGACCGGGCGTTGCAACCGGAGGTTTGCCAGATTGATAGGTGGGCAGTTGGTTGAGCACGGGGCGCGGGTAGACAGCTGAAGAATCCATGACCGCTAGTCTACCGATGCCCCTGACAGACCTGGAAGTCGAGGTCACCTGAGACTATGCGGCACCCAGACGATCAATGATAGTCCGAGCGCCTTCGCGCAACTGTTGGACGATGTTGTCCTCATCAATTGCTTGCCGAGGGAAGACCACCGCCAGCGAAGCCGGTAACTGACCCGCCACCATGAGTGGCACAGCGACTGATCCCACCCCCGGGATGACCTCGTCGAATGACGAAGCATAACCATCAGCCTGGGCCTGGGCCAGATCCGCTTGAGCCTTATCGGAAAGCTCTAGCCCGTCGAGATCCGCTCGTTGTTGTTCCGTGAGACCAGACAGCAGCGCCACCCCGGGTGCCCCACGATCGAGATGATGTCGGGTACCGGGATGTTGTGTCACGGCATGTGAAGTGGTGGCTTCAACGGTCACCAGCGTAAAGCAGTCGGTACCTTGGGCGACCGCGATAAAGCATGACATTTCTAAGGCATCGGCAATCTTGGTCAAGATGGGCAAACCGATCGTTTGCAATGAGTTTTCAACCCCGCGCGCTAGGTTCGTCAAACCGGCTGCCGGCAAAATCTTGCCCGCATCATCACGGCGAACCAAATAATGCGCCTCCAAGGTACGCAGTAATCGATAAGCAGCCGAACGATGCACCCCTAAGTGCTGGGCCACTTCTCCAATAGTCGGTGCGACATCAGCTGCGCAAACAAATTCGAGCAGCTGAATTCCCCTCGACAGGGTTAGTGACAGGCTGCCAGCGGCAGGTTCGGACATGAGTGACTCCTCAGCACTGAGATTTGGCAATTTGGCGATTGGTGGGTAAGCTCACAGCCAATAGTTCAATATATGAACACTGTGTTCAAATATAGAACATACCTTGTTTTTTGGATCGATGCGAGCCGTACAGGAGTTCAAGCATGCAATTTCATCACCACGGATATGTCTCCACGCAACCGCGAGTGAAACCCGCCGCCGGCACCGGTGTGAACCGCCCGGAGGAGCTTCCAGACACCATGGACGTGCTGATCGTGGGCTCCGGTCCGGCCGGAATGACGACGGCTGCGACCCTATCGTCCTACCCGGATGTGCATACCCGCCTTGTGGAGCGTCGCGACGGCCGTCTGGTTCTAGGTCAGGCAGATGGCATTCAGGCTCGTTCGGTCGAGACCTTTAATTACTTTGGTTTTTCCGATGAAATTACCAATGAAGCGTACTGGCTCACCGAAATGAACTTCTGGACACCAGACGAGAACAATCCGGAACATATCACCCGGACCTCGCGTGAACTGGATGACCCTACCGGTATTTCCGAATTCAAACACCTCGTGGTCAACCAGGCTCGCGTCCTGGACTATTTCGCTGAATTCGCTGAGCGCTCCCCGTCACGACTCAAACCTGATTATGGCTATGAGTTTGTCGCCCAAGAAGTCGACGAATCGCACGAATACCCCATCGAAGTCACCCTCAAAATCACCGCGGGACCGCAAGAGGGTCAGACTCGTAAAGTTCGCACCAAATACCTCGTCGGATCCGATGGCGCGCACTCAGCAGTTCGCAAATCCATTGGTCGAATCCCAATCGGCGATAAATCTGACCATGCATGGGGCGTTATGGACGTACTAGTCGAGTCCAGCTTCCCGGACATACGCACCAAGTGTTCGATCCACTCACATGATGGCGGCTCGATCCTGCTGATCCCACGTGAAGGTGGTTTCCTGGTTCGCTTCTACGTCGACCTAGGCGATGTCGATCCAGATGACGGTGGCAAGGTTCGTCAAACTCCGTTAGAAGACATCATTGAACGAGCCAATAAAATCCTGCATCCCTACACCATTGACGTCAAAGAAGTCGCCTGGTGGTCCGTCTACGAAGTCGGTCACCGCGTCACCGACAAATTCGATGACGTCGACACGGGGAAAGAAGATGAACAAAACCCACGCATCTTTGTAACCGGCGACGCCTGCCACACCCACTCGGCGAAAGCCGGTCAGGGCATGAATGTCTCGATCCAGGATGGCTTTAACCTCGGGTGGAAGATCGGGCAAGTTCTGTCGGGGTATTCCGATCCGTCGCTATTGCACACCTATTCCGGCGAACGCCAGGAAATCGCACAAAATCTCATCGATTTCGATAAAGAATGGTCCAGTCTGATGGCTGCGAAACCAGAGGACCTGCCATCGCCGGACTACGTGGCGAAGTTCTACACCAAGACCTTCGAATTCCCCTCCGGGTTTATGACTGAGTACAAGCCATCCGTACTCACCACGCAGAACACTCATCAGAATCTCGCCAAGGGCTACACGATCGGTAAACGATTCAAGTCCGCCAAGGTCAGCCGCGTTTCCGACACCAACCCCGTACACTTAGGTCACTTACATGAGGCGGACGGACGCTGGCGGATCTATGTCTTTGGCGATGAAAAATCCGCAACGGATCCGACCAATGGCGCCAATACGTTTGGCGAATGGCTGGGCTCGAACGAACAGTCTCCGGTGTTGAAGTACACCCGCGAAGGCAACGACCTCAATAGCGTATTTGACGTCAAAGTCATATACCAACAGCCCAAAGAAGAAATCGAACTGATGGAAACGCCTGCGGTCTTCCGTCCCGTGGTGGGACCATTCCAGATCACCGACCTCAACCAGGTCTTCGGGACACTGGCTGACGACAATATTTTCGAACAGCGTGAGATTTCAAATCAGGGTGCCGTCATCGTGGTTCGCCCTGACGGGTATGTCTCGACCGTTCAACCGCTGGATGGCACCGAGGCCATCGCTGCCCTGTTCGATGGCATCTTCGTAGCACAAAACTAACACTCGACCCTGATCAACCGGCGGCTCCATTTCGGGGCCGCCGGTTTTTCGTGTCACAATACAACTATGAACTACCTGCTACGAACACTTGGCACCGCCGCATCATTCTGGGTTGCAATGTGGATTCTGCCCGGCATGGAGATCACCGCTGACGCCGGCACCCCCGGTACCGGTGAGACCATCCTGGCATTGCTCATCGTTTCAGTCGTGTTTGGGCTGGTCAATGCGATCGTGCGCCCAGTGGTTAGCTTCTTATCGTTACCGGTCACGTGTTTGACGCTGGGACTTTTTACCTTGATCATTAATGCCGCCATGCTCTGGCTGACGGTATGGATTACGTCGTTCTTACCCGTCCACGTAGTGATCGATAGTTTCTTTTGGACCACGGTTTTGGCAGCGTTGATCATTGCGGTCGTTTCTGCGATCGTGAACCGACTGGTCGGTTCAGTCACCAACTAAGAGATTATCCCTGTGGCCCGGTCATCCACTCAGCCACCGGCCGTATTGAGATGATGCTCTTGGGTACCCAAGCGGTTGCCGCGGGCCCAGCGAGTGGATGTTGAGTGGGCGGAGCCTGCTGCCGATCTAAGTGAAATTGTTGGATTGTCACGTCTCCGCCCATTTTCGTTTCCAGACTAGCTAAGGGAATCGCTGCGGCGTCAGCCACCTTCGGATCGTTGAGCGCAGCTGCAAGTTGGTGGTCGATGACCTCAAAATTGTGTTCTGGCCCAAACACACCGGCTTGTACTTCATGGTCCGGATAACCTTCGACCTCGATTGTCGTACGGTTGATTCGACCTTCATTCTGCGCGCCCGTGAGCGCTGTGACCTTGTCGTGTTCGTGTTCGATATGTACAAAATTTGTCGATAGATCATCGGTCCGTCGATGCCCTGTGGGGGCCGCAACAGTCAGGACATCCGGGATAGAGTATTTTGCTTTCATATTGTCGCTCATGCCGATATTCATGGCATGCGTACCCCCTTGGCTATAGCCCATCGGGATAATCGTCGCACCCGCTGGGACGCCTGCTTGTTCTAAGATCTGCATCGTGGCATCCTCGACGTGGACCGAGTCAGCGGCCACGGATTCCACGACACCGGTGGCGCCAAAAGCGTTTTCTTGTTGCAGTAACCCAAGCGGCCCGGTCTCATCGCCCAGCGGGGTGGTTCCCGAATACAGCAGAGCATAGACTTCGGATCCATCAGCGTCGACCATTTTTGCCACGGTCACCGTATCGGGTTCATAAGCGTAGTCCTTGAGCAGTTGCATCGCCTTCAATGATCCCTGGTCCTGCAGCGCTTCGCGTGGCTGCCACCCATCAGCTGCCGGAGCTGGGGTGGTATTGGCAATGTCATATGGTGCAAGCTGCATCAGGCCGTAGCGCTCGAGCGCATTGGCGAGCATGCCGTAGGTGCGTTGAGTCGGTGGAATGTCCCAGATATTCTGATCGAGACCCGACATCCAACCGATCGCATATCCCATACCCATTTTGGAGCCGGGGACCACCCGGTCAGCGGCGCTCAAGGCGGTTTCGACCGGTGACCACAGATAGCTCGTCGTGCCCCGAATTGCGAGCGCATACATATCATTGGGCACATTCACTGCGGTGGTTGCACCCACCAGACTTAAGACAACCGCACTGGGCGTCACTGCAAGATTCACCAGATTGGTGATTTGGGCTTCGGCCTCAAGATAGGCTGCTACCGCATATTCCACGCCTCGGGACAGCATCTCCACTTGCGTGCGCAACCCCAACAGACTGGTCGACAACTGGGCAGTATGTGCAGCAATGAGCGGACCTTGTGGCGTCATGATCGTTACTCCAGACAGCAGACCTCCGGCCATCACTGTGTCCCCGGCTAAGCGCATGGTTTGCTGGGTAGCTTCCTGAAGGTGTCCGGCACCGAGGGTGAGCTCATCCAGATTGGCTCGCCAGTGGGAAGGTCCGCCGGTCACGTTGGCGCTCATGAGCATACCTGCTGCAATGCTCCGGAGACCGTGTCTCCCACTGCGGTGCGGGCCGCGATGATTAGCGACTGCAACCCGCTGATCAGTATTCGTAATTCTTCGATGCTGGCTTGGGCTAACCGCACGGTTTCTCGTGCCGTGTGTGCTAAGTGTTGTGTTTGGCTTTGTCCTACCGCCACCGCGTCCCGAAATGCTGTACCGGCCGGTGAGTGCCACTCCATATGCAGGGTTGCTTGGAGTTTAGAGTGAACCTGTTCGATGCCGTCTGCAACCATGCGAAGTTTCACCACTAAGTGTTCCAGCGTATCGATCTGCGCAGCGAGGAGATGCAATCCGGCTTGAGCAGTCGAGGGACTGTTCACCCACTGTTGCACCGCTGAAGAGGCCATCTCACATGTCCCATCGGCGACGTGTTGAATACCGATGCTGATCTCGGGTAGTGAAGGGATCGGTGCCAAGACCATGGGTTGCTCCTTTATGCACGAGGTGGTGATTGGCACCAGCGTAGGATTTTCTCACCGTGGCGATCGGCCTTCGCAGCACTGCATGTGGATAACGCCCACCGTTTCGTAGGGTTGTGGATGGGCAGCTGATCCGTCGTCTGTCACGGGCGACATAAGAAACGTCGTGACGCGCCAAGGGTGGCAGAATATGGTGCATGACTGATAACTTGCGCGCGCGTTTGGCTGATACTGATATTCCGTTGGGCCCTCTGGATGGCCGCTACCGTGGTTACGTAGCTGACCTGGTGGATCACCTGTCTGAAGCGGCACTGAACCGCAACCGGATCCACGTTGAGGTCGAGTGGTTTATTCACCTGTCTGACTCAATGGTTGTGCCGGGTCTGAAGCGTCTTACCGATGCTCAGCGAGATGGGCTGCGCGCGATCGTTACTGAATTCAATGAAGCCTCAGTCGCAGAACTAGCCGAAACTGAAGCCGTGACTGTCCATGATGTCAAGGCCGTGGAATACTTCATCGCCAATCGCCTTGAAGCACTGGGCTTGGGGCATTTGAACTCGCTGGTGCACTTTGCGTGCACGTCCGAAGACATCAATAACCTGTCCTATGCATTGGGCGTGCGGGATGCAATCCACCAGGTGTGGTTGCCCGCCGCCCAAAAGATGGTTGCGGGGATCGCCGAGGTGGCGGATGGCGCGATCGACACTCCAATGTTGTCCCGCACCCACGGGCAGCCGGCCACTCCGACGACGTTGGGCAAAGAGCTCGCCGTATTCGTCCACCGGTTGAACCGTCAATTGCGTCGCATTGCAACGCAGCAATTCTTAGGCAAAATCAACGGCGCCACCGGCACCTATGCCGCACATGTTGCCGCTGTACCGCACGCCAATTGGCCGGTCATTGCTCAGGACTTCGTCGAGGGACTCGGTCTAACCTTCAACCCGTTGACGACCCAGATTGAAAACCACGACTGGATGTCAGAACTCTTCGACGATGTGGCTCGCTTCAACCAGATCCTGCATGGGTTCTGTGTGGATGTGTGGAGCTATATTTCGATCGGCTACTTCGCTCAGATCCCGGTCGCCGGTGCCACGGGTTCGTCCACGATGCCGCATAAGGTCAACCCGATTCGTTTTGAAAATGCCGAAGCAAATCTGGAGTTATCCAATGCGCTGCTGAGCTCACTGGGTTCTACCTTGATTGAATCCCGCTGGCAGCGTGACCTGACCGACTCAACCTCGCAGCGCAACATCGGCGTCGCACTGGGCCACTCGGTCTTGGCGATGGCCAATGTAACCCGCGGGATGGGCCAACTCGACGTCGCCGAAGACGCCCTGGCCGCCGATTTAGATACCAACTGGGAAGTCCTCGGCGAAGCCATCCAGACCGTCATGCGCGCTGAAGCCATCGCGGGCACCCCGGGCATGGAAAACCCCTATGAACGGCTCAAGGACCTTACGCGCGGTCATCGTGTCGATGCCGCGCGTATGCGTGAATTCGTCGGTGAACTTGGACTCTCCGAGGCAGCACAGCAACGCCTCACGGATCTCACCCCGGCCACCTACACTGGCCTGGCCGCAGATCTGGCACGTGAGCACCTCCACCCAGAATCTCGCGGCTACTAGCCCCACACTTCCGCGCGTTAAAGCACTGCGGACGCCCCACCTTCGGGGGCTTCCGCAGTGCTTTGTTCTTGGGTGGTGACGGTGGTTTAGCCGGTCGCTCCAGGGCTGAGCGCCGGATGGGCAAATTCGGTCGAGACGTTGATGTTGACCACTGCGACGCCTTCGCCACGGTCCATCCACTGGGCGAAGGCATCGAAGTCTTCGATCGTGTTGATGGTGATGCCCGTGGCGCCCATGGCCTGCCCGATGGCGGCGAAATCAAGCTGCGGCAAATACATTGCCGTCGGATCCGCCCCGACCACCGCATATTGGTGAATTTCTGCCCCATAAGCGGCGTCGTTGATGATAATGACCGCGCCGTGTTGGGTTTCTTGGATGAAGGTGGGCAGGTCGGCCATCGCCATCTGGCCGCCACCGTCGCCAGAAATACACGTCGTAAATTTACCGGGACTGCCCACGGACGCACCCACGGCCGAGCCGAATCCTAAGCCAATGGATTGAAACGCGGTGCCCACGGCGATGAGGCTGCCGGGGTCTGCAATATCGAAGCGTTCACCGATCCAGGTGATGAAGTGTCCGCCGTCGACGACGATCTGACGATTCGCTGGCAGTAGCGCATCCAATTGGTGGGCGACGTGACGAGGGTTAAGCCGGCCATCTGCACCGTAGAGCGGCTCTTGGGCCAGGCCGTCCTGGGCGATAAGTGTTGCCAGTTCGTGACGATACGCAGACTGCTGTGGAGCGAGTGTTTTGACTGCGTCCACCAATCTCGGTAGGGCATCAGTCAGGTCTGCGGTCACGGTGTTGGCCTGCGGCAGCGTGAGATTCCACTTATCCGTCAGGTCAATGCGATAGATGTTGTCAGTACCAAAGAGTGTGCCCTTGCGGGTTTGGAAGTTATTGCTGGTCGCCCCCAGGATCAATACCATATCGGCCGCTTGCACCGCGGGGAGTTTGTGTTCCGGAGTGAAGCCCCCGGCAATGCCCAATGAGTGTTCGGACCCGGTGACATTCGAGGCGGTCAGCGAGTGCATGAATACCGCACCGACAGCATCACCGAGCTGACGAGCCAACGGACCGGTATTGGTTCTGACGACCCCACCGCCCGTAAGGATCAACGGACGCTGCGCCGCCACAAGGGCTTGTGCAATGTCCGCAAGCTGCTCATCGGTGGCCTTGGGACGTTCGATCGGTTCATACGCAGTGTGTTCGGGGAATTCTTCTGCGGGGGCATCAGCAAGATCGTAGGGCACCATGACGACGACGGGTTCTTGCCCATCGGCGGCCATGTCAAACGCCCGGGCCAGTGTCGACCCCACGGTATTGGCCTGGATCGTGACCACCGGAATATTCAATCCGACGGTCACGGTGGACTGGTCGATATCAAAGGGGCGACGACCGGTTGACGGAGCCTCTCCGACCACGACCACCATTGGGATACGTGCTAGCTGTGCTTCGGCGAGCCCTGTGGCCATATTCGTAAATCCTGCACCGTAGGTGGCGGTGGCAACGGCCATGGTGCCGGTCGCACGGTAATAGGCATCAGCTGCAGTCACAGCGGCAACTTCGTGCCGGACCATCGTGAAGGGGAAGTCCGCCGAGGTCAATGCTGACACAAGATCCACATTGCCGTTGCCGATGAGACCAAAAACTCTGTCGACTCGTGCTGTTATGACTTCTACGAGTACGTCTGTCACCGTCGTGTGTTGTACCGGTGATTGCACCATGATGATCCTCCTGACAAGCTATACTGTGATTACCTTCACTCAACAGTGCAGGAAGTTCAAGTCACTGAAAGTTTTTTGAGCATTCTGCTCAAAAAAGCCAAAAGGAAAGCCTATAATGACAACATCCAAGCCGAAGCGCGAGCTTGACGGACTCGATGCGGAGATCCTGTTGGCATTGGTCGAGGAACCCGATGCGACGACGGTTGCTCTCGCCCAGCGACTTTCGGTGTCGCGCAATACGGTCCAGGCGCGCCTGCAGAAACTCAACGACGGCGTTTTGGAATCATTTCAGCGTCGCATCACGCCGCGCGCCCTGGGCTATGAGGTCACCGCATTTATGAATGCTTCGATCCGTCAGGGGTATGACAAACAAACCATGCAAGAGTTGGCGGAGATTCCCGAGATTATTGAAATCTTCGCGACCACCGGTGACGCCGATCTACGGTTAACCATTGCGACCACTTCCCCTGAAGACCTCTACCGAGTCAACCAACTCATACTCGACATCCCGGGCATCGTGCGCACCTCAACAGCTGTTGTCCTGCGCGAGTTCTTGGGTTATCGCACCAAACCGCTACTGGAACGACTCGTCGAATAGTCGTCGTCAAGTAAGAAGGCGCCACGGTTGGTCAGCGCATAGATCAAATCGTCCTGGGTGACTTTGGCTTCATTGCGCATGATGGCCGCTTTGGCCGCTGATCGTGCCGCGATCGTCAACTCCGCCTGAGAAAGTCCCTCGAAGTATTGTTCATAAATATCGACTTCATTCATGATCGGCGCGGGTGCCCGGTCCCCCAGCTGCGAGCGGATCACTCGCATCGCCTCTTGCGGGGTTGGTAACGAGAAGTTCAACACCGTATCGAAGTGGCGGAACATGGAACGGTCTAATACTCGACGGCGATTTGTCGCAGCGATCGCGACCGATCCTTTGCCCAGCACATCGACGAAGAGCAAGAAGGCTTTGAAGACGCGTCGAGTCATCCCGGTGATCGTTTCATCACCGATCGTATCGAAAACATCGAACAGGTAGACCGCCCGACGGCGTGCCAACCGGTCGAATACCTCACGCAGTGATGGGACGTCTTCTTCAGCTGAATAGACGTTGAGGAGATTATCCAGATAGACAGTGACCAGAGGGATGCCCAGCTCAGCCGAGAGCACCTCGGCTGTGGCGGTTTTGCCGGTTCCGGCCGGTCCCTCCATGAGTACTCGATGCGCCGGGGTGAAACCAAAGTCGCGCAGGAGTGCCGCATTGCGGTGCTCTTCCAGGATCTGACGCACCCGTTCAATGAGGTCGCCGGAGATTGTAAGTTCCTCGAAGTTGGCATCTGGGCGGGAGACCTTAATGAATTCGGCTAAATCTGAATCAATGTCGACACCGAGATCTTCGTCTTCGACGGCTTGGAGTTCAACCGTCTCACCACGAGCCAGTTCGATTGCCTTGCGAATTTCGGTTGCCGCATTGCGTCGACCTTCAGAGAGTTCTCGGTGGGCCACGTCCAGGGCTACCGCATAGAATCCGTCTTCGTCGCCCGCAGCATGGTTCGCCACCATAGCAGCTATATCGTGGCTTAATCCTGACATGGGTGTATCAAATCCTTGGGGAAAATGAGTCGGTGCGATCCTAGCATCAACTATAGTGAGCTTGCCGACTATCGTGGAAGGTGCCCGTGAGTTTTACCATCATCGCCGCTCTGGTCGGTCTGGCCTTTCTTGATGCCTCGACCCTATCAACCCTGCTCATCCCCTTGTGGTTGCTGGCTCAGCCGGGTCCCTTTGCACCGCGCAGGTTGGTGACTTATCTTGTGGTCACTGCCGTAACATACTTCCTGCTCGGCGCGGCGGTGCTCGTGCTGGCTCAGCAGTTCATCGACTCCTATCTTCAAACGTTGCAGTCCCCCACAGCGGATCGGGTGGTGATAGGCCTGGGTGTGCTGGTCGTCATCATGGGGATCATCGGGATTCTCCGAGGACGCCAAGAAGCCACGCAGGGCCCGTCTCAGCTGACGCGATTGCGCGAGCGGGCTTTGGCGACCAATACCTCGGTGGCGACGCTTGCCCTATCAGCCATTCTGGTCGAAGCTGCGACCATGTGGCCGTATCTGGTGGGTATCAGCCTCATCGCCACTCACGGCTCGGGTGTGCCATGGGATCTTGGGTGGCTGGCGGTCTACAACGTCATCATGATCTTGCCCGCGGCGGTGCTGACCTGGGCCCGCACCAAATATCCGCAGCACGTTGACTTGCTGTTGTCCAAGACTCAAGAGACCATGACCGGTTCGGGCTCTACTTTCACCGCGTGGTTGGCGATCGTCATCGGCGTCTGGATCATCATCGCCCGTGTGATCTAGTCGCTGCAATACACTGGCACTATGTCACACCATCCCACACCGCAGTTGACACCCAATGTTTCGACAGCGCGAGGCAACATCCCCTGGCGTCAAATCATCTGGTTTGTGGGCAGTACGTATGTCCTGGCCTGGCTGCTTGCCCTCCCGTTGTATCTTGTCGACGACGAACAGCTCTTCCAGGTGCTCTATACCCCTGTAGCTGTCGCGATGATGTTCACACCGGGACTCGTGGCCTGGTGGATCGTGCGGAGGCATCATCCCAAGGGCCAGCGTGCCGCGATGCTGGGATTTACTCGGCATCGCCCGTGGCCACGCTTTGTCGGCTACCTCGCTGTGGCCTTCGTTCTGCCCGTCATCATCGGTGTCGCCAGCCTGCCGTTAGCATCAGCCTTGGGCCTGTATGAAACGGACCTTGAGCACTTTTCTGGGCTCCAGCAGGTTCTCACCGACGCCGGACTGGCCGAGTTGCCGATTGAGCTATTTTTGATAACGCAGGTGGTCAATGTCGTCTTAGCGTCCTGGTTTTTCAACCTTTTGCCTGCGCTCGGGGAAGAGGTTGGCTGGCGTGGTTGGTTAACCCCGCAACTCCTGCCGCTCGGAGTGGTGCCAACCATTGTCATCACCGGTGTCATCTGGGGTGGGTGGCACACCCCATTGCTGCTGTTGGGGCACAATTACCCGCAACTGCCGGGGTGGTTGTCGGTCATCTTTATGATCGTGTTTTGCACGCTCATCGGCGCGGTGCTGGCCTGGTTGACCATCCGCACCAACTCGGTGTGGCCCGCCGCGCTGGGACATTCCACGATTAATGCCACCGCAGCCCTCCCGCTCCTATTTTCTGCGAGCCCGACCTACAGTAGCGAGCACGTGGGCATCGCGGGAACCACCGGGTGGGTCGTCACCGCCGTCATTGTGGGCGTTATGCTCCTGACTCGTTCCTTCCGACGAGCACCGCAACCGGTCCTCGACCCACGCGCGGCCTGGCCTGACGACTACCCTGCGCACCCATAACCACCGATGAGTTAGTTCAGCTCGTGAATTTCCCGCTTCGAAGCATCCTGCGAGAAGACCAGGGAAATGAGGCTGACCGCGGTGACACTGATCCATAGGATGGCAACCAGGTGGAGCGAGCCGCCGCCTGCCGCAGCGAGTGCAGTTGCCATCATCGGCGTGAAGCCAGCGCCCAGCAATGCCGCCAGCTGATACCCGATGGACGCCCCCGAATACCGGACATGGGTCGGGAACAGTTCACCGGCATAGGCACCGTATGGCCCAGCGGTGAAGCCTTGCACCAAGGACAGACCCAGGATGATGGCCAGCATGAACGCCATGGCGGAGCCCATCTCGAGCAGCCACATGACCGGGAACGCCAGGATGATGGCGGTGAGGTTACCCCAGATCAAGACCTTGCGACGTCCGAGGCGATCCGACAGCCGGGCGGCGATGACCACGAACGTAATTGTGAAGACGCCACCGATGGCTTTGAGGTTGAGTACCTCCGATTGGTGCAGGACGGCCTGCTGGACGGCAAAGGCGATCGCCCAAGCACCCATCAGCCCTTGTGCCATTTGCCCAGACAGGCCACTGCCGATGGCGCGCAGGAGTTTGGTTGGGTGGTTGATGACCAATTCAGCCACCGGTACTTTCTTGGGTGCCGGTTTCTTAGCCATTTCTTGGAAGACCTGAGATTCGGACACCTTCATGCGAATGAAGATACCCAGCAGCATCAACACGGCAGAGAAAATAAACGGAATGCGCCAACCCCAGCTGAGGAATTGTTCCTCTGGCAGAAGCGAGAAACCCGACAGCGCCAGGGTCCCGATAATGGTGCCGGCCGGGGCTCCCATATAGGCAAAGGCTGCGGCGAATCCGCGTTTCTTACGTGGCGCAGATTCGAATGCCAACAGCATGGCTCCGCCCCATTCACCGCCGACGGCGATGCCCTGGACGATGCGCAAACTGACTAAGAGCACCGGTGCCCACACCCCGATCTGATATGCCGTAGGCAACAGTCCCATCAGGGTCGACGCGATCCCCATGATTAACACGGTCACGACCAGAATCGTCTTGCGTCCGAGTCGATCCCCGAGGTGACCAAAGATGAGGCCACCAAGTGGGCGTGCAGCGTATCCCGCTGCAAGTGTGGCAAACGACAAGATGAGTGCCACGTGTTCATCGAGACCGACAAAGAAGATCCGATTAAACACGATCCCGGCGGCGGTCGCATAGAGGATGAAGTCGTAGTATTCGATCGCCGTCCCCAAGAAGCTGGAGAACTGGATTCTGCGGAGCTCTTTCGGCGAAGCGTGATACGAACCCGCGCCGTTGACGTCAGACGACGTAGTGATCTGTTTTGTCATGGTGTTCACTCCGTTCAAAAGAGATGCGGTCAAGGTCTTGGGCAATGATGAGCGGCCCGGCAAACGTATTGGAAGCTTTGTGCCAGACTGCAGCGGGAGCATGACTCGGCACGAGGTGGTGCAGTCCTAGCGTCTTGGCACCCGCGCGTGCTGCGATGCGCCCTGCGTCTTCCGCCGTGGTGTGCGCCCGTCGGTGATGGTCCATCGTGGCTTGTAACATCGCGGTATCGGTGTACATGCTGGCCATGGTTTCGAGGCTAATCACTTCGTGCAGGAGCAGGTCAGTGTCGTGAGCCAGTCGCACGAGATTATCGCACGGTGCAGTGTCACCCGATATGGTGACGGAGCCTTGATCGGTGTCGAACCGGAAAGCAAACGCCGGCGCGGTTGGATGGTGGGACACCAGCGTTGCACTCACCTGTACAGTGTCATCGGCGAATACTTCGAAGGGTTCCATCTCCGGAGCGACATTGTGATCTGGATCGAATGCGACATCGGCCGGTAGCTCGATATCCTGCGGCGCGAAGTAATCGTATGGTCCCAGAGTCAAGGAATCCATGACCCGGTCATTAATGTCAGCCGAGTAGGCATTGACGAGTCCGGCAAAGGTGACTTCAATACCAGCGCCCGGCTGGGCAGGGTTCACCGGCTCGGGGGTGCTTGTGGCGCGTGGCGATAACGGCGTGACTCGACCGCGGTTGCCCGGCCCCAGAACTGGAATGGGACCGCGCCCAGCCTGTTTGATCTCGAAGGGAGCAAACAGCATTAATGAGCCCAGATCGACAATATGGTCGGAGTGCATGTGGGTAATGAAGATGCCCTTGAGATCGGCCATCGACAGGCCGGCCGCTTGGATCTGTCGGCCCACACCCGAACCGCAATCCACTAAATACCAACCGTCATCCACCACAATTGCTGTGGCGATCCCCTGACGTGGTGCACCCTGGTGATCCGTCCACCAGCGTGGCCCGCCTGCGGTACCAAGCGTCACCACATAGGGTGTCTCGCTGGCCCCCGGCGTAGTTCTGAAATGTGTCACTACTATCCTTCCGTGATCAGTATCACTATCAGCTCTGTACGTTACCTGTGACACATTCCATTGCATATCGAAATTATTTCAAGTAATACCTAAGATTTACTTATGAATGAATTGACTTTGCGCCAGCTGGAGTACTTTGTGGCGGTGGCCGAAACCCGTTCGATCACCAAGGCAGCCGAACGCAGCCACGTCAGTCAGGCCGCCGTCAGCCTTGCAATCACCGATCTGGAAAAAGCTCTCGGTGTGACACTGACGATCCGTCGCCCCGCCAAAGGGGTAGCGCTCACGGCAGAAGGACGCACGGTTCTGCCCGAAGCCCGCGCCATTCTCGACCAAACCCAACGACTCACCGAACATGTTTCACGGGTGCGCCAGACGTTATCGGGGCCCTTACACCTTGGCTGCTTTCGCACCCTATCCATGCATGTCATCCCGCACTTAGTGGAATGGTTTGGCGAGCACCACCCGAAGGTCGAGCTAGTCTTTGACGAAGGCAATGCCCCCGAGATTCAGGAGAAAATGTTAGCCGGGCAGCTGGCAGCCTGTTTCATTTACGAAGCTCAACTTGAACCTGGTTGCCGGGCGCTACTGGTACAAGACCATCGCCGTCAAGCCATCATGTCGCCAGAGCACCCGCTAGCACAATATTCGGAAGTCTCGCTGGCGCAGCTCGCTGAGTATCCCGCGGTGTTACTTGATGAGCGCCCGGCACTTGAAAGAACGCTCAACGAGTTTTCCAGCCGCTCGCTAGAGCCTAAGGTCACCATGCGGACCCGCAGTGTACAGACGGTCCATAACCTCGCAGGACGAAATATCGGCTACGGCCTGTTGATGCATGTGCCATCACATTCGCCAGAGGGTCGTGCCTTGGTCGGACGCAAGATTGCTGATTCTATTCCTCGGAATGCGCTCATGCTTGCCCTCCCACCCGGTCATACATCAGCGGCAATCAAAGCGTTGGAAGCAAGCCTGACTGAGCTGCCACGGACGTAGCAGGCCGATTTTAGTCACCCTTTTTGATCGTGATCTGCCATGATGCGGCACCGGTATCGCGGAAATCGGTCACTTCATGTCCGTCGTCGACAGCCCACTGCGGGATCGTTTCAGTACCTTGCGTGCAGTCAAAATCGATCACCAGATGCTGGCCCGGTTCCAACTCAGACATCACGTCCTTAGCCTCAAGTAGAGGGAATGGACACACCGCGCCCAGCGAATCCAGGGCGTAGTAGCCATCGCCGAGATGTCGCGCCTGATGTTCAGTGGTGGTTTGCAGTGTCACGAGCCCGGTCGCCGTCTGGAGACCATTGAAAGCCGGAATGTTGGAGGGGGTCTGTGGCAAGGACACTGCCTGGGGACCGGCTTCAGGGTGTTCGGTTGGTTTCGGCTGTGCGACCCGGGAGGGTTTCAGCCAAAGTTTCGCGCCGACACCGATCCCAACCGCTATGAACAGTAGTGCGACCCAGCCTTGAAAGCTGAACAGACTGGTCTGGACCATCCCGTTGCCCACCGTGCAGCCACCTGCTAACGACGCGCCGACGCCCATCATGAGTCCGCCAATAATCGAACGCACAGCTGTGGTGGAGTCAGGCATCCGCAGTCGAAATTCACCGGTAGCTTTGGCCGCGAAAAACGCCCCGATCATTAATCCGACGACAAGCAGCACACCCCAGTCCACGAGCCCTTCGTCCCCGATCACGCCATATTGCAGCGTGTTTGCTGTCGGCGTCGTAATCCCGAGGCCGCTATTGCGACCGGTCGCGGCCGACAGCGGCCACGCGATGACACCGATGACACCGATCAGGGCCCCGGCAGTATATGGATGCAGGGGACGTTTCCATTGTGGCTGGTTCTTGAGACGTGCAACCTGGGGGCGTTTGGCATCTTGGGCGCGAAAGTGCCGAACCAAAAAGAAGGTGCCAATGCTTAGGCCAATGGCAAACCACCACGGTGAGATACCAAGCAACTCTGGCACTGTCGTGAGGTTCGTATCCCAGCTCTTCATCCAACCGTTGAGGTCGGACAGGGCCCCGTATTTCATGGCCGCAGCGGAGAGCGCGTACATGGCCAGTGCCATCCACGATCCGACCAGGCCTTCAGCTGACCGGTACCAGGTGCCCGAGGCACACCCGCCGGCCAGGATGATACCTAGACCAAAAACCAGTCCGCCTACGATCACGGCAGCCGGGGCGAAAGTGCTGTGTTCAGGCGCTATGACGCCAGCAGAGGTCAGGGCCGCCAGCCCCACCGCATGCACTGCGATGACGACCAGCAGTGCGACAAATGTTCGCCAAGAACGCGCTAAGAAAATATCGCGAATCATGCCGGTGACGCAGAAGCGACCCCGTTGCATGACCACACCAAGCAAGGCACCGATCAGTAAACCTGTAAGAATCATGGACCACCAGTCTCAAGGAAAGCTGCCATGGGCGAGGGTGTCGCCCAATGGTTGTACATTTAAGTACTTTGCAGCCTAGACCGCTGAATTTGAGACGCGAATAGTCCCGACATGAAACTTCATCGAACGTTATAAAGAGTGTTCTTGGTGCGGGTTATGGGGTCGGAATGCCCCCGTTGACGTGGAGGGTCTCCCCGATTACATAGCTGGATTCCGCAGAGGTCAGGAACACAAATGCGGGTGCAACCTCAGTAGGCTGGCCTGCACGACCCATCGGGGTGTTTTGCCCAAAGTGCGGGAGTTTTTCCTTCGGCTGACCTTTCGACGGTTGGATCGGAGTCCAGATCGGTCCCGGTGCTACCGCGTTGACGCGAATGCCTTTCGGCGCAAGTTGTTGACCGAGTCCTTTACTGAAGTTGTTAATCGCCGCTTTGGTAGAAGCGTAGTCAATCAACATTTCATTCGGGTTATACCCCTGAATCGAAGTGGTATTAACAATCGTGGAACCGGGCGGCATATGTCGCAGCGCTGCCCTGGTAATCCAAAACATTGCATGGATGTTCGTGTTGTAGGTTTCTTCCCACTGGTCATCGGGGAGCTCCGTGAGATGTTCCGCGATGACCTGTTTGCCGGCGTTATTCACCAGTGCGTCTAAGCCGCCCAGTCCGGCGACGGCGTCTTGAACTAATTGCGCACAAAATGCTTTATCCCGAATATCTCCTGGCAACGGGAGCGCTTTGCGTCCGGTAGCCTCAATCACCTCAATGACGTGCTGGGCGTCTTGTTCTTCGACGTCAAGATAATTGAGCGCAACATCTGCACCTTCTTTGGCAAAGGCGATCGCCACGGCTGCTCCGATACCCGAGTCGGCGCCGGTAATGAGCGCTTTGCGGCCTTCAAGCCGACCGGTACCACGATACGATTCTTCGCCATGATCGGCTTTCGGGGTGATTTCCGAATCAAATCCGGGCTCTGGCTGATCTTGTTTGGGCGGTGAAATCTCGGCGAAACGATCGACCGGGTTCTGGAATGTGAGCTGGTCAGATTGGGTCATAACGCAAACTCCTTTGGCCTCGCGGCTTGTGATGGGATGGCTAAGAGTTCTTCGAGGTTTTTCGTTGACTTTCTTTTTGCAGCGCTTCGATGAGTTCATCTTTGGTCATGGTTGATCGTCCTGAGATGTCGAGCTTTTTCGCTTGCTCATACAGGTGTTCTTTTGTCGCGTTCGTGTCGACGCCACCCGCGGTCTCGCGATCCGTGTTTTTGCCACCGGCGGCCTGGGCGTCAGAATCTCCTTTTTTGGGTTTCCGTTCCCAGTGATCTCCGACCTTTTCGTACTTCTTTTTCACGGCATCCCAGGCAGCTTGGTGGGCTCGTTCCTCGTCGTTGTACTGCTCCATCGCCGAATCATAGGTTTTGGCAAAAGTGCGCTGCGCCTTTTTCGGTGATTTCTTAAGCGTCTTGGGTAGTTCAGATTTTTTGGCTTCGCCGGATTTCTTTGTTTTCGGCATGATGCCTGCTCCTTCCGTTGAGAACCATCTGCATTCACGCTAACAGTGTCCGCTCGCGTCGAAAAAGGTCAGGCGACCGACCGTGAGAAACTGGCGCAAAGGTGCATACGAGACCGGGCGATGCGCGAAAGTTGTACGTTCAACAACGCTGTGTTCGCAAAGAAAACCAGATCTTTTGAAAAGCCACAGAGAAATTTAAAATTCAACGAATCCCTACTGTGTTCAAAACTTTGAGTGTCTCTTAGGCTGGGAACAACGCACTGCCTTCAACCAAATGTGCGCAACGGAAGGAGATACTCTATGTGGCTCGTCCTTATTTTAGTCGGAATCGCGATGATCGTTTTTGGCGTTCTCGTAGAAGCCGCCCAGCTACTCATTTGGCTCGGCGTCATTCTGGCAGCAGTTTCGGTCGTACTGTGGATCGTACGAAACGTCTCTCGAGCAGGAAAAGGTGTTTGACGTCAGTCGTACACTCTTTCTGACATGAGCAAACTCATGCAGTGAGTTTTCCTTACACATGTGGGCCACGGAAAATCTCCGTGGCCCTCATGCGTTGCATATCAAAGATTAGGCGAAGGCCCCGAAACCGGTCAGATCGCGGCCCACGAGCAAGGCTTGGACTGACTCGGTGCCCTCATAGGTGTGAATGCCTTCAATGTCTGCCATGTGCTGGATGACCCCATTTTCAATCAAAATACCGTTACCGCCAAGCATGTCCCGGGCGTCCGCGGCGATACGACGAGCAACCCGGGTGTTGTTGTACTTCGCCAAAGCTGCCTGCGTCGGTTGCAGGGTTCCTGCCGCCTCCAGCTCGGCAATGCGCACCATATACAGTTGCATCGAGACCAGATCCGACAGCATGCGGGTCAACCGCTCTTGGATCATCTGGTGTTCGGCCAGGTATTTGCCGAACTGTTTGCGCTGTGTCGAATACGCTAACGCGGATTCAAAGACGGCAGTCGCGTGCCCGAGCGCAGACCAGGCCACGCCGATACGGGTCGAATACAGCACTTCGGAGACATTGCGGAATGATCGTACTCCCGGAATGAGTGCGTCGGTTGCGATATGCACGTCGTCGTAGAAGATATTGGCTTGGTCAATGGCGCGCAGGGAACCTTTGTGGCGGATGGGTGTGCCAGTGTAGCCGGCGGCATCCTGTGGCACGATAAACCCGCGGACCTTGCCGTGGTCCTGGGCACCTTCGTCGTTGACGCGAGCAAACGTGATGGTGATCCCGCCGGCCGAGCCATTCCCGATCCAGCGTTTGGAGCCACGGATGATATAGGAGCCATCGGACTGACGAGTGGCCGTGGTCGACAGGCCTGTCGAGTCAGAGCCATGATCCGGTTCGGTGAGGCCAAAGGCTGCCGGGATCTCGACGTCGGCGATGGCTTTGACGTATTTGGCCTGTTGGACTTCCGAGCCGAACATGGTGATCGTGCGCAACGCTAAACCGCCCTGGACCGCGAGGATGGTTCCCATCGATCCATCGACGCGTGACAGTTCCATATTCACCAGGCCCGCTGCGAGCGGGGAGAATTTCTCAATGTCGGGGTGATCGACGCCGTCGTTGATCAGCCCGGCTTTACCCATGGCTCGTGCAACGTCTAGTGGGTAGTGGTGATCGTTCCACCCCTGACGCATAGTGTCCACGTGGGATTGGGCGAAATCGCGGGTGCGCTGCCAGATGGCTCGATCCGCGTCTGGGATATCCTCAAAGACACCGTAATAGTCGATATCCAGGGCGTTGGTGAGCTGGTAGTCGGGCTGTTGGTTGCCGGGAAAAGATGCGGGCATGAGACTTCTTTCAGCTAAGGGTCAGTGAGGCCTACATCTCAATCTAGTCGGGTTTAACGTCATCAGATTTAACATGAACTCCGCGTATCGGGTATATTTCCTGACACGTTCCAGCTGAAGGGACTCAGAAGCTGTGCGGTACACCCATATTGGTTGTGACCCCGTAGCGGTAGGCAATTTCAGCGTAAATCTGGCGATTGCGTTCGCGAATTCGACGATTGATAAAGAACGCATCGATGAGCCACCACACCCCGAACGTGGCCCAACCCAGCAGCGTCATGAGGATCGCATATCCAATATCGCCCAGGTAGTAGCGGTGGCCACCAATCCCTCCGGTGAAGATCCACAATACCCAGGCGACGACTTGGGATTTCTTGGCGGACTCGTATTCGGCGTTCATGGCGTGTAGGCGTGCTTGCTCAGACATAGCGTTCCCTTTTTCGTGTACATGTTTTTTGAGGTACGGCTAGTATCCCACGCTTTAATCGGAGCGGTGGAACATCCAGAGCCCGATGATGGCGCCGATGATTTTGACGGAACCCAGCCCGATGAGCAACCAGTGTTGAGTGGTGATCTGGCCGTCTTCGACCACGATGTTCACGGCAGCGAACCCGGCCAGCAATACGCCCACGATCAGGGTGAAAACCCACAGGACTTTGATGCCGGGTGCCTGCTTGTGCATTAGGCGTCTTCGGCGGCCAACTGCCCGCAGGCCCCGTCGATTTCTTTGCCTCGCGTATCACGCAGGGTCGTGGGGACGCCTGCGTGATTGAGCCGGTCAATAAATTCCTCAGTGACATCCGGTTCGGATGCCGTCCACACGGAGCCGGGGGTGGGATTCAGGGGGATGGGGTTAACGTGTGCCCAGCCACGGCCGCGAGCGTTGATCTTTTTGGCCAGTAGGTCGGCGCGCCAGGCGTGGTCATTCATGTCTTTAATGAGTGCGTATTCAATCGAGACCCGGCGCCCGGTTTGCACGTAGTAGTTGAAAGCGGCATCAAGCGCCTCGTCGGCGTCCCAGCGGGAGTTGACGGGGATCATTTGATCGCGCAGTTCGTTATCCGGGGCGTGGAGCGAGAGCGCGAAAGTGACCGGGATACCTTCTTCGGCCAGTTTGTTGATAGCGGGCACCAGCCCCACGGTGGAGACGGTAATGTTGCGCGCGGACATGCCCAGCCCGGCTGGCGCATCGTCAACCATGCGGTGCACGGCGTTCATCACGCGACGATAGTTGGCAAGGGGTTCGCCCATGCCCATAAATACGACGTTGGTGACGCGTTCGATATCGCGGGCGCCTTCAGGCTTGCCGAGTTGCCCGTCGGCAATGATGCGGTTGGCTGCGATGATCTGTTCGACGATCTCCGCGGTCGAAAGGTTGCGAGTCAAGCCCGCTTGACCGGTGGCACAGAATGGACAGTTCATCCCGCAGCCGGCCTGCGATGAAACACACAGGGTGATGCGGTTCTGATAGCGCATCAGCACGGATTCAACCAGGACGCCGTCGAAGAGTTTCCACAGGAATTTGATGGTCTGGCGATCTTCGGTTTCGATGCGACGGACTTCTGTCAGCAGCGTCGGGAAGAAGGTCTCTACCAGGTCGTCACGCTTATCGGCCGGCAGATCCGTCATATCGGCGGGATCGGTCGTGTAGTGCGTGAAATAGTGGGTCGATAGCTGGCGGGCACGGAATGTGGGCAGGCCGAGCTCTTTGACCTTCTCTTCGCGGTCCGCCATCGACATATCGGCTAGGTGTTGGGCCGGTTGGGCGACACGTGGTTGCTTGAATTCTAATTTTGGACGACCATCAGCGTCGGTGCGCTGCGTCCATCCTTCGGTGCGGGGTTGCACCTGGGGACGCGGCCGTTCCATGGCAGGCCGAACGCCGTGTTGTGCCAGGCGGGCACGCTCGTCAGCGAGCTGCTCTACCTCGGGATCCAGGAATTGTTTGCGCGGCGGATTGAGCTTCAGACGACCAGCGCGGTCTTTCTGCGGCTTCATCGGACGAGTGCCGGGTTTCCGAGGGATATAGTTCTGTGCCATTTGCCATATTCTCTCACACGAGATCGCCATATGATATCGCCAGACAGACACTTTGCTGGAGGCGATAGTCCAAGCCGGTGACGCATATCACATTTAACGTTAGGCTTGCCTATATGACTACCATTCTCGCTTCCCGACCAGAAATCCCGGGGGAAGATTTCTCCCGGGTGGCCATGACTGAAGAAACCCTTCAACTCCTACAAAAGCTCCGTGGCATCCACGGGGATCTGATGTTCCATCTGTCCGGGGGCTGTTGTGACGGCTCATCGCCGATGTGTTACCCGGTCGGCGATTTCCGCACCGGCGGTTCAGACCTTTTATTGGGCACCTTTGAGCTGCCCGCTACCGAGACGTTGCCTGCGACCGAAATCGGTTTCTGGGTTGCCAAACCGCACTTTGAATACCTGCGCGGCTCACACATCACGTTAGATACGGTCGATGGCCGCGGTGCCGGATTTTCGGTTGAATCGCCGGAAGGCAAACGCTTCGTGATGCGCTCAACCATCCTGCCATCATGACAGTCCTGGCACGAGCACACCGCAATCCCGCCGACGACGTCTACCAGGCGGCCGTCGCTGCCGCCCACCAGAAACTCCACGATGCCGTGGTCGACACGCGCTCCGTCCGCTCACCGGTCTCGGAATCCTGGCAACGCTGCCTGAACCTGCACAATACGCCCGAACGCGTGACAGCACCGACGACGATTTCAACCGAAACCCTGACCCAACACCGAAAAACACATCCCATCACCGAGGCACTACCCCTACTCGAGACCCTGCTAGCACCGGCCCATGACGTCGGCCTGATCACTGCGATCTCAAATACCGAAGGGCATCTCCTGTGGGTCGATGGCGCCCATAGAATGCGAGCACGGGCCGAATCAATTGGGTTCGCCCCGGGCGCCGATTGGTCCGAGGCCTCGATGGGCACCTCCGCCCCGGGGGCGGCCTTATCGACCGGTTCGGCGGTACAAGTCGCCGGGGCTGAGCATTTCAGTCACGCGGTACACGAGTTTTATTGCAGCGCCGTCCCACTGCGCCACCCTTCGGGCAGCATCGTGGGGATGCTCGATCTGACCGGATCCGAAATTGCCGTCACTCCGCTGGCTTTGGCCATGTTATCTAATACCGCCCAGGTCATCGAACAGTTTTGGGCTGCACACACCTCTCCCACTCCGCATGTGAAACCACCGGTTGCCACACCGAACAGCGTCTTGATCGAAGTCGCCTCGGGGCCAATTGCCCGAATGGGACGGGTGCGCCTATCGACTCGGCACGCCGAAATTTTGACCATTCTCGACTGGCATCGTTCGGGACTTTCGGCCACCCAGTTGGCTCATGAGCTCTTCGGTGAATTCACGCCCGAGGCCCTACCCGCCCGTCTCACGACAGTGCGCGCTGAAATGTCGCGACTACGGAAGCTGCTCAACCATTGCGAGCACCCCATCAGCGTGGCGTCTCAGCCGTATCGTCTCGACTCCCCCATGACCACCGATGCGTTTGCGGCCATGCGAGCCCTACACCGCGGGGACCTGACCACCGCCCTACAAGTCGCCCCCGCTGACATCCTGCCAAGTTCAGATGCGCCCGGCATAGTGGAGATTCGTCGACACTTTGCCGTCACGCTGCGCGAAGCGGTCCTCGCCGACGCCGATCCCGACCAATTATGGACCTACCTGGGGCGCCCGCAGGCCGCCCACGACGTCGAAGCCTGGATGTTAGCACTGAAAATCCTGCCGGCAACAAGCCCGCGTCGCGCCATCGCCACGGCGACACTCCAGCGCCTGTCCCACTGAGCAGGTCACGTTGCAACGTTGCTGCAACCCACCCGATCCTAAAGTGATGAGCATCACATGCAGTCGTTTAGCAGCACTCATGACGCACTCTAACGCTAGGGAAAGGTATCACCATGGTCGTGTACGCAAATCCAAATACCGACGGCGCCGTCGTGGACTTCAAGGACCGCTATGATCACTTCATCGGCGGCGAATGGAAGGCCCCGACCAACGGCCAATACTTCGAAAACCCCACCCCCATTACCGGTCAGTGTTTCACGATGATCGCCCGCGGCAACGCCGACGACATTGAAGCCGCACTGGATGCCGCCCACGCTGCGGCCAAAACTTGGAATAAGTCCTCGGCCACCGAACGCGCCGGACTGCTACTGGCCATCGCGGACCGGATGGAACAAAATCTTGAAAAACTCGCCGTGGCCGAATCCTGGGACAACGGCAAAGCCGTGCGCGAGACCCTCAACGCAGACCTCCCGTTGGCCATTGATCACCTGCGCTATTTCGCCGGGGCCATCCGCGCCCAAGAGGGCACGATCTCGCAGATCGATGAAGACACCGTGGCCTACCACTACCACGAACCATTGGGCGTCGTCGGCCAGATTATCCCATGGAACTTCCCGATCCTGATGGCCATTTGGAAGATTGCCCCGGCTCTGGCCGGTGGCAACTGTATCGTGCTCAAACCCGCCGAACAAACCCCGGCGTCCATCATGGTGCTCATGGAGCTGGTGGACGATCTCATCCCACCGGGTGTGCTCAACGTCGTCAACGGATTCGGTCTGGAAGCCGGCAAACCGCTGGCGTCTTCACCGCGCATCGGCAAAATCGCGTTCACCGGTGAAACCACCACCGGGCGCATGATCATGCAGTACGCGACCGAAAACATTATCCCGGTCTCACTGGAGCTGGGCGGCAAATCCCCGAACATCTTCTTCGACGACGTGATGGCCGCCGACGACGGCTACCTCGATAAAGCCCTGGAAGGGTTCACGTTCTTTGCGCTCAACCAGGGTGAAGTCTGCACTTGCCCATCGCGAGCGCTGATCCAAGAAAACATCGCCGATGACTTCTACGATCTGGGCATCGAACGCGTCAAGCAAATCAAACAGGGCAACCCATTGGACACCGAAACCATGATGGGTGCCCAGGCCTCCAATGACCAGTTCGAAAAAATCATGTCCTACATCGACATTGGGAAACAAGGTGGCGCCGAAGTCCTGATCGGTGGCGAAGCCGTTGATCTGGGCGGTGACCTTTCCGGCGGTTACTACGTGGCACCAACCGTGCTACGCGGTTCCAACGATATGCGCGTGTTCCAGGAAGAAATCTTCGGCCCGGTGGTTGCCACCACTACCTTCAAGGACTACGACGACGCCCTGGCAATCGCCAATGACACGATGTTCGGTCTCGGTGCCGGTGTTTGGTCTCGCAACGGCAATGTCGCCTACCGTGCCGGGCGCGACATCCAAGCCGGGCGCGTGTGGGTCAATAACTACCACGCCTACCCCGCGCACGCGGCCTTCGGCGGATACAAGATGTCCGGATTCGGCCGTGAAACCCACCTGATGCTGCTCGAGGCCTACCAGCAAACGAAGAACCTGCTGGTGTCCTACTCAGAACAGCCGCAGGGCTTCTTCTAAACTCCTTTTGCACCCGGTTGGTCGTCGATCTTTATGATCGGCGACCAACCGCGTTAAACGCCCTGGTCAAGAATCCCACCGGTCGATAGCCTTAAAACTAGCCGTGTCCCACGGACTCCCCTGTGGGACCAGGAGGGAGACCTACGATGCCACGTAATGTCGCACAAAAACTTATCGAGTCTCATCTGGTGAGTGGAACCCCGGAACCTGGCCACGAAATCGGCCTCTCCATCGATCAGACGCTCACCCAAGACGCCACCGGAACCATGGTCATGCTCGAGCTGGAAGCGCTTGGTTTGACCAGGGTCCAAACGGAGTTATCGGTTCAATACGTTGACCACAACCTGCTGCAGACCGACGAAAAGAACCCCGAAGACCATCATTTTCTACAATCCGCGGCACAACGGTATGGCCTGTGGTTTTCCAAACCCGGCAACGGGGTTTCTCACCCGGTGCACCAGGCCCGCTTCGGTCGTCCCGGTGCCACCATGATCGGTTCCGATTCACATACGTGTGCAGCAGGAGCCATTGGGATGCTCGCGATGGGTGTTGGCGGCCTCGAAATCGCGATGGCCATGGCGGGTGATCCGGTGTATGTGCAAATGCCCGAAATCTGGGGCGTGGAACTGACCGGAACATTGCCGGACTGGGTCTCGGCCAAGGATGTCATTTTAGAGATGCTACGTCGTCACGGCGTCAAAGGTGGGGTTGGTCGCATCATTGAATATCACGGTGAGGGTTTAGCCGATCTCACCGCGATGGATCGCCACGTCATTGCCAATATGGGAGCCGAACTGGGTGCCACAACCACCGTTTTTCCCGCCGACGACGCCGTCCGTGATTTTTTCACGGCCGTGGGCCGCCCCGAGGACTTCACCGAGTTGCTGGCTGATGAGGGCGCGACCTATGACGTCGAAGAGCACATCGACCTGTCCAGCCTCGAACCACTCATTGCGAAACCGTCCTCACCGGGCAATGTGGTCCCGGTTCAGGAAGTTCGCGGCGAAGACGTGTATCAGGTAGTCGTCGGGTCTTCAGCAAATCCTGGACTGCGAGACTTCGCCGTCGTCGCCGAAATACTCCGCGGACGACAAGCCCACGAACAGGTGTCGCTGGATATTAATCCCACCTCGCGGGAGATCCTGATGGACCTCACCAAAGGTGGCTGGACCTTTGAGTTACTTAGTTCTGGGGCCCGGCTGCATCAATCTGGGTGCATGGGCTGTATTGGTATGGGGCAGGCTCCTGCGGTGGGACGCAATAGTCTGCGCACGATGCCGCGCAACTTCCCAGGTCGCTCCGGAACCGATGAGGATGCGGTGTGGTTATGTTCTCCAGAGACTGCTGCCGCGGCAGCTTTGACCGGGCAGATCACCGATCCACGCGAGCTCGATATGGCGTATCCAAGCGTTGAACTTCCCGAGACCTATAGTGTCAATACCGACATGTTGCTACCACCTCTGGGTGAAGCTGAAGCTCAGGACGTCGAGCTCGTCAAGGGTACCAATATTGTTTCTTTGCCGGAATTCGATGAGCTTCCCGATGCGCTGGAGGTCCCGATCCTGTTGCAGGTTGGCGATAATATTTCCACCGATGAGATTATGCCTGCCGGATCGCGGGTGCTGCCGTATCGCAGTAACATCCCCAAGATTGCCGAATTCGTCTACATTCAAGTGGATGACACGTATCCGGCACGAGCTGCGGAGACCTCCGGGGGGCATGCGATTGTGGGTGGTGACAACTACGGTCAGGGATCATCACGTGAACACGCGGTCATTGCGCCCCGGTATCTGGGGCTGCGAGTTGTGATTGCGAAATCCTTTGCTCGAATTCATTGGCAAAATCTCGCAAACTTCGGCGTCTTGCCATTGGAATTCGCCAACCCTGAGGACTACGACAAGATCTCGCCCAATGATGTGCTCAGGTTCGATGGCCTTCACGAGGCGCTACGAACTGGTACGACAGTGACCGCACAGCTCGACGGCGAATCGTTGGAATTGCGGCACAAACTATCCGAACGCCAAGTCGAAATGATCATAGTCGGTGGTCGCATTCCGCAACGAGCAGCCCAGCGCACCTCAGGTGACTCAACGGAACCACGTGAGGAAATAAAACCGGCCCAGCCCGAAGGCTAGGCCGGTTGGAAGCTTATGCATTAGGAAGCTTCGACGTCGTCATCATCGTCGTCGAGGGGGACATCGATGTGTTGGTCAACCCAGTCAGCCTCATTGACCGTAGCCGGTCGAGGAGTCTTGGGTAGCGCCGGCTGATCTTCGTCCTCTTCGGCGACGAAGTGCTCGAGGAGTTCCTCTTCTGGAATTTCGATCTGTGGTTTCTTGTGATTAGCGGGCATGACAAGCTACTCCTTTCGCTGGGCTCTCAGCTTTGCATTCTCGTCTTCGAGTTTCAAGACCATATTGACACCGGCCAGGTTGAGACCGTCTTCCAAAAGTGCGGTGATGCGCTGTAACCGTTGAATGTCGTCCTTGCTATAACGCCGGGTCCCTCCGGGCGTGCGCTCGGGTTCGACGAGCCCCCGAGTTTCGTATAAACGCAGCGTTTGGACTCCGGCCCCGACCAATTCGGCGGCCACCGAGATGGTGTACACACCCTTGGAATCATCGGCATTGGCTGAAGTTTCCGAGCTATTCATCTACCTCCCCTTGCGTCGATGTCCAATCTATGGTATATGAAATCTATAGCGGATGCCATAGGTTTTATCCGTTGGAAAAGTGAATCATACAGTCAAATGAAAGGAGTAGTCTCCGTGCTAATGCGCAGTGATCCCTTCCGTGAACTTGACCGTCTGACTCAACAACTTCTGGGTACTACTGGTACCCGGACGCGTCCCACCATGATGTTGATGGATGCCTGGCGCGATGGCGATACATTCCACGTCGAATTCGATCTTCCTGGCGTTGATCCGTCCAGCATTGATTTAGATGTTGAACGCAACGTCGTCACGGTGAAAGCCGAACGTCCACCACTGCCCGAGAATATTGAACGTCTCGCTGCTGAACGTCCTCGTGGGCATTTCAGCCGCCAATTGGTCCTCGGGGAGAACGTCGATACTGAGCGCATTTCTGCTCTCTACGATGCCGGCGTGCTGGCACTGGAAATCCCCGTTGCGGAGACGGCGAAGCCTCGCAAGATCGAAATTCGCAGTGGCGATGAGCAGAAGTCTCTTACTTCCTAACGAACCGTCCTGAAATCATTCCGACATAGTCAATACCTGGAAGGAGGCACTTGATTATGACAACGATTTTCAATCTTCTCACCCCTGAGCCCGACCCTGTCCCTCTTCAGGTGCCGGACGACCAGGATGATTTCGATTGGGTTTATATCAGTGAACCACCTTGCTAGGTATTGACCCTTTCTGCTTGGCGCCGCAGTCCTTTGTTGGGCTGCGGCGCTTGTGGTCTATGCAGCATGCGTGTCGAAGCGCTACGCTAGGTCGGGTGAGCCACGAGGAAGTACCCCATTTCCTCGACCAGAAAGATCATCATGACGCCACAGGAGATTTTCTATACTTCTGATATCTACGACGCGTTTGAAGAGCAGGTAGATTCTCTTGACCTCCAGCTCCAATCGCTCGGGCAACACCGCCAATTTCACGGTCGGGTTCGGACCGTGAAATGTTTACACGATAATGGCCTGGTGAAAGCGATCGCGAATGAGCCCGGTGACGGGCAGGTATTAGTGATTGATGGTGGCGGTAGTCTGCGCTCAGCTTTGATGGGTGGCAATATCGCATCAGCCTTCGCCGACAATGGGTGGGCCGGAGTCATTATCAATGGAGCCGTCAGGGATCGTCATGAGATCGAGGCTCTACCTTTAGGTGTGAAAGCGTTGGGGTCAAATCCGCGGAAGTCCGCCAAAGATGGTGATGGCGTTCGCGATGTTCCCGTGACGATCGGCAATGTAGAGTTCGGACCCGGCGCGATGGTCTATGCCGATGAGGACGGCATCATCGTGGACGCAAGAACTTTGCAAACTCCAAAAAACTTCATGCGATGAATAATCGTCTTGCGGTGCGTCACACAGTGTTGATGTAACGCACCGCTCGCGGGTACCACCAATTGGATTCCAATAATGCAGCGCAGCCTACTTTTCCACATGGCGCGGCATGGCAGCCTGTTAGGCGGCGTGGTGTTTTTGGCTGGGGGTGCTGTTGATGCCGTGGCTGGGTGGGTCGCTGGTGGTGTTGGTGAGTTCTGCTAGGGGTGGCAGGGTCTCGACGGTGTAGGTGTGGCCGGTGGGGGTGGTCACGGTGAGGGTGTCGGGGGTGCCGGTGTAGCGCCAGCCGGGGTGTTCTTTGCGAAGGTTACACCGCTGGCACAGGCCGGTGGCGTTGTGCCAGCTGGTGG
>DATBUL010000029.1:0-39545 GCA_036516115.1 Enteractinococcus sp. | reverse complement strand
GTTGTTGACCGGAACCGGTGGCAACACGGGCAACCAGGCGGCCACGACCGTTACGCGGGCCATTGCCCTATCCCAAGTCACCACGCGAGATTTGCTGCGGGTCGTGGGACGTGAAGCGCTCGTTGGACTCACGTTGGGCGTCACCCTCGGGGCAATCGGATTCCTCGGGGCCTCGCTCGTGTGGGACCTGGGCATCGGGGCGGTCATCGGCACCACGCTCGTCGTCGTCTGTACTCTGGCGGCATCCGTCGGGTCGGTCATGCCCCTGATTGCCTCCAAGATCGGCGTCGACCCGGCAGTCTTTTCCAACCCGTTTATCTCTACCGTCGTGGACGCGCTGGGGCTGATTGTGTACTTCTTGATCGCCAAAACCATTTTGGGCATCTAAACCGACAACATCCGGCACCAAACATCGGACACGATATCGTGTTGGCTCCTAAAGTCGAATCAGATTGGGAGGAACACTGATGCACGAATGGAATACGGCACTTGGGCTCATCGAAACCAAACTCACCGAACCCATCGACGTGGCCGAACTGGCTCGGGTTGCGATGACCTCGGAATATCATTTCCGCCGCATGTTTGTGACCCTGACGGGGATGCCGATCTCGGAATATATCCGAAACCGTCGACTCACGAAGGCCACCGCCGACCTGCTCGACGGCGCATCAGTGTTGGATACTGCTATAGCTTATGGGTACGGCTCAGCCGATGCGTTTAGTCGTGCCTTCAAAGCTTTCCACGGGATCACGCCATCACAGGCGCGAGCAACCGGTACCACGCTGCGCTCCCAATCGCAACTGACCATACGAATCTCCATCGACGGGAGCACCAACGTGGACTACCGAATAGAACATAAAGAAGCATTCAATCTTGTTGGCTACAACACGGCTGTGCCGATCATCGCTCGAGGAGAAAATACCGCCATCCTCGAGTTCGAACAGAACCTCGACCAACAGGCACTTCAGGCACTGCATGCATTGTCCAATATTGAACCGCTGGGCGCGTTGAACGCGACCGAATATCTTGCCGACGAAGACGCCCAAGCCATCTACTGGCACGCCGTTGCCACGACCCTCACACCTGATGAACCATTTCACTCGAAACCGATCACTGCTGGTCAATGGGTGGTTTTCACAGCCGAAGGCAAAGTGCCAGAAGCCTTCCAGCAACTCTGGGCTACGGCGGCCGCCGAGTGGTTCCCAGCCAACCCGTACGAGTGGGCACCCGGACCGCAACTGTTGAAAACCCAACTCAATGCACAAGGCACCCACGGACAGGCCGAACTGTGGATCCCCGTCGTCAGAAAATGAGTCGAATCGACTGAAGCGTGACATCTTGGCGTGGCGAACCCGGCCCTGCGGATGTTGCTGCCTCTACCACCGGGCACAAAACGAATAACCCAGTAGTCATCCCGGAGCAAGCGGTGTGGTGTGCCAAATATGGTCACCCCGGACCGCTTGATACTTTCAACCACAATTTCGCAGTTCCGGGTAGAAAGTTCTCCAGCAGGTGGCTTAACGCCCGACCAAAACGGGCAAAAGACACGGGCGGTCAAGACATCTGGGTTAGATTAGGGGGTGGAATTGTGAGGTGCCCGGCACCACAGGGCGCTTGAAACATGAGGAGATCATACATCTATGTCGAAGATCATTTATACCTACACTGATGAAGCGCCAGCACTGGCAACGGCATCCTTCTTGCCGATCGTGCGCGCTTTTGCCGCCAAGGCCGGTGTAGAACTGGAAACACGAGATATCTCCCTGGCCGGTCGCATCCTTGCCGCCTTCAATGATGTGTTACCAGAAGATCAGCGTGTCAATGACGCCCTGGCAGAGCTCGGCGAACTCGTCAAAGAGGCCGAAGCCAACATCATCAAATTGCCAAACATCTCGGCCTCAGTACCCCAGCTGGTCGCCGCCGTCAAAGAACTCCAGGACGCCGGGTTTGCTCTGCCGGACTACCCCTACGAAGTGACCAACGACGACGAACGCGACATCCAAGCGCGTTATGCAACCGCGATGGGCTCGGCCGTGAACCCCGTGCTGCGCGAAGGGAACTCGGATCGACGTGCACCACGCGCCGTGAAAAACTTTGCCAAGAATAACCCACACTCGATGGGTGAATGGGCCAAAGACTCCAAGACAAACGTTGCCACGATGGGCGAAAATGACTTCTTCTCCAACGAACAGTCCGTCACCCTGCCCCAAAACGACAGCCTGACCATTCGTCACACCGACGCCGACGGCAACGTCACGAACCTCAAAGAAGATCTGAAGGTCCTTAAAGGCGAAATCGTGGACTCGACTTTCATGTCCGCCAAAGCCCTGGATGCTTTCCTGGCCGAACAGGTCCAGCGCGCCAAAGAAGAGGGCGTGCTGTTCTCTGCCCACATGAAGGCCACCATGATGAAGGTTTCCGACCCGGTCATCTTCGGCCACATCGTCAAAGCCTACTTCCCAGGTGTATTTGAAAAATACGGCGCCCAGCTGGCCGCTGCCGGCCTGTCCGCGAACAACGGCCTTGCCGGAATTGAAGCCGGTCTGGCGGAGCTTGACGCCGACGTCGCCGAAGGTATCCGCAAAGAAATTGCTGACGCCTACGACAACGGCCCCGACCTGGCCATGGTCAACTCCCACCGCGGCATCACCAACCTGCACGTCCCATCCGACGTCATCGTGGATGCTTCGATGCCGGCCATGATTCGTTCGGGCGGCAAGATGTGGAATAAGAACGACGAAACCCAGGACACTCTGGCCGTTATTCCAGATTCGTCCTACGCAGGTGTCTTCCAGGCCGTGATCGAAGACTGCCGCGAAAACGGGGCCTACGACCCAACCACCATGGGGACCGTGCCCAACGTTGGACTGATGGCGCAGAAAGCCGAAGAATACGGCTCTCACGATAAGACCTTCATCATAGACAAAGACGGTACCGTCGACGTCGTTGACTCGGCCGGTAACGTGCTGATGAGCCACAAGGTTGAAGCCGGCGACATTTGGCGCGCCACCCAAACTAAGGACGTCCCGGTCCGTGACTGGGTCAAGCTTGCTGTCACACGTGCCCGCGCAACCCAGACCCCAGCCGTCTTCTGGTTGGACGCCGAGCGCGCCCACGATGCTCAGATCATCGAAAAGGTCAAAACGTACTTGCCGGAGCACGACACCGAGGGCCTGGAAATTAAGATCATGGCCCCAGAACGTGCCACCCAGTACACCGTGGAGCGGATGCGCCGCGGGGAAGATACCATTTCGGTTTCCGGGAACGTGCTGCGTGACTACCTAACCGACCTGTTCCCAATCCTCGAATTAGGCACTTCGGCCAAGATGCTGTCCATCGTGCCCCTGCTCAACGGCGGCGGCCTGTTCGAAACCGGTGCCGGCGGTTCGGCTCCGAAGCACGTTGAGCAGCTGCTGGAAGAAAACCACCTGCGCTGGGATTCACTGGGCGAATTCCTGGCGCTTGCTGTCTCGTTTGAACACCTGGCCACCGCAACCGACAACTCCCGGGCCCAGGTCCTGGCCGATGCGCTGGATGCCGGTACCGGGGAATACCTCGAAGAAGGTCGCTCACCCTCACGTAAGGTCGGCGAATTGGATAACCGCGGCTCCCACTTCTACCTGGCGCTGTACTGGGCAGAGGCGCTCGCCGCACAAACCGATGACGCTGATCTGGCGGAAGCTATCAAACCGGTTGCCGAAGCATTGCGTGCAAATGAAGACACCATTGTCAACGAACTGAATGAAGCACAAGGCCAGTCGGTTTCGATTGGTGGGTACTATTACCCCGACCACGAGCTGACCGCCAAAGTCATGCGTCCATCAGAAACCCTGAACAACATCATTGACGGTATGAGCGCCTAGTACCTTCCGTTTGATCACATATGACGGCCCTGGTGTTTTCACCGGGGCCGTCATGCATTATTAGACTCTGTGCAGCGATTCCAGTGGCTGCCGAACGCGGATTAGCGGATGCGCGACTCATCGTACTGGTCGGGATCGTATTCTTCACGAGCCCCGGCCTCACGTGAGGATTGCTCTAGCACCGTGTATGCTTCGCGGGCGATCGCCGTCCACAGTCGGATTGCGAGTTGGGGTTCCGTTTTTTCCAGCTGGGCGATGGTCTGTGCGGATAAGACCAGGACTTCGACGTCGTCGATAGCGCGAATGGTCGTCAGCTGGCGGCCCGTGTAGCTCAGCGCGAATTCACCAAACGTTGATCCGGGGGAGAGGTACACATGGCGGTACCTGGTATCTCCGGGACCTTCGGCCGCTAGTTCAACACGTCCGGAACGAATAAAATAAATACCGCCGAAGGGTTGGCCCACGCGACGAATAATCGTGCCCGCCGTATAGCTACGCAGTTCCATGTAGCCGGCTAAGACGTTGACGTCGCGGTCGTCTAGAAAGTCGAAGACCGGCGCAGTCCCCGGCTCACGTGGGGCGTCATCGGTCTGCAGGATCTGACGAGCATAGCGTTGCGCGAGCCGTAGCTCGGCCCACTCTAGGGCAGCCGAACGGTTATCAAAGAGTCGGAATTCACCGGTAATATCCTCATCAACGGTTTCCGATTCCCACGGCAGATCAATATGACCGGCCGACGCGGCCTTGGCTTTCTCACGCGGATCGGGCAATTCCAGGTCGTCGTGCACCTCGACAAATTCCAAAATATGTTCCACGAGGTTTTCACCCCAGTCGATAAAGATGATGTCCTTACCGGAGCCACGCCATTCTGCGGTCAATGACGCCAACATCAAAATGGCTGCTCGGCCATAGTCATCTACTCCTTGGAAGTCGATGACAACCATCGTGACATCTTCGTCTAATTCCGCGATCGTGCGCGTCATGGTTTCCGTTTCGGCAAAACCTAAATCCCCTGAAACTTCCAAGATCTGACAACGATCACCGAATTGTGAGGTAATACGAGACAGCTCTGTGGAGCGTACGACGCCCAGGGAGGCATCCGCCAGCGAATAGTGGGCGCGAAGTGTTGAACCACCCAGCGGAGAGGCTTCAGCATAGTGCAGACCAAGATCACGCGTGACGCGTCGAATGGCTGCAGCACCGCGGACCGAGTTACCGTGCTGATCCAGCGGCGCCGAATATACGCCGATCCCTAATTGTCCGGGCACGACCACCATGATGCCACCGTCCACCCCGGACTTTGCGGGCAAGCCAATGTCGATCATCCAGTTCCCAGCGGCATCGTACATTCCGCAGGTCATCATGACACCTAACACCTGGCGGGTCGTTTCTTCGGAGAAGACCTCACGCCCGGTGACGGGATTCACGCCCTTATTGGCCAGGGTTGCGGCCATCATGGACAGGTTTTCTGTGGTGACGTCGGTCGAACATTCCAAAAAGTAGTCTTGGACGACTGGTTCAGGATCCGAGTCGATAATTTCAAAGGAGCGCAATAACCAGGCCAAGGCACGGTTCCGATGCCCGGCAATATTCTCGGCGTGAAAAACGGTTCGGTTAATTTCTAACTGCCCGGGGGAGCCGTCGGCGGCCAAATCCATGATGCGCGAAATTCGGCTGATCCGATCAACCCCACCGCGACCCTTGATCAATCCGACGGTGGCAATCGCTCCGGCGTTGATCATCGGATTCGCGGGCCGACCGGTACCACTTTGTAACGAGA
This sequence comes from Enteractinococcus sp., assembly GCA_036516115.1. GTDB lineage: Bacteria > Actinomycetota > Actinomycetes > Actinomycetales > Micrococcaceae > Yaniella. Next base: position 33,902 of record DATBUL010000029.1, on the reverse strand, counting down.
TCTCATTGAAGGGGTCTCCAGAGGGCTCAACGTCAATCTTTTTGCCGACTTCAGTTGGGCCCAGATCATCGAGAGCCAGCCCATACGCAAAGACCTTGGCAATCGACTGGATGGCAAATTTGTGGTCCGAATCGCCTGAAGAATATTGTTGCCCGTTGACCGTTGTCAACGTGATCCCAAATTTGTGAATATCCGGTTGTGTTGCGGTCTCAGTGACCGGATTGACTGTTCCCGCCGTCATGGGTCGCAGATTCTCAATAGTCTCGGCAAGGTAGCGGTGCAACGGTGAAATCATCATGGCCAATCCCTCATCACAGTCATCGAGCAGTGCGTTTAGTAGCCGGCGTCCACGTCGACCAGACCCTCCAGGCTAGCAGGACTCTTACCCTCTGACAGGGCCGTCAGATTCCGTACGATGCGCTCATCTAATAGGGGAATCACCATTTCAGGTGTGTCGGCGGTGTGCGGGGTAATGATGCAGTTGGGCTCGTCCCACAGCGGGTGCCCATCGGGCAGTGGTTCTGGATCGGTCACATCCAACCCAGCCGAGCGAATTTGCCGATCCGCCAGAGCAGCAACCAGGGCATCAGTATCAATGAGGCTGCCGCGGGCGATATTGACTAACACCGCTTGGTCGTCCATGATCTCAAACTGCTCAGCACCAAACATGTGTCGTGTTTCGGGGGTCGCTGCCGCTGCGATGACGACGACGTCGGCGTCGGGGAGGACCTCGTTGAGCCGATCCGAAGTGACCGTGCGGTCAGCGCCGGCCACCGGTTGGTTGCTCCGACGCACCACGGTGATCGTGGTATGCCACGTCGAGAAGAGGCGTACTAATTCCTCACCGATGCCACCGCCCCCAATAATGACGACCTTGGCACCGTCTAACGTCGTGCCGTAGGTGGCGCCCCAACTGGTGGCTCGGATCCGTTCCGGCAGGTGTCGGAGCAAGGCCAGCGTGAGCGCCAGTGCGTGCTCGGCAACCGGGGGAGCATACGTGCCTTTGGCTGAGGTAAAGGTAACGTTGGGGTATTTTCGTGCGACCGGAAGAAAGTTCTCTACGCCCGCATAGGGCAGTTGTACCCAAGAAATATGTGGGTTGTCTGCTAGCGTGTCCTCGACGATGCGTGACTCCACCATCCGGACCACCACGATAGCGGTCGCTTCGCCGTCGTTGGGCTCGACAATTTGAAAGCCGTGCTGTCGCGCTGTCTGCACGGTGGTTTCATGGGCGTGTTCATATGGCGTGTTGTCTCGATCGGCCTGGACCGGTAAAATTACGATTTTTTGTGTCATAACCCTATGTTCACATGGATGAGTAATACTGCATTGTGATTCTTTGGTTTTGCCAGCTGGATCACTCGACGTCTTGTGCCTCCAGGTGGGCTGCGGAAAGTCGTACATAGGTTTCCGCGTTGGTTTTCAATCCGGCGACTTGTTCTGCAGTCAGTTCGCGGCGCACTTTTGCTGGCACCCCCGCCACGAGTGAATGAGGTGGGATTTCCATGCCTTCGGGCACCATGGAGTTCGCAGCAACCAATGAGCCGGCACCGACGACGGCGCCATTGAGTACGGTGGCATTCATCCCAATGAGTGCGCCGTCACCGACGGTTGCTCCGTGCACGATGGCTGCGTGGCCCACCGAGACATCGTCGCCGATTGTGCAGGGAAATCCTTCATCCGCGTGCAGGACAACATTGTCTTGAAGATTGGAGCGTGCTCCCACGGCAATTGGGGCCGAGTCACCACGTGCCGAGACGCCGTAGAAGGCGGAGGAATGTTCAGCCATGGTGACTTCGCCCGTGATTGCTGCGGTTTCGGCCAAAAAGACGGAGCTATGGACCTGGGGTGTTTTACCTAAGACAGTTTTAATAATCGCCATATGGTCACCCTAAAAGCAGGATTTTGCCGTGTCACTAGTTGGTAGGCCGCGGTGGGGTGTGATAAACATCCGGTGGCCAACCACGTTGGTCGACCACCGGATATGTTCGGTGCACAATGTTGTGCGCTCCGAAAATTATTCGAAGATGACTGTTCGGTCCCCGTCTAACAACACGCGGTGTTCGGTGTGCCATTGAACTGCTTGAGCCAGTGTGGCGCCTTCCACTGCTCGACCACGTTGTACAAAGTCTTGGGCGGTCAGTGCGTGGTTGACGCGTTGGACACGTTGCTCAATGATGGGTCCCTCATCGAGATCGGCGGTTACATAGTGCGCTGTGGCGCCAATCAGTTTGACTCCACGGTCATGTGCTTGGTGATAGGGACGGGCACCTTTGAACGATGGGAGGAATGAGTGATGAATGTTGATGGCCCGGCCATCGAGTTTGCGGGTGAGCTCATCCGAGAGGATCTGCATGTATCGTGCCAGGACGACCAGCTCGATATCGTACTGATCAATAATCTCCATTAATCGTGCTTCGGCTTCTGCCTTGTTATCTGTGCCGTCGGGACGCTTAATAAGCGGGATGTGTACGAATGGCACGTCATAGAAATATGCCATCGGTTGGAGATCAAGGTGGTTGGAAACAATAACCGGCACTTCTACCGGGAGTGTTCCGGCATGCTGTTGGAACAACAGTTCATTCATCGTTCGGCCATCTTTGGACACCATAATAAGGGTGCGCGTCTTGACTGCCGCATCGTAGACGTGTGCATCCATCTCAAATTGTTCCACGACGTCGGCAATGGCGGTTTCGGTATCTGCGACCGTGGCATCGGTAGCGAATTGCACACGCATAAAGAAGGTCCCGCTGTTGGGCGAGTCAAACTGCTGGGATTCTGAAATATCGGCGTTGACTTTCAAAAGGGCCCCGGTGATGGCGTGGACGATGCCTGGCTGGTTGGGGCAGGACAGAGTGACAATGAGATTGTTTTTACCAGTGACCATGAGCGTTAAATTTCCTAACATGAAGCGGTAATCTCTTGGTATATTATCGCCTCACGCTCACGAACGTGTGACTTTCAAGTCATCGACTGTTATACGCCTCTGCGATGACGAGACTGAGACCCAGATGTTGTCCCGTGTTGAGGCATAATCCCGCAAGATTTCTCAGGGAGCCACCTTGACAAGGCAAGCTTCAATTTTCAGCACCTCAAATATTGGGTGATGCTGAGTCTTGAAGTGTAGCGCCGTGGTGGCCTTGTGAAGTGTATCGGTGGACTAGAGGAACCCGGTGGGGGAGGTTGCTCGACTGGCGCGGGTGGTGTTGGCTCATATCCCGGCAGAAGGGGGCCGGGTGTTTTGGTATAGCTGTGACCGGTCGGTGTGATGACCTTCAGGCTTTGTGGGTTGCCTTCGTGATGCCATCCCCGGTTCTCTTTGACTTGATTGCATGCGCCACACAGGCCTGAGGCGTTTTCCCAGTGGGTTGCTCCACCCTCGCGCAAGGGCGTGATGTGATCGCCGTCGAGAATGGGTGCTTCACACCAAGGATGCCGGCAGGTGTTATCTCGAAGGAGCAGCATTTTCCGGAGATTCCCAGGAAAGGCTCGCCCTTTCGATTCCATTGCAGTGAGGTATGTACCGGTGGAGTCGGTAAATAACTTTCCAAGCGTGACTTTGAGGTCTTCATTCGCCAGCCATTGGCGAGCGATGCCAGCGGGGATGGGCCCGTGCCCTGCCAGCCAGGCTGGAGTATCCCCGTGCGCTAAGAGGGTGTCTGGGGTCATCATGACTACCAGATCCACAGGATTAGCAATGGGCTCGGATGTCCCGCTGCACGATTGAGCGAAGAGGTCGAACATGACTTGATCGCGACTACGACGGGTTCCGAAGGCGTCTTTGGCTTGGCCGGCATTGAGCAATGCTTTGGCTTTGACGCGCAGCGTATTGACGATCCCCGTGAGGATGGGTGCGGGTCCGTAGGCGCTCAACACTGCCATGCCATCGCCGGCGGGCTGGCAGGTGACTCGTCGGGCCTCGCGCGCGTGACGGTGTCGTTTCGCAGCAGCTTTTGCATCGAGTCGCTGCGCATGAGCACGTGCTTCATTTGCCAGTTCACGTGGGCCCGCTGTGCCGAAACGGTCTTTAAGCGAGCGGTCGACTTTCCGCCGGTGCTTTGGCGATAAGACTTCGGTTTCCTTGACGACTTGATGTGCGTGCTCTTCGCGGATGAGTCCTGCCGAGAGAGCGGCCATGGCGTTCGGCATGTCCTGGTGTAGGACGCGGGCGGTGTTGAGGAATTTCTTGCCTCGGGCCGGAGATTCGCGGCGTGCCAAACCGACTTCAGCGCCCAGACCTTTGCCGCGTTGAGCTTTCGGTACCTTGTTTGCAGTTTCTTGAGCCAGTCGTTGCTGTTCGAAATTCGCGGCGTCTTGTGCCTGAACGGCTTCGATTTTGCCTTTAAGTTCTTCCCATTTTTGAATACGCTCAATGCAGTCCTCCTGGGTGCCGGCGGCAGGCAAGGCTGCTAACCAGTCGCCGAATTCATCGACTGGTTGTAACACTGCGGAAGAACTGTTCGTCATGATTCCACCCTAGCGGTGACCACGGACACGATAGGCGCTCGGCGGGCCATTTGTGGAGATCTTTGCTAGGCTGCGGGTTTTCCACAATGGCGCCGTCCGGGGTTGCAATCGACTAAGACGTAGCAGTGCCCTCAGCACGGACACGGTGGTGTTCCCGGTTCGACCTGATGACACAAAAAATTCCGGCCCCTCGAGATGAGGGACCGGAATTCTATTGTTTCGCTATTGTTCAGTCATGAAGCGAACAACTTGGTCGCTTAGACGAGCGATTCTGCGGTGTTTTTTGGATCGCCGCCTGGCTGCTGATCGCCGGCTGCGTTTCCGCCGCGTACTTTGTCTTCGATGCGCTGACCGATGGTTGCATCAACGTTCTTCCAATACTGGATGGCGTTGGACAGGACCGGTTCGATGACGGTTTCCAGTGCACCGGAGACGGTATCGACCAGGCCGTCGCGTTCTTCCTGGGTGAAGACTTCGTTGACCAGGATGTTGGCCTGACCGAAATCGTCGTCGTCGGAACGCAGGGTGTAGGCCTGACGAACCAGCTCACCGTCGGTTTCCCAGCTGACGTCGATTGCGCCTTCTTCATCCGACCAGGAGTCACCAAAGGAGTTTGGTGCGTAGACGGAGCGGTTGCCGGTGTGGTCGTACCACATGGCACCTTCGAAGTTGTAGGTGTGGACGTCGACCTTTGGACGGTTGACTGGCAGCTGCTGGAAGTTGGTGCCGATGCGGTAGCGCTGGGCATCCTGGTAGGCAAAGTTGCGGCCCAGCAGCATCTTGTCTGGGGACATACCGATACCCGGAACCATGTTGGCTGGCGAGAACGCTGCCTGCTCAATTTCCGCAAAGTGGTTCTGCGGGTTGCGGTTGAGCTCCATGGTGCCCACCTTGATGCGTGGGTAGTCCTTCTTCGACCAGGTCTTGGTCAAATCGAATGGGTTGTAACGGTAGGTCTTGGCCTCTTCGTATGGCATGACCTGGACGTAGAGATCCCATGATGGGTTGTCGCCGCGTTCGATCGCATCGAATAGGTCGCGACGGTGGTATTCGGCGTCGGCACCAGCCAGTGCTTCGGCTTCTTCATTCGACAGGTTTTCCATGCCCTGGTTGGTCAGGAAGTGGAATTTGACCCAGAAGCGTTCGCCCTGGGCGTTGACCCACATGTAGGTGTGGGAGCCGTAGCCGTTCATGTTGCGCCAGGTCTTAGGTAGACCACGTGGGCCCATCAGGTAGGTGACCTGGTGTGCGGTTTCTGGGTTATTGGTCCAGAAGTCCCACTGCATCGTGTTGTCGCGCAGACCGGAATCGGGCAGACGTTTCTGCGAGCGGATGAAGTGTGGGAACTTCATGGGGTCGCGCACGAAGAAGATGGGGGTGTTGTTTCCGACCAGGTCGAAGTTGCCTTCCGAAGTGTAGAACTTCAGGGCAAAACCGCGGACGTCGCGCCAGGTGTCTGGGGAGCCCAGTTCACCGGCAACGGTCGAGAAACGGGCCAGCATTTCGGTCTCGGCACCCGGCTGGAACATGGCAGCCTTGGTGTATTTCGAGACGTCTTCGGTGACCTTGAAGGTTCCGAAAGCACCGGATCCCTTGGCGTGTGGACGACGCTCTGGGATGTTCATGCGGTTGAAGTGCTGCAAGGTCTCAACCAGGTGCGCGTCGTGCAGCACGATTGGGCCGTCTGGGCCAGTGGTTAGCGAGTTGCGGTCGCTAACGGCTGGGATACCGGCCTGTGTGGTGGACCCGGTAGCGTGAGGTGTTTTTTTCTCAGCCATGAACTCAGTCTCCTTTAAGACAGGGTGGGATGAACAGGGTGGACAGATCTACAGCTTAGGCTGACACGTGCGTGTCAGATGCCGTGGGTTGGTTCTGTGCGTCCAGGCATTGGGTGCACGTTCCGTGATACACGACGTCGGCGGTGTCAATAACAATGCCGTGCGTCGTCGTCGGAGTCATGCACGGGGCGCTGCCGTGTTGGCAGGGCACATCTTCGATGCGTCCGCAGACACGACAGTGGACGTGATGGTGGTTATCGGAGTGCTGGATTTCGAATCTGGCTGCGGTCGAACTAAATTCGAGTTTGCGTACCAGTCCGACGTCCACCAGGGATTGCACCACGGTGTAGATGGATTGGATGGTGATCGTGGGCAGAGTCAGGCGAACCTGGTTTAACAGTTCGTCAGCGGTGGCGTGCGGGAGTCCCTCGAGGGATTCCAGGGTCGCTACACGTTGACGAGTGGATCGCAGTCCAGTTTGTCGGATCCGCGATGGCCAGTCTGTGGTGTGGCCGTGGTGGTTCACCTTGCACCTCCTTCAACGATCAATATCTTCATTATGCCACTTTTGAATGATTCATAAAAGAAAGTGACATGTGACATATCTGACTCGTGTTTAGCGGGTGAAGTTCATGGCTGCGACGGCGGCTTTGCGGCCCGCGCGGGTGGCGCCAATGGTCGAAGCAGAAGCACCGTAGCCCACGAGAAACACGCCGGGAACGGCGGCAACGGTCACGCCGTCTGGGTCGACTGTGACGCCGCCCTGCGCGCTGCGAATCTCAAGCGGCTCGAGATGCTGCAGGCTGTGGTGAAAACCGGTGCCCCATAAAATACTGTCAATCGGGGTGGTCCACTGGTGGGCGATATCGGTTCCGTAACCCGGAAGAATCTCGGTGTGACGGTGCATATCCGCTAGTCGTGGATCACCGGCGCGTAACAGATCATCAACCGCCTGACCTTGAGAGTTGATCGTGGCCCCGTCCGGGCCTGGCCCGTTGATCGTGACATGGCCTGTGCCAAACGAATCAATGAAGCCACGAAACACCAACACGCCACGATTAATGGCCTGCAGCGCTTCAGCATTGAGGGCTAGTCCGGTATTCGATACGACAGAACGCGGTGCCTTGCCAGCAGTGACCAACGTGGTGACACGCTGTTCGACCTTGCGTCCCCAATCCGGGGTGAAATGTTCCGGATTCCAGCGTGGCAGCGACCGCGACACCCACACGGTGTGATCGGTGACTTTTTCTAGCATCATTAAAAATTGGGTGGCGGAAGCACCGCCCCCGACAACGAGGACACGTTGATGACGAAAATCTTCGACGTCGCGGAAGGTTTTGGTGTGCCATTGTGTGCCGTGAAAATGTTCCAGGCCCGGATAATGCGGGATATTTGGTGTTTCCCAGGTGCCGGTGGCATTAATGATGGCGTGAGCGGTAAAAGCTCCTACTGCAGTGGCTATATAGAACAGGTCATCCTGCGGCCGGGTGACCGCCTGAACCTTGGCCGGACGAATCACGGTCAATCCCAAGTGTTGTTCATAATCACCGTAATATTCGCTCACAACTTGTGACGCCGGACGCCATGTATCCGGGTTCTCCAAGGGAAATCCGGGCAAATCATGCACCCCGTGTGCCCGGCCAAGTGTCAGAGCGTTCCATCGATGTCGCCACGCACCGCCGGGGCCGTCATTGCCATCCAGGACGGCGAAATCCTCGCCTGGCACCAGGCCGCGACGAACCAGTGTGCCTGCCGCGGACAAACCGGCTTGTCCGGCACCAATCACGACGATGTTGAAATGCTGTGCTTCAGGAAAAGGGGTGACCACATGATCCGATGACATGATCCCAGCGTAGTTGAGGCCTTGCCATATAGCTGTCGTTCGCGACAACTGCGCTTCAGCGATGGACCCGGCCACTATGATGAGTGGAGTCGTTGAGAATTTTTCATCAGGAGTGCGATGTCAGAAATGTCGAAAGTCAATAACGCCCCACTGGCAGAAGTTGACCCGGAAATTGCCGAGGTGCTGGGACTCGAACTGGGTCGTCAGCGCAATAGTCTGGAAATGATTGCCTCGGAAAACTTTGTGCCACGGGCCATTCTGGAAACCCAGGGTTCCGTGCTGACGAATAAATACGCCGAAGGCTACCCCGGACGTCGCTACTACGGTGGTTGCGAATATGTTGACATCGCCGAAAACCTGGCCATCGACCGTGCCAAAGCGCTGTTTGGTGCCGAATACGCCAACGTGCAGCCGCACGCGGGCGCCCAGGCCAACGTTGCTGTGATGGAAGCCCTCATGGAACCCGGCGATACCCTGATGGGCTTATCTCTGGATCACGGTGGACACCTGACCCACGGGATGCCACTGAACTACTCGGGACGTCGTCACAACATTGTGGCCTATGAAGTTGACCGTGAGACCTTCCGCATTGATATGGACAAAGTTCGTGAACAGGCATTGGCCGAAAAGCCCAAGGTCATTGTCGCCGGTTGGTCTGCCTACCCGCGTCAGCTGGATTTCGAAGCTTTCGCCTCGATCGCACAAGAAGTCGGGGCCAAGCTCTGGGTGGATATGGCACACTTTGCGGGCTTGGTGGCAGCAGGACTGCACCCTAACCCGGTCCCACATGCAGACGTCGTCTCTTCAACCGTGCACAAAACCTTGGGTGGCCCGCGCTCCGGATTTATCCTGGCCAAGGAAGAATACGGCAAGAAAATTAACTCGCGTGTCTTCCCAGGCCAGCAGGGTGGTCCGCTCATGCACGCGATCGCCGGCAAAGCGGTTGCCTTTAAGATCGCGGCCTCCGAAGAATTCAAGCGTCGTCAAGAACGCACCTTGGAAGGTGCCCAGATTCTGGCCTCACGCTTAACTGAATCCGATGTCGCTGACGCTGGTGTTTCGGTTTTGACCGGTGGTACTGATGTTCACCTGGTCTTGGTTGACCTGCGCAACTCCGAACTTGACGGCAAGCAGGGCGAAAACATCCTGGACGAAGTGGGTATCACCGTGAACCGCAACTCGGTACCGTGGGATCCCCGGCCCCCGATGACGACATCGGGCTTGCGTATTGGTACGCCCGCACTGGCGACCCGTGGCTTCGGAGCCGAAGAGTTCACCGAAGTTGCAGACATTATCGCCACCGCGCTGAAACCAAACCCTGATGTGGAAGCATTGCGCGCTCGCACCGATAAACTGGCCGAAGATTTCCCGCTCTATGACGGCTTCGAGAACTGGTAATCCACAACCTGCCGATTGACTAATGACAGTGTCCTGGCTCACCACTACAATGTGGTTGGGCCCGGACGCGGGTTAATGTTGAAATGTCGAAATAACAAGACAAGGACGTCGCCTCAAGATGACTGCGTTGAAATTAGATGGTCGTGCTACAGCGGCCGCTATGAAAGAAGATCTCGCTGCGCGAGTTGCCAAACTCAAAGAACAGGGTATTACCCCAGGATTGGGCACCGTCCTTGTTGGGGCCGACCCAGCCTCCCAGTCGTATGTTGGCGCCAAGATCCGCGACATGGAAGAAGTCGGGATCAATTCTTTGCACCGCGAACTTCCTGAGTCAGCGACCCAAGAAGAGGTCTTAGACGTCATCAACGAGCTGAACAATAACCCGGAATGCACCGGTTACATTGTGCAGCTGCCATTACCGCGACACATCGATACCGATACCGTCTTAGAGGCCATTGATCCGGGCAAAGACGCCGATGGCCTCCATCCACTGAACCTGGGGCGACTGGTTGCCAACGCCGGCGGTGACATCACCTGGCCGCTGCCGTGCACCCCGAAGGGTTGTTTGACCCTGCTGCGTCGCTACAATATTGAAACCAAGGGCAAGACTGTGCTGGTCATTGGCCGTGGGATTACCATTGGTCGTCCAGCAACATTGCTGTTTACTCGTCGCGATGTTAACGCCACCGTGATTGCCGCACATACCGGTACCGCCAACATGGATGAACTCATCGGTCAAGCCGATATCATCATCGCGGCAGCTGGTAACCCCGGTATGGTTACCAAAGACAAGGTCAAGGAAGGCGTTGTCATCCTCGACGTCGGCGTGACCCGCGAAACCACCGACGACGGCAAAACCCGCATCGTCGGTGACGTCGCGAAGGATGTGGCAGAAGTCGCCTCCGCTATGTCACCCAACCCCGGTGGTGTCGGTCCGATGACTCGTGTTGAATTGGTTGCCAACGTCGTTGAAATCGCTGAACTCAACGCGGCGAAGGCCTAACTACCTTTCTGCTTTCCACGCTGATCTCGTCGTCCCTCAAGCACCTCAGAGCAGCTTTGAGGGACGACGGTGTTAGCGCACGGGTTAATGTCGGCAACCAATTGGGCACCGTGTGGCAAAATGCGAGATACTGGAAACCATGCAGTCCATCGAATCTTCAACACATCGCCGCGGTCTTCGACTGACCAATGTCGTCCTGCTGGTGGTCGTTATCGCCTTTATCGTGGCCGTGATCTTTGCGGCAAACCAGAATGACATTATCGGATGGATGGTTGTAGCCATCGCAGGGGGCTGGCTCATCCTGTCCATGGTGTCTCTGATCATGGTGTCCCGCGGAGCACGCGCAGTGCATAAGACCGCTCAAGACTTCAACTCAAATATCGCGGCAGCATCTGCTGGGGGCACGGTGGTGGATGCGACCGACCCAATGCGTGATACCAAAGTCGACCATTCACTGAAAATTGTCGAAGTACAAAAACGGGTGATCTCCGAAGAGTTGGCCAAAGGTATTGAGCAAGCCGACTTTGACATGATCGATCGGGCGCTCGATACCATCGAGATGACCGCACATAACGCCCGTGACATGATTAACCCGGACCGTCACAAAACTTCGAAACCGCAGACGGATAACGGTTCCAACACCATCACTGGTGAAGTCATCAACTAGAAAGAACTATGCACTCTAACGCTGCTGATCCCAAGGCTGACAATACTCTTCGGGTAGCAACCGTGAATGTTAACGGTATTCGCGCTGCCCATAAACGCGACATGGCCACCTGGTTTGCGGGTCGCAATGTCGACATTATTACCCTGCAAGAAGTCCGCGCTCCCGGCGATATTCTCGAAAAGCTGTTGACCGACATTGTCGGCAACGAATGGGAATCGCTTTACATTCACGCCGATGAATGCCATGACAAAGGCCGTGCCGGCGTCGCCATTGCCTCGCGCTATAAGCCGTTGGAGACTCGCACCGGTTTGGCCGATGGTATTAACGACTCCGGACGGTGGGTTGAAGCCGATTTTGTCACTCCCGACGGCTCGAAAATGTCCGTTGCCAGTGTCTATGTTCACTCCGGTGAAGTGGACACACCCAAACAGGATGACAAATACGAGTTCCTCGACGCGATGGTCGATTACCTGCCGCAAATGCAGGATCGCAATCCGCACTCCGTGATCACCGGGGACCTGAACGTCGGGCACACCGAACTGGATATTAAAAATTGGAAAGGCAACGTCAAAAACGCTGGCTTCTTACCCGAAGAACGCGTCTACTTTGACAAGTTCTTCTCGCCTGATCACTTCAACTGGGTCGACGTCGGTCGTCACGTTGCCGGCGAAGTTCCAGGCCCCTACACCTGGTGGTCTTACCGTGGCAAAGCCTTTGATAATGATGCCGGTTGGCGCATCGACTATCAGATGGCAACCCCACCATTGGCCCAGCGGGTGACGAAAGCCGTAGTGGACCGTGCGCCATCATACGACCGTCGCTTCTCAGACCACTCGCCAGTCGTGGTCGACTACCAGTTCTAGAAAGGCCCGAACGTGTCCACAAGCCAACCCACCCCGGCAGACATCCTTGCGACCGACCTGTCCAAGACCGCGCATTTAGTCTCGGCCGCTGCTCATCCTCGCGTATTGTCTGGGATGCAGCCCTCAGCCGATTCGCTACACTTGGGGAATTACCTGGGTGCTTTAGTCAACTGGGTCAAAGTCCAGGACGACTTTGAGGCGTTCTACTTCATTCCAGACCTGCACGCCATCACCGTGCCGCAAGATCCCGCTGATCTGACTAAACGGACCCGGGTTGCCGCAGCACAATATATTGCCGCGGGAATTGATCCACAACGGTCTACTCTCTTCGTCCAGTCCCACATCCCAGAGCACACACAACTGACCTGGATCTTAACCTGTATGACCGGTATGGGCGAAGCCTCACGGATGACTCAGTTCAAGGACAAATCCTCCCGTGACGGCGTTGATGCTGCAGGTGTGGGATTATTCACCTACCCGATGCTGATGGCCGCAGATATTCTGCTCTACCAGCCTCACGGCGTGCCCGTTGGCGATGATCAGCGGCAGCACATTGAGCTAACCCGCACCTTGGCTCAGCGATTCAATCACCGCTACGGTGAGACATTTGTGGTGCCCGTTGGGTTCTATCCCGAGACCGGTGCCCGGATTTACGACCTGCAGGAACCGACGTCGAAGATGTCGAAATCTGCGCAGTCGCCAAATGGCCTGATCAACATCTTGGATGAACCGAAAGTCACGGCCAAACGAATCAAGTCCGCAGTGACTGACGCAGGCACTGAAATTTCCTACGATCGAGAAAACAAGCCCGGGGTTTCCAACTTGCTAGATATCTTCGCTGCGGTCACAGACCGAACCGTAGATGATCTCGTGAAAGCCTATGAAGGCAAGATGTACGGGCACCTCAAGGTCGACCTAGCTGAAGCCGTCACCGAACGCTTGGCCCCGATCCGTACTCGTGCACTTGAACTGTTGGACGACCCGGCAGAACTTGATCGCATTCTGGCCATCGGTGCCGAAAAAGCTCGCAGCGTCGCTGCGCCCGTCTTGGATGAAGTCTATGCAAAGAGTGGTTTTCTGCCACTCGCGCGGTAGTTTCCGCACAGAATGCACCGCAGCACGGTATGGGAGTCGGACTTCGGTACCGTGCTGTTGCAGTGCTGTAGTCACATTTCTTATGGCGAACTGGAGATGTTCTCACCATCCGGTGACACCGTCTCGACGGGGCCCTGATCCAATCGGAATGGCGGATACTCGTCACGTAGGAGCAAAACGTAGGTTGACACTCGGTAGGCCCACCGATTGACTCCCATAATTAGGGCAAATAACTCGGCCCGATATCGCGCTGTGAATAACAGGATAACTGCGGCAATTAGCACTAAGACACTCAGGAGCGACGGCGCTTCACCGGTGGTCTCGACCCTGGTATTCGTGTCCCTGGACATCGCCCAAGTTGCGCCCATACCGCCGGTTGTCAGTATGCCCACGATCACTAGGTGCGGGATGGCCAACAACCACCATTTCACGAGAACCAGCCCGCGAGATAATCGCGGTGGATATGCCACCTCGAAGTTCGCAGGGTACGGAGAGACTGCGAGTGTAAATGGCGGGTAACGGTCAGTCCCCAGCGCGGCATAAGTATAAAAACCTACCCGCCATGTCCAACGTAAGACCCCGACGCTAAACACAAACCAAGATCGTGGATATCGTCCGGTGAAAAGGATCACGAAACCCGCGGAAATCGTGGTCAACAAAACCGCGAACCCCAACAGCGCCAAAATAATGTAATGCGGAATCGCTAAGATCCATTTCACCAACCAAAGCCACCTAGAGAGGGGCTGGTCGAGGTGACCAGTCAACCGTGCAGGATACACGGTGGTCTCGAATTGAGCTGTCGCGGCGTCGGACCCGAGGCCAGGATTAATTGAACGGCCTAATCCGGTGACTCCGAAGAGAACCAACACGAGTCCCACAGTAAAGCTGGTGACCCCGGCCAGGATGATCCCCGCGCCGACGGAACCGATAGCCCCAGCCGCCAGATCAGAGCGGATCCCGGCTTCCAGATCCACCCAAACGGGGCGGGAGGTATCTGCGTTCATGATCACCAGTGACCATTGACCAGGCTCAAGGTCCCACAGAATTTCTTGCGACTCGGAGCCGGCTGTCGATTGGACCCAGAAGGGCTGCACCACTGGGTCGTCAGGAACACTGGTTCCATCGACGAGATTTTCGACACTAACCTCAGGCCGAGAGAACACCTCTGGCGACGAACCGCGCTTACGCCAGGACACCTCATGCAGCACAGCATGTGGCACATCTTGCAGGTAGTCGGAGACCTCCGAGGTCGGGCCAATGCCGACGAATATTTCCTGCCCTGGCACCGATGAGGTGGCCCGAACCTTCAGACTGGCAATCTCCCCGGGCGGCGGCAGATCAGGGCCGAGGGCACCGGGTTCATCAACAGTCAACGAGGAGCCACGCAAGGCATAACCGGAAGTCTGTAGGTCGCTTGTCTCAAAAGTGATATACGCTCCGTCGCGCTGTGCCGCATCTAGCGTTACCGCAGTGACACCTAAAGCTAACAGTATCCCTCCCAAGATCGCAAGGAGTACACCTAGGACCAGCAGGATCCAGTGTCCGGGCTTCATCCGGGCCGGCCGTGGGGGAGGGCTAGGCGGCGGTGGGGTCGAAGAGCCGTCGAAACGGGACATGACAGTTACCTCTCAACAAACACGCATGGGCGACTCGGTTGGAGTCGTGGCTCGTCCAGCTACGATGACGTCACAGTATCGCGGAGCAAGTGAGTTCAGATGGCCTGTCGTCTGATCGAGAAACAGTCTCAGGTCGGCTGGATAGTCGGTCACGACGTCGTGAGAGGACGGGATCCTTTCAGCGCGACCAAACAGTGTCACCCTCACCAGTCTTTTGTATCGTGAGAACCCAAACCCATGGTGTTCTCATTATCGGAAGACCTAGAACGTGCGGTCAATACATTGCCTCAGCCCAGTAGGCTCGTTCATTTCTGCTAGCACTCACGGCTCGGTTTGGTCTGTCCACAATAAACTCTGAAGATGACCTCCGGGGTTGTCATGAGGTTGTCCTCGCGAGTCAGCGGGGCATCCAAAGTCTTGAGCCAGGAAAGTTGAAGTATTTAGTAATTGCACTCTCACTAGGTTCATTACTGGCTCAGCCAGACGGAGTAATTGAACAATCGCCATCATTGAGCAGTATGCGCCTACTGTGGGGTCTGCTGACGAATGCCCCTCGGACAGCAGAGTGAGCTTCTAGAGACGGCCATTCGTTGAAATCAGCCCAAGGTCGTAGCGGAAAATCAGTCGCACAGTGGAAGTTATCCGGCACCCTTTTTGGCAAAGTACATAACAGCTGCTGAAAGATAATCAATGAAGGATCAACGTGACCACCACATTTGAAAGCCCACCGCTGTTAGAAACCGAAAACCTCGTGCGGGTCTTCGGCTCCGGCGATAATCGTGTCGCCGCCCTCAAGGGCCTGACCTTCGAGATTCACCAGGGTGAATCCGTGGCCATTATCGGAAAATCCGGATCCGGGAAATCCACCCTGATGCACCTGCTGGCGCTGTTAGATCAGCCAACCTCTGGTGTCGTCGCCATGCGCGGCCAGGTCGTTTCCGACCTCAAGCCCAAAGAGATCGCGCATGTACGCAACACGACGTTCGGGTTTGTCTTCCAACAGTTCTTCCTGAACCCACAGGAAACGGTGCTGGAAAATGCGACACTACCCTTAAAGATCGCTAAAGTACCTAAGGCTGAACGGCATCGCACAGGAACTGAAATCTTAGAAAAACTGGAAATGGGCGACAAACTCAAGGCCAAGGCCACGAACCTCTCCGGCGGTCAGCAACAGCGCGTTTCCATTGCGCGGGCGTTGATTAATTCACCCGAAATCTTATTTGCAGACGAACCCACTGGAAACCTCGATTCTGAAACCTCAGCCGTTGTTGAAGACATTCTGTTCGGGCTCAATGCTCAAGGTCAAACGCTGATTGTCGTAACACACGATGAAGATCTGGCTGCAAAATGTGCCCGTCAAATTCGCATCCAAGACGGTCAGATCATCGAAGATACCGGGGTACAGGCATGAAACTCACAGATATTTTCACCACCGCGCTCGCCAATACGATGCGCACAAAACTGCGCACCTTCTTAACCGTGATCGCCGTTGTGATTGGTGCCTTCACGTTGACCATGACATCCGGCATCGGGGCTGGAATCAATAAATACATTGATGCTCAAGTCGATGCCATGGGGGATTCGAACATGGTGTCTGTCATGCCGAAACAGTCCATGGACGCGAGCATGGGGTTGACCGCAGGCGAACCGCAAGAATACGACCCGGACGCCCAAGGTTCCGTTTCAGATTTCGGGATCCCTGCTATGGATGAAGACGCTCTTGAAGAGATTGAGCAAATCGATAACGTCGACTTCGTCGACCCGGTGGTCTTTGTCAATATCGAATACCTCGAAACTCCAGATGGCGTCCGATACACCGTACCATCGGCCGGATTTGCTTCGGAGCAAGGCATGGTGGAATACGCGGCAGGTGGCCCCGGCTCGAATGCTGATGATGCCTACGAACTGGTTATCCCAACCTCCTGGCTCACGACGCTGGGTATCGACGACGTCGCAGATGCTGATGAGGCCGTAAATCAACAAGTGGTCGTCGCGGCCCAGGATCTGGAAGGAAACACCGAAACAATCGAAGCGACGATCGTTGGGGTCGCTGAGGAAACCATCACCGGAGCCGGTAATTCGCCGATCCCGTCATACGGGCTCACCCAGCAAATCGCAGAGATCAATAACACGGCCGGCGGCACGACCATTCCGTATACCTATATACAGGCCATGGTCACGGTCGATGATCTGGCAGCCAACGAGGACCAGGTAAAAGCAGATCTGGATGCGATCGATATGACCGGTCAAACCGTGGAAGACCAGATGGGCTTCATCAGCGGAATTATTGACGCCATCACGTGGGTATTCAACGGATTCGCGCTGATCGCCCTGTTGGCAGCAAGCTTCGGTATCGTCAATACCTTGTTGATTTCCGTTCAAGAACGTACCCGTCAGATTGGCCTCTATAAAGCACTGGGTATGACCAGTGGCAAAGTGTTCACCCTCTTTTCAACCGAGGCCATCGTCATTGGTCTGTTGGGCTCGGCCATCGGGATTGCCCTTGGCAGTGTGGTCGGCGTTATTGGGAATGCGCTACTGATCAATGGGCCGCTGGATTCGGTTCCTGGTCTATCGTTATATGCAGTAGAACCTGTGGCACTGCTGGTGATTGCGGTGGTCATTATCGGTATCGCGTTCTTGGCAGGCACTCTACCTGCCCGTCGAGCTGCAACCAAAGACCCTATCGAAGCCCTCCGGTACGACTAGTATTCCGACCTGGAATACTGTGAGATGAGTAAGGATTACTGATGTCTGAGACACCAGAAAGCAAATACGGTACAACCCCATATTCACCGACGGATAAGAAAAATATCGGCACCGAACCACGCAGTGCCAGACTGACGAAGAGTCTTGTCTGGTTATTGATGATCTTGCATATTTTGTCGTCAGTCGTCGGTTTGGTGGAGATGCAGTCTCAAGGTGCCAGGGCGTATCTCGAGGCGTATACGCCGACCAATGAGTTCCAAGAGATGACACCCGATATGCTCGACACCATGTTTGGTGCCACGGTGGTCATGTTCGTGGTGTTTGCCGCGATCAACGTCGTGCTATTTGTCATCGTCGGACTCGGACTGAAAGCCAACCGCAACTGGGCGCGCTTCATGGGACTGGTCTTGGCCATCCTATTCCTCATCTCCTCGGCATACACACTGCTGTTTGCGACGTCGTATGGAGATCAATCAGGCATGATGCTTTTCAATACGATCATCAGTTGGGTCATCGTATTGGTCACCATTTGGTGGATCATCCAAGCACTCGATAAACAAACCCACCGCTGGTTTGCGCTGCATAAGAGCTTGCAGAGCTAGCACCGAACATCCCACAGCATCGAGCCGATCAGCCCTCCAGCTGATCGGCTCGAAGTGTTGTGAACCAACAAGATTGTCGAAACCATCGGCTAATGTAGAAAACTGATGGCTGAGCCTCGAGTCCCTGAGCCACCGATATATCGTAGGAAGTAGACACTACAAGCGTATGATAACCCGTAAGAAACCCCGCCCGGTCGCAAACTTTGGACTCGCATTTCTGTTTCTCAGTGTGGTCGTCGTCGCTGGTCACATCATAAACTTGGTCATCACGTTGTTGCCTACCTCCCAAGGTGCAGTCCTAGAGCTCGGGGACGGGACGACGATCGTGATATCTTCCTTGCGAAACTCGTATCTGACATTGATCATCATCGCAGTGGTGGTATATGGCGGCATTTGGTTTGGCGTGTTCCGGTCAAAGAATTGGGCCCGCTGGAGCGCTGTGGTGTTGACCGTTCTTGCTGCGGTTTTAGCGGTCCAAGGGCTCGCACAAGTCGTTGCTATGGGATTGTCAGACATGATCGGTTTATCCCTACATCTGGCGCAGTTGATTGCCGCGGGTTGGGTCTTAGCGTTAGCGTTCCGTCAGGAAGTTCACGACTGGTATAGCAAGAAGGTTCAGTCAACGACCTGATGCCATCACTGATGTCGAACCCGGGTGCCTCTCGTTTCCGTAGATTGCGGTCACTTGAGGAGTTGCAGATTAGAATAAGGCAGTATGAGCGTCAGCATACGTAAAGCAAAACTCACCGATGTCCATGAACTCGTGCCACTTGCGGCACGAACCTTCCCGATGGCCTGCCCTCCGGAAATGGATCAAGCGGCCATCGAACAGTTTATTAAAGATGAGCTCAACGCTGACATTTTTGATGCCTGGATCACCGATGACTCTACCTATGTTTTAGTCGCCACTGATGGCGCGATGCTGGTCGGCTACACCGTGTGTATCCACGGCGAACTTCCCGAACAGGCAGACCTGGAGATGGAATTGCCCGCCGAGACCACCGTGATGCTCTCGAAATTCTATGTTCATCCCGATTTCCATGGGGCGGGAGTGTCCAAAAAGATGATGGCGCACCTGCTAGAACAATATGTGACCTCGGAACAGGAATGGATCTGGTTAGGAACAAACGCCACCAATGGCCGGGCAATAGGTTTCTATGAGCGGGTCGGTTTCAAACACATCGGGACTCGCGAATTCGATGTCGGTGGGGCTCGAGCCCAAGACGTGGTGCTGGCTCGGAAGCTCCCTTCACTCTAACGCTCGTCGTCAGGCTTCGCGTGCTTGCGATGCTCGCGTCCTTCGGCTTGTTCACGAATTGCTTGTTCGCGGATAATTTGAGCTGACCCGGTACGGGCTGACAGCGTGCCGCGGGGACCTATGATGCGCTGCTGCACATAGGGGTCACGCATGACGGGTGTCGCTTCGGCTGCTTCAGGCTCGACAACTGCCTCTTCGTCGTCATAGTCTGAGTCCTCTTGCCGACGTGCGAATTCTTCGGGTGGCAAGACCTTTTTCCAACGTCGGGTACGCATCGGCGGAAGTTCACTAGCGTCTTCACGCAGTGCCCGATATATGGCATAGACCTGGAAGTACCCCATGATGAAGAACGGCAAGCCAACGAGCACAACAAATTGTTCTAGCGCTTCGAGCCCTCCGGAACCCGAAAAGACCAGCAGGGTCGCCGTAATGATCGTCATTGCGATCGCCCAGAATACTCGTTGTCCTAATGGATTGAAATCTTCATGCCCATTGGCCATCGTGTCGGTTACGAGCGCCGCAGAGTCGACAGAGGTAATGAAGAAGATCGTGACGATAATGATGGCAATAACTGAGACTACGCCTGCCGCAGGGAAGTGTTCTAGAAAAGCAAAGAGTGCACCTGGTATATCGCCGTCTTGCACAACGGTGTCAACGATGCCTCCATCGCCATTGATATCGATATCAAAAGCTGCGTGACCGAAGACTCCGAACCAAATCACTGAAAAGCCAGCAGGGATCGCTAGGACTCCGGCGACGAACTGACGAACGGTGCGTCCCTTGGAAATCCGGGCTATAAAGATTCCGACAAAGGGGGACCAGCTAATGGTCCAGGCCCAATAAAACACGGTCCATGACGATTGCCATCCCGTATCCGCAAATGTGTCGTTCCAGAATGCGAGTTCGGGAAGATTCATGGCGTAACTTCCCAACGACTCGATGGTGCCTTTGACGATGAACAGAGTAGAACCTGTAACGATGATAAAGACCAGCAGGGCAACTGCGGTCCAGATATTGAAGTTTGAAAGGCGCTTGATTCCGCGATCCAAACCTAAGGCGACAGAGATCATCGAGGCCCCTCCGACAACGCCGATGATCACTAATTGCCAAATAGCGGATTCAGGGACCCCAAAGAGTCGGTTAATGCCGCTGTTAATCTGTAAGGTTCCCAGGCCGATGGAGACTGCCACGCCGAAGACCGTTCCAACAATGGCGACGATATCGATGAACTTGCCGATGGGCCCATGAATACCTTCCCCCAGAATGGGTTGGAAGATGGAACTGACGCGTGGTGGCAGGTTGCGTTTGTGTATGAAATACGCAAAGCACAGTGCTGGCAGAGCGAAGATGGTCCAGGTGTGCAGGGTGAAGTGATAGAACGTGAAGTTCATGGCATCGGTTGCTGCCTCAGCGGTACCGGGTTCGATACCAAGGGATGCACCTCGAGGTGGGTCGCCGAAGTGGCTCACCGGTTCGGCCACGCCCCAGAACATCAGAATACTTCCAATGCCGGCGGCAAATAACATCGCAAACCAGGTTGGACCGGAATGTTCGGGGGGCTCATCATCGGCGCCGAGTTTGACCCGGCCAAAACGGCTGATCGCGATGAAGATAAGAAACAGTAGGAAGAACGTGACCCCGAAAATATAGAACCACCCAAGGTTCGTGTAGAGCCACTCGGAGGCGGTCGACACGATGGAATCCATCCATTCTGTTGCGGTGATCGTCAACAGAACGAAGATGATGATCACAAAAGCTGCGCCAAAAAAGATCGGGGGAGAGGTGCGTAACCGCAGCATATCGTGCAATCTGTTTAGCATGGTACTTGCTCCTTGGAGGTGGGTATATCCATGGTCAAACGTACCTAACGATTCTGCCTGGTCAGCTCTTGGGCGGGAACCCTTGACACGCTGCTGGTAAGGATTCCATGATCAGTTTCTCGTGTATTCGATTTCGGGGTTAAAACACTGTGGGGACGAAAGCGCAAAATGCTTTCGTCCCCACAGCGGGTGCTAGAAGCGATTAGATGTTACGCGCCAGGATGGCTTGTTTAACCTCTGCGATCGCTTTGGTGATCTGAATACCACGTGGGCATGCTTCGGTGCAGTTGAAGGTGGTACGGCAGCGCCAAACGCCTTCTTTGTCGTTGAGCACCTCGAGACGCATGTCGCCACCTTCGTCACGGTCATCGAAGATGAAGCGGTGAGCGTTGACGATAGCGGCTGGGCCGAAGTACTGGCCATCGGTCCAAAAGACCGGGCAGGACGACGTGCACGCTGCACACAGGATGCACTTGGTGGTGTCGTCGAATGCTTCGCGTGCTTCAGCGGACTGCAGGCGTTCACGAGTTGGTTCACGTGATTCGTCGGCGATCAGAAACGGCATGATTTCGCGGTACGACTGGAAGAATGGTTCCATGTCAACGATCATGTCTTTTTCGACTGGCAGACCCTTGATAGGTTCTACGGTCACTGGCTTGGACAGGTCCAAGTCTTTGAGCAGAACTTTACAGGCCAGACGGTTGACACCGTTGATGCGCATCGCGTCGGAACCACAAATACCGTGAGCACAGGAACGACGGAACGTCAGGGTACCGTCGATTTCCCATTTGATCTTGTGCAGGGCGTCGAGTACACGGTCGGTACCGTACATTTCGACGGTCCAGGTGTCCCAGTAGGCTTCCTCGTGGAATTCTGGCTGGTAACGACGGACCTTCATGGTCACGGTGAATGATTCGACCGCACCCACTTCTTCCGTATTGCTGGTTGGTTCTAATGTCGTAGTCATTAGTACTTACGCTCCATCGGCTCGTAGCGGGTCATGACGACGTCCTTGGTATCAAAACGGATGCCCTTCACACCTTCGGTCTCCGCGTTTTCGTCGCGGTAGAGCATCGAGTGAACCATCCAGTTTTCGTCATCACGATCTGGGTAGTCTTCGCGGTAGTGACCGCCGCGAGACTCAGGGCGATGTAGCGCTGCAACCGACATGGCTTCTGCAATATCCAGCAGGTAGCCCAATTCCAGTCCCTCGAGGAGATCGAGGTTGTAGCGCTTGCCCTTATCTTGAACAGCTACGTTCTTGTAGCGTTCGCGCAGTTCTTCAATCTTATCGATTGCAGTGCGAATTGATTCTTCGGTACGGAACACCTGCATGTTGGCGTCCATGGTTTCCTGCAGTTCGGCACGCAGTACACCGACCTTCTCGGTACCTTCAGCCGAGCGCAGCGACTCGATCTGGTTGGTCAGGAAGGCTTCGCCGTTTTCTGGCAGGTCGACGAAATCAGCATCTTTGGCATATTCTGCCGCGTAAATACCGGCACGACGACCAAAGACGTTGATGTCCAGCAACGAGTTCGTACCCAGGCGGTTCGCGCCGTGGACCGATACGCAGGCAACCTCACCGGCAGCAAAGAGTCCCGGAATGCGGGTCTCGTTGTCCTGCAGCACATTGGCTTCGATGTCGGTTGGGATACCGCCCATAACATAGTGACAGGTCGGGAAGACCGGTACTGGTTCGGTATATGGTTCAACACCCAGGTAGGTGCGAGCGAACTCGGTGATATCGGGGAGTTTGGCATCGATGTGCTCTGGTTCCAGGTGGGTCAGGTCCAACAGGACGTAGTCCTTATTCGGGCCTGCACCGCGACCTTCGCGCACTTCGTTTGCCATCGAACGGGCCACGATGTCACGCGGCGCCAGGTCTTTAATAGTTGGCGCGTAGCGTTCCATGAACCGCTCACCGTCGGCGTTGCGGAGGATACCGCCTTCACCACGAGCCGCTTCAGACAGCAGAATGCCCAAACCTGCCAGACCGGTTGGGTGGAACTGGATGAATTCCATGTCTTCCAGTGGGATACCGTGGCGGTAGGCAATAGCCATACCGTCACCGGTCAGGGTGTGAGCATTCGAAGTGGTCTTGAAGACCTTGCCGGCACCACCGGTCGCGAAGACAACGGATTTGGCCTGGAAGATGTGCAATTCACCGGTGGCCAGTTCGTATGACACGACACCTGCGACACGCTTTTGCTTATACGGGGTGCCGTCTGCACGAGTGGCGTCCTCTTCGACCATCAGCAGGTCGAGCACGTAGAACTCGTTGTAGAACTCGACGTTGTGCTTGACACAGTTCTGGTACAGCGTCTGCAGAATCATGTGGCCGGTGCGGTCTGCGGCATAGCACGCGCGACGGACCGGGGCTTTACCGTGGTCGCGGGTGTGCCCACCGAAGCGGCGCTGGTCAATTTTGCCTTCCGGGGTACGGTTGAACGGCAGACCCATTTTTTCCAGGTCTAACACGGCGTCGATGGCTTCTTTGGCCATAACTTCTGCCGCATCCTGGTCGACAATGTAGTCGCCACCTTTGACGGTGTCGAAGGTGTGCCACTCCCAGTTGTCTTCTTCAACGTTGGCCAGTGCGGCACACATACCGCCCTGTGCTGCACCGGTGTGGGAGCGGGTTGGGTACAGCTTGGTCAGAACCGCTGTTTTCGCTCGTTGACCGGATTCGATGGCTGCGCGCATGCCAGCGCCACCGGCGCCGACAATGACGACATCGTACTTATGTACTTGCATCAGATGAAGTCTTCTTTCTTAACGTCTTGTGCTTCGAGTGCTTACTGGTTGAAGCAGAAGCTTGGCGAGTTGTCTAACAAGTTGCCTGCAGCATCGGTCATGCACGGTTCGAAGGTGAAGATCACCAGGGTACCGAGCACCACGATAGCGATGGACGCCAAGTAAAGAGCAACTTTGAATGCAACACGGGTGCGGTCTTTTTTGGTGTAGTCATCAATGATCGTGCCAACACCAATGGTGCCGTGGATCATTGCCAGCCACAGCATGACCAGATCCCAGATCTGCCAGAGCGGGGAAGCCCATTTGCCGGCGACCAGCCCGAAGTTCAGACCGTGCACACCGTCGCCGACCATGAGGTTGGAGAACAGGTGCGTGAAGATTAAGACCAACAAGATTGGTCCGGAGATGCGCATGAACAGCCATTTGAACATTTCCCAGTTCGAGCTGGACGACGCAGATTTGCGGATATATTTTGGATCGATGTCGCCGCTGCGTGGTGCGGCGATGTTGATCTGCTGTTGTGTAGTCATGTGCGTTAACCTCCCAGGACCAGCATCATGTGGCGGATGAAGAATGCGCCGAACACGACGACCCAGAGAATCATGACGGTCCAAAACATGTGGCGGTGGTACTTGGTTCCCTTCTTCCAGAAGTCGACCAGTACAACACGGATGCCGTTGAATGCGTGATAAATGACCGCAGCTACCAGACCGGATTCACCCAGCGCCATGTACCAGTTCTTATAGGTACCAATGACGGCGTCGTAGGCTTCGGGGGATACGCGGACCAGTGCAGTATCGAGCACGTGGACCAATAGGAATAAGAAAATCACCACGCCGGTGATTCGGTGGCCAACCCAGGACCACATACCTTCTTTTCCGCGATACAGCGTTCCTCTGCCGGATTTTGATTCGGCAGGAGGCGACTGCTGCGCGGTTGTCGCAGTAGACACTATGAAACCTCCAAATGCACGCAGGATTGGCGCCTAGACCTGTGATTGAGTCTCGCGTTCAGCGCCGGTGCGAGTTGCGTCTTGTAGCTATAGGCTAATACGTACGAGCCACAGAAACGTTAATACGACATTCTAGACCCGCTTGTGGGTAACTTCAGCTAGTTGTCAGAGAACTGCAATACAGTAGTTTGAGTGAACCAACAGCAGATTTCATCATCTCATACTCCAGGGTTAGACCGTTTTTGGGCTGTGATCCCCGCTGGCGGCGTCGGCACCCGACTGTGGCCATTATCACGTGCCGCCGCGCCAAAATTTCTCCACGATCTGACCGGTTCGGGCCAGACATTGATCCGTGCGACCTATGACAGGCTGCACCCGCTGGCCCAGGAAAAGGTCATCGTGGTCACGGGCGAAGCCCACCATGAAGCCGTATGCGCTCAGTTATCAGATGTGGCACGCGAGAATTTTCTTTTTGAACCCGAACCGAAAGACTCCGCTGCCGCTATTGGACTGGCGGCCGCCGTGCTCTCGGAACGTGATCCACAAGCGATTATGGGTTCATTTGCCGCAGACCAGGTCATCGGCCCCGACGATGTGTTCCGGACAGCGGTTTCAGAAGCGATCGCAACGGCTGCCACAGGCAAGATTGTGACCATCGGCATCAAACCCACGTATCCGTCGACCGGATTTGGTTACATCCGACAGGGCGAAAAGCTCGACATCGAGGGGGCTCCCACGGCTTACCAAGTCGCAGAATTTGTCGAAAAGCCCGAGGCCGAAGTCGCCAAGCGATATGTAGATGCCGGACATTACTTCTGGAATGCGGGCATGTTTGTCGCCCCCGTCAGTCTCTTATTAGAGCACTTGGCCGCGAATGAACCCGAACTGCATGCTGGCGTCACCAAGATCGCACAAGCGCTCGTGAACGGTGAGACAGACCGGGTACCTGCAGCGATGTGGCAGGAATTACCCAAAACCGCGATTGACTATGCGGTTGCTGAACCCGCGGCCAAAGCCGGAGACGTGGCAGTGATTCCGGGGGACTTTATTTGGGATGACGTTGGAGATTTCGCCGCAATTGCGCGACTCAATCCGGCCGCAGATGACTCTGGAGTGACCGTCATTGGGGAAACTCCGCGCGTCTACTCCGACGAGGCCAATGGCGTCGTGGTGACCGATACGTCACGAGTCATTGCTTTGATCGGTGTTGAAGATATTGTGGTGGTAGACACACCGGATGCGCTCCTGGTGACCACAACCGAACATGCGCAGTCGGTCAAACAAGCCGTGGAATCCATCAAAGCACACGGGGATGATGATGTGCTGTGAGTAAGACGCCCCCTAAACTGATCCACTCGGATCAACAGCCCGTTCGGGACGACCCGGGGCTGCCGCGCATCGCGCCGGCAGTGGAAGAAGTCCTAGATCAAACGATCCAGTTTCGTCGTGATATTCACCAATACCCGGAATTATCGTTCCGTGAATTTCGAACTACCGACCAAATCCTGGACACTCTCGAAGCACACGGATTGCAACCGAACCGGTTAGAATCCACCGGCGCCCGGGTGGATATCGGGTCTGGGCCCCTGGTGTTAGGTATTCGTGCTGATATTGATGCCTTGCCCGTCACCGAAGCCACCGGGCTGCCCTACGCTTCGGTCCATGAGGGCATTGCCCATGCGTGCGGCCATGACATTCACACGGCGGTGTCGTTAGGGACTGCCATTACACTGCACCGGTTGTTGACCAATCAGGCCATTGTGCCGGTGGACCATCTGGATCTGACGGGTCGCGTCCGAGTTATTTTTCAACCCGCCGAAGAGAAAATCCCGGGCGGCTCACTCGAAGTGATCCGTCAGGGCGTCTTGCACGACGTGCCCAGGATCATCGCCCTGCACGCCGATCCCAGCTTCAACGTTGGTACGATCGGCACTCGCATTGGAGCCATCACCTCGGCCACCGACACCATTCGTGTGACCCTCACCGGCCGCGGTGGCCATACCTCGCGTCCGCAACAGACTCAGGACGTCGTCTATGCGTTGGCTCAGATCGCGGCCCAGGTTCCGGCAATCCTGTCGCGGCGCATCGACGTGCGCTCGGGTGCCCAACTGACTTGGGGGCATATTCAGGCCGGGCATGCCCCCAATGCGATCCCCGCGACGGGGCAATTGGCGGGCACCTTCCGCACCCTGGAAGTCGATGCGTGGGATTCCGCGGCAGAACTGTTAGACGAAGTCATCGGTCAGGTCGCGGCTCCCTTCGGTGTCAAAGTGCACTTGGAACACGTTCGCGGGGTGCCACCAGTGGTGAACCGGGAAGCCGAAACGGATTTGATCGAAGACGCCACCCGCTTCGAATTGGGTTCACGCACGATTGAATTGGCCAGCCAGTCGATGGGTGGCGAAGACTTTGCTTGGATGACCAAAAAGGTTCCCGGTTCGATGTTCAGACTCGGGACTCGCACCCCCGGCGGGCCTATCTATGATTTGCACCAGGGAGACTACAACCCGGATGAGCGATCGATCGGCGTCGGGATGCAAATCTTTACGCAGGCCGCACTGCGAGCGCTCGTCGGAGCCGCCTGATGTCGGTTTTTCAACGTTTACATCACGCAGCCACCCAGGTGTTGCCGCGCGCCTATGCACCGTATTCGAAATACCCGGTCGCCGCGGCTGGCCTGGATACCCAAGGCATCGTGCACACCGGGGTCAATATTGAAAACGCCTCCTACGGCCTGACCCAGTGTGCAGAACTGAGTCTGATCGCCGCCTGGCGGATGGCCGCCGGAGCGCCATTAACCCATTTGGTGTGCCTCAACGCGCAGGGTGACTACATCACCCCGTGTGGACGATGCCGCCAAGTGTTATTCGAACACGCCCCAGCCGAGCTCACCATCGCCACCATCACAGGGTCGATCACCCTGAACGATCTGCTCCCGCACGCTTTTGGACCCCACAACCTGCAGGACTAGCATATGTATACCGCCGTCGACGTCATCACGACCAAACGCAATGGCCGTACCCTATCCGCCGACCAGCTCACCTGGATGGTCAATGCTTATACGGCAGGTGAAGTCTCGGATGAACAATTTGCTGCGCTGGCCATGGCAATCTATTTCCAAGGACTCACCGATGACGAACTCTTTGCCCTGACCACTGCGATGCTCAATTCCGGGGTCACGCTGGACTTTTCCACACTGGGTAAACCCACGGCGGATAAGCACTCTACCGGGGGCGTGGGCGATAAAATTACCCTGCCGCTCACCCCGCTTGTAGCCTCGTATGGTGTTGCAGTACCCCAACTGTCTGGCCGGGGTTTGGGCCACACCGGCGGAACCCTCGACAAACTAGAATCCATCCCTGGGTTCACCGTCGATTTGTCCGAAGCACACATCCGTGCTCAACTTCGCAGTGTTGGTGGCGTGATCTGTGCAGCCACCGGCGAACTGGCTCCCGCGGATAAGAAAATCTATGCGTTGCGTGACGTCACCGCGACCGTCGACTCGATGCCGCTGATTGCTTCATCGATCATGTCCAAGAAGCTCGCCGAAGGCACCGACACCCTGGTGCTCGACGTCAAAACGGGCACCGGAGCTTTTATGCAACACGAGGGTCACGCCCGTGAACTGGCCAAAAAAATGGTCTGGCTGGGCAAGGCCCACGGGGTGGCGACCACCGCGGTGCTGACCCGCATGGACACCCCGTTAGGTCATACCGTGGGCAACGCGCTAGAAGTCGAAGAAACCCTCGACGTGCTGGCCGGCGGAGGCCCCGACGACGTCGTAGAACTCACCCTGACTCTGGCCCGACACATGCTCGCGGGGGCAGGTATCGACGCGGACCCCGCCGAACACCTTGCCAACGGAAAAGCCATGGACACCTGGCGCGCCATGGTCACCGCCCAACACGGCGACCCGGACGCCCCATTACCAACCGCACCCCACGAACACGCCGTGCTGGCCCCGGCAACCGGGATACTGTCCCGTCTCGATGCCAGAGTAATCGGAGAAGCCGCCTGGCGATTAGGAGCCGGCCGCCAATTTCAAGGACAACCGGTCCAAGCCACCGCGGGCATCCGACTCCATGCCAAACCCGGGGACCAGATCACCGCAGGTCAGCCCCTGATGACCCTATACACTGAGACCCAAGAACGGCTCGGCGCCGTAATAGACCTCGCCCACACTGCGATCGAGGTCGCCGACACCTATACCGCCCCCAATCTGATCGTTGACGTCATCGCCTAACACACCCTAGGAACCACCAAGTTGTTGGACTTTCTGGAAGAGCTCATCCTGCAGGCAGCCGGTGCCTGGTGGATGCCGTTGGCTGTGTTTTTATTCAGCCTCATTGACGGTTTCTTCCCGGTGGTCCCCTCCGAATCGATTCTGGTCGCGCTCGCCGCCATCTCCGATCAACGCGAAGGCATCAGCCTGGTCCAACTATTTTTTATGGGGTGGTTCGGGGCCTTTATCGGCGACCAAATCGCCTATTGGCTCGGCAGAACGATCGGGGTCACCCGGTTCCGCTGGATGCGCACCCGCTCGGTGGTCCGAGCCATTGGTGGCGTCAAACAAACCCTGCGCCACTCCGGCGCCCTGGTCATCATCACTGCCCGCCACATCCCCGGTGGGCGTGTGGCCGTCAACTTTATCGCCGGTGCGACTCGGATGAAAGTGGTGAAGTTCATGACCCTGGACTTCATCTCGGCGGCCATCTGGGCAGCCTATTCACTCGCGATTGGCTACTTTACCGCCGGTTGGTTCGACCACACCATTTTGCAAATCGCCCTGGCACTGATCTTCGCGGCCATCCTCGGTTGGATCATTGACCGCGGAATCAAGAAATTTATGCGCTGGCGCATGGATAAACATCTCGACCAAGATACCGACCACCCAGAAACTCGCCTAGACTCGGACACGTGATGAAACAGGAACCCACTGACACCCCAGCCATTGAACCAGAAGACGAGCTGACACTAGACCCGTTCTCTCTTGACCTGGCAAGACTGCCTAAAGTCTCACTGCACGATCACCTTGACGGCGGCCTGCGGGTCGAAACCGTGTGGGAACTTGCCCAAACCATCGGCCATGAGCTTCCGGCTGATTCAGAAGAGGCCTTGGCCGACTGGTTTGCCGCAGCAGCCAACGCTGGTTCGCTGCCCAAATACTTGGAAATGTTTGACCACACCACCGCCGTGATGCAAACCGCCGAAGCGTTAGAGCGCATCGCCTATGAATTTGCCATGGACCTTGCCGAAGACGGTGTGGTCTACGGGGAGGTCCGCTGGGCTCCTGAACAACACACCCGCAACGGCCTGAGTCTGGATGAGACCGTCGACGCCGTCACCGCCGGTCTGGAACGGGCCATGCAGGAACTCGACGGTGGACTCCAGGTGCATCAAATCCTGTGCGCCATGCGCCAGAATTCGACAGAAAACGCCCAAGAAATCGCCGAGCTCACCCACCGCCACCGGCCCAAAGGCTCCGTGGTGGCTTTCGATATTGCCGGCCCCGAACAGGGCTTCCCCGCGACTCGTTTTGCCGACGTCTTCGCCTGGTTAGATGAGCGCTTTGTGCCGATCACGATTCACGCCGGTGAAGCAGACGGCCTGGATTCCATCGCCGGCGCCCTGACCGCGGGACGAGCATTACGCATCGGGCACGGGGTTAACATGATCGAAGACCTCTCCAATGTTGAACTCGATGATGACCAAGAGATTATGGTCTGGGGTGACGTTGCGAATCGCACCCTGTATAACAACACCGTGTTGGAACTCTGCCCGACCTCTAATATTCAAACCGCCGCCGTACAACCGGGGCCAGAAGACGCCCCCTTACAGCACCACCCATTCGATCTGCTCTATCGTTCCGGGTTTGCCGTCACCGTCAATCCAGATAACCGGTTGATTTCTGGTGTGAGCCTCACCGATGAGCTCTACACACTGGCGGCGACCTACGGGTACACCATGATCGACCTGCTGGAATTCCAGCTCAACGCCGTCAAAGGGGCTTTCCAGACTGAATATGCGCGCGATCAGCTGCGCGAGTTCATCGAATTCTCCTGGATGGACGTCATCGCCGGTGTCCACGACGAAGACGACCCGGATGCACCGGTCTTCTTTGTTGAACTCGATGACGACGAGGAAGAGGAATAAGCGCGCTCATGGCAGTAACCGGCCTGCAGCGACTCGTGTGGATCACCGCCCAGCTGCGTAAGTATTGCCCCTGGACGCAGCAGCTGACCCACCACCAACTCACCGAGTACCTCATTGAAGAGGCCTACGAAGCCGTGGAAGTGATCGAATCGATCCCAGCCAGCCAGTGGAACGACGTCGCCGCCAGCAACGCAACGTATGAAGAATTCCGCAAAGAACTCGGCGATGTCCTGTTCCAAGTGACATTGCATTCGGCGATAGCAGAGCAGGCCGGGGCCTTTACCATCGACGACGTGGCCGATGCGATCAGTCAAAAAATGCTGCGCCGCAACCCTCATGTCTTCGATGAGGACGGACAGCTACGACCGGCGGATCAACTCGGAAACGTGACGATCGACGAGGTTGAAAAGAACTGGGAACAGATCAAACAAACCGAAAAAGGTGACCAGACTCCAGCCGAAGATGCGGCACGTTCCTCGATCTTTGATTTACCGCCCGGACTGCCGGCACTCGCCGCTGCTGCGAAAATCATAGACCGAGCGAATCGTCAGCCGGTGGATCCATTCGGAGACACACCCCGTACCACCTCGGCCACCATTGATCTCACCGCCGACAACGTGGGTGGGCAATTATTTGAACTCGTACGAATCGCCCGAGCACAGGGCATCGATTTGGAAGCTGAATTGCGCCAATATAATAGTCGGCTGCGATAACCACCCCACCGTTAGATCCAGCCCGGTCAGGAGCATTATTGGACGATCGCCAGATGATATTTCACGGCCTTACCATTCGCTATAACGGCGAGGTATTGGAGCCGCGTCCCTGGACCGTAGCGCAGGCCACCTGGGCGGCTGAGCTGCTAGACGACGCCCCAGCAGGGCCAGTGCTTGAGCTCTGCGCTGGTGTTGGACACATTGGCCTCGGGGCGGTGCAAGATTCGACTCGCGAACTCGTGATGGTGGACTTCAATCCAGTAGCACAGCGTTTCGCCGAACAGAATGCTGCCACCAACGGACTTGCCGATCAGGTTGAGTTCCGACTGTCTCGGATGGAAGAGGCGCTGGCAGCCCCCGAACGATTCGGGCTGATCATCGCGGACCCACCCTGGGTGCCATCAAATGAAACCTCAAAATTTCCTGCAGACCCCTTGACCGCCATCGATGGGGGGAGACGATGGGCTAGATCTAGCACGGCTCTGTGTTGATTTGGTGAACCAGCACCTTGCCGACGGCGGCACAGCGCTCCTGCAACTTGGCAACAGCCAACAGGTTGAACAGATCGCTTGGTATGTAACACATCAGCCGACTGGCTCCCTCCGCGTGGTAGAAACCCGAACTTTCGAGGATGGGGTGCTGGTACGGTTAGTCCGCTGACGGTTTCTGGTTGGGCTTGCGCAGAAATTTATGGGTGCCGTCGCACCACGGCTTGATTTGGGATTTTCCGCAGCGACAGACCGCACTGACCGGACGGGTCGTTTGGTATTCGTTGCCGTCCTCATCCTGAATCACGTGATCGCCGCGAAGTAACATCGGGCCTCCAGGACACAACACGACGTCGGGAGTCGGCGCATGAGATTCCTCGCTCATGCTCCCCACTTTCGTAGCATCAGATCAGCGTAGCGATCCTCAAGATCCATGCTGGTCCAGGCGCCGAAAAATATGTCTTCAAGCAGCGCTGGTTCCTCGTCGAGTAACGTGCCACAGATCGTACGGACCGCGAGTTGTTCGTGCACCGCATCGGCTTCGACGTGTTCGGTGTAATACTCGATCATCTCCGCGGGGAATTCGAGTCGCCGCAAGCCCTGAGCAATGCGACGCGAGGGGATGGAACTAGTCGCTTCAAATGCAGCCAAGAAACCCAAAGAAGCTGCCCGAAGCCGACGGTTGAGGCCAAAGAGCGACATCGCATTATTTTGCTCTAAGACCTCGACCGGTACCTCGTCGATATAGGCACCATAGGTGGAGTCTAATCCGCTGGCTTTCAGACCGCGAGCAAACAGCGTGGCATGCAGCCGGTTTGGATCGCCCGCCCCGTACTCGTCATACTGTAACTCCACCACTGCTGCTTTGACCGGATCCGACAATCTTGGGATAACCCATGTGGTGTGATCCGATTCTTTGAGATGATAGATGGTCTTATGACGTAAGAATTCGTGTACCGGCCCTGTTGTGGCTGATCGGTGTAGCTGACTCGATAACGACGGTCCTTCATGATTGGCAACGAAGTCGAAGAACGTCTGTGCGAAATCACTGGGCTCGGGGAGTTCTGGCGTTCGGGCGCGAAGCGTTGCTTCGAAATCAGTCTCCAACCGACGTCGTACGCGAATCAGTTCGGGGTCCCATTCCAGCTCATCCGCGACGTCGTCAAAACCGCGATGGTGGAGTTCATATAACACCCACAGGGTTATCTGGGCGTCGGCTGGTCCGTCAGGTTCTGGAGCATTGCATACCGTTGCAGTATCACCGCTACGAAGCGAAGCAAAAACGTACTCGCTCAGAGGACCGCGGGCAAGAGGGACTAACACGATGGCGCCCCCGTCATAGGATTTCTTCGACACTGGATATGCATGTACATCTTTATTTTTGGGAGCCGGGACGGTTGGACCCAAGTTAATCGAGGGCAATACAGTCCTGTCAAGATGCTGTGGGTGACGGTCAGGAATCAGGCTGCCGTGGTCTGAAATCTCAGCACCGTCCAGGACTTGCAAAAAACTGAAGCGCCCTGGGTTTTGTTCCGTTTTCTATACGGGGCTCAGGGCTTGAGCCTGGGTCATATGATAGCTGGCTTCTACTTCGGTCGGGGTCTGGTAGTTCAAGGCTTCATGCAATCGGGTGGTATTCCACCAGTGGACCCAGTTCATCGTTTCGAATTCCACCTCGGTGGCTGATGGCCACGCGGGCCGAGCATAAATCAATTCGGTCTTA
>DATBUL010000028.1:0-81744 GCA_036516115.1 Enteractinococcus sp. | reverse complement strand
AAACGAGAAGGACCATTTCAAGGAGCGTGTCGATCCCTTCACCCTTCAGAGCGGAGATCGGGACGAAGATCGTCTCGCCGCCCCAGTCTTCCGGGACGAGGCCGTGTTCAGTGAGTTCCTGCATGACCCGGTCCGGATTGGCGGTCGGCTTATCCATCTTGTTGACCGCGACGATGATTGGAACTTCTGCCGCCTTTGCATGGTTGATCGCTTCGATCGTCTGCGGCATGACGCCGTCGTCCGCCGCCACGACGAGAATCGTAATATCCGTGATTTTCGCCCCGCGCGCCCGCATGGTCGTGAAGGCGGCGTGGCCAGGTGTATCGAGGAAGGTGATTTTCTTGCCGTTCTCGTTGACCTGGTAGGCACCGATATGCTGGGTGATGCCGCCGGCTTCGCCTTCCGTCACTTTTGTGTTCCGGATGGAGTCGAGGAGCGTCGTCTTCCCGTGGTCGACGTGGCCCATGATCGTCACGACCGGCGGGCGCTCTTCCTTCAGTTCGTCGGAGCCTTCCTCTTCTTCGAAGTAGGTCTCGAGGTCGTGGCATTCCTGATGAATATGTTTTCGATTTCTTCCGCGGAGCCGTCCATGGCGGCTGGGATCCTAATGCTTACAACATGCAGCCCTACACCGTTGTGCTCGCAGCCCAGGTGCTCCACGCCACTGGTTACGCATGGGGTATGGCGCAGCAGCAACGCGGCTGGACCGATGCTCGTCGTCAAGAGGAAGGTCGAGTCTCGATTGCCTGTTTTGGCGATGGCGCATCCACCGAAGGCGACGTGCACGAAGCCATGGTCTTTGCGGCATCCTTCGATGCTCCTGTGGTCTTTTTCATCCAAAATAACTACTGGGCGATTTCCACGCCATTTGAAGTGCAGTCCAAAGTGCCACTGTATAAACGTGCTCAAGGCTACGGATTTGATGGCTTTGCCGTCGATGGCAACGACCCCATCGCCACGGCAGCCGTGATGGACCGCGCGGTGGACCACGCCCGTCGCGGCAAAGGACCAGTCCTGGTTGAAGCGCACACTTACCGGATGGGTGCACACACGACCGCGGATGACCCGACAAAATACCGCACCAAGGAAGAAGAACACGCCCACGCTCAGGCGGATCCCATGGTGCGCACGGAAGCCTATTTACGTCGTCGTTTTGACTACTCCGATGACTTCTTCACCGAGGTAGCAGCCGAAGCAGACGACATCGCAGCGAATCTGCGCGACAAGATCGTGGATGCACCCGATACGGTCTCCCTGCGGGAAAAATTCGACCTCGTCTATGCCGAAGGCCACTCGCTCGTGGATGCTCAAGCAGCAGAATTTGACCGCTGGATGGAGGGCGAAGACGCGTGACCGCCGTGTTTGACGATGTTTCATCGGGAACGAAAAAACTCACGATCGGTCAGGCCGTCAACCGTGCCCTGGCCGATGAGCTTGCCGCCGATGAATCCGTAATGCTCCAGGGTGAAGACATCGGTGCGCTTGGCGGTGTGTATCGCGTGACCGAGGGCCTGGCCGCACGATTTGGCTCCCACCGCGTGGTCGATGCACCACTCGGGGAGTCCGGCATTGTCGGGACCTCGATCGGTCTGGCCCAAGCCGGCATGCGCCCGGTTGCCGAAATCCAGTTCGACGGGTTCGTCTACCCGGCCTTCGACCAGATCGTGTCGCAACTGGCCAAGATGCACTCCCGTTTTCGTGGTGCCCAGCAGTTCCCGGTCACTATCCGGCTGCCCTATGGTGGAGGCATCGGTTCGGTGGAACACCATTCGGAATCTCCAGAAGTGTATTTCGCACACACCGCGGGCCTGAAAGTCGTGACCTATTCGAATGCTCATGACGCGTATTGGGTGACACGAGCGGCGATTCAGTCGGCCGACCCGATCATCTTGCTGGAACCCAAAAAACACTACTTTGTACGCAGCGAGGTCGATTTCGATAACCCGGTCGCCGACCCGTTTGCCACCGTCGAGGTGCGACCAGGCCGAGATGCGACCCTGTTGGCTTGGGGTCCGCAGGTCGCCACCGCCCTGGCCGCAGCCGAAGCCGGGGTCGAAGATGGCTACGATCTGCAGGTGCTCGACATTCGCGGCATTTCGCCGCTGGATATGGACACGATCGCTAGTGCGGTCAAATCCACCGGACGCGCCGTCGTCATTCACGAAGCCTCCACCTTTGCGGGCTTTGGTGCAGAAATCTCCGCTGGACTCATGGAACACGCATTTTTGAGTCTCGAAGCGCCGGTCAAACGAGTCGGCGGCTACCACATGCCCTATCCGCCATCACGGTTAGAACAGGACTACCTGCCCTCCGTGGATCGGATCCTGGACGCCGTAGACGACACCTTCACCTACTAAACGCCGCGCAAGGAGCACATATGAAGATCTTTACCCTGCCCGACGTGGGCGAAGGACTCACCGAAGCCGACCTCGTCAATTGGATGGTCAAGGTCGGTGATACCGTAACCGTCAACCAGGTGGTCGCCGAAATCGAAACCGCGAAGTCACTCGTCGAAATCCCCAGTCCCTGGGCCGGTGTGGTGCAAGAACTCTTCGTTGAGGTCGGCGACACCGTTAATGTTGGCGATAACTTCTTTGCCATCCAGGTCACCCAGAGCGTCGATGCCGATGACGAGCCAACACAGGCACCACTCGTGGGCTCTGGACCGAAAGAGGATACTCCCGGCCGACGTCGACGCCGTCGGCGCCCCGAAGCGCCAGCAGAAATCGAAACTCCCGTCGAACCCGAACCAGTTCCTGCGCCCGTGCAGAAATCTGATCTCTTCACCAAGGTCTTGGCCAAACCACCGGTTCGAAAACTGGCCAAAGATAACGGGCTCGATCTGAGTACCATCACCCCAACGGGCCAACATGGTGAGGTCACGCGGGCCGATGTCCAGGCGTTATTAGACGGCGACAACAGCCAGTCAGTGGCACCGGCACCCAAGCTCGTGGAAGGTTCGGAAACCATCAAGGTCGCTGGCGTTCGTAAAGCCACCGCCAAAGCCGTGACTGAGTCCTATACGACCGCCCCGCACATCACGGTCTTTCGCGAGGTCGACGCGACTCGCACCATGGAGTACATTCAGACCCTCAAGAAACACCCGCGTTACGCGGACGTCCGCATCTCGCCGCTACTCGTATTGTCCATGGCGGTGACCCAGGCGGCGCTAAACACTCCAGAAGCGAATGCGACCTGGCATGGTGACACCTATAGTCTCCACCGCCACGTGAACCTCGGAATTGCAGCCGCCACCCCGCGCGGCCTGATGGTTCCAAATATTAAGAACGCCCACCAGTTGAATCAGTTCGAGATGGCCGAGGCGATTCAAGAACTCACCCAGCGAGCACGCGATGGCAAAACTCAACCTGCCGAACTTTCCGGTGGCACCATCACGATCACCAATATTGGGGTATTGGGTCTCGACACCGGTACGCCCATCTTGAATCCGGGCGAGACCGGGATCGTTGCCTTTGGCGCGATTAAACAAAAACCGTGGGTCGTGGATGGCAACATCGAAGTCCGCTGGGTAACCACACTGGGCGGATCATTTGACCACCGAATCGTGGACGGGGTCGAGGCGGGTGCCTTTTTAGCTGATGTGGCAGCTATCCTGGAGGAGCCAGCCTTATTGATCAGCTAACTGTGGAATGAGTGATTGACCGTGGCCAACCCGCACATCGCAGCGATCCGACTGACCGAATCCGGCTCCTTTGACCCACATGCGCGAGACACCCTCATTGTGGGGCCCGGCATGGGTACTGCGGTGCAAGGGCTGTTCATGGAGATGGCCAGTCACTTGACCAACCGTTTTCAAGTGATAGGAATCGATCTGCCCGGCCACGGGCAATCGCCCGCCCACCACGCCAGTATCACCATTGAAGAAATCGCCGATGCCGTTGCACAGCTTGTCAAAAATCTGCGACACACCGGGACGATCAAGACTGGGTCCAAAGTGTATTTTGCGGGCCTGTCGATCTCAGGCCAGGTCGCGTTGCAACTCGCACTCGAACACGCGGACCTTTTTGCTGGCATCGCGGTGATGGCCTCCGCACCAGTGATCGATACCCCGCAGAACTGGGAAGAACGGTATCAACTGGTGATGGAATCAGGCACCGAAGCGATGGTTGAAATGTCTGCAAGTCTCTGGGTAGCCAACGGTTTCACCGAGCCGAAAAAACTTGAACTCCAAAAAGCGTCGATGACGGCCACTGATGATCGTTCCTATGCGGAGCTGTGCAGAGCGTTGGCACACTACGACGCCACCGATCGTCTGCCGGAGATTAGCGTTCCGCTGGTGATCGTAGCCGGTGATCAAGACCAGACGTGCACCGTCGACGACGCGCACACGATGACTGATGCAGTCCCACACGGATCCATGACGGTCTTGGAGAATGCGGCACACCTGCTG
Source organism: Enteractinococcus sp. (assembly GCA_036516115.1). Taxonomy (GTDB): domain Bacteria; phylum Actinomycetota; class Actinomycetes; order Actinomycetales; family Micrococcaceae; genus Yaniella. The sequence continues at coordinate 77,333 of DATBUL010000028.1, read as the reverse complement.
CCCCTTGAACATCCGAGGCAGCTCGCTAAACTTCTGGATGCACAACTGACCTGACAGACGTCCAGGGGCTTTGGGCTACGACACTCTATCGGTGACGTCGGATTGCCCTGTCTGCCGTGCACAGTGAGCGCAGCAGTAGATCTGGTCTGCATCTTCCACACCGTGACCGATGATCTTCACACCACAATGTGCACACTGTGGTGCCATGGCCGAGATAGCGCATTCGAAGCTATCGAATGTTCCGGTGCGTTCCGCATAGGTGATAGTAAAGGCTTTGTCGTAATCGTTTCCACAGACTTCACATGTCGCCATGTACTTTCCCTCTCAATCCTGTGAAATGAGCTCGACGAGATCACCGACCTTATCGTCGGAAATGGAACGAGCGATATCCGCCTGAGCAACCATGCCCACGAGATCGTGACCATCAATGACAGGTAGACGACGAACCTTATGTTCTTTCATCGTGGCAATCGCTTCATCAATTGAATCGTCGGCACCAATCGTCACGGGTTTTTCGTGACCGAATTCGCCGGCCGTCGTCGCCTGTGGATCTTTCCCGGCGGCAATACAGTCGATGACGATATCGCGGTCGGTCAGCATGCCTTTTAGTCGATTATCTTCACCACAGATTGGCATCGAGCCAACTCCTAGATCGCGGAGTCTTTCTGCGGCCTTCGTTATCGTGTCATTGACCCCAATACATTCAACATTTGGGGTCATAACTTCACGTGCTGTCACCATGGTTCTCTCCTTGAATTTAGGGGAACGGGGACACTCTCCACGCTTGCACTTCAGCCCGCTCGAGTCAAGGTAGTTCAGGCATTTCGCAGCTATTCCAAAGCCCACGATCATAATCCTGTACCAACATGAAAGTCAGGGGATATCTCTTGTATTTACCACCGCGGATGTTTAGTGTCGGAGAGCATAACTACAAAAATCAAGTTCCTCAATGCTGTCGCGAAATACGTCGTGGAAGGACGGTGGACCACGTGGAAACACCAGTTCCAATTGGGCGCCTACTAGGGCGGATCCTGATGGTCAGTGGATTGGCGCTGGGACTCGTCGGTTGTAGTGGTCATTACCCGGCTGACCCGGATGGAACTCTCGATCGTGTCAGTGGTGGCACACTTCGGGTCGGCGTCTCGCATCAACCACCCTGGACGGACACTTCAGGTGACAACAGCCCAGATGATCCAGGCGGTATCGAAGCCCAACTGATCGAAGACTATGCCGCATCGATTGATGCTGAAGTTGATTGGCATGTCGGGGGAGAAGAACAACTCATCAAGTTGCTTTCGGAGCGACAACTTGACGTTGTCATTGGAGGACTGACTGACCAGTCACCCTGGGAATCTGAGGTCGCTTTGACTACAGACTATGCAGAATGTCTCGGCGTCGACGGAAAAACCGCGAAACACGTCGTGGCTGTACAAATGGGGGAAAACGCGTTGATGTCTAGTGTGGAACGCTTCCTTTTGGAACAGAACGTCGAGCAGCAAGTGCCGGAGGAGATGCGCCCATGACAGCCAAGGGGTCACACACGACGGACTACTTCGGGATCCACGACCTGCCGCAAGAACAACAAGAGGCCTTACGCAAAGCAAAACGTATTGAACGAATCAACGTTGTGGTAAAGATTCTTGCCGTGCTCGCCATTTTTTCGGTGTCGGGAAGTTCTCAGGTTATGAAAGCCGCCTGGATTGAGGATGCATTAGCAATCCTGCCACCCGTGGCATTTCTGATCGCTATTCGTTATATCGGCCGAAAGCCCACGCCACGGCATCCCTATGGTTTTCACCGCTCCATAGGGGTCGGGCACGTCGTGGCGGCCGTAGCGCTCTTGGTATTCGGTACGATTCTGTTGGTCGATTCGGCCATGGGTCTCATAGCCGGAGACCGTCCGCCCATTGGGCTCGTTGAAGTCTTTGGTACACCTATCTGGGCCGGTTGGGTCATGATCGCGGTCTCCGTAGTCGTAGTAATCCCAAGTATTATCATCGGTCGGATCAATGCGAAACTTGCACCGGTTTTGCACAATAAGGTGCTTTATGCGGATGCCGCCATGAATAAAGCTGACTGGATGACGGGACTAGCTACTGGCATCGGACTTCTCGGTGTAGGTGCAGGGATTTGGTGGTTCGATGCTGCAGCGGCAATTGTCATTTCATTCGACATTATTAGCGATGGTGTCAAGAACTTACGTGGCGCTTTAGCTGATCTTATTGACGCTCGGGCTACCGAAAGTGACTCACGCAACCCACATCCGCTAATTGCTGAGGTGAGGGAGCAGCTTCGCGGTTACGACTGGGTCGAGGAGGCAGACGTTCGTATGCGAGATCAGGGACAGGTTTTTCATACCGAGGCATTTGTGCTGCCGGTGAAGGGACGCGAGCCTTCTTTGGCCGAACTCGAAGAAGCCCGCCTTACGTGCGCCGATATGGATTGGAAATTACACGACTTGGTCATCATTCCGGTCGAAAAAATGCCGGAGGAATTCATCCACCAGATTGATGCCGAGCACCAGTGACGCTCAGTCTGTCGCGGTGGAGATGGATTCCACGATCGCATCCATCGCATCCACGAACACATTTGCGTCCTCAACAGTAAAGAAGAAGCCGATTGGTCGATAATGCTCGGGGTCTCTGGTGTCCACGAGGGCAACAGACTTCTCGTCTGAGGCTGGTAACAACCACACAATGGCCCGGGGGTTCTCGGTATCGGGGGCGGTCTTGCCATTGATCATGGTGGTATCAAAGCCCACCCAACGGATGCCCTGTTTGAATTTCCCCTTGCGGTACATGACAAACGGGCCACCCATCCGACCGGTAGCTGGCGAATCCAGGGTTTTGTTGATCAGTTCGACGGCGGCTTCAGCGTCATCTCGGTCACGAAAAGCGGCAGAGCCGACGGTGCCGTCGGGGGCGACGGCGAGCAAGTTATAGCGGTCGCCGCTACTATCAGAACCAATTACCATCCCAACGGTGGGATCATCGTGCACACCCCACTGATCAATCGGGGAAGCGATCAGTCGATTTGGTTGGTTCGCATCAGATGTCGACATATCCCCAGCCTAGGGCACGCCCGCTGAAAGTCAGCTGAGAATACGAGGTCGTTCTGCGCAACGATTCAGCGAAGCAGTCGTTAAACCACTATTCTTGAAACCATGTCTAAGGTTTTGTCTTCTCTCCCCATCGGCGAACGCGTTGGTATCGCCTTTTCTGGCGGTCTCGATACGTCTGTTGCCGTCGCGTGGATGCGCGAACACGGTTCGATCCCATGCACCTACACCGCCGATATTGGCCAGTACGATGAGCCAGATATCGAAGGCGTCGTCGATCGTGCCAAAGACTACGGCGCTGAGATCGCCCGCTTCGTCGATGCGAAGAAACCACTGGTAGAAGAAGGCTTCGTTGCTTTGCAAACCGGTGCCTTCAACGTCCGCTCGGCTGGCAAAACCTACTTCAACACCACCCCGCTGGGGCGTGCAGTCACCGGCACGCTGCTGGTGCGCGCGATGAAAGAAGACAACGTCAACATCTGGGGTGACGGTTCAACCTATAAAGGCAACGACATTGAACGGTTCTACCGTTACGGTCTGATGGCCAACCCCAACCTGCAGATCTACAAACCATGGCTGGACTCCAAATTCGTTGAAGAACTTGGCGGCCGTGAAGAAATGTCAGAGTGGCTCGTTGAACGCGGCTACCCGTACCGAGACTCGACCGAAAAAGCCTACTCGACGGATGCCAATATTTGGGGCGCTACCCACGAAGCGAAATCCTTAGAATTCCTCAACGTCGGTCTCGACATCGTAGAACCCATCATGGGTGTAGCCGCATGGCGCGACGACGTCGAAGTCAAAACCGAAGAAGTCTCAGTACGTTTCTACGAAGGTCGCCCGGTGGCCATCAACGGCACCGAATACACCGACCCCGTTGCCCTGGTCCTCGAAGCCAATACCATCGGTGGTCGCCACGGGATGGGCGTCTCCGACCAAATCGAAAACCGCATCATTGAAGCCAAATCGCGCGGCATCTACGAAGCCCCAGGCATGGCGTTGCTACACATCGCCTATGAGCGTCTGCTCAACGCGATCCACAACGAAGACACCATCGAAAGCTACTACACCAACGGCTACCGTTTGGGCCGCCTGATGTACGAAGGTCGCTGGTTCGATCCACAGTCGCTCATGCTGCGCGAATCCATTCAGCGCTGGGTCGGTTCCGCCATCACTGGTGAAGTCACCCTGCGCCTGCGCCGCGGTGACGACTACACGATTCTGGATACCACCGGACCAAACCTGTCCTACACCCCAGAAAAACTCTCGATGGAGCGCGTTGAAAACGCCGCCTTCGGCCCAGACGATCGCATCGGCCAGCTGACCATGCGCAACCTCGACATCGCCGATTCGCGTGCTCGTCTAGAACAGTACGCATCACGCGGCACGCTGGGTGGCCCAACCGCCGAACTCATGGGCGAGCTTGAGGTCGGAGGGGCAGAACAGATCGCTGCCTCTGATGTTGATGTTGACGCCGAGCAGGACGCCGCAGGACTGCACGCGGCATTTGACGCCGGAACAGACTAGGCCTGCCGGATAATCCATACCGCCATGACAAGAGGCGCTGCACACGTGTGAAGTGTGCAGCGCCTCTTGTGTATGTGTGCAAACGAACACTGGCTTAATTCGGTCTCGACGAGGCTCGGTAGTACAGTAGAGCATTTGAGGCACGCTCCAGAGTCAACACTCCAGAGATCATCTACAGCGCTGTGTCGTCTGCTGTTGAATTATCACCTGCACGAAAGCTAAGAATATGGCCTCGCTTTTCACGACACCTGTGCAAGATTCCACCGTGGCGAACATGCTGCGCCTTGTGATCTCAAGGAGACACACTTTTGAATTACGACCCTTCTGAACGTTCGGCTGAGCCAAAACCCTCGAAAACTCCACTGGTGGGGAAGCTTCGGTCGAAACGTAAGACGCTCGCGTTAGGTTTATACCCCGGGGATATCCACCCTGGCCTGTTATCCGGCGTTGGTATTGATGACCAGGATCGCAACTTTAGTATCGATAAGACGATCTTCGCTGTCACGGCGTCGTTGATCGTAGGTTTCGTCATCTGGGGCATCGTCAGCCCTGAGTCAGTCGGAACCGTGGCCAGCATAGCCTTCAGCTGGTCCATGGAGAACATGGGATGGTTGCTCAACCTCGCCATGGGTGTTGGGCTGTTCGTGATGCTCTATGTAGCCTTCGGGCGCTACGGCAAAATCAAGCTCGGCAAAGACGACGAAAAGCCGGAATTCTCGCGCTTCTCCTGGGTCGCCATGATGTTCGGTGCCGGGCTAGGCGTCGGCCTGTTTTTCTACGGACCATCCGAGCCACTAGCACACTTCATTTCACCGCCGCCACATACCGCGGCAGCACAACAAGAAACCGTCAACGCCTTACAACAGGCGGCCGGAGAGACTCCCGAGGTGAATCGTGAGGCCATCCACCAAGGCGTTTCCCAAGCCAGTTACCACTGGGGTCTGCACATCTGGAGCATGTATGCCCTGGTCGGCGGCGCATTAGCCTACGCCACGTTCCGTCGTGGTCGGCCAACGCTGATCTCCTCGATCTTCCAAACATTATTTGGCAAGTCTAAAATCGACGGATTCGCCGGAAAACTCGTGGATATTTTCGCCATCATCGCCACGTTGTTTGGGACCGCGACAACCCTGGGTCTGTCAGCGATCCAAATTGGTCAGGGCGTAACCATCGTCAGCGGTATCGGCCCCATCGGCAATAACGTGCTGATCGTCATCATCGCCATCTTGGGCCTGGGTTTCATCATTAGCGCCGTATCCGGTGTTTCTCGCGGTGTCCGTTACCTGTCGAATATCAACATCACCTTCACCTTGGGTCTGGTGCTGTTCGTGTTCTTTGCCGGTCCGACGCTGTACCTGTTGAACCTTGTCCCATCGGGCTTGCTGCACTACATCGATAACTACTTGCCCATGATGGCGAAATCCTTGTCTTGGGGCCCGGAGACCGTGGAGTTCCAGACCTGGTGGACCGCCTTTTATTGGGCCTGGTGGATTGCTTGGACCCCATTCGTTGGTACGTTTATCGCGCGAATCTCGCGTGGACGGACACTGCGTGAATTCGCGCTTGTGACCATGGGGGTACCGACGCTCATCCTGATTCTGGCGTTTACGGTATTCGGTGGTGCCTCGATCATCAACTCGATCAATGGGGTCGAAGGATTCGACGGAGACGCCTCCCCAGAAGCCGTGCTGTTCAACCTCTTCGATACGCTGCCGTTCAATGCGATCACGCCGTTCATCCTCATCGGAGTGCTGGCGATCTTCTTCATCACCGCAGCCGACTCGGCATCCGTCGTCATGGGCATGATGACGTCACGCGGCAACCCAGCGCCCAAGAAATCCTTGGTCGTGTTCTGGGGGCTGTCCATGATGGGGATCGCAATCGTCATGTTGCTCTCCGGTGGTGAAGACGCACTGTCCGGGCTACAAAGCCTGACCTATCTCATCGCGTTGCCGTTTAGTATCGTGCTGATCCTGATGGTGTGGGCGTTCTTGAAAGACCTCTCGACCGACCCGGCACGGATTCGTTACGACTATGCGCAGAAGGCGGTTTCGGACGCCGTTATCCGAGGTATTGAAGATCACGGGGAGGAATTCGAACTTGCCGTCAAACACTCCCCAGACGGTCGCGGGGCAGGCAGTGCCGTCGACGCATCAGACCCGAAATATACCGACTGGTATAAGGAAGAAGCCGAAAACAGTGCCATGCAACTAGTCACCGGTGAGGAATCCGAACCGACCAACGGTGACAGCGCTAAGGCCACTGAGCACGACAAAGCATAGGGTGCCGCTGACCTGATCAGCGAAAGTCGACAGTCGGTGGATACTACACAGTATCCACCGAGTGTCGTTTTAAATGGCTGGAGTCTCATGACCTTAGAGGTCTTGATATATGGCGATTTCCCAGGTCACGACGTAGCATAACCGGTAATTCGATAAGAACTTGCTCTCAAGATCCGGTGGTGCAGCGTGCAGAACAGTGAGGCCATAAGCGTTGATTATCGAGCGGTCTCAAGCAATTTTGACTTCGCTGAACTCTATGAATGGCAGCGCCAAGCCCTCCGAGCGTGGAGCGCCCAGCAGTATCGTGGTGTCATCGAAGCTGTCACCGGGGCCGGAAAGACACGAGTTGGCATCGCTGCCATAGCCCAAGCCTTACGCCTCGGTATGAAAGTCACCGTATTAGTACCCACATCGGAGTTGCAAGATCAGTGGGTGGCAACACTGAGGAGGGACTTATCGAAAGCGTCCGTGGGACGCCTGGGAGGTACGCATACGGCCGATTTTGGCAGTGTGGATGTTATCGTCGCCATCATCAACAGTGCTGGCGCAAGATCCGTCATCGAGCACTTTCGCTCGGGTCTAGTGGTAGCTGATGAATGTCACCGATACGCGGCACCGTTTTTCGCGACCGCACTCGAAGAAAATTACCTTTGGCGTCTGGGCCTGACCGCCACCTACACCAGGCAAGACGGCCAAAATGCGATCCTCGATGAGTACTTTGGTCCGGTTGTCTATCGGATCTGGTACGACGAAGCGCAGCGCTACGATGTGATATCCAAATTCGATATTGCCCTGGTTGGCGTCCACCTTCGACCACACGAGCAAGAAACCTACGATACCTTCACAGAAAAAATCAGGACAGACACAGTCAGTCTCCGGAATTATCTTGAAGTGCACGGTTTGGACGACCATGAGTTTATGGAAGCCGTCGGGCGATTAGCACAACGAGATGATGGCTCAGCAGCATCTGCGATTGCGCGAAGATATCAGAAAAATGTGGCTGAGAGACAGCAGTTGCTGGCAAATACTGTCGTCAAGAACCATGCTCTGGCAGCCCTGGCGCCATCGGTAGATGCCTCGGAGAGAACATTGGTCTTTGGCTCGAGCCGACGGCAAGCAGAATTCGCAGCTCAAACCCTCAATGCGGTCAACGTGTCAGCTGGGTATCTCATGTCGGGAATGTCAAAGGTAGACCGTCTGGGTACTATGAACGCATTTCGCAGGGGAGACCTGAAAGCATTGTGCGCGCCCCGAGTGTTAGACGAAGGCGTCGACGTTCCTGCTGCTGACTTAGCTATCCAAACCTCCGGCAGTCGGGTGCAACGACAATTCATCCAGCGACTGGGTCGTGTGATCCGCAAACGCCCCAGTGGTGATCGAGGACGATTCGTCTATTTATACGCATTTCGAACAATTGAAGACCCCGCAACCCGGCAAGACTTCCTACCGGATGTCCTGCCGTATGCTCGGCGGTACATGTACTTCGATCTCGAAAAGCATCTGGATGAACTCATCGAATTTCTTGCACCCCAGCCAGCAGAAATTCCCATCCCAAGTACGAACACCAGTCGAGAATCGTCTCCCCAGCGTACAGATTTTGTAGAAGAAATTTCCCCACCTGCAGCCGAGGTGGCATCCGGACCGCGGTGGAATGATATCTATGCTGATACTGAAGAGCCAAGAGAACGCCTTGGCAACGTTGGTTTGAGTGATGACGCCGTAGGTGATTACCTCACCAAAATTGGTCGCTACGCCCTGCTTTCACATGAGGAGATGGTTGAACTCGCCCAGCAGGTTGAAGCAGGGCTCTACGCTGAGCACTTACTGATGACAAATTTGTCGATAACACGTCGTCAACGGCGCGCATACTGGGAAATCATAGCTCTAGGAAAATTGGCCTTTGAGACGATGATCAACTCAAACCTTCGGCTAGTGGTGTCTATTGCAAAAAGACATTTTAAAGGCCAGGCAGAGTCAGCCTTTGCTTTCCTTGACATTATTCAAGAGGGCAATCTTGGTCTCATCCACGCTTTAAAGCTTTGGAATTACAAAAAAGAGTTTCAATTTTCAACCTATGCATTTAATTGGATTCGACAAGCGATAACTCGAAGCCTGGCTGATTCCTCGCGGTTGATCCGATTGCCAGTACATGTCGTAGAAGAACTCAATAAAATCGTGCGCCAGCAGTCGCAATTATCGGTCTCCGGTAGGACACCCACCGATGAGGAACTCGCAGCCGCATTAGAGATGTCCGTCGAAAAAGTACAATCCGTGCTCAATTCGGAAGCGAAGATAGTCTCTCTATCCAATGAGTGGTGGATCGGCGGGGAACCGATTGAGCTAGCTGATCTCATTGTCGATCACATGACACTCAACAGTGGAGATCTTGTCGTCGAGCAAATGTATCACCAGGAATTACGTGCCGCTCTTGAAGTCGTCACGGCAGATTGGTCAGCACGAGATCAAGACATTCTATTTAAACGTGCGGGCATAACGACCCCGGATCGTAGGCCTGCGACATTAGATGCCATTGGCCAAGAGCACGACCTGTCGAGGGAACGTATTCGCCAGATCGAGCGAAAGGTCATAGACGAGCTTGCTGAGAATCAGTGGCTGCAATCAATGCTGATCTATGACTCCCTGCCGCCAAGAGCCCCCCAACATGACGACATATCAGCCGAAACTTCGAGCGGGTGCCACACGGCGACGAGCTGATTCGCGATATTCGCTATTGGGGACATCGCCTTTACGTTGCGGCTGTGGTGGCGCACACTAGTAAGTGAGCCGTAGTGCCCGAGGGCACACGTCGGTGCGATCCTTCGCACAGGTTGCTCACCCATGACACTCATTGACTTCCACGAGGGAGAAGACTTTAGATGACGCAGACGCAAGAACACACCACTCTTCTTGACGACCCACGGTGGCATAACAACATCCTCAGTGGAGGATGGATTTCTGGCACCGGTGAAGATATCGCCATCGTTGAGCCAGCCACCGGCAATGAGCTGGGCACCATTGGTTCTGCGAGCCCTGACGATGTCAATGCTGCTGCCAAGCGTGCTGCAAAAGCTCAGAAAGACTGGGCCAAAATGGTCCCGACTCAACGGGCTGCGATTTTGCGTAAAGCCGGTCTGCTATTTGAACAGCATGCCGAAGAACTGCAGACCTGGATTATGAAAGAAACCGGCGCGATCCCACCGAAGGCCGATCTCGAACTGCACGTTGCCGCGCAGGAATGCTACGAAGCAGCAGCATTGTGCACCGCGCCGCAGGGAGATGTACTGACCTCGGATGAACCACGGTGGTCCTTTGCCCGCCGTCGTCCGGCCGGCGTGGTCGCCGTCATCTCGCCGTTCAACTTCCCGCTGATTCTGTCGATTCGCTCCGTTGCTCCGGCACTGGCCCTTGGCAACACGGTATTGCTCAAGCCTGACCCTCGCACTCCGGTCACCGGTGGCCTGATGATCGCCCGCATCTTGGAAGAAGCGGGTCTGCCTGAAGGCGTCCTGCATCTGCTGCCAGGTGGTGGCGACACCGGCGCGGCAATGACCGAAGCGCCAGAGGTACGCGTCGTTTCCTTTACCGGATCGACCGCCGCAGGTCGTAAGGTTGGGGAAGCCGCCAGCCGAAATCTGAAACGTGCCCACCTCGAACTCGGTGGTAATAACGCGCTCGTGGTGCTACCGGGAGCGGACCTTGACGCTGCAGTATCGGCCGGTGCATTTGGTTCCTTCATGCACCAGGGACAAATCTGCATGACCGCAGGTCGTCACCTCGTCCATGAATCACTGGTTGATGACTACGTGGCCAAATTGGCTGAGAAAGCCAAGAACCTCCCAATCGGTGACCCCGCCACAGAGGCTGTGGCACTGGGCCCAATCATCGACGAAAGACAACGTGACAACATCCACTCGATCGTGGAGAACGCACAGAACCAGGGCGCAAAAGTTGAAGCCGGCGGTGACTACCGAGACCTGTTCTACTCACCAACCGTGCTGTCAAACGTAACCGTGGACAACACCGCTTGGGCCGATGAAATCTTCGGACCAGTCGCTCCCGTCATGTCATTTTCCACTATTGAGGAAGCCGCCGACATCGTCAATGACTCCGAATACGGGCTATCAGTCGGTATCCTTGGCGACGTTGGCACCGCCATGGATCTTGCGGACCTGATCGAGTCGGGCAAGATTCACATCAACGAACAGACCGTCGGCGATGAAGCCAACGCGCCGTTCGGTGGTGTTGGAGCCTCCGGCACCGGCTCGCGCTTCGGTGGGGCCCAGGCCAATATTGAGGCCTTCACCGAGACGCAGTGGCTGACGGTACGATCCTCGATCGCACCGTACCCGTTCTAATCATTCGTATCGAAACATTCGAACATTGAGCCCCGACCATGCCACCTTGCGCGGTCGGGGCTCAAAAGTTCGTGCATACTTAGGCAAGCTGTGACCTGGGGTAACAACGGTGCGATAGACTGCATTACGAATTTTTAGGCCACGGGAGACACAACGCGTATGGGGATTTTCGGTCACGACGACGACAACCGCGAACGGGGCTTTGGCTGGTTTAATCGTAAAAAGATCAAACCCGGGGATGGCCACGCACTGAAGCCGTTCAGAATTTGGCAGGTGTTGGCGCGATCCTTATTTTACGCGCCGCTGGAAACCACCGACGGCGAATCAAAACTCTACGCCGTCAACGTGGACTACTTTGACTGGGAGAATACAGCCGATCTCTATCTCAACGGCGTGCATCACGCCCGTTCGAAGTTACCTGCCTCGTTCCCTGTCGAAGGCGGAAACATCGAGGTCGCCACGACCACCTACGGACTCAAACGCATGCATTACGTGGACCGCACCGGCAAAGAGCGGATCTTAAAACCGGATCCGGCCAGTGCCGAAGGCATGCGTGCCAAATTGGCCAAGCGGGCACCCGGTCTGAGTCGGTTGATTGGTATTCTCGCCGTCGTGATTTTACTGACGCTGCTGCCCTTTAGCTTGCTGGAACTCGTGGAGCTGCTGACGCACGCGGATTTTGCCCAACAATATGTCGATCCGTTTGTCTCGCCTATCCGGCTCCCGGATTGGGCGACGACGCCTGCCTTGGTGCTCAGTGTCCTTGCGGTCACGGAACGCGCTCTGACGCTTCGAAATCACTGGCTCATTGATCTGGAAACCGGTTGGTTCGATTAGCCACGGTCTACCGGCGGTCCCATCAACAACAGCGCAACATACGCCACCACGACGGCGACTAAACCAATGACAATACTTCGCATAGGGTGGTTGATGACCCAGCGCAAGAAGCGGTCATGCCAGGTGTGATCGCGTGGATCTTCGGTGGCCGTGCGGCGCCAAGAACCTTCGAGGCGGCCCGTACGGTGTAACCAGAGGTCCACGGGCACGGTGGCATAGGGGATTCCGGCGCTGACAATCGAAATCGTGGTGGGAACAGGCGACCAGCGCTGGTTTTTTGAAACGAGAATCGCGGTCAAGGCATAGGAGAGAAACACGAAACCGTGGATGCCACCGCCGATGGTTACCGCGAGATCCCAGTCTTGGGTTGCGCGGAGAATGAGCCCACCGATGAGCAGCGTCCAGGAGATCACCTCCGCGATGGCAAAGAAGCGGAAAAACTTACGCGGCGTTGCGAACATAGTGATCCTCGAACTCTACGGGTGAGTGGTGTCGGCGTTTGGTGCCTGAAACACCCTATCGGATTGAGCTGTGAAAAATCTTTTGGTCCGGGGGCTTCAGCTACCTGCGTCCAGTAATATAGACAACACTTCGAACCGGCGTCGACGCTCGGCTGTGCACGACCAGCTAGTGCGAGAAGGGCATACATATGGCAATCGAACGAGAAGGCTCACGACCCGTCTTTGAAGCAATGGCACACCGCGCATCCCGGTCGAAAGTCACCGATGATGCACCGAGTCACGAAGAGCTCAAAGAATTGGTGAGCGTGATGTCCAGTGTGCCGGACCATTCCCGGTTGCGACCCTGGCGAATCATTGAGTTGCGCGACAAAGACCGTGAGATCTTAGGCAAAGCCTTGGCGAAGGCGAATAAGTCACCGAAGGAAAAGGGGATTGCAAAGGCGACACGAGCGCCCTTGGTACTGGCCGTCGTCGTCTCACCTAAATCGAGCAAGAAAGTGCCCTACTGGGAACAAGAAGCCGTCGCATCCGGTGTTGCTCACTTCCTGAGCTTATTATTAGCCGAAGCAGGATGGGGCACGATGTGGCGAACGGGCGAAGCAGCGCGATCAAAACCGGTACGAGAAGCCATGAAACTTGCCAAAGATGAACAACTCCTGGGATGGATTTATGTGGGCGGTGTGCCCGAACATAAACGCAAGCACAAGCCACGAAAACCCCTGGATTTGGATCAGCATCTGACGTCTCTCTAACCCGAGCCCCTTTCGAAAACCCTTGCGAGCCACCACAAAGGAAGGTGAGGCGTTCGCGACTTTGAACGCTGGTCACTCACACGCGAAATCCGTTGCGTAAAGGAGTGCACCATGACCAGCAATCCCTCAACCATCACATTGCAACTTGCCCAGACGGTGATTGACGCATGTCTGCGACGAGCCGAAGAACTGCAGCTGCGCATGAATATCGCGGTGGTCGATGCAGGAGCCAATTTGAAAGCGTTTGGGCGCATGGATGACGCCTGGTTGGGCAGCATTGATATCTCCATGCGAAAAGCCCGCACTGCGCGTTATTTCGATATGCAAACTAGCGAATTATCGCCCATCATTCAGCCGGGTGAATCCCTATATCATTTGGGATTTTCCAACGGCGGATTGATTACTTTCCCCGGTGGCATCCCATTGAAACTCAGCGACGACACTGTGATTGGTGCCGTTGGTGTCAGTGGCTCAACCGTAGAAAATGACCAGCTTGTCGCCGAGGCAGGCGTCCAAGCCTTCGAAGCTGCAATTCAGTAGTCCACGTCAGGAGCGTGTGCATAGCCATGAAAGCTGTTGTATATAAAGGACCGTTCGAAGTCGCCGTCGAAGAGGTCGAAGACCCTACCATCCAGGAACCCACTGACGTCATCGTCCGCATCACCTCCACCGCGATCTGCGGTTCTGATCTGCATATGTATGAAGGCCGCACCGATGCTACACCAGGCATTACCTTCGGCTATGAAAACATGGGCATAGTCGAAGAAATCGGTTCCGGGGTGACCACGGTGGCGGTCGGGGATCGAGTTGTGATGCCATTCAACGTGGCCTGTGGGTTTTGTGACAATTGTCGAGCCGGCAAATCGGGCTTTTGTCTGACCGTCAATGAACCCGGCCGGGCAGGCGGTGCTTACGGTTACGTCGGTATGGGACCCTACCGCGGAGGCCAAGCAGAATATTTACGGGTTCCCTTTGCTGACTATAACTGCGTGCAATTACCCAAGGGTGAAGAACACGAAAAAGACTTCGCCCTCCTAGCCGACATTTTCCCCACCGGTTATCACGGCACCGAACTTGCTGGAGTACAACCCGGCGACACCGTTGCAGTATATGGTGCCGGGCCAGTGGGACTCATGGCGGCATACTCTGCACAAATTAAAGGTGCCAGTCGAGTCTTTGTCGTCGATAGAGTCCCGAACCGTTTGGATCTCGTCAAAGACCTTGGGGCCGAACCGATTAACTTTGACGACGGAGATCCGGCCACCCAAATCCAGGAGGCTATCCAAGACTACGGTGTTGACCGGGGCATTGATGCGGTCGGTTATCAGGCCACGGAACCAGACGGACAAGAACAACCCGCCATTGTGCTCAATCAGCTCGTGGAGACGGTCCGTCCCACGGGTGCGCTAGGTATCATCGGGCTCTATGTGCCATCGGATCCCGGCGCGCCGGATGAGCACTCAGCCAAAGGTGAGCTGTTATTCCGTGTCGGACGCTTCTTTGAGAAAGGTCAGACCATGGGTACCGGCCAGGCCAACGTGAAAAAGTACGCGCATAAGCTGCGGGATCTGATCATTGCCGGGCGGGCCACACCGGGTTTTGTGGTCTCCAAAGAATTGCCGCTGTCCGAAGCACCGGATGCTTATGAGCGTTTCGACAACCGAGAAGAAGGCTACTCGAAAGTGCTATTACAACCCGCTCGCGGATGATCTTCGTAATCACCCTGCGGAGGCAGGATGACGTGGTTCTGCACGAAAGCGGGAGACCGCAAGAAAGCCAATCCCCAGCACGACGACATGGAGGATTAATGACAGCCCCATCGCTTGGGAGAACCCGGTGAACTGGAGGCTGATTTGCATCACCGCGCCCAAAGCAGCAGCGCCAACGACCGCACCGACTTGGCGCGAAGTATTGTAAACGCCGGAGCCGGCACCCACCAGGTGCTCCGGCAGTCCGCGCATCGAGATGGCCGAATTCGCCGACCAACACATAGCGCTGGCCGCGCCCTGGAGGATCATCGGGATCATCAACCAGCCGATGGGTACTTCCATGGCCATCAAAACGACAAAGAGCGCCATGGAGCCCATCATGGAGCCAAACCCAATTTTGGAGATGCGACCCGGAGGGAGCCGATCGGTGAGGCGCCCCAGTATAGGTGCCATGGTCATCGACACAATCGCCCGGGGTAGGAGTAGCAGCCCGGCAAGTTGGGCACTGAGGCCTGCGGCTAATTGCAGATACAGCATCAGCGGAAGATTCATCGAATACACGGCAAATCCCAGGGTTGATACCGAAATTGAGCCCCAGCGGAAGTTACGAATACTGAATAATTCCAAGGGCACCAGGGCGTCCTGGCCACGTCGTTGCGCGCGTTGTTGCAGCCAAATAAAGGCTCCTAGTGCAGCCAATCCGAGGGTCAGTACTGCAAAGAGCCAGAGCGGCCAGTCAAGTTCGGGGCCCTGCTGCAGGGTCAATACCACCCCGAGAACAGCAAGCAGGGACAACACGGCGCTGACGGGATCAATGCGCGATGCACCGGTGGGCAGTTTTGGAACCCACAGGGCCACTAAAATAAACGCTGCGATGCCGAAGGGAATATAGAGGAAAAATACCCAGCGCCAACCCAAACCACCGGCTAATAGGCCCCCAACGACGGGTCCGAATAATCCCGACGAGCTAGCCACCGCAGACCAAACGCCCATGGCGGCCCCGCGTTGTTCGAAAGGAAAGATCCGGTTGATCACGCTGAGTGGCTGTGGGTTCAGCAGTGAGGCTCCGAGCCCTTGCACGGCTCTGGCAACGATCAGAAATTCGATGGTGGGGGCAAACGCGCAGGCCGTTGCCGAGACCACAAAGATACTCATGCCCACCAGATACACATTGCGTTGATCAAATCGGTCGCCCAGCCGTCCGGTAACCAACAGCGGTACAGCGAAAGTTAACAGGTATACCGCAGAGACCCAGACCGCTTGATTCACAGAAGCATTCAGATCTTCGGTGATTTCAGGAAGTGCAATAGCGACCAGTGACTGGTCCATCAGCGTAATGAACAGGCCTACACACAGGGCTCCAAGAGCTTTCCACACGTTCGTCATGCTATGGCGCACAAACGGTGTGGTCAAAGCCATCCGTCGTACTCCGCGTGTTGACCAGGTGCGCTTAGTGCGTGGCGGTGGGGGTACTTTCTCTTAGTCGATGGTCGAGAGAATCGAGGGCCTGACGGTATTCCTCCACGAATCGTGCCACGAGTTGCTGCGTCGAAACTGCATGTTTTAAAGGTCCGATGCCTTGTCCGGAGCCCCAGATGTCGCGCCAGGCTTTGGCCCGCGAGGTGCCATTGTCACGAAACGACATAGCCGATGGATCGGATTCCGGTAATGCATCCGGGTCGTAGCCAGCGGCGGTAATTGAGCCACGTAAATAATTTCCATGAATGCCGGTAAAGAAGTTTGAATACAGGATGTCGGATGCGCTGCTTTCCAACACCATCTGGCGATAGGCGTCGCTAATATTGGCTTCTTTCGTCGACAAAAATGCGCTGCCCACGTACGCCATATCCGCCCCAGCTGCGAGTGCTGCGAGAATTGACCGGCCGTGGGCGATTGCCCCGGATAACATCAACGGGCCGTTGAACCACTCGCGAATTTCTTGCACCAGCGCAAACGGCGACTGGGAGCCCGCATGGCCGCCAGCTCCAGCCGCTACGGCGATCAGCCCATCTGCGCCTTTTTCGATGGCTTTCCGTGCGAAGCGGTTGTGTATGACATCGTGGAGGACGGTGCCGCCGTAAGAATGGACGGCCTGGTTGACTTCTTCTCGTGCTCCCAGTGAGGTGATGACGATTGGCACTCGATGTTTGACGATCACTTCCATATCGGATTCGAGCCGATCATTGCTACGATGCACAATCTGGTTCACCGCAAACGGCGCAACAGTCGCGTCGGGGTGCTGCGCGGCATACGTTGCATTGGACTCTGCGATCTCATGGAGCCATTCGTCTAATACCGCAGCGGGACGGGCATTCAGCGCGGGGAATGAGCCAATGATGCCGGCCTGGCACTGGGCTGTAACTAACTCAGGTCCTGATGCAAGAAACATCGGTGCAGCGAGGATCGGAAGGCTGAATGACCCTTGTAGAACTTTGGGCAGTGACACAACTTTCTCCACTCAACAAGACAGTGATTCTGTTCATCAAGGTTACTGTGACGTGGGCGATAAGTTGGGAGCTTGGCCGAAGGCGTCGGAGCAGGGAGAAAAAATCTTATTGTCCTGTTGCCGATAGTGTGTCTTACACAGTATCGTGTGATGTATGAGCCAGGAGTTTGAGACCCATCTGCAAGAAGTGCGCCGCGGCACCGTCGTTCTTGCGTGTTTAAAACTCTTACATACCCCCGGCTACGGCTACGGATTGCTGCAAGACCTGACTACAGCAGGGTTCGAGACGGAAGCCAATACGCTCTACCCCCTGTTGAGGCGGCTTGAAAAACAAGGACACCTCACCAGCTCCTGGAATACGGATGACTCCAGGCCTCGGAAGTTTTATCAAACCTCGCAAGCCGGAAAACAGCTGGCAGAGGTACTACATCAAGAATGGCTGCGATTAACTGAAGCGATTGCTGCGCTGCCCGATCAATCGCCTGGCACGTGAGGAGAAGGCCATGAATACTTCACTATCTGAACGCTATATCGCAGCGACCATCAACGAGCTGCCAGCTCAAATGCACACCGATGTTCGCGCCGAACTCGAAGCATCTATCGCTGACGCCATCAGCGCTCGCATGGATCATGGCGAAGACCGTGCAACCGCCGAACACGCGGTGCTCACAGAAATGGGCGATCCTGCCGTATTGGCCGCAGGCTACGCGGAACGTCCGCTGCAGTTAATTGGCCCCCGGTATTACCTGACCTGGTGGCGCCTTTTAAGGCGACTATTGTTCATTGTCCCACCAATTGTTTTGGGGATCAGCGCTTTAGCTCAAATATTGGCGGGAGGCACGATCGGGGAAGTCATTGCCGAAGCCATTATTGCCACCATCTCAACCATTCTGCATATCTGCTTTTGGGTGACCTTGGCGTTTGCCGTGATTGAGCGCAACGGAGGCGATCTCGGAATACGATGGACGGTCAAGGATCTCCCGGAACCGCAAGAGCATCGACGCGGAAAATCAGATCTCATCGCGTCCCTGGTCTTTCTGGCGATCATGCTGGCAGTACTGATCTGGGATCAAACGCGTACCTTCATTCGGGTTGGTCAAGACGCCATTTCGGTGCTCAATTCTGATCTGTGGCCCTGGGCGATGGCAGGCCTGATAGCCCTGATACTGCTCGAGGCGGTATTCGCCATCGTCCTGTATGCCAGAGGCGGCTGGAGTGTGTCGATGGCTATCCTGAATACCGTTCTCAACATTGCAGTGTTCAGTTGGTTCGTCACACTATTAGTGCAAGGCGAGCTCTTCAGCCCAGAGTTTGTGAACCTCGCTGTGCTGAACGGACTGAACCAAGAGGTGCGCTCCATACTAGGGATCATCTTCGGATTTGCCGTTGCAGCGATTTGCCTTGGAGATAGCATTGACGGCGTTGTGAAAACGCGCAAAGCCCAACGAGTCCAGGTCAACAAAATGTGAGGTCCTAGCCTTCAAGCAAGCACCGAAGAAACCGCCTGGTTGCCGAACCCATCCGGTCATCTGGCGGTTGTCGTTGTTAAAGGTGCCACTCTTGTCAAGAGACTACGCCTCGAATCTGATCGTACGCTGTGGCTACCTGGACGGATCGCAGAAATCAACCCTGTTATCACCCCGGTGTTGTCTTGCTCGTTTTTGGGACATGAACAGGTGTAGTTTTGTGCAGCGCTTGCTAGGTGAATCCGAGGCTCTCATAAGTCCCACCTGGGTTGTGCCGTAGGGTTCCGAAGTAGCGCTTACATGGCGTAATGGCGGGGGTGCTGCGCTGGATCTGTATTCGCCTCGGCTGTCTCAGGGACTTGCTTTAGCGCTCGGCGGCGTGAGCTGAGCGCCAGCCTGTTGGGAAGATCCGCGAGAATACCAACGCATACCTAGCCTTGAACTCACGAGAACCCAACGCTTTTTCCCCGCGTCTTCGACCTGAGGCCAGTCACCAAACTAGCGAAATAGCTAGTGTGCTACATCACGCCGCTCCCTAATCTGAAAACGAGCTGAGAATCCCGTCAATATTTGCTCCTAGCGAGCGGTGCATTGACTCTCAGCCCTAGTCACACACACCGACGAGGAAGAAGCCGATCCGTTATGAGGACGACTCAAGAGCACTCCAGTGTGCTAGGTACCGAAGCATCTGTGCCGGTGCCAACTCCAGATACATCTGCCGCTGGCTGGAACCAGCCCCCATCCGCCGCGGCTGGCTGTTGGCCCAATCGCTTGCGCTACCGGTCGAATACCCGTCCCGGCGGAAATCTGGCGATCACCTTCTCATCTGATGCATAACGTATCACCTCTCTCACTCACACAGCTGTCAGCGCTCTAGTTGACCGGAGGTTTGGTCATGGTCTCACACCTTGCTCCTACTACTGCACTTCCTTTCAACACTCACCCTTCTCTGCTTGCTCACGCCGTTGACCGTCGTGGCCGCGACGAAATGGGTCTATCCTCGTCTCGAGAAGATGGTGAGCTCCAATGACAACCGAGCTAACCGCGCGTCGGAATCATCGACGCGTATCGCCTTCAAGAAACCAACGCCGAGACAGCCACCGACTTTTAGATATTGCATGCTGGGTTGTAGCGATCTTTGGTGTCTACCTCATTCACTACGATTTCGCGGTGACACCCCTCCAGGCACTGTTCGTTCTGCTGCTCGTGGTCGTGACCAGCATCGCTCAGTTGCTTTTTGGCTGGGGATTTTTCTTATATCGCCGCCGATTCCATGCCGGGAGCTTCGATGAGGTTCGCGCGCTCTGGAAGTCCGGAGTGGCCAGCGGTGCAATTCTTGTGGCCGCTGGGATAATTACGGGCTACTTCATCGACCATCCGGCAGCTATCGGCATCATCATCACCCCAGCAGCGATGACTTTGATGTTCGGGACCCGTTACGGCGAACGGTTGCGTCGGCTAGCTCGAGCTCATCCGGATAGCCACGCTGCTCGAACACTCATCATCGGAGCCGGTGAAATCGGTACCCGATTGATTCAGCAAATGGTCGAGACTCCGGGCACCAAATACTGGCCAGTGGGCATGGTTGATGACGCTGAGGACAAATGCAACGTTCAAGTGCATCATGTCCAGGTCCTTGGCACGCTGGCTGACCTGCCTCGACTCATTCCAAAAACTCGAGCAAAGATACTCGCCGTAGCCATCGCGCATCCACCCAAGGGGTTGGCACGTGAATTGCAATATTTGGCCGACGAATTAGACGTCGAAGTGAAAATCATCCCACCCTGGGATGAGCTGTTGGAAAAAGGCGTGCAATCTACCGACCTGCGTGACCTGTCGATCTACGACTTGCTGGGCAGGGCACCCGTGGAAACCAACGTCGAGGAGATTGCCGGATATCTGACCGGCGCTCGCGTCTTAGTTACCGGTGCGGGCGGTTCCATTGGCTCGGTACTGTGCCAACATATTAGTCGGTTCCAACCGGGTGAACTCATCATGGTCGACCGTGATGAGACCGGCTTACAACAAACCCAGTTGACCATCAGCGGCAATGGATTACTCAGCACGAAAGAAACGGTCCTCACGGACATTCGAGATGCTGATGCCATCCGTCAAGTATTTGAATACCACCGGCCCGACGTTGTTTTTCATGCTGCAGCGCTCAAACATTTGCCGATGCTCGAACGGTTTCCCGAAGAAGGATGGAAGACCAACGTCTTGGGCACCCAAAATGTGCTCGAAGCAGCAGCTGCGGTCAATGTGCAACGTTTTGTCAATATCTCCACCGACAAAGCCGCCAACCCGACCAGTCAGCTCGGCTACTCAAAGCGAGCTGCTGAAAAACTCACCGCCTGGATGGGACAGCAGACTGGTCAGCGCTACCTGTCGGTACGCTTCGGCAACGTCATCGGCAGTCGAGGCTCGATGTTGCCCACCTTCACCAGTCTGATCCAACAGGGCGGACCGGTCACCGTGACACACCCCGATGTCACCCGGTATTTCATGACGATCCCAGAAGCCTGTCAGTTGGTCTTACAAGCCGGCGGTATCGGCAGCTCGGGTGACGTCATGATTCTCGACATGGGAGAACCGGTACGAATTCTCGACGTCGCAAAACGCATGATCTCGCTGTCGGGCAAGGACGTCGACATCGTCTTTACCGGTTTACGCGAGGGCGAAAAACTTCACGAAGATCTGACTTCCGACACCGAAGACGCCCAACCCTCAGCACACCCACTCATTAGCCGGACCGTCACTGAGCCGCTGCCGGTGAATGAATTGAACTATCTCAACTCGAACGCGAAAGTAAAGAGCCAGCCATGACCGAATCACAGATCGCGTTATCCGCATACGACACGCTCGATGAACGTATTCACCTGTCGACCCCTGACGTGGGCCCCGCAGAGGAAGAAGCCCTCCTCTCTGCTCTTCGAACCGGATGGGTGGCTCCCGCTGGTCCGGATCTGAACGCTTTTGAAACAGAAATTGCCCGGCGGGTGGGTGTCGATTACGCAGTTGGTCTGAGCTCCGGTACCGCGGCGCTGCACCTGGGGTTATTAGGACTGGGCGTCCAACGTGGCGACGTCGTCATCACCTCAACCCTGACGTTTGCGGCAACGGCGAATGCGATCGTCTATACGGGTGCAGAACCCTTCTTTATCGACGTCGATCCCGTCACGGGCAATATGGATCCAGAACTGCTGGATCTGGCCATCGGGTTTCTCCGCCACACCGGAGAGCGCATCGGCGCCGTCATCCCGGTTGATCTGTTGGGTAAGGCCGCGAACTACACCGCCATTGAGGACGTGGCCGCCCGTCATGAAGTGCCAGTCCTAGCGGATGCGGCCGAAGCCTTGGGCGCCTCCCACCGGGGTAAACCGGTGGGAGGTTTCGGCGACGCTGCGGTCTTATCGTTCAACGGCAATAAAATCATGACCACCTCGAGCGGTGGCATGTTGCTCACGGATGACCAGGCACTGGCCGAGAAGGTACGGTACCTCTCGACTCAGGCACGCCAACCAGTCGCACACTATGAGCACACCGACATTGGCTACAACTACCGGCTCAGCAATTTGCTGGCCGCGTTGGGACGAGCACAACTCGAACGGCTCGAAGCCATGATTAGCCGACGTCGCAGGATTCGTGAGCGGTATCGCGCGTGGTGTGAAACGACACCCGGCACTGAGATATTTGGCGGCGACGGCGACGACCAGGATAATTGCTGGCTAACCGCTTTGCTCTTTGACCAGGTGCACCATCCCGGTGCGGTTGAAGCGTTCATTCAACGCATGGATGCTCAAGGCATCGAAACTCGGCGACTGTGGAAACCCATGCACATGCAACCGGTGTTCTCCCAAGCTCGTTCCATGCTCACCGGAGCCGCACAACAGCTCTTTTCGTGTGGGGTGGCGATGCCCAGTGGGTCAAATATGACCGAGCCCCAAATACAACGGGTATTGACCGCGCTCGATGAGTTTTTTGGGATGCACCTATGAACGGGAACCGAATCCTACGCGACGTCACCAAGCGTGCTGTGGACGTCATCGCAGCGTCAACAGCCCTCGTTGTGTTGTCACCCGTGATGGGTACCCTGTGGTTGCTGGTTCGCAATAGATTAGGCACCCCGGTGATTTTCGCCCAACAACGCCCCGGCAAAGATGGCGAACTCTTCACGATGTATAAGTTCCGTACCATGCTGCCCGAGGATGCCTCGCGCGGGTGGGTCACCGATGACCAACGCATGACAGACTTCGGACGGCGACTGCGGTCTACCAGCCTTGACGAACTGCCCACCTTGGTCAACGTGCTCAAAGGCGATATGAGCCTGGTGGGCCCTCGCCCCCTGGTGGTCGAATACTTATCGTTGTATTCCCCGCATCAGGCACGACGACATGAGGTGCGCCCCGGAGTCACCGGGCTGGCACAAGTCAAAGGTCGTAACTCCCTGAGCTGGGAAGAGCGCTTTGACCTCGACGTGCACTACGTGGACCATCACAACCTGTGGCTTGATGTAAAGATACTGGCACAAACCGTGCGTAAAGTCTTGTCGAAATCGGATGTCCAAGGTACCGGTATCACCACGATGACGATGTTCGTGGGGTCCGCACCCCAAGACGGCCTCACGGAACATAACCTCACTGAACAACACGCGTCGCTATTCCAGGACTGGCTGCAAGACCCCCAGGTGCTGAAAATAGGCAACCTCGATGCGGTCGCAGATGAACATACGCGGTACTGGTATTACACCAATGAACGCCAGGAAGTTGTTGGCATCGGCGGACTCTTTGGTCTCGGCAGTCTCAACGTGGATGCCGTAGCACTCATCGGTGCAGATTATGAAGAAACCACTCGTGCCCTCCTGAACCGGCTGATCCGTCATGCCCGTTCCTATGACGTCGACCGGATGGTCGTCCGGATTGTAGCGCACCACGACGCTGTGTGCAGCAATATGCAAACCCTCGGTTTTGTTGCCGCGAACGATCACGACAGCCTCGATCATTCACACCCAAGCGATTATTTACTGTCACTCGCCTCGAGAGCAGGAGCATAACAGTGCATATTATTTTGAGTTCTGCCGGCCGTCGAGTGTATTTGGTCCAATGGTTCCAAGAAGCCCTGCGCAAGATCGATCCTGCTTCCAAGGTGTATGTCCTGGATGCGAATCCGTCGGCTGCCGCCATCGCTGCTGCCGACGGGTTTCGACAAATGCCGGCATTTACCAGTGAAGAATATGCCAACGAATTGCTCAAATGTGTGGACGAGCTGAAACCCGCGTTATTTCTATCCCTGAATGATTACGAACTGACAATTTTATCGCTGGGACTCAGCCAGCAGTTGCGCTCTCGGGACATCGCGGTGCCGGTGTTGGATGAAAGAGCTCAGCGCACGGTAGCAGATAAATTGGAAATGTATCAGGTACTGGCTGCCGCCGGAGTCACCACGCCCAAGACCGTACTGCTCTCAGACCGCGCCGCCGTCGAGGAACTCCTTGATGAGTACCCAGCATTTATCGTCAAGGATCGATGGGGTAGCGGCTCATCAGGACTACGTCGCTTCAGCCGGGCAGAAGCCGTGACATGGTTAGCGCACTGCCACCAAACCGTGGCACAACACGATCCAATTCAGCTCAACCAACTGATTCTCCAACCCGACCTGGGCGGAGTTGAACACGGGCTCGACATCATTAGCTCGGTCACCACAGGCCCCGTCCAAGGAGTGCTGGCTCGTCGCAAACTGGGTATGCGCAATGGCGAAACGGCGGCAGCTATAACCGTCGACAGTAGCCCATTCCAGGGGCTTGCCGCAGTACTCAACGCGGCGCTAGGTATTCGTGGAACCGTCGATGTTGATCTGATGCTCACCGACGACGGGGTAGCCCACGTCATCGACATTAACCCTCGGTTTGGAGGCGGATATCCCTTCAGTCATATTGCGGGTGCTAACACACCACACTTCATGCTGGCTTCCACTCTGAATATACCCCCCGATCCCAACTGGAATAGGTATCGGATCGGTTATGTGGGTGCCAAACATGAGGGCATCATTGGATTCGAATCGAGCGCAAGAGGTGAGGACCATGCGCAAACCGTCAGTCGAACAGTACTACGCAAAGCGTCGTAATCACGTTCCGCTGACGTGGTGGGAGCGGTTAGCAATTGCACCACACCACGATCTCGATGAGTCATCACTACACAACATGTATATCCATCGAAGTCGACCGGAAGGCGACACCGATACCTTGAATGAGGCGGGAGCTGGCGATGTTTCAACAAAGTAATGGGGTTCACTTTCAAGACCCTGAGCCCCGGCGGAAGGAATATCATTTAGAGCTCCGGGACTACATGCGAATCTTGGCCAAGAACTGGCTGCTCGTCATCGGCGGTATCGTCCTGGGTGTCGCGCTGGCGGTGGTCGCGACCTTGTCGATGAACCCGAAGTATGAATCTACCTCCACACTGTATGTCTCCGTTCGTACCGGGATGGCCGATGCCACCGGAGACCTCTACCAAGGTGCCAGCTTTGCTCAGACCGCCGTCACCAGTTACGTCGATGTGGCAACCTCAGCACTTGTCCTCGATCGAGTTGCCGATGACCTCTCAACAGATCTCACCACTGGACAGCTGCGCAAGATGCTCACGGTCACGTCTCCACCAGAATCCGTGCTGATCAAGATCACTGCAGCCAACCCGAATCCACAGTTGGCAGCCGAAATCGCGAATACCACCGGTGAAAAATTTACCAGGGTCGTAGAAAACGAAATCGAGATCACCGGTCGGAGCGGGGACAGCCCGGTCCAGGTTCGCACGATCGACCCGGGGGTCGTTCCGGTGGAACCATCAAGCCCAAATATGCTGCTCAACATCGCACTGGGGCTGATTCTTGGGGCAATCCTTGGCATTGGGCTGGCGATGTTGCGCGGTCTGATGGACACCCGCCTCCACACGGTTGCCGACGTTGAACAGCTATCGGAGATCCCAGTGGTGGGCCGGATTGCTCACGACGATCACATCTCCCAGCGCCCACTCATTGTGCATGATGAGCCACGCAGCCCGCGAGCCGAAGCATTTCGAACTCTGCGAACGAACCTGCAGTTCCTGGGTGCCGGAGATGGTACCAGAACTTTCGTGGTCACCAGCGCCATGCCCAATGAAGGTAAGACCCACGTGGTCGCAAACCTCGCCGTCGTACTGGCTGAATCCGGTGCCCGTGTCGCCCTGATCGAAGCCGATCTCCGCAAACCTCGACTCGCCCGAGTCATGGGGATTGAAGGGGCCGCGGGTCTGAGCGATGTGTTGATTGGTCAGGCCGAACTGGCCGACGTGATCCAGCCGTGGGGGACCGAAAACCTCACGGTGTTACCGGCCGGGCAAATCCCACCAAACCCTTCGGAACTCTTAGGGTCGGCAGCGATGCGCCGCACCATCCACAAGATGGCCGAATACGCGGACTACGTGCTCATCGATGCCCCACCGATTTTGCCAGTTACCGACGCCGCCGTGATCTCGGGACTCACCTCAGGCGCGTTGTTAGTGGCCTCGGTGGGTAATACCACTCGGCAGGATTTCAGCCACGCTATCAACTCCTTGGAGACGGTTGAAGGTCGCTTGCTGGGCGTCATCGTCAATAACGTATCACCCAAGAGCTCCGACATATCCGGCTACACCTCTTATAGATATGGTGACCTCGACAAAGCCGACAAGGTCAAAACGACGAGGCCGGCATGACAATTCGAATCCTGACTGTTTGTACTGGGAATATATGCCGGTCACCATTGGCCGCAGAATTGTTGGCATCCCGGCTGGATCCGCAGAACTTTATCGTGGAAAGTGCCGGAACGTCGGCATTGGTGGGAGAACAGATGCCAGACCCCGCCATCGAGATTGCGACTCGTCTCGGAGCGAGAGCCCCCGAACATCATCGGGCAGTGGTGCTGACCTCGGAGACTGTGGTAGCAGCGGATCTGATACTGGGCATGGAATTAGACCATCGGCGTCGCGCAGCACAGTTACATCCCACGGCTGTGCGGCGCAGTTTCACCCTGCTGGAATTTGCTCACATCGCTGCACAAATCACCGATGCGCAACTGATTTCAGTGGCCCGTCACTGGGAAGACCCGTACGCGGCCGCATTGGACACAGTCATGCGGATGCGTGGGGTCGTCTCACGCTTGCCGACTGAGCGGGACTACGACGTCGAAGACCCTTTCGGACGCTTGAAGCAAGTCTATGAACGATCTGCGAGACAGGTCGATCGGGCCGTGAATCAGATCGTGACATTTTTTGCACACGCTTCAGTGATAACCGTCAATTCTGTACAGCATTGATCCTTCGTAACCATCGCACGCAACAGAAAAGCATACATAGAGAGAGTGAATATTATGCTACGCTCACACCATATGCGGGACCTGGATCCCCCTACGACACCGGCATTAGTTGTAGATGTCCCATTGTTGGATACGATGGTAGGCCGTTTTCAGTCAGCGCTGGAGACACATTGGCCTCATTCGATTCTGTCGTATTCGTTCAAGACAAATTCGCTTCCCTGGTTGATTACGCACCTACGTGATCAGGGAGTTTGGGCAGAAGTCGTATCAGATACTGAATACGAACTCGCACTCGCGTTAGGTTACGCCCCTGAATGCATTATTTTCAACGGTCCTGTAAAGGGTCGGGAACAGCTGCGGTTGGCCTTGCAGCGCGGCTCCGTGGTGAACCTCGATGCTAAACGTGAAGTGACGTGGGCCGCTGAATTAGCGCGTGAGCTGCCAGGCCAAACCTTTGCGGTTGGCTTGCGTGTGAATTGGGACTTAGAGTCATACTGCCCCGGGGAAAGTACCGCAGGAAAAGAAGAAAGTAGATTTGGGTTCAACCCCGAAAATGGTGAACTCGATGAAGCCATTGCAGAACTCAGCGAAGCTGGCATACGTATCGCTGGGCTGCATATGCACCGCAACTCGTTTACACAAAGCCTAGCGGTATTTCGTGCAGGGGCCACCGTGGCCTCCGAAATTGTGGTCTCCCGTGGACTCGACCTGGATTGGCTAGATATTGGTGGAGGGTTTTTCGGCAGTGTTGAATCAACTCCTACTTTCGACGACTATGTGTCGATAGTTCGTGAGACTGTTGAAGGAGTTATCGACCCGGAACGAACTTGTTTGATTGTGGAGCCTGGTGGCTCCTTGGTTGCAGTTCCCTTGGAGTTTCATGCGAGTGTGCTTGACGTTAAGGATGTCGGTTCAAGTCGGCTCATCGTGACAGATGCGAGTCGGACGAACATCGATCCGCTCTTTCGTCGTCGGCGCCCGTTTGAATATCAGATAGACGCTGAAGCAACCGAAACCATGCAGGAACAGGTTATCGGTGGATTTACCTGTATGGAAGATGATCGCCTCATGAAAGTGCAGGATGCTCCGATCCTTCAGCGAGGGGACCGGATCACGTTTTATCGGGTCGGCGGTTACACCATGTGCTACCAACCGACGTTGTTTATAGAATTTGCCCCACCAGTGTATGCGCGAACCAGCGACAAACTTTTCCAAGTTCGTAGCCCCATGGATGTTGAGGGATATCTGCGGGGCCATGAGTGGTCTGTGGGCGAGTTATCTGGTTCTCATGTTGTGCGCACTCCGTCGCAAACTACATAACAATACAGAGTCGACGAGTGACTATCTGCTGGGACTGTCGTGAAGTCCCTGGACGTTTGCACCTTGAAAGTACGACGGTAATCGATTGTTGGAATATCGATTACCGTCGTATTCGTGTTGATTGGATTCAAGCTGCCTTGTCTGGCTGCGGAGGTTTCGAAGTTATGGTTGCGATATCGAAGGGACAGTATCTGCGGCTTCACGACCGATGATCGTGAATTCTTCGTGACGGGCAGTGGTCACGCCTAGCTCATACTCTAAGAGTTCTGGGAGATGCTCTAGGCCAGCTACGGCGCGAACCAGAGCGGCCGGCATATCTGCTCCTGCTCGGTGGTTATAAGGATATCCACCACCCATCCGAGGGTTGATGTCGATAATCTGGGGTTCCCCGGCAGCATTTTCTCGAAAGTCAGCGTTGATCGGGCCGACTGGCCGCAATAAGCGTCCAAGCTGACGCATGATTGGTACAAAACGCTCTCCGGAAACGGTGGTGGCGACGTCAGGGTCGCCTGCACGCATTTGCTCCGTGCGACGTGCCAGAACGCCGAGCAACTCACCTTGTCCATCTAATGAGAAGACCCCATCCACTCCAAACTCGTGGCCAGGAAGGTGCTCCTGGATGAGTACGGCAGCGGGTCCATCGGGCGCTTTGTGACCGTCCTGGCCCAAAGCGGTCTGAGCGGAGTCAGCTACGGCTTTCTCAAGATCTGGCGTTTGGACAATGTGGAGGCCTGTGGAGCCTGACCCAAAACGATGCTTGACTACGAAAATCATGTCGGATGGGCAAGCTGTAACGACATCAGAAACCTCAGAACCTAAGCGAGTCTGAGGCGTGGGTATGGCGTGTTCTTCTAAGGTCTTGGCCATCAAGTATTTGTCTAAAACCCAATCTTGAGCCGCTGAATCGAGCACTGCGACAGTACACCCCGTATCACGCAAGGTTGCGGCTAAACCATTCGACAGAATCTGCATTTCGTAATCATTCATACATAAGAACAGGTCTGGACGCTCGGCCTCGAACCACTGGCGCATCATCGTAAGGTATTCCGAACTGTTATAAGCGGGAGTCTGTACGGCCCGATCGGCTAACCCTACAGTTGGACTTGTGGCGCGGTAATCCATCGCTATGACTTCACCAGGGATTTTTTGTGACTGAAGCGCTTCACGAAACCAGGGAATGTAGTGAGCACGTCGTCCGGCTGATGCAACCACGATTTTCATATGTTTGTTATTGATCACTCTGGTCTCCTCTTGTGTCGGACCGCTGTATCGATTTCAACACCGTTGGGCCATGAGCATGACTAGGCAGAACTGGTCTGGCCTACCGCGGTGCATTGATTGTACGTCAAACTGTATTGCCTGTCACAGTGTTTGGGCTAGCTTTGGTGGCTTAAATGTCTAGACGATCCTGTCTTGTGACCGATCAGGATAATTGCCTGCAACTTGTCGCAACCGTAGTGTATTCATTAGATGAATGCTCAAGTTTTCGGTGGTAATCTGTAGCTTCTGTCTTGCTTGATGTTTTAGCTGTTGATGGTCGATGGTTAGATGAGGTGTCAGGTTATGACTAGACAAATTATAACGTTTTGGCCAGTGACTTATATCACGTCGTCGCCTAAAATGGAAATCGTCACGATAACGGTGAAATCTACACTCCACCGCTGAATTTTCCCGTCGTTGCGTGACGGCAAGGTTCGGCGCATCACACCCTGTCAGAGGTTTCCCATTACGTGTCACAAGTCCTGCTGCATGCGCAGCTTTTCTTCAAGTGAATAGGTGAGCACCCATGGGACGTTCAATTCATGGCACGGCCATCGAGCCGCCTACACCGGCTTTCGTGATCGATTTGCCAAAGTTGGACAAATTTGCGGGCCAGTTTGAGCAAGCAATGCAAAAATATTGGCCGTATTCCATTCTTGGTTATTCGTTCAAGACGAATTCGTTGCCCTGGTTGGTGACGTATATGCGCGACCGTGGCGCTTGGGCAGAAGTTGTGTCAGATGCAGAATATGATCTCGCGCTAGCTCTGGGCTACACTGCGGATCGCATTATCCTCAATGGGTCATATAAGAGTCGCGAGCGGCTCCGGTCAGCCCTATTGGGCGGATCGATTATCAACCTCGATGCTAAGCGCGATGTCGCTTGGACGATAGAGCTTGCTGAAGAATTTCCTGATACGGAGTTCAGTGTTGGGCTCAGAATCAATTGGGATCTTGAATCTCGTTGTCCGGGAGAAAGTACTTTTGGAGAGAACAGCAGCCGGTTTGGTTTCAGCCCTGAAAATGGCGAGTTAGACCGGGCTCTTTCTGATCTGAAGATTGCCGGCGTACGGGTTGCGGGGATACACGTACATCGAAACTCTCAAACCCAAAGTTTGGCGGTTTATCAGGCGGCTGCAACAGTGGCCGCTGAGATCATCATGACTCGTAACCTCGAGCTGGACTGGATCGATATCGGGGGCGGCTTCTTTGCTAGCGAGGATGGCTCGCCAACCATTGATGATTACATGCGCATTATCCGAGAAACGCTGCAGGAAGTTGTCGACATCGAGCGTACGTGTTTGATCACTGAGCCCGGTGGTGCCATCATTGCCGTACCCGTGGAGTTTCATGCCAGCGTAGTCGACGTCAAAGAAATCGACTCGAAACGATTTGTGGTGACGAACGCCAGCCGAACAAATATTGACCCGCTCTTTCGGCGTGGCCGTCCCTATGAGACACAAGTGCTCGCCAGTGGTAGCGATACCGTGCCCGAGCAGATCATCAGTGGCTTTACACTGGTCGAAGGTGACCGGTTGATGACGCTGACAGATGCACCGGAACTGGAGCTTGATGACCGAATTGTGTTCTATAAAGTCGGCGCATACACGATGTGCTTACAACCGATGTTTATCGAATACCTCCCGGCGGTGTATATGCGCACCGCACAAGGAGAACTGCGAATGGTTCGACGGAAATGGGGCGCCTTGGAATACCTTCAGGGTAGTGATTGGTCACGACAGCCACCCGAACGAAACGGTTCAGTGACATTGCATCGGCCCGTCAATGCAACCCGGAAGCAATGGGTCAAACCAGCAGTGTAGCGCCGTATCTTCCCGGGTGACACGCAGCGGGACGGTCGAATTATTCGAGTTCGATTCGGATAATCCGATCGTCCTGGCTCGTGGGGGTTCCCACACCATCGGTATTGCTGGTCAGTATCCAAATTGAACCATCCGGAGCCGTTGCGACATCGCGCATTCGACCGTATTCGTACACAAAGTGAGCGCTCGACGTGGCGTGATTCGCTAATGGGATCTCCCAGAGTCGCTCGCCACGTAGGGCAGCCATGAGCAGGGTGCCTTCGTTGATTTCGATGCCACTGGGGCTAGCATCGGCCGGTGTCCATTGTTGAATTGGGTCGATATAGTCATCGTGGTTTGCAATGCCTTCGACCTCGGGCCACCCATAGTTGCCACCGGCTTCGATGATATTGAGTTCATCCCAATCATCTTGACCGAACTCACTTGAATACATCGTGCCATCGGCGGCCCAAGCCATGCCCTGCGGGTTGCGGTGCCCGTAGCTGTAGACCGGAGAATTCTCAAAAGGATTATCCTCCGGAATGTCGCCGGTGGGACTGATTCGGAGGATCTTGCCTGCTAACGAATCTAAGTCTTGTGACCCGCTGGGTTCTAACGCATCACCTGTCGTGATGTAGAGCATGTCATCAGGACCGATCGCTAAGCGCCCACCGTTGTGATAGTCGGATGCAGGAATACCCTCGAGCAAGACCTCAGGCTCGCCGAGTTCCAGAGCATCCGCCTCACCTGAGATCTCGAAGGCCAACACGCGGTTGTCATGGGCGCTGGTCAGATAAGCGAATAATTGATGCTCGGAGATGGCTAAGCCCAGCAATCCACCTTCGCCACCTGGATCAGTTTGTTCAACAGTGGTCAGCTCACGAACCGTGCCATCATCCTTCAGGGCCACGATGCGTGCGTTGTCGCGCTCAGTCAAAATCGGAGTCTCTCCAGCGAATACAACGGACCAAGGGGTTTCCAATCCCTCGGCGATGACCTCCGCGGAACCCAATTCGATCGGTGCCAAATCTTCGATCGTGACAGTCGGCTCGTCCTGGGGCTCTTCAGGGGGAGTTGGAGGAGAGGATTCCGTGATGCTGGGCTTTTGGGTTGCAGGCGAGGTGGACTCGGTGGTGGATTCGGGTTCGGCGCCGCACCCGGCGATGAGCAAGACACCGGTCAACAGCATTGGGTAGGCTCGATGAAGTTTTGGCATGCCTGGTTCCTCCGGACACCCTCGGTGTGGTGATGAGTATCACTAGTGTCGCACCTATCTGTCGTAGCCTGCACCAGCTGACTGCCCTTTGAAGAACCCTCCACGCGCTCAGCGCAGGGGAGGTCTTTCGGTAGGGTCAAGAGGTGTTCTAGGCTGAGGCAATGCGGTTTCCCAGCGAAGGCGGTGAATTCGTGGTGAGTGCTCTCTCGGTAGGTGTTCCACGCGAGGCGGTCGATAGCGCATGTTGATGGCAACGCTGATGCTGGTCCTGGGGATCTTGGTCATTCTGGTGATCATTGCGGCCGGCGGGTATTTTGTTGCTCAAGAATTCGCGTTCATGTCGGTGGATCGTTCACGGCTGGCAACCGAGGCTGAACAAGGTGATAAAGCGGCTGAAGCAGCGCTCAAAGTCACTCGACGAACGTCCTTTATGCTCTCGGGAGCTCAACTCGGCATCACTGTCACGGGTCTGATGGTTGGGTATGTTGCTGAACCATTAGTCGGCGAGGGCCTCGGCGTACTGCTGGGCGGCGTCGGTATTCCACCGGCGGTGAGCATAACGGTGGGCACTGTCTTGGCGCTCGCGATGTCGACCATTGTGCAAATGATTTTCGGAGAGCTCTATCCCAAGAACCTGGCGATCGCCACTCCGGTGTGGTTGTCGAAAAAACTCGCAAAATCCACCAATATCTACCTGGCGATCTTCGGGTGGCTCATCACCATTTTTGATAAGGCATCAAATATTCTGCTTCGGCTGGTCGGCATCACCCCGGTAGAAGACTTGGACTCAAGTGCCAACGCGAGCGATCTTCGACGCATTGTGGCAGACTCCCGGACTTCCGGCCACCTGGACGACGATCTGTCCATCATGCTCGATCGCATCCTGGATTATCCGCAACGCGATGTGGAACACGCCATGATTCCGGTGTCTCAAACCGATACGGTCACAACCGAGACCACGATCGATCAGGTGCGACGACTCATGGCCCACGCGCACACCCGTTATCCGGTGCTCGATGCTGAAAATATCCCGGTCGGGGTGGTGCA
Source organism: Enteractinococcus sp. (assembly GCA_036516115.1). Taxonomy (GTDB): domain Bacteria; phylum Actinomycetota; class Actinomycetes; order Actinomycetales; family Micrococcaceae; genus Yaniella. Next base: position 43,473 of record DATBUL010000028.1, on the reverse strand, counting down.
TTTATTAGATGTGCTGGCAGCGTCACATCGAGGCGAGGAACCGGTGACGACGATCATGCGGGCACCGGTAACCGTGCCGCCGGTCATGATGCTGCCCCAAGCACAATATCGGATGCAAGCAGCCGGACAAAAAGTCGCGTGCGTGGTTGATGAATATGGTGGTATGGCGGGACTGTTGACGCTCGAGGATCTCGCCGAAGAGGTCACCGGTGAACTCACAGACGAACACGATCCGCAGTTACCGGTTGCGATTGAAACGGCAGGCGAGGCGAGCTGGCGCATCGCCGGTGATGCCCTCATTGATGAAGTGGAACGGGAAATCAGCCACGTGTTGCCTCGGGGTGACTACGAAACGATCTCCGGGATGCTTATCGATCATCTCAAAGACCTTCCCGCCATCGATCAACACCTCACGATCGAACTGCCCTTACTACCATCCGATCTGGCGCATGACGAAACCATCACTCGTGTGCTCCACGCCCGGGTCCTTGAAATTGAACACCGCGTTCCAACCCTGGTTGAGCTGCGCGTTGAGGTTATCCACGGCGAGGACGTCGCACAGGAGGAAAACCAGTGAACCTGTGGCTCGTCTTGATCATTACGGTCGCCACTATCGTGGTGAGCGCATTTTTCGTCATCATGGAATTTTCGCTCATGGGTGCGCGCCGATACCGATTGGAAGCACAAGCGGAGCAGAGCCGAGCGGCACGCGCTGCGTTGCGCAGTATGAATGAGCTGACCATCATGCTCGCCGGGGCACAATTGGGTATCACTGCGTGTACGTTTATCCTGGGGGCCGTCACTAAACCGGCGGTTGATAGTCTTTTGGCTCCACTGATTGGCAATATTGGTCTGCCCGACTGGATCTCTGGCAGTGCTTCGTTCATTCTCGCCCTATTTGTGGTGACATTTCTGCACTTGGTGATTGGGGAAATGGCGCCCAAATCCTGGGCCATTGCCCACCCCGAGACAGCCGCCAAGGCAACGAGCCTGGTGGCCCGCACCTATATTTGGTTGCTTGCCCCGTTGCTGCGGTGGATCAACACGATTGCCAACCGGCTCGTGGCAGCCTCCGGAGTTGAACCCGTAGACCGAGCAGCAGTTGGTGGTCGAGACGCTGAAACCATCCGTCGACTTGTCGAACACTCAGCCGCCGTTGGGACGCTGGAAGAAGATATCCAAGCCCCGGTGTCTGGGGCACTTGACCTGGAAACGCTCCAAGTGCGGGATCTCATTGCCGACGACACCCCGCCGGTTGCCGTACACGCCACGGATACCGTGGCAGACCTGCAGGCTGCTGCCATGTCCTCACGTCATCTGCGTATCCTGGTGCAGCACCCGAATGCCGATCTCGGGGTGTTGCATGTCCGTGACACGTTATTAGAACCGAGCCAGCGCACCGTGGGGGAACTGGCTCGCCCGGCGCTCACCTTCGCACCTGACACGCCGCTGCACGCAGCGCTTCGAGCAATGCGTGACCACAGCGAACAACTCGCCGTCGTCGTCGACGACACAAGGCTCGTAGGGTTGGTCACGTTTAGTGATGCGATTCGTCGACTCCTACCGCAGCCAGACGCACCCGAAGCGTAAGACACCGATATCTCGCAGTTGAGTGGGATCGTTGCGTATGCTCATCACAGAATCCTTGACGAAATGAGGCGCACATGACATCCAAGACGCTGAGCTGGGTTGAACAAGACGAAAGTTTGGGCGCGGCAGCAGACCTGACATACTCCACCACTCTGCTGCGAGCCATCCAACACGGCCGGGTCTCAGGTCCCATTGTGCGGATCTATCGTCCGCAACCCACAGTGTCTTTTGGCCAGCAAGATGTGAGACTCGACGGCTATGAAACTGCTCAACAGCACAGCAGAGCGCACGGCTTTACCCCAGTGGTTCGCAAAGTCGGTGGCCGTGCCGCGGCCTATCATCGAGGCTCGCTTATCATCGACCATATTCAACCTGAACACGATGCGATGGTCGGGTTTAAAGATCGTTTCGAATACTTTGGTGTGTTGTGGACCAACATGCTCCGTCGCCTCGGGGTCGAAGCGGCGGTCGGAGAAATCCCGAATGAGTACTGCGCCGGGGAGTATTCCGTCCACGGGGTGCTTGACCCGACCCGACGCATTAAACTAGCTGGGACGGCGCAACGTGTGGTCAAAGGAGCCTGGCTGTTTTCCACCAGCCTGGTCGTTGAACACGGATATTCAATTCGACGGGTCCTAACCGATGTGTATGACGCACTTGATCTTCCTTTCGACCCGGGCACCGCAGGGGCTGTAGAAGACGCTGCACCTGGCGTCACGGTGGAAGATGTGATCGATGAATTGCAGTGGGAATACGAACACGAATTTCTTAGTGGTGGACTCGATGGAGCCGACACGTTCAAATTCTCTCCAATGCTGTGGGACGATCTGCTCGAGCACGTGCCAGCCGAAATCACAGCTTTGAACCCAAAGTGATCTCTTCAGGTTGCCCCAGGCATCTGATTATTATCCGGGGGAAATAACGCCCGCAAGGAGTGGGGATATTCACGTTCGGCTCATTGGTAAAACGGGAATACGCGCCTACTTCGGCAGAGCCGTGCGGGAAGAGTGGAGCGAAGACTTCGATGCACATCCTGTGATGACGGAACTCACAGAGAATCGTATTGGCAGTCAATGACTTTCCGTGTCAAGCTATCGATCATGTTGACATTCTTACATCCTGCAAGAAAATATCCGATCATCGAAGACATTGTGCTGTTGCTTGCACGCATCGGCTTGGGCATTATCCTGATTGCCCACGGCTGGCAGAAATTTAACGAATGGACACTCGCGGGCACCTCTGCTGCTTTCGGCGACATGGGAGTGCCTGCCCCTAGCGTTACTTCGATCTTTGCTGCCTCCGCTGAGCTTTTCGGTGGCATTCTGATTCTGGTCGGGCTCGTGACCCCATTGGCCGCAGTCCTGAACATACTGGTGCAGCTGGGAGCCTTGGTACTGGTTCACGCCTCAGCCGGAGTCTTCATTGATAACGGCGGCTACGAGCTGGTCCTAGCGCTCGCGGTAGGTCTGCTAGTGATTGCCAGCCGTGGTGCTGGTCGCTTCAGCATCGATGCCCTGCTCCCAGGCTCTGCATACCGTACCTCGACAACGGCCCGCGACCAAGAGCCAAGCCTGGCTTCTGTATAGTCAGCCGTTGGATAGGGGTGCGCACGGTGGTGTGCACCCCTTACTGGTCGGCCGCCCCGGTTTGCTCTGTGAAGGAACCGTCAATGGGTGCTGCGGGTGGCAGTAAGCCGCGCATCGCGGAGACCATCAACAACAGCAGACCCACAAATAGGATTGCCTCGACCCCGATGTAGTAATAATGCGTGGTCGAACCACCTTCAAAACTCCCGGCCAGCACACGATCCGTATGGACGGCAAGCATCGGGCGAATAATCGCCGTCTTGATCAGGAGCAGTGCCAATACCAAGAAAGAATAACGCTGCATTTTACTGAAATTCGGCAGTTCCTGGTGACGATGGTTCCGCCACATGGCGATCAGCGCGATCAGCAGCAACACACCCAGTACGATCTCGGTGATATTCATGGCCAGAAACACTCGCCGGCCGATTCCCAAACCCAGCGGGATCGTGATGCCCGGCGCAGTAAATTTCAGAGGCGCTTCAAGAAACGAAATCCCGATAATCAATCCCAACCAGATAGCCGGGATAAACAACATCATCGCTCGGGCCCAACGTGGCGCGTGCATGGTTTTGATGAGCATCAACGCATCTCCTTACGCTGTGTATGACGGTGAAGTACAACAGTCACCACTCCGCACAATAGATAGCTCAAGCCTACGGCGACCCAACCGGCAGTAAATGCATGCGTGAAGTCCTGCAGTAGGCCCATGATTAACGGTCCCAGAGCAAAACCGGTATACATGCCCATCGAATTCAAACCCGAGGCTGCTCCAATCTTATGCGCCGGCACGACCCGCAACAGTCCGGCATTGATCACCACATTGGCACCGAACACCGTAATGCCGTGCAACGCCGCGCCAATCCAAAGCAGTGCCGGAAGTTGCCAAGCGTTTGCACTTAAGAAGGCCAGGACTCCCACGAGTGCTCCGGCGATCATGACCATAAGTAGGCGTGAGGGTTGGGCACCGGCCTGCATTCGACGACTCCAGGCAATCCGTGACACGACGCCAATGACACCCGACACGGCGGCTGCGGCCCCACCTAATACCAGCGAGAAACCGAGCTCTTGTACCGCAAAGAGTGGCAAATACACGTTTGTTGCCTGCATCCCCATGCCAGAAAGCAGGGCAATCCCAGCAAAGAAATAGACGACAACCGGCATCTTGTCTTGAGTAGCCACCGCAGACATCTGACCGGTATCGACCGTTACCTCGGGTGGTTCCGGTGTGACTGGCCCAGAATGACGGGCGGCAAGTTGTGCCGGTGATGGCACGAATTTCAGCGAGATCAACCACAACACAAGACACACAAGTGCCCCGCCGAGCGCAGCCCCTGTCCAGCCCAGTGCCAAAGCGACCGCAGGAAAAAACAGCCCTGAAAATAATTGAGAAGCTTGCACCCCGGATTGTTTAACCCCGATCCAACCCGTGCGCTTTTCCATGGGCACGGCTCGCATGATCACCCGGTTGGTCGTCGGATTTGAGATGGCCTGTGCCGGTCCGGCCAACACGGCGGCGACTAACAGCAGCCAATAACTCGGAGCAAATGCCGCAACGACGAGCGCCACGGCCGTCCCGCCAAAGATAATGAGCATTTGGCTGCGTGCGCTAATTTTATCGGCAAGGTTGCCTAACCACAGGCTGGAGATTGCTGCGGCGGCAAAGACCACGGTGATGATGAGACCGAGTTGACCGGCTGAAATACCTAATTGATCGATGATCAGTGCTGAGGAAACTGAAATGCCGTAATTGAATAGCGGCCCGGCGCCCATTGCGCACAACAGGATGATCAATAAACCGGTCGAAGCAGACCGTGCAGGAGTCTTATCAGTGGTCACAATCTACAGGGTAGTCCTTTAACGGTGACGTGATTTCAGTGGGTCAAACGCCCAGCTATGGGCGAATCCATGCATAATCCGTGAAGCTGCCGTACTGGAGACTACAGTAGGTGCAGGCCGGTAGACCATACCGGTACCGGAAGCGAGGGAACACCATGCCCGAGGGCATCAACAACGACGAGACCATGACGACTGAAGACAACGCCCCACAGTCGAAACGATCAAGCATGTTGGGCCGCTGGGTCACCTTTTTATTCGGTGTGTTTGTGATGTCTGTGGGCATTGCCTTGAGCGTGCATGGGCATTTGGGCACCGCACCCATTTCCACGTTCCCTGCGGTCATTGATGCGGCGACGACCTGGACTGTTGGTGGCGTCACGGTGGTCATGAACGCCGTCTTTGTGCTCATCCAGATCCTCATTCTGCGCCGAAATTTCCCGATATTCCAGCTCGTGCAGCTCCCGATCGCACTCATTTTTGGCACGCTGATCGACGTGTCGATCTTTCTGACGGCTTGGACCCAAACAGACAATTACCTATTGCAGTGGGTCGTGACGATTCTTGGCGCCATCGTGCTGGGCATTGGCGTCTACATCCAGGTCCAACCGAAACTGCTCTATCTGCCAGGCGAAGGCATTGTCATGGCTTTGACCCAGGTGACTGCTGCTCGGTTTGGGACCATGAAACAGATTGTGGACTGGTCGCTGGTGATCATCGCTGCCATCGTCTCGCTGGTGTTGATGCAGCGTCTTGAGGGCGTCCGCGAAGGCACGGTATTTGCGGCTTTTGCCGTCGGTGGTGTCGTGAAGGCCGTTGAGAATCTGCGCAAGTACAAAGCCTCACGCAAGGCCTAGAAGATTGTCAGTCATAACGCACCCGGTACTTGATGTGGGTGACGTTTTGGCCTTCGGTCGCGCGCAGTTGTTCTAAACGGATATGGGCAGGGTCGACGTCTTCGAAGAGTTGCCGGCCTCCTCCTAGTAATACGGGGACTATGTGCAACTGTAATTCGTCCAGCATGCTGTGCAGCAGTCCCTGCCGTATGGCACCGCCTCCGTGCAAGCCGACATCGTACGTTCCAGCTGCTGCCTGTGCCCGCTCTAATGCGCCTTCGAAACCATCATTGACGAAGTGAAAGGTCGTTCCCTGGCGGACGTCGTCGGCAAGATACCGGTGAGTGACCACAAAAATCGGCACCCCGAACGGGGGCTTTGACCCCCACCCGGCCTCGGCGTGCTCATAGCTGTCCCACCCCATGACTAACGCGCCCAACCGGGCGTACTCCTCGGCGATAATGTCATGAACCCCGGCCTCGGGCCGATCAATCACATTCTGTGGCAGCCAGGCGTGCAGCGCCTCACCGCCTTCGCCCAACCTGTGATGGGCCGACGGGTTCAATCCGGTGTAGTAGCCATCCAAAGAAATGCTTAAGCTTGCATAAGTTGTCATCAAGACCTCGGCTCTTCCACATCCCGGACAATTTCTTTGCCGTCCTGAAGGTCAACGGTTTTGCGTTCCCCAAATGGTTCGGGGACCAACTCGACGTCAAAAACCCCATTGGTCGTCACGACGCCGTGATGAACCTTCATCTTGTACGAAGGGCCTGCGGCATCGAAGATCCCAAACCCGGGGCCAACGGTCACCGGTGCAATCAAGAACCGGTAGATATCCACCAGCCCAGCTTGGTGGAGAGCGCGAGCTAGCTGAATGCTGCCGTGAACCTGAAGCTCTCGATCACTTTCAACACCTTTGAGTCGGCGAATCTCATCGATAAAATCATCCTCCAGTCGTGTTGAGGAATCAGACCATACCTCTGGCAGTTGTGAAGACGTCACCACATATTTCTGTGCGGTATTGATCTGGTGTGCGACGACGTCGTTGGGGTCGGTCACCTGAGGCCAATGCGAAGCGAAAAGATCATAGGTCCGACGGCCCAGCAGCAGTGCACCGCTTTGGTCGAACCAGCGTGTGACGGCCTGACCGCAGCCTTCATCGAAGACGGACATGAGCCAGCCGCCGTCCATAAAACCGCCGCGAGTGTCTTCTTCTGTGCCGCCGGGGGCCTGACTGACACCGTTGAGTGACATAAAAAGATTGATACTGAGCCGCATGATGATCGTCCTCCAATAACGTGTACGAGGATGGCTCCATGCCCAGTCTAAAAACCTCGAGATCAAATGACTATGGGATGATCCGGTACAGGTATGCAATCCCGAATTCCTGGCCCGTCATCTCAGGGTGTGAGAACAATTGAGCGTCGCGTGACTAGGCACTTTCTCGGGGATTCTCCCCAACGGTGTCGGCGCGGGAGTTTGCCGGGTAGCGTCGCGATTATGGGACAAATTATTTACGAAACCGCCACGAGTCTGGACGGCTATCTCGCAGATCCCGCCAAATCACTGTTGTGGTTATTTGCAGTCCCGGGTGGTGATGATCCCCGGTTGGCACCGCCCCGAGCAGCTGTTCAAGTCATGGGCTCGACGACGTATGAATGGGTGCTCAATGAGCTAGGTGCCGTAGAAAATATGGACGCCTGGGGCACCGCGATGCCAGAGGTGCAAACCGTCGTCTTTACCACCCGCAACCTTTCGAACCCCGGTGGAGCAGCAGTACATTTCATGTCGGGTGAGGTGGCGGCTGCGCTCCCGCAACTGCGTGAGATGGCAGGTAACGGGATCATATGGGTCGTGGGAGGTGGGGGACTGGCTTCCCAATTTATTGCCGCCCGAGCCCTGGATGAGATGGTGTTGAGCGTTGCTCCGGTCGCGCTCATTGATGGCGCACCCTTGCTAGAGCAACGCATCGAATCCAACCTGTTGCACCTGGTTGAGGCTCAGCACATTGGGCAGTTCGCGCGACTGCGCTACCGTCTAACGTATCCTGATCAGCAAGTCTAGAAGGAGTGTTTTCAAGCGTGCGATTGAAGTTAGATCTTCACGATATCTATAACAAAAGCCGTGATTTGGATCGGGCGTTAGCTGACATCATCGATGAGGCCGAAGCGACCAAGGCGAAAACCGTGGAGATCATCCCGGGCAAAGGCAGCGGGGCGCTGAAAAAACGGATGCTTCGCTTCCTTGACCGTAAAGACATCAAAGCGCGCTATCATCGCGTGGAGAAAGACAGTAAGAACTTCGGCCGGGTGTTCGTCCATTTCAAACACTGACCGTGGTGTTCTGCACGAGTGGGCAGTATCGACCTGGCGTTCAGGTTGATCCGCCATAGTATGAAGAGATGAATGAGCCGATAGCACTACATCCCATCGTTACTGCAGCGAACCCCTCAGAGGTGTCCTACGGTTGGTTGGGCGACATCGTGGTTGCCGTCATGGAGGCCTTAGGACCGATCGGACTAGGGCTGGCGGTATTTATCGAGAATATTTTTCCGCCGATACCCTCCGAACTCTTTTTGGCTCTGGCAGGATTTACCGCGGCCAATGGAGCGTTTACCCCCGCCGCGGGCATACTCTGGGCGACCATCGGATCGGTCACCGGTGCCTGGGTGCTGTACGGATTGGGCGCCTGGTTTGGTCGATACCGTTTATATAAGGCCGCCTACATCATGCCGTTAGTCGATATCGACGACGTCGAACGCACCGAACGGTGGTTTCTTAAATACGGCTACTGGACCGTGTTCTTTGGCAGAATGATCCCCATCTTCCGCTCGCTGATCTCAATTCCCGCTGGACTGGAACGCATGAACTTTTGGCTCTTCACCCTCTTCACCGCGATCGGTTCGCTCATTTGGAACACAATTTTCATCATGGGTGGCTACCTGTTGGGGACGAATTTCCACTTGATTTCCGACTATGCGGATGTGTTTTCCAATGTCGTGCTAGCAGCTGTGATGGTCGTCTTAGGCACCTGGATTGTGCTTCGGATTGTGCGCAACCGGCGCCGTGCCCAGGATCCGAACTATCGGCCAGAAAGCCCGGAAGAAGCCGCCGCTCGAATCGATCGATTAGTCGGGCGCTCACAAACTGATACTTCACATCCATTCGACTGACACGCTCATACTGACAACAACCAGAAACAAACCGGCGGTGTACCTCCTGGATGAGGAAGGTACACCGCCGGTGAATCTGTCAGACGGGTGGGTCTTACAGTTGGTTCATGGTGGTTATGAGGTCATCCTGTGACGCTTCACCAAGAACAACATTAGGCCAATTACCAGGGCAGCGAGACCAATCGCGACCGCCCATAAGATGCTGGCACCTGTGTTGGCCAGATCGCCGTCGCGGTCGGCAGCTGCTGGATTTTCATCAGCATTTTCGTCGTTGCCACGCTCATCTTCGTCACCGGTTTCCTCGGTTGGCTCAGGAGTTGGCGTCGGCGTTGGAGTTTCTTCCTCTTCTTCCTCCTCCACTGCTTCACCTTCTTCGTCGGCCTCAGTCACGGTGATGACGCGTTCAAAGGAGGTTTCGTTTCCGGCCTCGTCTGCGAGACGGTACATCACGCTGTACTGACCTAGCACAGCGGTGTTGACCTGGTCGGCTCCTTCAACTTGGACATCGTCAAGGCTGACGTCAGCACAGTTGTCGGAGATTTCGAGACCTGCGAGTGGGTCGAATTCGTCATCAAGCACGACAGTGTCCTGCGTTGAGGTGATGACTGGTGCTTCACGGTCGCGCAACAGTTCAACCTTGTCAACGACAGTGCCGTCGAGTTCGACGGTGCTGGTGGTGACACTGCACTGGTTGACTTCGACACCGGTGATGTTTTGCTCGTACTGCTGGTCACGGAAGCGAGGCTGGAAGCCGTCACGGAACTCATCCACATGACGCAGATCGTAGTATTTTGAACCCGTCGACGAGTTCGCTGTCACAAAGAGGGTGGAGCCCTCTTCTGGGGTCACCCGGACGTGGGTGCCCTCTTCGAGGCGTGGGCTGGCTTCGCGTCCTTCGTAGGTGAGGTTCAGGCCTTCGGTCTCTTCGGGAGCGCCGACCACTTCCCCTTCAGCGTTCACAACGACCTCGGAGGTTGCAGGATCAACCTGGTTGCCTTCGGAATCGATGAGGAAACTGCGGGAGTAGGTGTGATCGTGACCGGTGAGGACGACGTCGATGTCTAGATCGCTAATGATCGGACTCAGACCGTCACGGATCTCGTTAGTTGTACCTGAGACTGAGTGAGGGCCCGTGCTGTAGAGCGGGCGGTGGAAAGTCAACATCGTCCACTGGACATCATCACCATGCTCGGCGATGGTGGTTTCTAAGAAGTTGCGATGGCCTTCCCAATCTCGGTTCTCGGTGGAGATGTTCAAGTGCAGCACATCGTTGTAGATGAACCAGTAGCTGCCCTCTGTCGGGTCGTAGTCTGCCATATTTGGTTGGTTAAAGTGCTGACCATAGAGCGCCTGTGGAGATGAACGGTTGTAGTCATGGTTGCCCAGGGTGGCTGCAGAGGCTTGGGTACGCATCTGCTGTGGCGCCAGGTAGGCGAGGTATTCAGCAATGCTACCGCTGTAGTCATTAACCTGGTCGCCGGCGGAGAGGAGGAATTGCGATTCTGGGAAGAGGGCATCATTGGCATCCAGCGCGGCTTGCCAGCCGAGGCCGTCGCGTTCGACGTTGCCTGAAGCGCCAATTTGAGCATCCCCGATGAAGGTGAAGGTGTGTTCAACATCGTTTTCAAAGATCTCGAACTGCTCGATATCTGACCAGCCGCCCTCTTCGGAACCAACGCGGTAGCTGTAGGTGCCGGGGGTCAAACCGGACAGGGTAGCGTGCACAAATTGTTTGCCTTGATGTGCGCTTTCACCCTGTTGGGTCGCTGCGATGGTGGTTGCAGAATCAGGCATGGTGGTGTGTGCACCGGCTGCCAACTGAACAGATTCTTCGATGCCGCTATCGGTCAACCATGACAGGCGACGCTCGGATGAGTTAGCACCCATCTGTAGTAGTTGTGCAGTCTGGCCTTCTGCTTCGACAATTTCAAGACTCAGGTGTTCCAAGCCGAAATAGATGTCAGAGCTGTTCGAACGACCCTGATGGAGTTGGACAGCAATCGTATTCGCGCCATCTTCCAGTAGGTCTTCTTCAATAACGAATTCGCCCTGTTTTGGAGCAGAAGCGTTGGAGCCACCGTAGACCATATTGCGGTCTTCACCCTCGTCGGTGAAGGGTAGATCCTCGTCATCAAAGCCATCAACGCGCTCACCATTGACGTAGACGATCGCTGCGTCATCGTAACGTACCGCACCCGTTACGACGGCATCGTCGTTGATCTGGTCGGTGTCGATGGTGAATTCGGAGCGGAAGAAGAAGGCTTCTTTGTTCTCTGTGCTGTCTGGCTTGTACTGGTCCAGACGGTTATCTGGTACGTATCCACCGCTGAGCTCGGTCAACTCGCCGCGTACCGCGCCGAAGCTGCCCGCGGCTTCAGGCCAGTTTGAGTCATCAAACTCAGGGTCGGCCCAATCCGTACGAGACGGCAGGCCATTGGACGGATCCGTACCGTCATCCAAGTAGCGCCATGTGGTATTTGCATCGAGCAGAACTTCTGGTTCCGCTTCGGTTTCGAGATTCGCTTGTGCTGGTGCAAGAACCACCAGGCTGGATGCTACGAGCCCAACGCTCAGCGTTGAGGCGGGGAGCCAGCGTGAGATGCGAGTCAAGAATGTCACCTCCGGTGAGTGATGATGAGAAGTTTGTGTGAACGCTGGCCATCGTCTCCGGAGAAGTTGAACGGCCGGTCGTAGATGTCCTTACACGAGGTCTCTGGAAGGTTACCGGCAGGTGAAGGAAGCTGTGATGCGAGTGAATTGTGCCCAACATCACGTCTGGTGCGTCGGATTTGGTTGAAGTGCCGTTGATTCTCTGTCGGAGACTATAACGGTCAGGTAACAGAGTTGTAACGATTGTGTAACGACGATCTGGTGCCGTGTGAGATGTGGGCGCACCTTGCGAGATCGGCAACAGTATGCCGAAGTGGGGCAGATTCGGCGGTCTGAGGGTCGCTCAAATAGGCCTCGAAAGCGCGGTTTGCCAGGTTGACCTGAATCATGAGGGCGTTATTGTTGAGCTCATGCATCTTTCCGAAAGCAAGAACGATCATTCTGAGTACGCTATCGATCTTCGAGCACCGCGTATCTCCGATGGCGCGGCTTTGTGGCGACTGACCCGTGCGACCGAAGTGCTGGACGTGAACTCCTCGTATCACTATTTGCTGTGGTGCCGAGACTTTGCTGACACCAGCGTCGTCGCCACAACACAGGACGGACAACTGGTGGGTTTTGTCACCGGTTTCCTTCGTCCCAGCGACCCGACCACGCTACTGATCTGGCAGGTTGGCGTCGATGCCACGGCTCGCGGTCGTGGCCTGGCCAGTCGAATGCTGGACTATCTCGTCGAGACCACCGGCGCCGAGCATCTGGAAACTACCGTGACCGACGACAATGTCGCATCCAAACAACTCTTTGCTTCCTTGGCCAAACGCCACGAGGCCGACCATGAGGTCACCGCACTGTTCACCCCGGAGATGTACCCGGATAGTCACGACACCGAATACCTGCATCGCATTGGTCCGTTGGTTCCGGAACTGACTCGTCGTCGCGCCAACGCCCAAGACCAGTTCGTTCCCAGCTCATAACGCGGAATCGCTTTTTTCACTTTTCATGCGCACGACCGTGTGCCAAAACAGTTCATCAACACCCTGAAAGGGCTTTCATGGATACGACCATTTTTGAAACAACCGAATCACAGGTTCGCAGCTACTGCCGCAGCTGGCCAACCGTGTTCACCTCGGCCTCCGGTTCGATTGTCACCGATGAACAAGGCAAGAAATATATTGACTTCTTCTCCGGCGCTGGTGCACTGAACTACGGGCACAACAACCCAGAACTGCGCACTGAGCTATTGAACTATCTCAGCTCAGCTGCACTCGTGCACTCGCTCGACATGATGACCCCGGCCAAGCGAGAATTTCTGACAACGTTCAAAGAGCTCATCCTTGAACCACGCGATTTGGACTATAAAGTCATGTTCCCTGGCCCCACGGGAACCAACACGGTGGAGACCGCGCTGAAACTGGCGCGTAAGGTCACCGGCCGTCAACACATCTTGTCATTTACCAACGCCTTCCACGGCATGACTCTGGGGTCATTGTCGGTCACCGGTAACTCGATGAAGCGTCAGGGTGCCGGTATGGCGCTGACCAACAGCTCCAAAATTCCATACGATAACTACCTCGACGGTGAAACCGCTGACTTTCTGTGGCTCGAGCGGGTCCTGGAAGACTCGGGCTCCGGTGTGGATAAGCCAGCGGCCATCATCGTGGAAACCGTTCAGGGCGAAGGCGGGCTCAACGCAGCGCGTGCCGAATGGCTGCGTGGATTGCGTGAGCTGACCGCTCGCCACGACATTTTGCTCATCGTCGACGATGTCCAGGCAGGCTGCGGCCGCACCGGAACCTTCTTCAGTTTCGAAGAAGCCGGCATCAAGCCCGATATTGTGTGCGTCTCGAAATCCATCTCCGGCTACGGTATGCCCATGGCTTTGACCCTGTTCACCCCGGAACTTGATGTCTGGGCACCGGGCGAACATAACGGCACCTTCCGGGGTAATAACCCAGCATTTGTCACTGCCACTGCAGCGCTGCGTCGCTACTGGGCTGATGACTCCTTCCAGGACGGCCACCTCGCGAAAGTCATCGACACCGTGCAGAATGCCCTGACTAAGATCGCCATTGAAGTTGAAGGCACTAGCGTCAAAGGCCGCGGCCTACTCACCGGACTGTCCTTCACCGATCCAGCCGTCGCCGGAAAAATCGCGGCAGCGGGCTTTGCCAAAGGACTTCTCATGGAAACCTCCGGCCCCCAGGACGAAGTACTCAAACTCATGCCGGCGCTGAACATTGACCTCAACGTGCTGGAACGCGGGCTCAACACCCTTGCCGACTGCGTCGCAGAGGTCACCGGACAAGACATCACCTTGGTCTTTGAACGCGCCACCACGCACGCCTAAACCACACGCCACGAAAGGGCACCACATGATCGTTACCCAGTTAGAAGACCTCAACGACACCGAACGCGACGTCCAATCCGAAACGTGGCGCTCCCGTCGCATCATCCTGGCCCGCGAGGGCGTGGGCTTCTCAATGCACGACACGGTGATCTATGCCGGCACGACGTCGACCTTTCACTACGAAAATCACATCGAAGCCGTCTACTGCGTCCAAGGTGAAGGCACCTTGACCAATGAAGAAACCGGTGAAGTCCACGACTTACGCGACGGCACCCTCTACCTGCTCGACGGCCACGAAAAACACACCGTACGCGCGGACACCGAATTGCGCATGGCCTGTGTGTTCAACCCGCCGGTCACCGGTCGCGAAACCCATGACGCATCCGGGGTGTACCCACTGATCACCGAAGCCGAAGCCGACCGCAAAGTGCCCGAGGGCGCACGCGTCGGACACGAAACGAAGATCGAGTCCCAGGCGGTCACGCCAGCGGTGACCTCCTAACCGGCCCTCGATCTTTTCGAGACAGCGGCGCAGTACTCCAGCCAGCAGTACTGCGCCGCTGTTGCGTCATTGTGGCGCCCATAACGCGTCAGCCGGTTTACACTTGAAAGTTGTTGCATCTTGGTGGCCACGTCTACCTGGAGAGCCTGTCGTCACGAACCCCAAGAAGAAAGACTGAAACGAATATGTCACGATCGTTACGAGCCGGTGTCGCTATGGCGGCCATAGCAGGGCTGACACTGACTGCTTGCGGCAGTGATTCCGACGCGCCCGCCTTCGACGATATCGAGGTGAACATGTGGGATGCCATGAGTTCAGCGGATGCCATGGGAATCACCGGCACGCTGCCAGAAGCCATGGCGTCTGATGCAGTCATCATCGAAGACATGCTGGGGGCCAATGTCTCGGATGTACAAATTTATGGCTCCCTGACGGAACCGGCCACCGCGATCCGCTTGGGTGACGATCAAGAGCCCATCATGTACTTCTTCGACGACGAAGTCTTCGTGTCCTGGAACATGATGGTAGAGGTCATGACCTCGTCCATGGGAGCTGAAGTTTCCGAAGCACAACTAGAAGAAATGCGCCAGAACACCAGCGAGTTTGAGGGCAAATATATAGACGTCAGCGAAAACTACGCAAGCATTGCCGATTCCATGGATATGACCCAACTGCTAGAGCAGATGCGTTCCGCTGCAGAATCCGACCAGCCCGACGAGATAACCGGTCTGAACTTTGGCGACCTGCAACAAGAGGGCGCCTACATGCAGGTCGATATGGAAACTGAAGACACCGGCTGGTTCTACTCGATCGATGGTGAGGACGAAAACGCCATCATGAACGGACAAGCCAAGCAGTTTATCGGTATCGAAACCGACCGCGACGCCCCTCGCCTCATTGAAGCACGCAACGGCGAGTCCAGCATGGACTTCACCTGGGACGACGACGTCGAAGTCCCCGAACGCCCAAGCGACGATCAGATCCTCACCGAAGAAGATATTCGCGCAGCCGCCGTCGGCCAGTAGGCGGACCTAAACTCTATCGACGGGTGTCACACGACAAAGTGTGGCACCCGTTGTCATCCGCTGAACTCTTGCGTTGCCAAATGGTCTCGCGCGACAATGGTGCGATGAAGCGCACTTTGCAGGCCCCAAGGGTGACATGCACCGATGAGTCCTGAACACATACTGCTCCTGCTGTTGGACCTGTTGGGGACCTTCGCATTTGCGCTCAATGGCGCACTGACCGCCGTCCGGCACGTGCGTATCGATATCATCGGGGTGCTCACGCTCGGCATGATCACCGCACTAGGAGGCGGTATCCTGCGCGACATTATGCTCAATGACCTGCCGCCAGCCACCTTCCGAGACTGGCGCTATCTCGCTGTGGCGGCCTTCGGGGCGTTCGTCGTGTTTATTTTCGCGAAATATCTGCGCCGCATGACCATCCCGATAGAAGTTCTTGATGCCGCGGGCTTGAGTGTTTTCGCGGTCACCGGGGCCAGCAAAGCCATGGAATTCGGGCTCGGCCCGGTCCAAGCGATTATCTTAGGAACCCTCACCGGTGTGGGTGGTGGCACTATCCGAGATGCGCTGATCGGTCGGATCCCGTCGGTGATGAGCGAGGGCCTCTATGCCATCCCGGCCATGGTTGGAGCAGGACTCACCGTGGCCGCGATCCTGACAGGCCACTACGGGTTCACCGCTGCCATTATTGCTGCTGCGGCCTGCTGGATCATCCGAATCCTGGGTATCCGGTTCAAACTCAACGCTCCGGCACCTCGCGGTGCGCACGCTGCCGACGAGTAGGCTCGAGCAGCGCAGCCCCGGAAAGGTTAAACGCTGGCTAGAATGTCCTGAACATTTCGGAAGTCGTGATTCTGTTCCAACTGGAGCTCTTCCAACATCGCTTCGAAGACCCCGCGGTGGGTGATCTTCCCGTCGTGGGCGTTCAGACCAGACGCCAGACCCTCGTCAGCGGCGAGCGCTTTCGCCCAACCCTGGGAGGCGATGCGCTGAATATAAGGCAAGGTCGCATTCGTCAACGCTGCAGTGGAAGTCTGGGGCACACCGCCGGGCATGTTGGACACGCAGTAATAGATCTTGTCGCCCACCAAATAGGTCGGGTCCTGGTGCGTCGTCGGACGCGAGTTTTCAAAACAGCCACCTTGGTCAATGGCAATATCCACGAGCACCGAGCCCGGACGCATCCGCTCTACCATTTCGGCGGTGACCAGTTTTGGAGCAGCGGCACCAGGGATCAGCACCGAACCGATGACCAGGTCGGCATCGGCAACGGCTTCGGCAATATTCATGGCATTGGACGCCAGGGTATCTAAACGATTGCCGTGGACCTGTTCCAATTCGGAGAGCCGTTCGAGGTTCAGATCGATGACTTTCACGTTGGCGCCCATGCCCGCTGCGATGACGCCCGCGGCCTCACCGGCCACGCCACCACCAATGACGACGACGTTGGCACGGCGCGTTCCCGGAACACCACCCATCAGGACCCCGGAACCGCCCTGTGATTGGGTCAGATGATAAGCCCCGGCAACCGGTGCGAGACGACCGGCAACCTGACTCATGGGCGCCAAGAGCGGCAGCGAACGTCCACGGGTAACGGTCTCATAGGCCAGCGCGGTGACTTTCGAATCGAGGACAGCCTTCGTGCATTCCGCAGAGGCGGCCAGATGCAGGTAGGCAAAGAGGATCTGCCCCTCGCGCATGCGCGTGAGCTCTTCGCCCACGGGCTCTTTGACCTTCAAAATCATATCGGCGCGTTCCCAGACCTGCGCGGCATCGTCGACCAGTTCCGCGCCGGCGGCTCGATAGTCGTCGTCGGAGATTCCCGACCCGACCCCGGCACCGGCCTGGACCACCAGCTGGTGGCCGGCTTTGACCAATTCGTTCACCCCGCCATGGGTCAGGGCAACGCGGTATTCGTTATTCATGATTTCTTTTGGCACGCCAATCAACATGATCTCAAGCCTACTCCTTCTTGGCGGCGTTGTGACATGACGTACCGACTCGTCACGGCACAAAACTGCTAACGACGTCGGAGAATGCGCAACAGGATGGAATGCACCATGGCGATAAAGGTCAACATCCACGCGACCACCGCGACCCACACCCAGGCGGCGCCGATGGCCTCAACAATCGGTAGTGCATTGGCTCGGCCCAGGTACATTCCGGCTACCGCATACATGCCTAGTGGGAAGACAATACTCCACAACGTGGGTTCATAGCCCAGTGGCACTTTATGGATGAAGTGCCGCCAGATTCCCACGCCGAATAGGGCCGGGATCATCCAGGTGGCAAAACACCACAACAACACAGCCATGCCGGCGACCAAACCGCGCGTAGCATCCACCATCGGAGTGGAACTCATCTCTGCGATTCGAGCTGCTGCGACGACGGTAATGGCAAGAGCCCCAATCGTGATCCAATACGGCGGATTGAAATCCCGAGGATCCAACGGGAATGTCATGAGCCGCAGTGCAACGAAACAGGCAACCGCAACATACAGGATGAGACCCAGCGACCACGCAAAGACCGCGGTGATAGCTAAGATTTGTCGCGCGTTCTCAAGAATGGGTTCCAGGGTGGCGGCCAGGACAGCAACCGACTGTGCTCCCACGACCCACAAGAACCATAACCCGTTGGCGCCTTTAATAAGGGGCCGTTCGGCCCGTCCCAACACCGCGACCACCGGCACCATATACCCCAATATCAACCAGCTGACGGCGGCGACCACCAGCAGGATGGTTGCAGCCGTCCACCAGCCGGTCATCGCCAACCGGGAACCCAACACTCCAGTGCCGGCCACGAACGTGAAGAAACCAAAGGATTGTGCGATATCAGAAAAGTCGTGGCCCACGGCCGAGCGGTGCGCGATGAATCGCCACACGTTGAGCACGATGAGCACCGCATAGGCCACCACCGCAATGGTGAGGAGTACTTGCGAAGCCACCGGATAATTGCGTAAATGCAAAGCTATCGAGACAATTCCGCTGCCCATCACCAGCGCAAAATAACCCGGTGTCAGATCGACGGGGCTCCACCATTTCTTGGCTACGGGGATATCGGACGAATCAGAACGGATTGCTTGCACAGGGCTTCCTTTGTCACAGACTTGCACTGATTTCACCATAAACCCTCACCCTGCCGGCCTTCGCAGGGTCAAGGATGATGGAGAGCAATGGAAGTGAATATCTGTCAAATGCGCCTCATCAAGTTACTTGTCACCCCGGTATCTATAGTGGCGCAGAACGATAGCGCTGTTCTGTCATGTGTGGGGAGTGCTATAGCAAGTATTTGTTTCTTTGTAATAATCCGGTGTTTTAAATCTTCACATTAAAATTATAGTTACCATTGAGTAACGCCTTAGGTGTTTGCACGGAGTAGAAGGCCTTCGTAGCTCACTAGGAGCTAGCAAACCGTGTAGCCATATAAGGCGTCGCGAATGTGTCATAGCATCCGCACAAGTATTGCGCTTTACTTCTTCCCCCGCTGACTAGATATACCCACGCCTCTGAAGGAAAAACTAAAGACATGGCTAGAGAACAGGCTCAATCCACAAAAACTCGTAAGATCGCGGCGATTTCCGCTGGTGCCCTCGTCATTGGCCTCGGGGCCGTATACACCTTGGCAAGTTGGAACGACTCTGAATGGGTCTGGGGTGGCGCTGAAGGTGGTCCCGGTATTGGAACTTCCACTTTTAATATCCAGCAAAACACGAACCCTGATCTAGTCGAGAACCAATGGGTCGATGAAGAGTCAAATCCCGGTGGCGAAATGACATTCACTCCAGGGGCCCTCGCACTTACGCCAGGTGATGTTACTTATGCACCAGTCTCAATACGTGCCGACGAGACCTCCGTAGCGGGCGAAGTTGAACTTCAGGGCGCTGTCGCAGCGGACGGCGTGGACACTCAGGATGCCGAAGACCTGCTTTGGAACGCAATACAAGTTGATGTCTGGGTTTCCGAAGGTGACGGAGTCTCCGCGCCCACGTGTGATGCCGACTTTGCAGGAGCTGCCGGCGCAACTCAAATTGTGACAGCAGCGGGCCTGGATGCGGTTGCCTCCGCAAAGCAGAGGCTTGAAGCTGAGGCTGGGAATGTCCAGAACTACTGTTTTGCAATTACCCTCCCAGACGACCCAGGAAATCAGGCTCTCCAAGGACGGACTATTGCTCCTGCATGGGAGTTCGCAGCCCAATCTGACTAATACGTTTGTTCAAATGCGATAGGGAACGTCATGGTCCGAAAGGTTATCGGGCGCAGTATTACCGCGCTGTTTGTGTTGCTGGCGTTAGGCCTGCTGTCCTGGTTCATCTTCGCAAAAGCTACCGACGCTACCCTCATCACCTTTCGGACCGGTTCCATGGCACCGACGATGCCACAAGGAGCCGTTGCGGTGACAGTTCCCATTCGTGCTTCAGAGTTGGTCGTTGACGATGTGATTACCGTACAGCGTGCAAACGAATTAGTGCCAGTTACTCACCGGGTCACCGCCATTGGACCGCTCCAAGAACGTCCTGATAATGCGGCTGATATTCGGGCGGCAGCCCCAGGATCTGGACCACCTGATCTCACAAGCCCACATGCCCGACAAATCCAGCTGCAGGGCGACGATAACGACACGCCAGATCATCTGCCCTACGCACTGACGGATGCCAGAAAAGTTGTGTTCGCTGTTCCGTATCTCGGAAGCGTACTGATGATCCTGCAGGCACCGTTGGGTAGGGGCGCGATGATCCTAGTAGTAGCTTCCCTGGTCGTCTGGGCCTTCTGGCCAAGAACTCCTATCCCTGCAACCACAGCCAGTACACGTTCTTCACCAAGACATGCTGCCCGTTGAAAGCCATCGAATATCAGACAGCAAGGCACCTCAAAAGGTAATGATTTCTTGACTTCACAGCGCTACACTCGGCAATTCTTACCGGTCGTCTCTCATAAACGGTGGACGATGGGGCTACTGCTCATCTTCTTGTCCGTGACAGCACTGGCAATCAGTGGTGTTATTGGAGTGGGACGGGCGGCAACCATGTGGCATGCCGTCCAAGAAACCGGTACCCCTGGGTATCTCACACTGCGGAGCGACCATGCAGAACCATATTGGCAGAACCTGGCCGTGGGGCAAGAGGTCAGCTGGCAGATCGAAGCAACCTTGCAAGACGCTGACTCTAGCACCCTCGATCTAGAACTCCGTTCGGACGGACGTCTTGTGCACAGCGGACAAATGCTGGTGCAAGTCAACGCCTGTGACACCGAATTTGTGATCGTCTCTCGCTCAAGTAGTCCTTCCTGCCGAACCGGGCACACTGACGTCCTGGAAACAACACCTCTTGCAGATGTTGCACAGCCCGACAGTGGTTGGATCTTCCCGCTAGCCAAACTGCAGGCAAACACACCCCGCTATCTGCTCGTGACGTTGGGCATTCCCGCATCCGTAGACCCGCAAGCCGTTGTCAACACCAATATGACCATCGGCGTTGGTTTGCACGCATCTGGCGGCCAGTCCGTCACTCCGATGATTCCCCCAACGCCCTATGAGCAAGGCCAAGCGAGTTCACCCCCGCCACTTGCTGCAACCGGGCTAGACGCCGCAGTCCTGGTCCTACTCGGTATCGGATTAGCAGGAATTTTATTCGGCGGCTATCTGGTAAAAACCTCACGGGAGCGTCCATGACCAGTACCCACCTTCTAACTCATCCAATTTCTTGTATGGAAAGGATGCTGCCGTGCTAGAGAAACTCACCAGCCGAGCTGCTGGATGGTGGAAAAATTTTGCATCACGCAAACGCGTTCTCGCGCTCACCGCGGTGGCCTTATCGACGGCGGTCATCGCCCAGGGAAGCGTCGTTACCAACGCCAGCTGGAATGACACCGAATGGACCCATGGAACGGTGGGCACACTAAATTGTGCAAACCCGGAGGGGCAGTTTACATCCCGTGCACAAAGTAGGGCACTCAGCGGAAACCTACTGAACGTCGATCTAGATAATGTCGCGGAAGTTCGTGGGGTTGAAGTCACAAACGACGGCACAGAAGCTACTGCTTCAGCAGGAAGTCCCGTTCCGGATATAAACGACGCCTGGGCAGACCCGCTGACCGTTGACGCTTTATCTGCTATATCGGTCCCGTTGGACGGTCTGCTTGAGCTTCCCGCCGATAGTAGCACGGGTGTGGTTGGTCAGTTTGCCCAGGCACAGAATACCGGTGATGTGCTGGGAGCTGCGGGGTATATTACAAACTCCGGAGGAATCGATCTTGACCCTGGCTCAGCAGGATATCCGGAGTTAGCGACTCTGAAACTATCAGAGTTGCTAAATTCAGACCTTCTGGCTGGTCTTGATCTAGGCGATACGCTGGCTAATGTAGCTGAACTCGAATTAGAAATCGGTGCAGTAGCCGGGCAAGCGCGTTTAGACGGCTGCGAATCACTATGGGCTGCGTCAGGCCCCAACCCCAAAGTCGTCAGTCCTATGGCCGAACAAATGGTAGCTGAAGTCTTACCAGGGCTCCAAAGAAATTACTTGGCGACATCAGCAGACCTTAGTTTTCAGTCTCCGACCGTGGGAAGGTTGGTCTCCGCAATAAGCGGAGATTCAGATGACGCATGTGGTCACACTAACAACGGCGTTCTGACAGACGTAGAGTGCACCCTCAATGGTCTTGCAGGTTCAGAAGGTGTCGTTGGAACCCTAACTAGTAGTATTGCTGATCTCCTTGGTACGCTCACGGACGGACTAGGACTTGGGGTCATAGAAGTTGGATTATCAGTCGATTTCAACCTAGATGCTGTTCGTAATCTTCTCGACAACACCTTGGACGATGGGGTTGTCAGCATTAATCTCAGTGATGGCACTATCACGATTGATAGCGCAACCCTCCTGACGGAAACAAACCCCTCAAAATACAGCCATGGCCTGAATGGACTGGCGCCAAATACCAATCCGCTCAGCGATCCCGAAGTCGTAAACGAGTTGACGAATCGTATTAGCTCTATGCTGTCTTCTTGGATTGCAACAGTTGAAGAAACTCTAGACAGCGCGCTTGACACGGTTTTATTGCATTTGAACGTCAAGATTCACTTGCAATTAACCGTTGACCCACCCCTGCTTCCAGCCAGTACGGTCGAGATCGGTCACATTCAAGCTACTGTTGACTGCCAGCCGTCCGGTGCATCAACTCGCGGCTGCACCCTTGGAGATCTGCTCGATCCGGAACTTCAAGGTGCTGTCGAAGCGACATTTATACTACTTCCAGGACTGAATGATATCCCCGTACTTGGTCCGATTATAAATCTTCTACTTAACGGGGTTGTAGGTACACTCATCGCCACTTTACTCGAGTCTTTGGTCGACGGATTGGGTCCACTTCTAGGCACGGTAGTCGAAGATGTACTCGGTGTGTTTCGTGAATTGCCGGATGCAGTAACTGCGCTTACAGTTCCCATCGTGGAAACTGCGACAGGACTCTATTCTGGTTTATTTGGTGGGTTAGAACCCGTAGTAAGCTTGACCCTTAACGCGCAAAATGATCCCCCGACAGGAAATCCTGAACCACCAGATTGGGAATCGTTAGAAGATGGGCGATACGATGTTGCTGCAGTTCGCATCGGAGTGTTGGATGGACTCGGTGACTACGGGGTCGCTTTATATCTTGGAAGGGCTTCAGTCGGCCCCGTCTGCTTAAGCGGTAACGATTCAGCGTCCTGTTGAAATTATTATGTATGCGAGGGTTACTACAACAGCGAGCATTACAAGACCTGATGTATTGGACAATGCAGCTTTATTTTTTGTACCCAACTATTGTTTCTGGGCAGGTGCTTCCTGCTTTCCTTAACCACCTACTAAACACTAGAAATGTTCATATCTAGTTGCTTTACGTTTGGCTGTTTTTCAACCGAGTGTCCTGAAATTACGAGTGGACAATGATTAGGAATATATGTTCTCAAACTATGTCTAGGAATTCTGTCGAAGTTTCGATGAATTTCATAGGATCCATCCATCATTGA
The DNA here is from genome assembly GCA_036516115.1 of Enteractinococcus sp. Taxonomy (GTDB): domain Bacteria; phylum Actinomycetota; class Actinomycetes; order Actinomycetales; family Micrococcaceae; genus Yaniella. Next base: position 19,974 of record DATBUL010000028.1, on the reverse strand, counting down.
TTCGCTGTATGTTTTGAGCTGCTCAATGGCGGACAAAAGTTTTATAGAGAAAGCTGACACAACTATATTGCATCACGAGCCAATACAGTTGCGTCAGCAATAGTCTCTGCGGCTTTATTGTGAATTACCTGGACGTAGAGTCACATCACCGGCGGCAATGTCGACCGTGATGCGGTTGGCAGCATCGGGTGCGGTGCGCAGGTTGTTATTCACACTGCCTGCCGACGCATCAGTTATGACACTGTATTCAACATCCGGCAGACCTAAGACGAGTTGCCCGGCGCTGACATCAATCTCAGTGGTGGTCGGCGGTGTGCCCGTCAGGTCAGAATCAATACGGCCGGCGGCGACCTCAAAGGAAGCGGTTTCAACATCAGCGAGCTGTAACTCTGCACGCCCAGCATTGACCTCGGTTTGAAGTGCGCGGGCGGTGCCGTCAACAACCATCTCTCCGGCATTGAGCTCAAGTGACAACTCGTTGAAACTACCCTCGGCATCCAAACGTCCGGCATTGAGATCCAGTTCAGCGTTGAGGTTTCCGTCGTTGAGCTCCTGGGGCAGGGTCAGGGTGACTTCGGTTTCACCGCAGTTAAACCAACACCATGACCACCACATTTCAGGTGGACGCACCGAGAGGGTATCACCGCGACGGTTGAGCTGCCAACGATCTGCCCTTTGGCCGGTGGCATCCAGGGTGGCCTGATCGACGTCGTCGAAGGCAATATTTACCCGGGCGGCATTGGAATTGAGGTCGAGTTTAGTCACCCCGGTGGTGTTGGCGGTCTGGTTTGCGGAGCCGCGGGACAGACCCACGACCGAGGAGAACAGGGTGGCCACCAACAGTACGACCAGGGTGATGGCCCCAATGACCGCAATGATGATCATGAGTGGTTTGGTCGCCGCCGAGCGTTTGGGTTCTGGGTTGGGTGGTGCTGGTGGTTCGGGTTGTGGATACGGGGTGTAGGTGCTCATGGTTGATCCTGTCGTGGCTGGGGATTCGCAGCCTGGTTTTCGATGTGGGCCAGGGCGGCGAGAACGCGGCGGTTGCCAGTGCCGTCGGCTTCAAGTTCAAGTTTTTGGAAGATCGCGGTGATGTATTTTTCGACGCTGGCCTCGGAGAGATGCAACAGTGCGGCAATCGCTTGGTTGGATTTGCCTTCCGCGACGGCGGCTAACACGGTGCGCTCGCGGGCGGTGAGGCGTTGCATGCGGTCATCGTGGTTGGAGCGGGTCAACAGTTGTGCCACCACTTCCGGATCGAGGATGGTGCCGCCGGCCCGAATCTGTTCGAGGGATTCCACGAATTCGGTGACATCCGCGACCCGATCTTTGAGCAGATAGCCCAGGGCCGGGGTATGGGCGGAAATCAATTCGGAGGCATAACGTTCTTCCACATATTGCGAAAGGACTAACAACGGCAGATCAGGGTATTGCTGGCGAATGCGTAAAGCCGCCCGGATGCCTTCGTCCGTGTAGGTCGGTGGGAGTCGCACGTCGAGGATCGCCAGTTCTGGCATATCGTTTTGCAATGTGGTGAACAGTTCGGAGGTGTCGGGAAGTGCCGCCGATACCTCATGGCCCGAATGTTCCAAGAGCCGGACGAGGCCTTCGCGTAATAGGACGGAATCTTCACAAATTAGGATGCGCATGGCACACTCACTTCCAGGGCTGTTGGGCCACCGGTGGGGCTATCCAGTTGCAGGGTGCCGCCGGCTGCTACCACTCGGTTGGTGATGCCATCGAGTCCGCCACCGGGCAGGACTCTTGCGCCACCGGTTCCATTGTCTTCGACACGAGCCCAAATATAGGAGCGACCGGTGTCATCTTCCCGCATCCGCACCGTTACCCGGGCTTCGGAAGCACGAGAATGTTTGGCTGCATTGGTCAGGCCCTCGGCTATGGCGAAGTATACGGCGGCTTCGGTTGCTCGGTCGCATCGGTGGGGGAGTCGAACATCCAAATTCACGGGAATATGCGAGCGACCCGCGACTGCTGACAGGGCCGCATCGAGCCCACGGTCATCCAGGACTGAGGCGTAGATACCACGGGTGAGCTGGCGCAGTTCGGTGATGGCCGCCTTGGTCGAGGTGTGGGCTTCGTCGATGAGTTCTTTAGCCTGGGACGGATTGTCGTCGATGTGTTGTTTCGCTAACCCGAGGGTCATCCCGACCGCAACTAAGCGGGGTTGCACGCCGTCGTGCAGATCTCGTTCGATGCGGGTGCGTTCCACTTCTGCGGCACGCATGGCACCTTCGCGCTGGACGGTGGTCGTGCGGACGCGTTCGGTCAGATCGGATTCACGGGCGGTGGCACCGATGATCGAAGTGGAAATCGTACGGTGGAGGAATAACAAACCAACGATGATGCCGGCGCAGACGAGCGCCAACAGCGCTAACAGCGGGGCGTAGCTGGATTGAATTTCAATACCAAAAGCGGTGGTGATGCTTTCGGCGTCGGTCAGCGGGGTAAAGGCCGCCACGATTAATGCGATCATGCCACGGAACGCGCCGACCATAATCGCACCCATGATGGTGGCCAGCAAGAAGTTGCCCAGTGCGGCCCACATCCGGCCGTGGACAAAGTTTGCGCCCAGGGACTTGAGGTAGCCACCGAAGGTTTGTTCGACGCGCGGCCGCCACCGCAGTGAGTGCGCCGGAATGTCGTAGAGGCTGGAGACACGCTCAATTTCGAGCCAGGCCAAGCCAAAGAGTGCATAGAAGACACCCAGCAGCACAATGAGCCCAACCCCGAGCAGGAACACCAGACCGATGCCGGCACCGATGGCTCCGAGGAGAAGTCCGATGACGGCCCAGCCCAGGGTACCAAGCACCGCAAGGTGGAGAAGTGTCATGCCCAACCGCAGTGGTGGGCGCGAGGTGGATTGAACCTCGGGAGGTGTTGTTGTAGAAGTCATGCTTTAACACTATGACTCCCCACTGGCAAGCAACACCGAGCAATCCAGACACTTTGATTATGGAAAACCCGAAGTCCTGTCCTACGGGTACGCTAGGGCTATGAGTTCATCCCGTGATACACAATCTGGGCCAGTTGCCCCCGCCTTGGAATATTTTGGTCGGCTCAATATTGAGGTGGCCGCCCCGGTTGAGGTCGGTCAAACGCACGCCGGCCAACGCCGGGTTATCCCCATTACTGGTGGAACGTTTACGGGTCCACAGGTGGGCGGCACCATTTTGAATGCCGGAGCCGATTTTCAGGTGATTCGCAGTGCCACTGAATCGGACTTAGATGCCCGATATGTCATTGAGCTCGATGACGGGGCCCGGTTATTTGTGATGAACGTGGCCTACCGGACGGGTTCGGCCCAAGACATCGCTGCCCTGGCTGCAGGTCGTGAAGTTCCAGCAGAAAATATTTATTTCCGTTGTGCTCCACGATTTGAAGTTGCTGATACCCAGACCACCTCGTGGCGGTGGCTTGAATCCACCGTCGTGATTGGCTCCGGGCGCCGCGAGCCCAACGCGGTCATCATCGATCTGTGGGTCGTGCGCTAGATCGTCCTGAGTGCAGAAAGTTCGGGGGCCAACTCAACAGTCGTTCGAGCGGCCCGGTGCCAAGGTATCGCCACCACAGGTGGGCTGCGAGGACGAAGCCAATGGACATGATCGCGCTGACTATTACACCCTCTAACAGGGAGTCGGGACCGGGCCGGATAAGCCAGGCCAGCACGAATAAATGCGCCACATAGATGGTCAACGACAACCGACCGGCCGACACCAGCCACGATAATCGGGCCACGACCCAGGACGTGCCCCGCAGCAAGAACCCGATGATCACGATTGCGCTACCACAACTGGAGATGAGCCACAGCGGCATCTGCGAGTGCGGTTCCACAAGCCGCAGCTGATCCCAGCCATAACTTGCCGCCGGTTCTCCAAGAAAAGCGATGAGCGTCATCGACAGTCCAATTGGCACGATCATGGCCGCTAAGCCCCACCCGATCAGCTGGTATTGAACGTCCCGGTCTGCAAGACGTCCTCTGCCCAGTACCAACCCGAAACAAAACGGGGCAAGCCATACCACCAGCGGGTAGGCTCCCGTCAGCAGCGTGGCATGCACCATGGTCCAGCCTGGATCACTCAACGAGGGCGCCAGAAAATCGAAGGTTGTCGACGAATATTGTTGTAGGCCCAGCCAGATGAGCGGCCCTGCGATCAAACTGACCAGCCCGATGATCGAGACGAGCCATGTGGGTGCTCTTAACAGTGGCAGCCCACACACAAAAAGGACTCCGTAGTAGGTCAGGATCACGCTAATGTCATGCTCCAACAATTGGAGTGCTAAACCGCCGACTATTAATAAGGCTGCCCGCCAGATAATAGTTTTCCAGGGCATCGCCGCCCCGTACAGGCGGGCTTTCCGGGTCATGAGCGACATCCCGATACCGGCCAGGATCATAAACAAGATTGATGCGCGACCATGGGGCAGATCATACAGCAGAACGGCCAGGGCGGTTTGGTCATCTTCTTTGCGGGGCCCGACATTTACGGCCAGCATGCCAATGATGGCTAACGCCCGGGCAGCATCCAACCCATGCAGTCTTCGGGGCGGGTCGGCCCTGCGATCTTGAGTCCTGGGTGCCGAAGCGTGAGCCATGGGGACACTCTGGTTTCGTGTGGATGCCATCAAGGATAGGAGTCTAAAGGTCCTAGCTTCATGCTAACTGGGTATTTGGTTGCAAACCGCTCGATAGAGCCCAACACGCGGAAAAATTAGCACCCGGGGCCATGTTAGGGTGGCCGAATCTGTGCCCTACGGAAGGACCCACGAATGTCGCGGACCCGACCGACCCTCATGACACAACGACGCACGCTTCTCACACTCAGCTCGCTTGCAGCGCTGCTTCTGGTCAGTGGCTGCGCCGGTGAACCTGAACCACCTGCCCCCTCCGATACGCCGACTGCGCCATCTCAGGAACCGAGCCCCACAGCCTCATCCGAGGCGGCACAATTGCAGCAATATGGGGTCGCGGCAGCCCATCCCGAAGCCGTTGAAGCGGGTATCCAAATCCTGGCTGACGGCGGCAATGCGGTTGATGCGGCCATTGCCACCGCGTTTGCGATCAGCGTCGTGGAACCCTACGCCTCAGGTATCGGCGGCGGTGGATCCACACTGTTAGCGGCACCGAATATGGAGCCAGTGGGTTATGACTATCGAGAGGTCGTCGCAGCCGATGGGCGTATTCCTGACGCTGGCACCGGCGTCCCGGGGATGGTCGACGGCATGGCCACCCTCCACGACGCACACGGCTCGTTGGAATGGTCTGCCCTATTAGCCCCGGCCATTGAACTGGCCGACGATGGGTTTGAGGTCACCGAATTATTAGCGCAACGGTTGCGCAGCGACTGGGGGCCGGCCTCCATTGAGGGGCTCGACCACTTCCACTCAGGTTCCCAACCACTTGCCGCAGGGGACACCCTGGTGCAAGCCGAATTAGCAGATACCCTGACGACAATTGCGCAGCAAGGTCCAGAGGATTTCTATACCGGCACGATTGCCCAACAACTCACCCAAGTTGATGGACTCGATGCCCAAACCCTACAGAGTTATGAGACGCAAGAAGCGCCACCGGTGAGCGGAGCCTTCGGGGAATATGAATTCGTCTCCGCCGCGCCTCCGCTTCCGGGAGCCGCCATTATCCAGCAGTTACAACTTGCCGAAGCTTCGGGCGCAGCAGATGCCACTCCGGGATCGGCAGAATACATCGATGGGTTATCGCAGGCATGGCAGACCGCCAACCAGAGCGTCTTTGACCACTTTGGCGATCCCAACTTCGTTGACGTTCCCACCGAGGAGCTCACCAACGCTCAGCGCAATAGCCAACTCGCCGGACCTGCTTCCGCGGAACGAGCCACCCCTGACGAGTCGCGTCCGGTGATTGAAGCGGGCAACACCACGCACATCACGGTCGTGGACGCCAGTGGCATGACCGTTTCGATGACCAACACCTTGACGAGTTTCTGGGGCGGTGCCGAATCGGCCTACGTGGGCGGGTTCTTCCTCAACGACCAGTTATCACGCTTCGACGTGATCGATACACCCAATAATCAGCCCGAACCCGGACGCAAATCGGTCAGCTGGTCAGCACCGTCACTGGTTTTAGATGAGCAAGGTCGCGTGGTCATGGGCATAGGCACACCCGGCGGACACCAAATCCCCAATATTCTCACGGCGGTCATGGTGCCCTGGGCGCTCCAATCAACACCGCTTCAAGAAGCCGTCGATGCGCCGCGGCATAGCCTTCAAGACGGCGTGCTGGCGCTTGAAGAACAACCCAGTGCGGAAGTCTCAGACTTGATGCGACAACGCGGCTGGCAACCGCAGGTCACCACTCGCGCTGACGCGGTCTTCGGCTCAGTTCAAGCCCTAGAGATCAACTACGACGACGGTAGTGTAATCGGTGCGATTGATAGTCGGCGCGATGCCGATTTCGCGGTGGTCGACGTTGAAGAGTAACGATGAAACTCTTGAATCCGAAAGCCTGCTGGCCCACCCGAAACCGGATGGGCCAGCAGGCTATTGTGCGGGTTTAGCTGACGCGTGATTGGACGCGTGGATCCACGAACCCGGCCTCGACCAGGCGATACTCACTACCGGCGTCGATGAGCGTATCCCACAGGTATTGACCCGAAGAACGCTCGCAGTGCACCAGGTAGCTGCGTGTGCCGTCGACGTCGTCGCGGATAATGTCGGTGACCACACCGGCCACGCTGCTGCGCAGTGCCGAACCATCCGGGACAATGTCATCGGAGAGCTCGAGCGAGCACAGCTTATTGAGCACAGCGGCAGCCTCGTCCCCGGTGATCCGAAACAGTGCGCGACCATGCGTCAGGTCGACCACCGTGGTCAACTCGTCGGCGCTCGCCGCCAGCTGTTCAAGTTCCTGGAGCATGAGGTCCTGGGAACCTGGTTCAGCGAAGAGATGCCATTGTCCTGGACCGGAGCCCACGACGAGCGTGCCATCCTGGCTGCGATGCGTGCGACCGAATCCGGCCTGCAGCTTCTCCGCGGTGGAACCGTTAAACGCGCTGCGAATTTCAAGTTTTGCCAACACGCTCTGGTCCTGGAGCGTCAGCGAACCAGTTGCCGGTTGTGCTGAGACTTCCCAGCCGGCCACCGTGGTCTTGGCGGCCCCGATACGAACCGGGCTGCGCCCAATGGGTTCGGCCACCTCGACGCGAGCCTCCGGGGTGCTGTCATTATCCAACCGGGTACCATCCGGATCAACGGCGGTCAGCCCGTCCATGACCTTGCCCTGGATCTTGGTGCCGTCAATCTGACGGATCGTGATCATCGTGCCGGGTTGAGCCAACGACTGGTCAACCTGAGCCAAGCAGATCGAACGGTTCAGGGTCGGGGAAAACCGCGAGGAGGTAATACGCCCGGCAATGGTTCCGTTGCCAAACAGGATCTGGCTGGCCTCAGCTGGCACCACATGGGTATCAACCGGTTGCACCGCGACCAGGCGGGTACCGGTTTTATGCTGTTGTTGCCACACCAGCTCCGGTTTGCCCACGAAATCATCTTTATCCAATTTGATGGCCCAATCGAGACCGGCGCTGTAGGCCTGGGTCAGACCGTCGGTGTCCTGGCCAACAATCAGGTGGCCGGTTTCTAACCGGAGGATACGTTGGGCTTCGATACCAAATGGTCCGACCCCCAAATCCCTCCCCACTTCTAACAGGGTTTCCCAGACGTGGAGACCATAAGCCGCGGGCACGTGAATTTCATAGGATAGTTCCCCGGTGAACCCAATCCGCCACAGGATCGTGTTCTCCACCCCAGCCACGGTTCCGGTCCGGACCTCCATGTACTTGAAGGCTTCCGAGGACACATCCACATCCGTCAATCGCGACAGCAGCGTGCGCGCGTGCGGCCCGGCAATATTGATACTCGTATATGCCGTGGTGACCGGAGTGGCATTGACCTGCCATTCTGGGTGGAAGGTTTGCAACCATTCTTCAATCCAGTCCCAGACCCGACCGGCTCCACCCGAGGTGGTGGTCAACAGGTAGTGGTCCTCATCCAGGCGGGCGGTCACACCATCGTCCATGACGACGCCGTCTTCAGACACCATGACACCATAGCGGACTTTACCCACTGCGAGTTTGGACCATTTATTGGTGTAGAGGAGGTTGAGCAATTTGGGAACATCGGGTCCACGAAGATCAATCTTGCCCAGCGGTGACACATCAATGATGCCCACCCCGTCACGGACTCGACGAACTTCGGCCTGCGGATCACCGTAGTGTTCCGGACGGATCCACTGACCTGCGACCATCGGTTTGGCTCCGTGCGCCTCGTGCCAGGACTGGATCGAAGAGTAGCGGATCGGATCGTATTTCTGTCCAGCCAAGGCGCCTAGCGTCACCGGTGCATACATGGGCCGCCAGGTGGTGGTCCCGGTTTCGGCAATGGTTTTACCGGTGGCTTCCGCGACGACGGCGATGAAGTTCACCAATTCGATCTTGCCCTGCAGCGGGCCCATCGTCACGGTCGTGAAGCGTTTGACGAGTTCGGCCGAATCATAACCTTCAGCGACGGCGGCTTGTAGATCCGCCGAGGTGATGTCTTCCGAATAGTCCACAAAACCGTGCGTGGAGGAACGGAACAACTCTGGATGCTGCGGCACCGGCAGCGGGCGCACCTCGGGCAGATTCTCTGCTGCAGGGGCCGCTGATTGGCCACTGACCGTGGGGGCGGAAGCGATCTTCAGGCTGCGTTGTGCCAATGCATGAGCTGCCGCCCGCGCACCGACCGCGGTGCCGTGATCACGCAGTTGTTCCACGGTGCCATCGCCTGCGATACCACCGGCCGCATAGACACCCTCATCGGTGCCGCCCGGTAGGAAACGTGCCGCTTGCGGCTCGTAATAGGGTGTATCACCCGACATGTTCAACAGTGACGTCGGTGCAGTCCACCCGGTCGCGGTGACCAACAGATCAGCTGCGATCTTCTGGCCATTGGACAGTTCCACTGCCTGAACACGGCCGCGCCCGGTTGCCCGGATGACGGTTTCGCCTTGTCGCGCATCAACGACTGCCACAACTTCAACCCCGGCACCACGCAGATCTTCAACAGCGGCATCGCCTTCGGGGTTGGCCGTCAGCACGACGGCGCGTCCGCCGGGACGGACCGAGTATAGATTGATCAGACGACGAGCCGCAGTGGAGAGCATGACGCCGGGTAGGTCATTGCCTTCAAAGACATATGGGCGTTCAAGCAGGCCGGCTGCGACCACCAGGCTGCGCGCACGCGTCTTGATAAGTCGCTCAGCCATGCCTGGTCGTGGCGACCGTTGGACAACGGCCAGCCAGTTATCGTCGTAGCGAGCTGCCACCGTGGTGTTGGTATAGACGGTGATATTCGGGTTCGCCGCCACCTGGGAGCGCAACGCACGAGCCAGGTCACCATCGGCCCAGCGGAGGTGTCCGCCCAGCTGGTGGTCTTCTTCAACCAACATGACCGAGGCCCCAGCCGAAGCAGCCGCCAGAGCAGCTTCCATGCCGGCTGGACCGCCACCAGCGACCAGCACATCCGTGTGGGCGTAGCGTTTTTCGAAGACTTCTTCCGGGCGGTCTTTGGAGACCTTGCCTCCGTGGACGAAGCCACGCAGCACCCGCTGGTAGGCGGGACGCAAGAAGTCGGGTTTCATGAAGGTCTTATAGTAGAACCCCGGTCCCAAGAAGCGGGAGCCCAATTGGTTGATCGCCCGCACATCGTATTTCAATGAAGGCCAGGTGTTCTGGGAACTGACATTCATGCCCTGTGCAACCTGACGGTGGGCACCACGCACGTTTGGTTCATTATCGACCTGCAAGATCGTGCCTGGGTCATGTAGCGTACCGGTCAGTACACTGCGTGGGCTGTGGTACTTCATGGAACGTGAGAACACGCGCTCTCCGGCGGCATAGAGCGCCGAGATGATCGTGTCGCCCTGGTAACCGGTGAAGGTTTTGCCATTCCAAGTGAACGTGACGCGTTGTGACCGATCAATTTCCTCATTGGGCTGGGTAGCTAGACGCAGCGGTTGATTGTGATCCGAGGTGGTCATCGAACGTCTCCTTCAGAACTGATAGCTTTATTCGCAAAAGTGTCACGGTGCAACATGAAGAACTGTCGGCAACCGGAGGAGTGGAACCACATTTCTTTGACCACACCCCACGTGTTATTGCGGAAATAGAGGTAGTCGGCCCATTGCTCTCGAGTAGCTGTGGCCACATCAGGCCGCGGTGGTTTTTCGCCGTGCTGTTTGAATTCGGTGGCGTTGCGTAGCCCGCACCACGGGCAATTGATTTGCATCATAACGTTGCTCCTTGTCGTGATTCGGGTTAGTGGCCAACCGCGGCCGCACCCTTCTCACCGACCAGTTGGCCGGTTGAGAAGCGGTCCAGACCGAAGCCTTGGATAATTTCAGGACGTTTACCGGTGGCAATGGTCTCGGCCATAGCTTCACCAGCCACGGGACCGGCCTTGAAGCCGTAGGTACCCCAACCGACGTCGACATAGAAACCTTCGACTTCGGTTTCCCCCATGATGGGCGAATAGTCCGGGGTCATGTCACACAGCCCAGCCCATTGACGTAGCAGACGCATCTTGGATAGCGATGGCATCAGGCTCAACACGTTCGTTGCAAGGCCTTCCACGAACTCCAAAGTGCCGCGCATCGAATACGACGTGAATGGATCCACGCTGGCACCGAATACGAGTTCCCCGCGGTCCGTCTGGCTCACGTAGACGTGCAGCGTACCTGAGACCACAACAGTGCCCAGGAATGGTTTGACCGGTTCGGTCACCGCTGCCTGTAGTGGTGAGGTCGTGACCGGCATCCGGACCCCGGCCATATCCGAGATCAGTGAAGCCCAGCCAGCAGTACAGTTCACCGCCGTACCGGTGGCGATATTGCCCTTATCAGTACGCACTCGGGTGACTCGACCGTTTTCGACGTCGATGCCAGTGACTTCGGTGTGCTGGATGATATGCACGCCCATCTCGTGTGCGGCACGTGCATAACCCCAGACCACCGCGTCGTGGCGGATCGTGCCGCCGGGTGGGTGATAGAGCGCCCCGAGGATCGGATACCGAGTGTTTTTTGTGATATCGATATACGGGACAAGTTCCTTGATTTCTTCAGGAGTGATGACCTTTGAGTCCACGCCCTGAACCTGGTTGACCTGAGCACGCCACTGCATGGTGCGCATGCCGCCGTCATCGTGCGCCAGCGACATGTGACCCATTTGCGAGAACATCAGGTTGAAGTTCAACTCAGCCGACAGCTGCTCATAGAGCTTCAGTGAGCGATCATAGAATTTCACGCCTTCGGGGGTCAGGTAGTTTGACCGTAGAATCGAAGTGTTGCGTCCTGAACCACCGGCACCGATATAGTTCTTATCGATCACTGCGATATCGGTGATGCCGTGGTTCTTGGCGAGGTAGTAGGCGGTCGCCAGGCCGTGAAGACCGCCACCAATAATGACGACTTCGTAGCTATCTTTCATGTCTGGTTCCGACCAGATTTCAGGCCAGTCTTCTTGCGTTAGCCCTTTAGAAAATAACTGGAAGGCGGAATAGCGCGAACGTTTCTTGCCGGAGGTTGTTTTATTCACCACGCGTATCAAGTCCTTTTACATACGAGACAAAGCTCGTCATGAGTTACGGTGCCGTATCGAATTTTTCGAGTACTCTCCTAGACCATTAAGGACAGAAGAATGCTCACGTTTGCTACTGCAAAATGTGTTCTACGTTACAGTTGCCCCCAGGTTGCCACTGGCAATGTTCCTAGTCAAGGTTGGGAGTGCCGATGCAATTTGGACGTCTCTGAATGACTCGAGAGCGACAAAAACCCCATCTGGCCACACTAAATGCCAGGGAAGATTGAACGAAAAATCGACGCGAACGCCAGGATTGTTTCGCAATCAAAAATGATGGCGTCTGAAACGGAAAAGCTGTCGCGACACAAATTAATTATCGCTCGCGCATTTTTGGAAAGAGACGCGCTGTATTGGGCCGTGGCATCAAGCCTCAATGACGCATTTGAAGCTGTGTGTGGAGCAGTTGAAATTGCTCTAACGATATGAAGGTAAGGTCAAGGGGAGTTTAAGGTTTGAGTAATACCAGGCTCAACTGACACACTACATACTAGTCAGTAGTATCTTCGAGTCATCACTCACACCTTATTTGAATGAAGACGGACATGCGCTCGAATACTATTTCAATTGCTCTCGTGGCTCTCCTAATGCTCGGCCTTAGCGGCTGCGGTGAACAAACGCTTGCCACTACTGCCACTGAGGAGACGGATCCTACGGTTGAGGCTGCTTCCGAAGAGCCAGCTGATCCAGATCTGCCCTCGAACGAAGACCTAGAGAAGTATGTCAAAGCAATAGCATCTGAAAAGGTGGCAACACTGCAAGAAGCGAAGCCTTTGGTTGAAGAAGGTTCGGCAGCAGCAGGCTATCTCGAGTATCTCACTCACTCAGTGAATGCCCAGATCGATGGTGGGGTCTATGTATCGGACGTAGCTGGAAAAGCAAAACCGATCGACGGTGGCTTTGAAGTCTGTTATCTCGGTGAAGAGGACTGTAACGAGTATACGAATTTCGTAGGCGAAGAAGGCAAAATCGTTGATTTTGATGTCTCTGATAAGCCTGTCTCTCAGCGCCTTGTGATGGGGGATAACCAAATCGATGAGACTTTTGGGGGAGCGACAGTCGAACTCGTTGCGGCATATATGAATGCCGCTAACTCTCATCTGATCATCAGCTATAATTTGCAAACTGGCAACGAGGAACTTGATATGCCTCTCAGCACTTATCGCAGCGCAGATGGTCGCCAATCTCAATCCGAAATGGATTACGGAATGTACACGCTAGCACCTGATTCGAAGAGCTCTTATGTGGCGTATTTCCCCGGCGCGTCTCCGGGCGGTGAAGTTCACCTGGACTTTTACTCGTCTGTGAATTTCCAAGAGGACACTATCATTTTCGAGATAGCCGAGAACTAATCACTGCGCCCAGGATGTAGACACTGCTCGCAAGCCAGGCGTGACATGAAACGCCTATTTCGCCCAGAACGTCTTAGACCCTTTCTTAAATTCAATGCTGCGTTCAATGATCTCCTCTAACAGCGGGTAATTGACGTCTTGTTTCCAGAGGATGCGGAAGAGCGCCTTGCTATGTGAGTATCCGGCTTCGTCGAGTTTATCCCGATATTCTTCGAGTACTTGGAGCTCGGGTGAGACGGAAAAGTGCTTGTTGGATGCACTAAAACCAATAATGAATGTTCCATTGTGCGTCATCATCGGTTGGTTCCATTTGATCTCAAGTGTCAGATCCGGAAATGTGGAATTCACCCACTTGATGACTTCTTCAAGTTTGGCTCGGTGATCCTCATTCGAAATAGTTTCTAAGTATTCTTGCAGCGTTTCCATGACTCCACTGTAGTGCGACCTGCAGGTTTTGTATTTAGCACAACACTCTCTGCAGTGGCCGAGCGTGGCAGTTGGAGGCGCCGCCCTCTAGGATTTCAGAGAGAGGCTTCAATAACGGAGAGAACAGGACTGTCATTTGTCACAAAATATCATGAGTACAGCCACCGTCTTGATCGAGCGTCCGGGGCGCTACGGTAAGCAATTAGTCAGTCATTTGAAGCGAAAAAACGGTGGAGAATGGGACGCTGACACCGAACGCGGATGGGTGAACCTTAGCGGTGACCGCGCCGACGTGGTTGCCAAAGATGCACAGCTTGAACTGTCTGTTGAAGCCCCTTTGGAAAATATCGAACGGATCGAAGGCGTCGTGGGGCGCCACTTGGTGGGCTTTGCAAGGACGTTGCATGTCGAGGTGCAATGGCACCGCAGTGACGGATCGGCTGGAACACGCCAAGCCACTGCCTGACAGCGAATTGGAACGCCAAGTCTATGCACACAGCTTCGGAGTCGCCACATGAAATGTTTGGCCTCTCCTTGTTTGCAGGAGAGGCCAAACTGGTCGGTATCCAGAATGTGAATGGTTAGTTGCCAATCGGCGGTGGGGCAACGTCGTGCCGTTCAGGGCGACCATCTTCGGCGATTTTAACCTTCTTATCGCGTGGCACCGTCAAAATAATGGAGGCTATTGCCAAAGCGACCATCAACACGTTGAACAGCAGGCCGATCGCACCGCCGAATCGCAGGGCGACATTGTTCTGACGACCGATAAAGATATCGAGTTGGTCGAGTAATTCGGGGCTGACATTTTGGGCGGCAACATAAATTGCGGCCGATACAGCAACACCAATCGCGTTCCCCAGTGATGAGGCCATCTTGTAAATGCCCGAGGCCGCACCGATCTGGTCTTCGGGCACATTGGTTAAGGCCGCGTCAGTTGACGGGGTCGCGTAGAAACCTAGACCGATACCAAATAAGGTGAACCCGATGACAGTGGTCACGATGTACTGCTCAATGAGCAGGAAAGTTGGGGAACACAAGAGGATACCCAATCCGGTGATCATCGAGCCCCAGAGCATCGGCCGTCTTGGGCCGAATTTCTGAAGTAATTTTTCACCGACGCGAATCGTTGAGATGATCGCGATCAGATAACCCAGGGTGAGCAAGCCGGACTGTAAAGCCGACATCCCCGCAGCGACTTGGACAAGCCCCAGCGCTACGATGAGCGTTCCCGCAGCACCGTTGAGCATGAAGTTCGATAGCGTCGCACCAGTAAATGTTCCGTTCCGGAAAACATGCAGGTCCAAAAACGGCGTCTTATGTTTCGTCTCAATCTGCAGGAATACTAAGCCGCCGATGAGGGTGACCAGCAGTAGCCCGACACCGGTCAAGCTCAGCCAGCCGATATTTGGTCCCTGCGAAATGTAGATATTGAGTGCCAGGAGGGCAATAACAAAGGCAATGACTCCGCCCCAGTCGAAACGATATGGCGGAGCATTTGGGTCTCGTTCAGCTTGTGATTCTGGTGTGCCGCGTAATAAGAACAGCGACAGGACACCCAGCACCGCGGAGATCCAAAAGATCGACCTCCAGCCAAGGAACGAGGTTGCCATGACACCACCAAAGAGTGCGGTCAAACCGGAACCACCCCAGGAGCCAATTGACCAATAGGAGATCGCACGCTGTCGTTCCTTGCCTTCATAGAACGCCTTCAGCAGCGACATTGACGATGGCATAATTGCCGCGGCTGACAGTCCTTGCACGATTCGACCGCCCAGCAACATGGCCGTCGTGAGGGCTCCCATATTTTCAGGCGTCAATGCGATGAGCAGCGACCCCAGGATCGACAGATAAATCCCTACGTACAGGACTTTGACTCGACCAATGCGGTCAGCGAGTCCACCGGCGATGACGATAAACAACCCGGAAAACAGCGAGGTGATGGATACTGCAAGGTTTGCGGTGGTGAGCTCGATGCCAAGTTCGTTTTGGATGCCCGGGATGACATTGAGCAGCGTTTGAGCAAATAACCAGAAGGTGATGACGGCGATAACAACACCGAGCAACCATTTATCTGTTGGCTTCCATGTTGTGTTCGCTGCGGTAGATGGTGCGGTAGTCATGGTTCCTCCTAGTTGTTTGTGAGGTAGGACAAGGCAGCTACCACTTGTGTTTGAATACCAATTTTGAGTGTTGGATCAATTTCCGGGGCAAAGAAAGGGGAGTGGTTTGCGGGAATGTCTTGGGCAACCGTGCCCGCTTCAAGTGCCTTGCGGTATTTTTCCGGGGCAACCGAGCCGACAAACCAGTAGGTGTAGGGGATACCAAAAGCGTTGGGAATTCGACTGAAGTCTTCGGAAGCCGTATAAGGCTTCGTCTCATAGACCGCATCGGAACCAAAGAAATTGACGAAAGATTCGGTGACTTTGGTGTTGACATCCGGGTCGTTATCCGTCAACGGGAACTGGTCGTAGTACTCAAACTCGGGGTCTTTCGGTGAACCTGCTGCGTGGCACTCACCACGAACGATGCGCTCGATGGCAACCATAATGTTTTTGCGCAGTTCCGCATCATAGGTCCGCAAATTCAACAGCAACTCTGCCCGATCTGCGATGATATTGGACTTCGAACCAGCATTGAGCGCCCCCACCGTGACCACAGCGAACTGACCCGGTTGAGTTTCTCGCGACACGATCGTTTGTAGACGCAGGACAATCGAGGACGCGAGCACGACTGGATCGACTGAATTATGTGGCATCGAACCATGCGCGCCTCGTCCATAAACGGTGATCTTCAAAGAATCACCAGCAGAAAGCACCGGACCTGCGCTGGTCCCAATCGTGCCAGCTTCAGTGGGCATGACATGTTGCGACAGCGCGACATCTGGTTTCGGGATCTTGTCAACGAGCCCATCATCCACCATCGCTTGAGCGCCTTCGGCAGTTTCTTCCGCCGGTTGGAAAAGACCAATATAGGTACCCGACCAGGCGTCTTGATGAGTCGACAACAGTTCGAGAGCCCCCAACAGGGTGACCACATGCATGTCGTGGCCACACGCATGCATTGCGCCCGCAACTTGGGAAGCATATTCCAGCCCGGTCTGCTCGTCGAGCGGTAGAGCATCAATATCTGCTCTGGCCAAAACACAAGGACCGGTGCCATTGCGAATGATCGCAACGACGCCGGTCCCTCCGATGCGCTGAACCTCCACATCAAGCCGAGCGAGTTCAGACTCAATACGTTGCGCGGTTTGATGTTCTTGCATACTCAGCTCAGGGTGCTGATGCAATTGTCGATAGACCGTGCCAAGTCGGTCTACTAGGTCGTCGATATCGGTTAAGAACTGTACAGACACTGCAACCTCCCAGATGGGCATTTGAGCGTATCTTGGGACTGAACCCCTGCCACCTGGCCGGCCGTTTGAGTGGTCTGACTAGTGGCAACCTCGCACGAACTTATCTTTAAGTATAGGAACGCGACGTCAAATACGCATGAAGTGGTTGACGCATAAAGTTCATACTGAAGTGATAAAAGGCGCATAAACCAATGGGTAGTAGAGCATTAGGCACGTGAACCGTTGAGTGAAGATTGTTTGAAATCTTCCGGTATAACAGCGCTAAGGTAGCGGTGTGACGCAGAAAACATCGAACCGTAGAAGTTCCAGTGCTCGACCACCGGTGGCCGTTTCATTAGCGGCCTTTAGCTCAAGTGTCGATCGTCTTGGGGTTTCCCCGCTCTTGGTCTTGTTGGCTTTGGACTTTGATGTGTCCATCAGTATTGCCGTGACCGTCGCCTCAGTGTATTACTTCACGTATGGCCTCAGCCAACCAGTGTGGGGCCTATTATCCGATAGATTTGGGCGACTCACCATCATGCGTATTGCGCTCGCCGGGGCGCTCACCTGCGGATTGATTTCGGCTTTTGCACCGAATCTCGTTTTCTTGACGATTGCCAGAGCGCTGACCGGTGCCTTCTTTGGTGCAATCGTGCCGGCCGCTATTACATATGTAGGAGACACAACGCAGCTTGCACACCGTCAGTCCGCATTGTCCGACCTTATGGCAGCGATTGCCCTCGGAACCGCAGTGGCTACTGCGATGGCTGGCATTCTGGGCGAAGTTGTCAACTGGCGCATCGTCTTCGGCCTCTCAGCCGGTTTAGCATTGGTCAGTCTCCTCCCTCTGTTGAAATTGCAAGGGTATTCCCATCATGAGCGCACCGGAGTGTGGGCCGCGCTGAAGTTATTCTTTGCCGAAAAATGGGCCTTATTTGTCGTGAGTCTTGCATTTATTGAAGGCGGCTTGGTGTTGGGGATTTTGACGCTGCTCGCTCCCGCGTTGGAATTCCAAGGGGTGGCAACGAGCCTGGCGGGTCTGTCGGTCGCAGCCTATGGGATCGCAACGCTGGTCTTCTCGCGTCTCGTTCGTCCCCTCATTTCTCGGTTTACCGGTTCACAAGTCTTAGTGCTTGGTGGGTGTTGTCTCATTGTCGGGCTAGGGATCGTAGCCTGGCATTTATCTGTGGTGACGGTTGTTATCGCCGCGCTGCTGCTCGGCGGTACGTGGGCTTTCATGCATACCGGATTGCAAGCATGGGCTACTCAAGTCCTTCCCGAAGCTCGAGGGATGACTGTGGCGTTCTTTGCCGGAGCGCTCTTTGCAGGAAGTGCTGTCAGTTCTGGTATCGCGGGCACACTGGCGGAAGCAGGTCAGTGGACCTTGATCTTCGGTGCTGGAGCCGCATGCGCAATTCTGCTGACACTCATTGCTGGGGCCGGGCTGGCCAACTATCAATCGAAGCATTAATCGGCTGCTTGCACCGTTGGGCAGTTGTTCGACAAAGCTTTCTTGGGGATGATTCTGCTTGGCCGATCCGACTCCTTGCAGGACATTCGGTTGACTGAGGGAGTTTCATAATGCCAGGCCTATCGTGTCGTGTCATGGGAAGGTGGCTCACTTCCCGAACAGCAGGGATTTCACACAGCACTGGTGAACGCGTAGCGTGGAGGGTGTCATACCTGTGCAGCTGCAGGTCCGTTAGTAAAAGTATTGAGGTTTGAAGATGTCACAGGATGCAGGATTCCCCGAACAGACCAACTTAATCGAAAAGCTCGCCATCGCTACCGATGGCGAAGAAACGACCAATGACCAGGTCGTTGATGTCATCAACGCATTTCTCAACTCTCAAGTGGTGTTCCCCTCGGTTGATAAAGCAGGCGATGACGGCTCAGTGAGTCCCCTGATGCTGCAGGACACGGATGGTAACCCCGTGATGCCACTGTTTACCTCACCAGGCGATATTCCTGAAGATTTCTCGGAGGCCGCGCCACACGTCAGCGTGGTGCCTGGATCAGCAATCATCCAGTCGGTGACGGATGCAGGAATCGTGATTGATTTCGGTACGACACGTCAGTTCGGTTTGGGTAAAGAACAGGTCGCCGCTGTTCGAGAAGAGATCGTTTCTCAGCTCGGTGATGCATAAGCGTCCGCAGCTGAAACTTTCTACAAAACTGGGGCTGCAGATCAAAGCATGATCTGCAGCCCCAAATATTTTTACGAGGTGGTTGCGTTATTAGATATGTGTTTTAATCTCGGCATCTTCACGCAACTCGTCGAGGAGTTTTGAAATTGCCTCGTTTTCTTTCTGCATTGTTGCTTGCTCTTTGAGCTGAGATTCCATGTCCTCAAATGAGGGAACCTCTTGGGTCTGGTCCTCTTCGACCTGCTCATTCATAGCCTCGAGCTGTGCCACTTGCTGATCGTAGATCTCTTGGAGCTCTTCATCGCTCGGTTCCTTGACATCTACGGTCTCCACGACTTGATCGATCAGAACTTCTTTGTGAAGATCTTCGCGAACGCGATCCTTGCTGAGACCTTGGGCTTCAAACTCTTGCATGAGTGCATCCCCGGAATCTAATCCATTGTCTTCAGCCATAGTGGATAAGAGCTTGTCAACATCTTCTTCAGAGGAAGTAAAACCTTGCTCTTCTGCTTCCATAACTAATAATTCAGAATTGATCATCATCTCGAGAGCTTGAGACTTCAGTTCATCCTGATTGGGCTCTTGGCCTGACATCTGAGCCTGCATGGCAAGTTGCTGGAATTGTGCCTCGTAATTTTCTGAGAACGCCTCACCAGAGATCTCGCGATCATTAATCTCGGCGACCACATCGGGAATATTTTCCAATTCGGGTTCTGGTGTAGATTGCTCACCCTGCTGGCTCTGCTCAGTGCCCTCGGTGGCTTGCTCGTCACCCTCAGCGCCGCACGCGGCCAGACCAAAAGCGGTGAATACCGCTGCGATGCTTAGCAGTAATTTCTTGGGCATTGACTGCCCCTTCCGTCGGTTCTGTGGCATATCTCGGCGAGATTAGCAAAACTGGCTGAGAGTCACGTTCAGCTCACATCCAGCGGATACTCAGTAGAGGACGCTTGGTTATTAAAAATTCGTTGTGAAATCGGCTGCAGCTTACTATGCTCAGAATATGATCTGCGCCACATTTTCATCTAGGTGGCGATAGCACGAGCAATTTT
>DATBUL010000027.1:0-1605 GCA_036516115.1 Enteractinococcus sp. | reverse complement strand
GCCACCCCGGAATCCGGGATGACCGTTTGGACCCGGTACTGTTCCATGTGGTGTTTGGAATCCCAGAGCTCAAAAATATTGACGCGCGTCGCATCGACCGGGTCAGGACTGATCGCGACATCCAGACAGCCAGCAGCCCGTCGAGTGCGGTTGGTGTAATGCGCGAATGCCGCAATGTACCGGTCCCGTTCGGCTGAAGCCACATAGACATACCCGGCCAGGATGATCATGCCTCCTGATCCTTCTTATCGAGATCGATCAGGACTTCTTTGCCATCCTCCAGACTCACCGTCTTGCGATTCTCAAAGTCAGCAGGCGTCATCTCGACGTCGTACAACCCATTGGTGGTGACCCGACCGTGCACCACATGCATACGGTAGGGCGGACCACCGTCGTTGAAGATCCCGAAGCCCGGGCCCACCGTGACCGGTGCGATCAGAAACCGGTAGAGGTCGATCATCCCGGCCAGGTGCAGTGTGCGCGCTAGCTGGATGCTGCCGTGGACTTGAAGTTCTTTGGTACTGGTGACCCCTTTGAACCGTGCGATTTCCTCAAGAAAGTCATCACCGAGCACCGTGGTGGTAGCTGCCCAGACGTCACCAACCGGGGACGACGTCACTACGTACTTTGTGTTGTTATTGATCAGACCGGCTACCGGGTCGTCGGGGTCTGTGACCTGGGACCAGTGCGAGGCAAACTCATCGTAGGTGTTGCGGCCCAGCAAGAGGGCACCGTAGTTGTCGAACCAGCGGGATACGGCCTGACCGCATTCCTCATCCCATACGGACATAAGCCAGCCACCGTTAGTGAACCCGCCGCGAGTATCTTCCTCGGGGCCGCCGGGTCCTTGGTTGACGCCGTCGAGGGTCATAAAAAGATTGACGCTGAGAAACACTGGATGCTCCTTCCGGATATGGCACGGAAAGCTATCCGTTGCTCCATCATAAAAATTCGGGAGACATTTGAGAACACACCCGAGCGTTCCGCGTCGGCGTCTGGGGCAGGTATCGCTGGCGGAATCGATCCGAGTGAACAATCGATTCCCTGTTGACTAGGTGCTCACGACAAGTTCTACAGAATACTTGGCGTTTATTCTGACCTTGGGCTACCGTCAGCGCATGACGCGGATTGTTTACGAAATCGCCACCAGCTTCGATGGGTATTTGGCGGATGAGCACCATTCGCTGGGTTGGTTATTTGCTGTCCCAGGTGGCGATGACCCACAGCTTGCACCGCCACAGGCGACGGTCCAGGTCCTGGGGTCCACCACATACGAGTGGGTATTGCGTGAGCTCGGTGCCCTTGAGAACATAAACATTTGGCACGACGAGATGGCCCCCACTGTGGTGGTCTTCACCTCCAGACAGTTGAGTGCTCCCGATGGTGCTGACGTTCGATTTGTCTCTGGTGAGGTCAGCACGCACCTGCCCATGCTCCGCGACCTCGCCAATGATGGAGCCAGCTGGGTCGTCGGAGGTGGCGGCCTTGCATCGCAGTTCATCGCCGCCCAAGCCTTGGAGGAGATCGTGTTGTCCGTAGCTCCGGTGGCGCTCGCAGCAGGCGCGCCACTCTTGGACCAGCGACTCGAATCTGATCAGGCACAGC
>DATBUL010000026.1:0-7916 GCA_036516115.1 Enteractinococcus sp. | reverse complement strand
GCGATCTGGGCAGATCCTGCACCACGATGAATTCCTTTCGGACCAGCAACGCCAAGCTGATCAGCACATCATGATCTGCATGTCGCGGTTCAAGGGCAAAGACCTGGTTTTAGAGCTATAACCCCCGCAACGACACGACCCTGGCAAGGAGTCACAGATGGCGATCACTTTTAACTCGGAGACGTTCCGAGATGATTTCACCTACTACAACAGCCCCGAAGCGATTCGACGCTTCCCGTTTCCATTTGATGAAGACCAGTACATGTATAAGGTCAACATGGAACAACACACGCCGGGAGAGCACGGCACCGTGTTAGAAAACGTCATCGACGTTGATGAACACTACGTGGCCGAGATGCAGGATCGGGCACAAGTCCTCGCTGCCGATCCGAACCGGTCTCAGACCTTACCGCACATGGAAACAGCAGCCTGGGACACCCTAGAATTATTATTTAGTGTCATGGCCCGCGACTATCCCGAGCTCTTCACCCTGGATCGTGACGGCGACATGTGGCGTTGGATCAACCGGCCACTCGGACTCGATCACACGTTTACCTTCGGGGATGCCGCTACATTACCGTCACGGCCCGGAAGCCGAGGTGATGAGTCCATGCCCCCGCTGGAGTATGTCACCCGACAAGTCCAGGGCGACTTCGCCGTGTTAGACCAACGGGATGACAACTTGTGGATGGACGCCGGAACCGTCACGAGCCAAGCCGACTGGTCTTTAGACTTTGATATCGGCATGGACTTCTTTGAATGGCACGGTCCCGTCCCGCTGGCACACGAGTTGGGCATCTTCGAAAGAGCGCTGAAGTACCTCCTGAGCATCGAACAGCACAACCCGGGTCGGCGATTGAACTGGACGATGACGATCAATCCGCGGCTGGACACCAGTCCCGAAAACTACAATACGTGGGGAGTCGATCGGACGGCAGTGACACCGGACAACGTTGGCGAAAAAGTGCACCTGCGGGTTGAATTACAAACGTTTTTCCGTCTGCCGCGGTCCAACGCGCTGTTATTTCCGATTCGGACCTATCTCATCAGTCTCAATGACCTGGTGACCAACCCCGACTGGGCACAACGTCTGCATCGCGTCTTGCGGGATCTACCACCCGAACTTGCCGAATATAAGGGCCTGACAACCTATCTGGAGACCGTCGTCGCGTGGCTGGCGAAGTATGATGCCGAAGTCAAAGCGATGCAGAACTCATGATGCGATGTAGAACGAAGACTACTCGCCTCGATAGCACCTGTTAAAGCCAAAAAGGGTGGTTGCGAACCGTCATTGGTTCGCAACCACCCTTTGGTGTGTCAGTTCAGGAACTGATTAGTTGTTTTGTTCCTGCCACTTATTGGCGCAGTCGATACCAGCATCAACGGGGTTGTCTGGTGATTCGAGGCTCTCATACGTCGAGACGTATTCGTCCAGGTAGGCTTCGGCGTCGTCGAAGTTGTAGTCGGCCATGATGTCCAACCAGGCGTCCTGTGCACCTTCGGCAGCCAGTTCGCGCCATTCTTCAGTTTCGGCGTCTTCCCAGCTGTGGAAGCTTTCGACATCAGGGGAGTCGAGCATGCCCTGGCAGATGCCTTCGAGCTCGCGGTTGGCGATCTCAATGGTGCGACCCTCGTTGAATTCGCGGGTCACTTCGTCCACGACTTCTTGCAGTTCTGGGGTCAAGGATTCATAAGCGTCCTTATTCCACCACATGCCATAGGCGGTGTACTGGCCCAGACCTGGATCGGCCCAGTAGGGCAGCTGCTCAGTGACTTTATAGTTCACGGCGAAGTCCAGGGACGAAGCAACGGAGTCAATGACACCGCGCTGTAGAGATTCGTAGGTTTCGGCAGCGGTAATCGCGTTGACGTTCACACCGGCGGCTTCCAGTGACTTCTGGGTCACCGGACCTGCCGCACGGGCGGAGAGGCCTTTGACGTCGTCGACGGATTCAATTGGTTCTTTGGAACCAATCAGCAGGGCGCCAACGGGCCAGGTGGAAATGTATTCCAGGTTGGCGGATTCCAGCTGGGCCTGAGCTGGTTCGTAATTTTCGTGTACTTCGTATAACGACTGCACGGCGGCCTGAATGTCGTTATTCAAGAAGGTGATCGACATGACCGACAGGGTCGGCAGCAGGTGCGGGGTGTAGTCGGTCACGGTGATACCGATGTCGGCGCGACCGTCACGGACACAGTCGGCTACTTCGTTCATGGCGCACAGGGCTTCGAAGCTGGTGCGCTCAAATGTGATGGCACCCTCGGAGGCCTCTTCAACGGCATCCATGTATTCTTCGGCGACCACGTGGTGCTGGGTGCCGTCCAGGGCACCGTTTGCCAGGGTAAATTCGAAGGTCTCATCGGAGCCACCGCCTTCAACGACGCCGTCGCCACAGGCGCTCAGCGTCAGGGCGCCGACAGCAGCCAGGGCTGCGACCTTGCCGAGGCGCGATGTGAGTGATGTTTTCATTGGTTACTAACCCTTTCTAGTGTTGAACCAAACTTGGCAGGAACAAGATGATGTCTGGGACGAAGAAGAAGATCGCGATCAGTACCAGGTCGATCAGGAAGAACGGCATGATGCCACGGAACACAGTTTCTGACCGGATGCCGGTGGTACCAGCGACCACGAAGGCGTTAATACCTACCGGCGGGGTAACCATGCCGATCTCGATGAATTTCACAATCAGGATGCCCAACCAGATCGGATCAAAGCCGAATTCCAGTGCGACCGGCAGCAGCAGTGGCACCGAGATCATCAGCAGCGACAGCGATTCCAGAACCATACCCAGGGGTACCAGGCTCAGCAGCAGGATGAGCATGACCAGGGTCGGGGACATGTTCCAGGACAAGACGGCTTCGGTGATCATATTTGGCACGCGGGCCGCGATGAAGAACGCCGTCAAAATACCGGAGCCGATCACGATGAAGAACACCATGGCCGTTGTGGAAGCCGTGGATTCTAGGGCACCTTTAATGCCATCCCAGATGCCCTTGGCACCTTCTTTGCGCAGCTCAAATAGCAGGATGAGGACGGCGGCAATCGCACCGAAAGCGGCCGACTCGGTGGCCGTGAAGATCCCGGAATACATACCACCCAACACGATAGCGAACAGGATGACGATGTAGACCAGACCGCGCCAGGGCAGTTTGCCCAACGGGGTGTGTTGTTTTTGTTCGGCGACGATCTCGGTGGCCTGCCCCAGGGCATCTTTGACGCTGTCAGCCTCGGTGACCACCTTGCCCTGTTTCTGCATGCGCCAACCGGCGAACATGATCCACAGGGCGTAGGCAATGGCTGAAACGACACCCGGAACGATACCGGCGGCCAGCATTTCTGCGACCGAGACCTGCGCCAGGATGGCATAGAGCACGAGGAAGGTTGAAGGTGGGATCATCGATCCCAGAGTGCCGGCTACCGCGACCAGGGCGGTGGCCATGGAAGCAGGATAACCGGCTGCACGCATTTCACCGACCGACAGGCGAGCCATGGTCGCAGCCGTCCCGATGGAAGAACCCGACACGGCCGAAAAACCAGCGGATGCGGCAACGGTGGCGATACCCAACCCACCAGGGAAACGCCCCAGCACGCGGTCGGCGATTTTGAATACGTACTCGGCGACGTGGGCTCGAACCGCAAACATGCCCATCAGAATGAACATGGGGATAATGGTCAGCGAGAACGTAGCGGTCTGGGAAAACGGGATGGCACCTAGCTCAAGGCTGGTGTGATTGAAACCGCGTAAGAGCAACAACCCGATGGCACCGGCAGCACCAAGGGAAACGGCCACTGGCACCCGCAATAACAGCAGGGCCAGCATCAAGATTAAAACGATCGCAATGACTGCACCGACGGTCATGACTTGTGCTCTCCTTGGTTCGTGGGACGGTCGGTTGCCGGACCATCAGTCTGGTCAGATGCAGCATCCACCGCCTCGGGGACAAAAGCATCATCGGCCAGGGCCGCTTCAACCTCATCGGCAAAGCCCATGGGCTGTTGGCCTTTGAGCGTGCGGACCAGGTTGACGATGGCCACGATGAATAATGAGATCAGGCCAATGGTCAGCACCCAACGCATCGGATACATAGGCCACTGCACCAACCCGAAGCGGGTTTCTTTGGACTCCCAGGAGTCGATTGAACGTAAAACGTTGGCGTAGCTCAGCCACGCGGTATACGCGGCGACCACAATCCAGACAAAAATATTGGTGGCTTTTGCCAGCCCCGGTCCAAAGCGGTCGGTGACCAACGTGACTGCTACGTGCTCGCCATTGACCCCGGCCCAGGCCAGTCCAAAGGCAACGGCAGTGACCATCGCAGTTTCTGCGATTTCGATCATGCCGCCCAGCGATGCCCCCGTGGTGTTGCGTACGAACACGTCAACCGCGATCGCTATCACCATCACCACGATGGCAACTGCTGACAGCACGGCAAGCGTTCGGGCTATACCGCGAATCAGTTTTTCCATGATGAGTTTCCTTCGTGTCGAGTCCTTCGTGCCCAAAAGACGCATCTGCAGGCGATCGTATCTTGACGCACGGTGTGCGGTGAGATATTTCACAACAAACCTGAGACTTGAGAGATCATATACGAAACCGAACGGTCATGCAGCTTCGCTACTCCAGGTCGGGGCGCATAATTCCGTCAATATCGTGGGAAAGTCGCGGGAGTTTGCAAGCGGTGACGTACTTCACTTAGACGTGACGGGACCCTCCAGTGCCCTCGATATGCGCCACCCTGACGCTTAGCGTGCATCACCTCAAGCCATTCTTGTTGAAGAATTCAATTATTTATTCCGGCATGTTTCCTGTGAGCGTAAGTATCGAATGTGACGCACGAAAAGCTCGGTGCCTCGGCGGTGTTTCTCAGATTTTCATATGACGCCACAAGTGTGCTGCGACGTCCGTGTGGCGTGCGCGACAGAGGCTATTCGTAAAGCGCCGAGATGCTTGGTGATTTGGTAAACTCTGGTTGTAATTGTTCTCGGCCCAAACTTCCGTGCTTTCGGGTGCGAGAACCTTTCTATGTTGTGGGCCGGTTACACACCTGCTCCTTGGGAGAGATGAATTTTATGCCAGCTATCGCAATCGTGGGAGCCCAATGGGGCGACGAGGGCAAAGGCAAAGCAACGGACCTACTTGGTGGCCGGGTTGATTATGTGGTCAAACCCAACGGTGGAAATAACGCTGGGCATACCGTGGTCGTCAATGGTGAAAAGTTTGAACTCAAACTGTTACCCGCCGGCATTTTGTCGCCACAAGCCACCTCTGTGATTGGCAACGGTGTGGTCATTAACCTCGAAGCCCTCTTCGAAGAAATTGACGGCCTCGAGGCTCGTGGTCACGACACCTCGCACCTTCGCATCTCGGCAAATGCTCACTTGGTTGCGCCCTATCACCAGACGCTGGATAAGGTCACCGAACGTTTCCTAGGCAAACGCGCCATCGGTACCACCGGTCGCGGCATTGGCCCGACCTACCAGGATAAGGTCGCCCGCCTAGGCATTCGCGTCCAGGACCTCTACGACGAGTCGATTCTGCGCCAGAAAATCGAAGGCGCCTTACGTCAAAAGAACGAGCTGCTCGTTAAGCTCTACAACCGTCGCGCTTTTACCGTCGATGAGATCGTTGACTACTTCATGGTGTATGCCGACCGGCTGCGCCCCATGGTGGTCGACTCCGTGCAGATGCTCAACGAAGCCCTTGATGAAGGCAAAGTCGTGCTCATGGAAGGCGGCCAGGCCACGTTCCTCGACGTTGACCACGGCACCTACCCTTTTGTGACCTCATCGAACCCCACCGCAGGTGGCGCCTCCGTGGGCGCCGGCATTGGCCCAACCCGCTTTACTCGCACGATCGGTGTGATCAAGGCCTACACCACCCGCGTCGGAGCCGGACCATTCCCAACCGAACTCTTCGATGAAATGGGCGAGCAACTGCGCAAAACCGGTGGCGAATTCGGCGTCAACACCGGCCGTCCGCGTCGTACCGGTTGGTACGACGCCGTCATGGCCCGCCATGCGGCGATGATTAACGGGTTCACCGACTACTTCGTCACCAAACTCGACGTGCTCACCGGCATCAAAGAAATCCCGGTCTGCGTTGCCTACGACGTCGACGGTGTTCGCCACGATAAGATGCCGATGACCCAAACCGAATTCCACCACGCCAAGCCGATTTATGAATACTTCCCCGGCTGGGAAGAAGACATCTCTGGCGCCCGTAGCCTCGAAGACCTGCCAGAAAATGCGTATAACTACATCAAGAAGCTCGAAGAGCTGGCCGGTGTACGCATCTCCGGTGTGGGCGTCGGCCCGGGCCGCGATGAAGTCATCCAAGTCCGCGATCTCATCAACGAAGACTAACGCTATGCAATATGTATCCACTCGCGGCGGCATGGCCCCGTCGAATTTTTCTGATGTCTTACTCGAAGGGCTCGCCCCCGACGGCGGTCTGGTCGTCCCGGTAGAAATCCCCACCGTCGACGCAACGATCCTGGAGTCCTGGCGTGAGCTGTCTTATCCCGAATTGGCCACCGAGGTCATTGGCCTGTACTGGACCGATATCCCGCGCGAAGACTTAGCCGAACTGTGCCAAGCAGCCTACGGGGACCAATTCAACGCCGAAGACATTGTGCCGTTGACGCCGATCGATCAGATGGCTGCCCTCGTGGACTTGTCTCAGGGGCCGACCCTGGCCTTCAAAGACATGGCCATGCAATTCTTAGGCGAAGCGCTGCCCTACGTGCTCAAGCAGCGTGGACAGACGTTGAATATTCTGGGAGCTACCTCTGGTGATACCGGCTCGGCCGCCGAATATGCGTTCCGGTCCAAACCAAATATCGGGGTCTTCATGCTCTCCCCGAAGGGTCGCATGTCCCAATTCCAGCGCGCGCAAATGTACACGCTGACCGATGAGAATATTCATAACATCGTCATCGACGGAGTCTTTGATGACGCGCAGAATCTGGTCAAAGAGCTCAACGGCGACCTGGACTTCAAAGCCAAGCACTCCCTGGGCACTGTCAACTCGATCAACCTGGGACGACTCATCGCGCAATCGGTCTATTACTTCTGGGCCTGGTTGCGCGTGACCACCGGCATCCCAGCGGACCAGCGCGCAAACTTCGGGGTGTCGTTCGCCGTGCCATCTGGGAACTTCGGCAATATTTTCTCCGGTCAGCTCGCGCGTCAGATGGGTCTACCCATTGACACGCTGGTGCTGGCCACCAACGAGAATAATGTGCTGGATGAGTTCTTCCGCTCCGGTAAATATGAGCCTCGCTCGGCCGCCAATACCTTGGCGACCTCTTCGCCGTCGATGGATATCTCCAAGGCCTCGAACCTAGAGCGCTTCATCTACTTGGTCCTGGGCCAAGACGCTGAGGCGTTGGCACAAGCCTGGAAACAGCTCGATGCATCCGGAACGTTGGATCTGTCCGAACACCAGCCACGGTTCCACCAGGAATTCGGCATGGTCTCGGGCACCTCGACCCACGAGGATCGCGTGGCCACGATTCGTGCAACCTACGCGAAATCCAAGGTTGTGATCGACCCACACACTGCAGACGGCGTCACGGTGGCTCGCGGTTATCAGAAACCCAACCAACCGATGCTCGTGTTAGAAACCGCGAAACCGGAAAAATTCACCGATATCGTCAACGAGGCCCTCGGATTTGAACCAGAGCTGCTGCCCGAATACGCCAAGCTGCTGGAATTAGAACAACACACCGTGGAAATGGGTGTTGATGCCCAAGCATTGCGCGAATACATCGCATTGCATCACGTATAGGGTCTGATTCTCAGGGTTTCAGCAGGGAATTCTCACACGTTCTCAAGACCTATATGTTTATCTTTAACTACCTCAAGGTGTGAGTGAATAATGAACGCCCCGGTCGAAACCAAGTTTCTTACCGGG
>DATBUL010000025.1:0-33780 GCA_036516115.1 Enteractinococcus sp. | reverse complement strand
AGCGAATTCATTTCACGGGTGCCTTCAAATGAGTACAGGGCCTCAGCGTCGACAAAATGTCGCATCACGCCCTCATCCAACACGATGCCATTACCACCCAATAACTCCCGGCACCAGGCCACCACCTGACGAGTTTGGTTGGCTACCACGAGCTTGGTCATCGAGGAATGCTGATCCTCCTGTCGCTCCTGATCGGTCATACGAGCCACCTCCATGGCCAGCGCCCACGAGGAGGTGATATTCGCCAAACATTTGGCCAGCAAATCCTGCACGAGTTGGAAATTGTGCAGGCTTTGCCCAAACTGCTCCCGGGCCTGGGTGTAGGCCACAGTTTTTTCATAGGCGCCAATCGCATTACCCAAAGCGGCGAATGCGACCTCGAGGCGGGTGAGTTTCAGGACTTTGGCGGTGTCTTGGAAACTGTTGGCGTGCTGGAGGCGCATGGCTTCGGGAACGACGACGTCGTCGAGCGTGATATCGGCGTTTTGGACAATCCGCAGGGCGTATTTATTTTCGATCTTGGTTGCACGAAACCCCGGTGTGGCGGTATCCACCAGGAAACCCTTGACCTGCCCATCGGCTTCATCCTTGGCCCAGACCACAGCCAGATCGGCAAACGTGGCGTTGCCGATCCACCGTTTCGCCCCGTTGAGCACCCAGCCGTCGCGGTACCGACGCGCGGTGGTTTCCAAGCCACGGGCCACATCCGACCCATGATCAGGCTCTGTGAGGGCGAAGCAACCAATCAACTCTCCGCGGGCCATTTTCGGCAGCAACTGGCAGCGTTGTTCTTCAGACCCACACAACACAACCGACCCCATGGCCAAACCGGTGTGCACCCCAAAGAACGTGGCCAGCGAAGCATCCACCCGAGCCAATTCCAGGGCAATCATCCCACGGAAGAGCGCTGAGTTTTTAAAAGGACGAGTCTGCTCATAAGGGTGCTGGAACCAGCCGCCCTCGGCGAATGTGGTCAGTAATTCGAATGGGAACGAGCTGTCCTGCCACCAAGTGTTCACATGCGGTGCTGCATGCTCGTGTAGCAGCGCGCGCAGTTGGGCCAATGTGGCCTTCTCTTGGTCTGACAGATAGGTGTGGGTGGACAGAAAGTCCGCGCTGAGCGGTTGATAGGTGGTAGTCATAGGGAATTCCTAGGCGTATTCGCGCAGTACGTTCTTGCGCAGTTTTCCGGTGGAAGTTCGGGGCAGCTCATCGACGAAGATGACTGACTTGGGTTGTTTATACCGCGCGAGGCGTCCCTGCAGGGCCTCCAGTACACTGTCTTCGGTCCAGGCGGTCTCGGGTTCCGTCACCAGAAATGCGCGACCGACCTCGCCCCACTTGTCGTCTGCAATGCCGACGACTGCGGCCTCGGTGATGCCGGGAAGATCGAGCAGTACGGATTCGATTTCGGCGGGATAAATATTCTCTCCGCCGGAAATATACATGTCCTTGGAGCGGTCTTTGAGCGTGTAGAAGCCTTGGTCGTTCACCGAGGCGATGTCTCCGGTGCGGAACCAGCCGTCACGAAATGCGCCGGTCGTGGCTTCGGGCCGATTCCAGTATTCTGAGAAGACGTTGGGACCGCGCGTGAGGATTTCGCCCACTTCGACGTCATCACTGTCACTACCCGATGGGTCGGCTAAGCGGACATCGACAAAGAATTGTGGCTTGCCGGCCGACCCAATGTGCTGCCCGGCGTCGTCGGCTGATAATTTGAGCACGGCCGGGGAGGTTTCGGTGAGTCCGTAGCCCTGCTGGACATCGACGTGGTGTTCGGCCCAGCGGCGCAGAATACGCTGCGGAACCGGTGCGCCTCCAACGATCACGGTCTTGAGTGAGGCAAGTGTGGTGGCATTAAAAGTCTCTTCGGTACTGAGCGCATCGAGCATAGCCGGGACACCAAACATGCATGTCACCTTGCGCTCACGGATGACGTCCAGCACGACGCGGGGCATGAAGGATGACAGAATTTCCACCGTCCCGCCTTTCAGGATAACCGGCAACACCAGGCCGTTGAGCCCAGCGATATGAAACAGCGGTGCCACCGCCAGGCAGACTTCGTGGCTGGTGAGATCGGTTTCAATGAGAACGTTGATGTCATTGAACAGGATATTGCCGTGGGTGAGGACTGCCCCCTTGGGTTGGCCGGTAGTGCCGGAGGTATACATTAACAGACACGGATCCTCGAGTCCCACGGCAATGTGGGGAACCGGTTCATTGGAGAACAGCTGGTCGAATGCTTGTGAGGAAACCTCAACGGTGGTGACGTTTTCGTGGAGCTGCGGGTTCACACGTGCAACGACGTCGGCGGTGTCAGAGCCGTGAATCAGCAGGCTGGCACCAGAATCTTCGAGCAAGAAGGAGATTTCTGCAGGACTCAAACGAGCGTTGAGTAACACCGTGATGGCACCGATGCGTGAGGCCGCGAATAATGTTGTGAGTAAATCAGGGTGATTCGCTCCGAAATACGCGACCCGATCGCCGCGTCCAATTCCTTGACCAAGCAACCCGGCAGCCAGAGCTTCGACCCGATAGGCCAGTTAGCGGTACGTGACTTCGCGCTCGCCGTAGCGCAGCGCCACGGCCTCGGGGTGAGCCGTGCACGACGAGCCGGCCACGACCCGAGGCCAATATTTTGTCCTGACATTACGAACCTCTCCGTAATCCTTGAAAAACTTATCATCAGGTTTCCTGATGATAAGTATGTCATGGCTCACTTCGATGCGCAATCGGTTAGAGTGCCTATATGACCGCAGCAGAAAAAGTGCCATATCAAGCGCATTTTCGGCAGATTCCCTCATTGATCTACATGGTGAAATCAGCCGAGGCGGCAAGCCGTGCCCAAATGGATGTTCTCTTGCGAGGCACTAATATCACGACGATGCAGTACCTGACGCTCGGGGTGTTGCTCGAGCACGAAGCATTATCTGGAGCCGCTCTTGCGAGGCGAACTTTTGTGCGCCCGCAATCCATGCAAGATACGATCCGCGCGCTCGAAGCAAAGGGCTATATTCAGCGATATCAAACGAGCGCGGACCGTCGAGAGCGCGTTATCTCCATTACCGATGCTGGCGTCGAACTGATGCGCGAGCTTGAACCAAAGATCGCCACATTTGATGCTGCGCTGACTCACGGTATGACGAGTCAAGAGGAAGCGACGTTTCGCTCAATGCTGCAGCAGGTTCAAGCCAATGCACAGCGTTTCACGTCAGACGACCCCGTATGTCATGAAACATGACGCGACATACACCGAACTCAAAGATTAAACCAGTAGTCTTTTCAAAAGTGGTAAAAAGAATGCATCATCGAAACCCTCAGCAGCAACCTGAGTGGAGATCATGACACAGAACCTCACTGCATTACGTCAGCGTATCCAACAGCTCACCGACCGCTACCCGTTTGCCGTCCATTGGCAAGTATGCGATCTTGCCACCGGCGAGCACATCGGGCACGCGGAACGCCAAGTGTTGGGATCCTTTAGTACCCGAAAAGTCAGCGTCCTGTTGGCCTGTCTCGCGCTGGTACGCACCCAACACCTATCCCTGGATGACCCGTTTGTTATCACCGAGGAACTCAAAGACGGCGTCCAAGCGGGCATCATGCGCAACCTGTCGTCCGGGCTGACATTGAGTCTGCGCGATCACCTGGCGCAGATGATGATCACCTCGGATAACATCTGCACCCAACTCGTCTTTGAAGCTATTGAACAAGCCACTGGCGATGCACTGCAGTGGATGAATGACTACTGCGCTCAGACCGGCATGTTCGACACGATCCATCGCGAGGTCTTCCCTCGCTCCGGTGACATGACGTGGCACCATTCCATCGAGTCGATGACGGTTACCTCCGCCCACGACCAGGCACTGTTACTCGCCCGTCTTGGCCAAGGGCTCTCCGACGACAAAGTTGCCGCGACTCTGGGCCTGACTCCGCAACTCTGCCAGCTAGCTGTTGAGCTGATGAGCCATATCTACACCCCACTGCTTGGGGCTCGTGTTGATCACGGCCGGTTTATTGAAAAGAATGGCCGCGGGATTCGTGGGCTGTCTCAAGTTGGGCTCTTACTCGACGACGATGAGCAATCAATCGCCTCAGTGGCCGTTTTTGCCGAATCGATACCGGTGGCATTATTTGATAACGTACCGGGCCGGGCCCGTGCGATCGAGCTCTTCGTCAATCTTGGCCAACTGCTCGAAGAACACTACCTCGATGGCGAGCTTGCCCCAATGGCCGAACGCCACATCATCGAACCGGACTTCTGGGAACAAGAATTCGGTGAACTGCTCTACACGGCTGAAAATACCCGCTCCGTCAACGCCGATATGCCCTTTACCTTTTCAGGGGTTGGGAAAGTGTTCTTTGCCGTCACCGTCGCTGAACTCGCACAACACCAACCCGAGTTGCTCGACGGAACCCTAGAAATCACTGCGCATCACCGGGCATGCGCAGACACCGGCACGCTGCAGCATCTGACCGGCCCGTTGACGCTTAGTGTGGCCGATGCGATGCAACTGATGATCGGCAGTGGCGACGGCGCGGCAACCTTGGCGCTCTTGGAGTATTTCCATGGCCTGGAGATCGATATCCTGGCTCGGGCGCAAGCCTGCTTTGAGCACTTGGAAAACACTACCATTACGGAACTGGAACACGGTCGTTCCGGGGGTGAAGGACTGGTCGGTACGACCACGGCCGCTGACCTGTTGATCGTGTTACGCCAGATCATCGACGAGGATGGTCTCGTCAAGTCGTGGATGGCCAAAGTCTTCGAACCGGGCGGTTTGGCGTGTGCACTCCCAGGTTACGGGCCACACACCCTCACCCACTGGACCGTGGCTAGCTGGGCCCACATGATCCGCTATCGCCCGGATCAAGGTCGAACCTCGGTCCTCATTCTGGACGGTCCGGATGGTCATTTCGGCGTCGTCGCCCACGCACCCGTGGGAACCCAAGATGTCTCCGCGAAATTCGGCAGTTTGGGACAATCCGCGGTGCCGTGCTCGGAGCGCTCCGGTACCATCGCGGCATTCACCTCCACCGGAGAGCAACCATAGCGTCACCGCTGGTCAACCGATAGGCTGCACACATGGCTTGGCAGTATTGGACCACCGCGCCGCGCCACAGTAGCTGGCGCGAAGTCCCCACCCCGAACGTGGATGCCTCGCACCCACTGAGGATCCGTACCACAGCAACCGCAATCTCCAAAGGTACCGAGACTCTAGTGCACCACGGCCACGTGCCGGAGAGTATCGCCGACCAAATGCGCGCCCCCGCTCAACTGGGGGACTTCTCGTATCCGGTGTCTTATGGTTATCTCGCCGTCGGGGTCATCGACCAGGGCCCACCAGAATGGCTGGGCCAACGCGTGTTCGGTTTACTGCCACACCACACCCATCACCTGGTAACTCCCGACGACGTCCTGCCCATACCAGATGACATCTCCGACCACAGGGCCCTGCTGACCGGCGCTGCGGAAACCGGGATCAATATCTTATGGCAGCACCCGCCGCGCTTTGGCGACCGAGTCACCATCATCGGGGCGGGCATGATCGGCGCCGCGACCGCTCTGCTGGCTTCCCGCATGCCCCTGGAACGACTCGAAGTCGTCGACGTCAACCCCGACCGCCGTCACCTGTTGGAACAATGGGGTATCACGGCAGTGACCCCGGATGACGCGAGCCCAAATAGTGACATCACTATCCATTTGTCCGGCAGCCAAGCGGGCCTTGCAAGGGCCTTGGAATTGACCGGCGACGACGGTGTGGTCATCGAAGCTTCCTGGTATGGCGAAAACGCGCCGGCAGTTCCCCTCGGGGCCGACTTTCACGCCCGGCGACTCAGTATCATCGCCAGCCAGGTGGGACAGGTGCCACCGGGACACCGGCACCGCCGCACCACAACCCAACGGAAAGCCGCTGGCCTGGCCGCACTCCGAGACGACCGCTTCGATGATCTGATCACCGGAGTCTCATCTTGGCGCGACTTGCCCGAGGTCATGGACCAGGTCACGACCGCCGGAGCATTCGCTGACGCCACCCTGTGCCACGTATTCGATTACCCCGACTCCAAGGAGCCGTATGTTTAGTTTGACCGTTGACGACTATGTGATGATTGCCCACAGTTTGCCCAATGAATTCTTTGGGCCCGCCCAACAGCTCCACGGCGCGACGCTGGCTGTTGAGGCGACGTTCACTCGGGCGGAACTTGATGAGCACTCTGTGGTACTCGACATTGGTCACGCCACCCAATTAGTCGACGATGCGCTAGCACCCTTACGCTACGCTGATCTGGACTCCCACCCGGATTTTGCAGGTCGGCTCTCCACGACCGAAGTCATCGCCCAATACATTGGAGATGCCTTAGCCGCGAGCCTGGCCGAACAGCCCTATATCGGTATCAGCGTGACCCTGCATGAAAATCCGCGGGCCCGGGTGAGCTACACGGTGCCAAACCGGGGCTAATGTTTCACCTGATCGAACCCGATCTGGGGCGCATTAGCGGCGGATTGCGCTATAACTGGGCCGTCATCGACGTGGCCAACGGACAGCTCCTACGCCATGCCATCCCTGGCGAGTGGCCCGAGCCGAGTGTGCACGATATTGCGGCCCTGCAGGACCTGGTCGTTTCTCTGAACGGGCCGATCCTGCTCGATGGCCTCATTGGGTGTTCGCTGCCGGAACCGTTGACCGCCCAGGTGCCGGTGGTGTTGTTGATCCATGCGCTTGCTGAAGACCCTTCAGCCCAGCACCGCGAACAGCGCTGCCTGCAGGCAGCAGATGCGATCATTGCTACGAGTCACTTCGCCGCCGACGCCTTGGGCACACGCTACGGCGTGGACGTGGTGGTGGCACAGCCGGGCGTGGCACGACGTCCCCTGGCAACCGGTAGTAGCAACGGTGGCCACTTCATCAGTGTGGGAGCGGTGGAACCCAATAAGAATCAGGTGTTCGTCACCCGAGTCCTTCAACGACTCGCGGAACAACACCACACCGGGTGGCACGTGACCTTTGCGGGGCCCTTGGTCGATGATGCCTATGCCCAACAGTTACGGGCCGCTTGCGCGAATTTACCCCAGGGCAGCACCACGATCACCGGTGAACTGCCCCCACCCGAACTGGCAGCACTCTATGATCAAGCAGACCTGTTAGTGTTCCCATCGCGTGCCGAGACTTTTGGGCTCGTCGTTCGCGAAGCTACGGCGGCGGGCCTGCCGGCATTCGTCACGGAAGCAACCGGCGCGCAAGAAGCACTCGGCGGTGGGCAAGCCCTGCCCTTAGATGAGCAAGCGTGGGCTGAGGCATTGCAGTCGTGGCTCACCGACAACCAATATCGCAGCCGCTTACAGGCCGCAGCGCGCACAGCCCGTGACGAAATGACCTATGGCTGGCGCGCCGCGGCGCACACGATTTTGCAGGTGCTGCGTTCTGTATCAACCCATTGAGGGTTCTTGTTCTTGGACTTCGCGCGTTTGTGCGGGCGTCTGCGCCGAATGTTTCCGAGCCGCCTCGGTCAACACGTACTCGGTGCACACGTCCTGGCCAAACATATATCGGCGGAAGGGGTAGCGTAGCGCCTTGGACATTTCCTCGGATCCCTCAAACCGGATCCCGGGAACGCCGTCCCCAATAAAGACGGGCGCTCTGGTCAGAAATAGCCGGTCGAGGGCGCCAGCAGCCAGAAATTCCGAGACCGTCTGCCCGCCGCCTTCAATTAGGATCGAACCGGTGACGTGTTCACGAATTAATGCAATCACCGCATGCGGGTCGAGACGCTGAGAAGCGGTCTGGGGCAACCGCACCACCTGCACATGAGGCGCCAAGGCGCCCTCAATTGTGGCATCTGCACCGACCAGCCAGAGTGTAGGAGCATCAGAGGACTGCAATACTTTGGCATCTCGCGGAATCCGTGCTCGAGGATCCAACAGCACTCGTACCGGATTCTTCCCCTCGACGGCGCGCACGGTCAGTTGCGGGTTATCGGCCACGACCGTGCCCGCCCCAACGACCACGGCACCGACTGCGGCACGGATGCAATGCAAGTGTCGGCGATCCAGGGCCCCGGAAACAAACATCGCATCCCCACTACTGGTGGCAATGAACCCGTCCTCACTTTGCGCCAACTGCGCCAGGACTTCATCGTGGGTTGCGATGGTGCGATATACATCGAGGTCCAGTGAATGTTCCAGATCGGGGTGCCCCGCAGGAACGTCGTGGTTCATGCGCTGTCGCTTACTTTGTAAATAGGCACTATTTTCAGGGCGGTCCGGCAACTGAAGGTTGCGACGTCCAATCACCGTGATGCCCAAGGCCGTGAGTGCATCAGATTTTGCCGGATTCGACGACAACAACTGAATCTTATGGCAGCCCAAGTCCATGAGCATCTGCGCGGCCGCCTGATAATCCCGGGCATCGTCTGGCAAACCCAGTGCGAGATTCGCTTCGACGGTATCCAGTCCTTGGGTGTCCTGGAGCGCGTATGCCCGCAGTTTATTTTCCAGCCCGATACCGCGACCTTCCTGGCCGCGTAAGTACAATAAGATCCCGGTTCCTGCAGTGGAGATGGCCTCAAGTGAGGCGGTCAGTTGATCCCCGCAGTCACAACGGTGCGAGCCCAATACATCTCCCGTGAGACATTCACTGTGCATGCGCACTAATGGCGCTTCTGCCTCGGCGAGATCACCGAGTGTCATGGCCACATGCGTGATGCCATCAAAAGTATAGGAACGTAAGGTAAACGTTCCATAGTCGGTGGGAAGAGAACTCGGCGGTCCTGCAATGAGTGCAGCATTGGTCGGTGTGCTGTTCTGATCGTCCATAGGTCAAGTGTAGGAACTTTAGCTGGGAACTGGCTACGTATCATGCACTGTTGGATGCCGACGACAACCGGACTCTTCGCAGCACACGCAGCCCTGCGATGAGTCCGACCGGACCGAGCAGCTGGCCTTCCGAATGGGTATTTCCTGTTTTACTCCTCGAGCCCTTTACCAGTCGGAGAGACAAGGATTTTCACTGCGGTGTCATTATGGTGAATCAACGTATCGAAACCTTTATCGATCAGATCATCCAGTCCAATTTTGTGCGTGATGAATGGTTTAAGATTCACCTTGCCTTCGCTCACCAACTTGATTGAGGGCTCGTGACTGAAGTGGTAGCCAATCGTGCCTCGCAGATCCTGTTCCTTCGTAACCAGTTTGACCAGATCTGCTTCAGGTTTGTGGCCCCAAATGGATTCGTTGACGATGACGCCTGCTTTCTTCACCGCAGTAAACAACGTATTGAGCACGACGTCGACGGAAGTCGCCTCGAAACCCACATCCGCGCCCTTATTCTCCGTAATCCTCATGACTTCCTCCACGACATCGTGTTCGGAAGGATTCACGACATGATCTGCCACCCCGGTCGATTGCGCTGTTTCAATGCGTTTCTTGGACAGTTCGGACATGATCGTTGTGACACCATGAGCCTTGGCAACAGCAGCGGTGAGCAAACCAATGGGCCCTGCGCCCCCAATCAGCGCGACATCACCTTCCGTAGCGCCCGAACGTTCGAATGCGTGATATGCCACCGCAAGTGGTTCAATGAGCGCGGCCTCGTCGAGCCCAATATTGTCTGGAATCGGGTGTACCCAGTGACGATTCACAGCAATCTGCTCAGCAAGACCCCCACCGTGTCCGCCGAGTCCAATGAAATTTTGATCGGGGGTGAGATGGTAGTTTTCCTTACCCCAGTATTCCTCGTAAATAATGTAAGGCTCTACGACCACGTGCTGACCAACCTCAAGGTCGCTGACATTGTCACCAACTTGCGCAACCGTGCCAGAAAATTCATGCCCCAGGGTTATGGGGACTTCTTCACCCGAGATCGGGTGCGGGTTACCCTTGCCCGGAATGAAAATGGGGCCTTCGAGGTATTCATGTAAATCTGAACCGCAGATACCGCACCAGGCGATATCAATGAGCACATCATCAGCTCCCGGTGTCGGACGGTCAATATCTTCGATACGAATATCTTTTTGATCGTAAAAACGAGCTGCTCGCTTGGTCATTGCGACCCTCCTGAAATGTTGGTCGACGACATGAGATGTCCTTGCCTTTTCATCGTCTCAATCTCAAAGGTGAAAGAAAACAGCGGGTGAGAATTTTCACTGTTGCAGTGCATCGTCAGAACGGCTGGC
Organism: Enteractinococcus sp.; assembly: GCA_036516115.1. Classification (GTDB taxonomy): domain Bacteria; phylum Actinomycetota; class Actinomycetes; order Actinomycetales; family Micrococcaceae; genus Yaniella. Next base: position 23,607 of record DATBUL010000025.1, on the reverse strand, counting down.
GCAGGTGAGCCCTAGATTTATCTTGAGAGAAGACCCAGTTTGATTGTCGCGCAAAATCAGGTCACTCAAGTTGAGAACTTCAGCTGGTGAACCACGAGCGCAAAATGCTTCATCAGTGCTTTGAGGGAGATCGTCCCATATCAAGTCCATTATGTAACCCTGCTCACAGTATCTTTCCAGGGTTTTCTCAGATTTTGTTGAAAGTTCATTTAACGCCCGTCGATCCTTTACATCCCTTCCCTAGGGTCTAGTCATTGCCCCTGGAAGAGGAGTGTGTACGGTCGTGACGACTCAACGTACTTTTTGGAAAAAGACGAGCTGCCGACTGGCGGCTACATTCACCGGCGTCGCTATAACTGCCGGAATCATCATTGCGCCAACCTGGGGCGATGGCCTCAGTGCAACCCGCGCGGTGGCGGTCTATGAAGATACGACCCCACCGGAGCATCAGCCGCCCAATCCCTTGGAGCTGGGGCTGACCGCGGGGGATCACGAGCATGATGACCAAGACGTTGATCCCAACGCCGTTGAACCACAGATTACGGTAGCCCAAGAGGATGCCAATCGTCGTGAGCATCTTGGCAAGCAACACTTCCGGGCGGAAGTACACTCCCACACTGCAATCAGCGACGGGGTGCAAATGCCCATCGATGCGATGGAACACGTCGCGGAAAACGCCAACGTTGATTTCTTTGCCGTCACTGACCACGATGTGGTCTTTGATCTGCGCAATGCTGATGCCTTCACCGAAGATCGGTATGACTCGCATTCTCAAGAGTGGAAATACAGTCACGAAACAGCTGAGACGTTCAACGAGCAAAGCGATCACCTCCAGGCACTTATTGGTGAAGAAGTCACGTGGTATAACTCCAGCGGTCACATGAATATCTTCAATACCGACTGGTTTTTGACGGCAAAATCCGAAGGTGGCGGCACCTGGGGTACCGGCCACCTGATGTGGGATGTGCCCACCGTGATGGCTCGCATCACGATGGACCCGGATGCCATCGGCCAGTTCAACCACCCAGTATCCAGCCATGGGCATTTTGGTTTCGGACACCTGACTCGTGCCGCAGACGAACAAATCCCGCTGTTTGAATATAAGACCCCGAATTATCACGATACGTTCGTCAAAGCACTTGACGCCGGCTGGCACCTCGCCCCGGTCTGGTCCGGCGATGAACACAGCGCAACCTGGGTCACCGGCAACCCTGCACACACCGGAGTTTGGGCTGAAGAACACTCGCTTGAAAGTTTGTATCAAGCGATGCGTGATCGCAGCATGTATACGACCTTTGATGTCGATGCGACCCTCCAAATGGGGGTCAACGACGAACAGATGGGTGCCATCCTGCCGGCGGAAACCACCGAGCTGGACTTTGACATTCAACTGAGCGATGCAGGCGCTGATGAAGCTTTCGACTCGGTTGTCCTCTACACCAATGGTGGCAAAATTGCCCATGAATTTACCCCGGGTACTGGCAGTGAAATCCACCTCAGTGCCACCTTGCCGGCCCACGACGGCGACTACTACTGGCTCAAAGCTACCCAAGCTGATGGCGACGAAATTATCTCCGCACCGGTCTGGGTGGGTGACACTACCCGAGGTGCCAACTACGCGCCAGAACTTGAAGTTGCCTCAACTGTTGACACGGCCGTTCACGGACAACGTATCGATCTGCCTGAAGTCACGGCCACAGATGACTCCGGTAAGAAACCGAGCATTGAAACCACGGTGTATAACGCCGCCGGGGAAGTCGACATCAGCGCAGGTGGCTTCGAGATTAGCGGGTACTCCGACCACTTCATCGTCACGCACGCAACAGATGCCCAAGGCAATACTGCCGCCGACATCAAGCGTATCCAGATCAGCCAAGACGAACTCGACCCAGAAGGCGTTTTCCAATACTTCGGATCGGCCGCAACCGTAGGCGAGACCGGTGACCAAACAGGGCTGTCAGTCAATACCGACGTCGAAATTACGAAGACTTGGGCTCAGGTGCTACCGGCCGATAGCTCAGACTGGTCTCAGGCCATGACCGTGCAGTCGGAAGCCGAGCAGGTGTTTGAGGTCGACACGATTGGTACTGATGCCGAAAACTACCAAGATTCGATTACTGGCCAACCCTTACGTTCGCATGAGTTCACCTTTGCGGGATTAGAAGAACACCAGCGTTATAAGTATCGGTTCGGGGTAAGCCCGGATGGTGACTGGACCGAGGTCCAGGGCGAATTCATCGCCGGCGGAGACTCAAACTCGCCGCTGTATGTGATGGGAGATCTCCAGGTGAACTCCGGAGAGCAAACTGAACACGAGCTCTTCACCGATGCGCTGGAGCTCGTCCGGGAGAAACAACCCGGTGGTCACACCGTGTTGCAAGTTGGTGACTTCGTCGATAACGCCGGCCGCGGTCAGTACTGGGAACAACTATTTGACTGGGTCCTTCAAGACATGGATCTGCGCTTAGCGACCATGGTCGGCAACCACGAAGCCTACGGGGATAAAGAGTTCAACGCGATCTCACCTGAACGCAACGCCATCTTCCGTGGCATGTTCAACCACCCGAAAAACGGCAGCGAAATCGGTGAATCGAACTACTCTTTTGATCACGGCGACATCCACGTGGCCGTGTTGAACTCGAACTACGACCTCCAAACCCAACTCGACTGGCTCGTCGACGACATGCGGGCAACCCAGAAACCTTGGAAAGTTGTCACCGGGCACTTCTCCTATTATGGAGGTAGTCACGCTGACGATGCCGGCATGGCAACCGATCGCGCACTCGTCACCGAAACCCTCGACCAACTGGGTGTAAACCTCTACATCGGTGGCCACGACCACGTGTATAAACGCTCGACGATCATTGACGGCGAAGCGCTGGCAGAAACTGCAGAAGAACAGGCTGCTGGGACAACCTACGTCACAATGGGTTCCTCGGGACCGAAGTTCTATGAGAATCAGGAATTCTGGTGGGACGATATTGTCTATGACGAGAACCTCCAGGTCTCGGCCGCGTTAGAGGTTACCGATGAGGGCCTAACGATGACCACTTATTCGATTGACGGCGAGATCGTCGATGAATTTGTGACGCAGCAACCCGAAGGCACCTGGAAGCTGTCTTCCGCAAAGGTAGACAACCAGCAGCTTGAGGGCATCGGGCTCCTGAGCTATCCGGGTGCTCGTGAGTCCGTCACCGTTTCGGTCGCAGCATACGATTACGACGAAGAAGAGCTCATCGATCTTCGGGTTGAAGACATCGAATTGGATCATCGCGGCACCGAGCAATATGTGGCTTTCGACGAGCCACTCGACCTGCCAACACACGTTACGGCCAAACTCTTTGTGTGGGACGAGCTCGGCTCGGGTGTACCACTTCAGGAAGCTACAGAGCTGCGTCTGGGTATGCTTGGCGAAGGCACCGCTGAAGATCCATTTGAGATCCGCACCTGGCAGGATATGGAAAACATCCGATGGAACCCAGACGGCCACTACGTATTAGTCAATGACCTGGAACTCGACGGCACACCACGAGGCCAGATCGGTTCCGGCACCACCCCATTTACCGGGGTCTTTGATGGCCAGGGCCACTCGATTACCGGGTATATCCCAACCGAAAACGGTGGAGCCGGGGTATTTGCGGTCAATGAAGGGACCATCCGGAATCTCTCCGTTGAAGACGCCGATATCAACACCGCACAAGGCACCGTCGGCCTGCTGGTCGACTTCAACGCCGGAACAGTTGAGAACTCTTGGACCTCCGGATCGATTGTGGGCCAGTCTCGCGTCGGCGGTGTGGTCGGAGATTCCACCGGCACCGTGACCGATTCGTACTCCACGGCTGATGTGCGCTCGCGCTCGACTGAAGCAGGGGGTGTTGTGGCCGTTGCCATGGCCGGTTCGGATACTCAGCGCGTCTACTCGACCGGTAACGTTACTTCCGATACTCGAAACGTCGGCGGTGTGGTCGGTTACGGCTACAGCGGCACTGATGTTCATGATGCGATCTCGCTCAACGAATCCGTCACTGCACCGTCCTATGCGCACGCGGTTGTCGGTCGGGTGCTCAGCGGCCAAACCGCTAACCTCAGCGGTTTGCTGGCTTCCGATGCGAGCTATGTCAGCGTTGAATCGCTCAATGAGGAACCAGCAGAAAATAACTGGAAAGGTCGGGTCGTTTCGGAAGACGAAACCCAGCGCCCTGAGCTCTACACAGATGATCTCGGTTGGGACTTCAACGAAGATTGGCAGTGGGATGACCAGGCTCAGCGCCCCATCCTGCAGGCCAACCCCGAGGACTATATTGAACCACAACCTGCAGGGGACCCCAACGTTGATGGCTTCTACGAAGTAGATACGGTAGAAGACCTTCAGCAAATCACCAAATACCCGGCAGAGCAGTTCATTCTGACCGCAGACCTGGATTTATCGGAGGTTCCAAACTGGGAGCCGCTCGGCGGTCTGCGTCCATTCACAGGTGTCTTTGACGGCAACGGTCACACGATTTCAGGGCTGACATCACAGGCCGGTGGTCTGTTCAATATCAACAACGGTGCCATCTATGACCTGGCGGTTGTCGATGCCGACGTTGATCTCTCCGGCGGGCGCGTGGGCATTATCGCCAACGTCAATAACGGCGAGATGCACACCGTGTACACGACCGGATCGGTTACCGGCGGTGGCCGCGTGGGCGGTGTCGTAGGCGACTCAAGCGGTCAACTACGCGACGCCTATTCAACGGCGGACGTCCACTCGCGCTCTACCGAAGCCGGTGGTGTGATCGGTGTGGCGTTGGCTGGATCAGTCAGTGAAAACCTCTACGCGACCGGCTCGGTCTCAGCGGACACTCGCAACATTGGTGGCGTGGTGGGATACGGTTACACCGGTACTGAGATCCGCAATGTCGTGGCGCTGAACCCAGCGGTGCACGCGCCAAGCTATGCTCACCGGGTTCTTGGCCGTGTTCTGTCAGGTCACACCGCCACGTTGGAGAATCTGTGGGCAGCCGACTTTGTCGATGCACAGACCACGAACTTCAGCGGTCCAGTGGGCCCGACGACGTGGATGGGCGCGACCGCAACCAACGCACAAGTCCGGGATGCCATTTTCTATACCGAAACGCTCGAATGGGATCTGGAGTCGACCTGGCAGTGGCACGATGACGCTGCACGGCCAGTGCTGCGCGCGATCCCCGAAAACTACACGGGCGAGCCAGTCCCACCGGTTGATGCAGAACAACCTGACACTCCTGCTGAGGAAGAACAGCCAGAGGAGGGCCTTGAGCGGGACGAGGATGGCTACCTGCTGATCACCCAAGCCTCGGAACTGGCTGAAGTCACGGCACAACCCGACGAAAACTTCCGCCTGGCCAACTCGCTGGATCTGACCGGTGTTGAGCAGCAACAGCTGGCGCCGGAAGGTTTCCAGGGCACCTTCGACGGCGCAGGCTACTCCATCACCGGATACGCCTCAACGGAAGGTGGCCTCTTCAAGGAAAACTACGGCACCATCCGCAACCTCGGACTAGCAGATGCGACCGTGACCACCTCGAAGAATAACGTCGGTCTATTGGTCGATGTGAACCACGGTGAGATCACCGAAGTCTGGACCTCCGGTGACATTACCGGGCGGTCCACAGTGGGTGGCGTAGTTGGCTACTCACATGCGACTGTGACCGATACCTACTCCACGGCAAATGTGACTGCTGACGGTCACCGCCAGGCCGGAGGGGTCATTGGCATCACCGGGCGCGGCTCAACCACCGACCGCGTTTATGCCGCTGGCGCCGTAGAAGTTGTGGGAGAACCCAACGCCGGAGGCATCACCGGCTATGCCTACACCACAACCACCGTGCAGAACAGTATCGCGCTCAACCCATCAGTGATCGCAGATTCCCAGGCAAGCCGCGTCATCGGACGAGTGCTGAACGGGGACACCGCGACGCTGGTCAATAACTACGCGATTGAAACCCTGCAAGTCGAACTGGAATCCGTCACTGATGAAGGTCCACACACACAGCGTGGTGCAACACTCACCGTTGAGGAAGCCACCGACCCCCACACCTACATCGAACGACTTGGCTGGGACTTCAACACCGTGTGGACCTGGAATGCCGAGACACAACGCCCGATGCTGATCAACGCACCGGAGGAGAACTAACCATGAACACCCGTTATTTTGCAGCATCCTATCTGACCGTTGCACTCGGACTCGTTGGCATAGGCACGGCTGCGGCCACCACAACTGACACCCCGACGCTGAGCCACGAGGCAGCTCCTGGTGAGTCAGCCACCGCTGAGATCAGCGTGACCTCTTCAGAGGCACTCGCCGGTGAACAACTCAGCGTGATAATTCTCGACGATGACGCCGACGCCAGCGACCCAGCCACCGAAGACATCGTGTTCCTGGAGCAGTATGTACTCGATGAGACTGGCGCTATCGATTTCAGTGTCCAGTTGCCCACCGCGGTGCTGGAAGATTACGACATCGCGCTGGACACTTCAGCTGCCACTGACCGCTATGTCGCGTCGCTCGTCGGTACCGACGAGGATGACCAAGATTCCGGCGAGGATGACGAAACCGAAACCCCTGACGATGGTGCCACAGATGCCCCCGACGATGGTGATACTCCCGGCCCGGATGATGGCCAAACTCCCGGTGGCGCTGATACGGGGTCCGAGTCTGATGACAACGCCCCGAGTACTGAATCAGCGGATGGCTCGACCGATGAAGACTCCTCGAGTGGGTCCGACGCCGCTCAGCAAGCAGATGATGATCAAGATGCTGGTGGCATTCTGGCAAGCACCGGTGCCAACATCGCTTTCAGTGTTGTTGCAGCTCTGATCGCAATAGGGCTGGGACTGTTCTTTGTGGTGCGGCGTCGTCGCACAGCTGAAGAATAAGCATCAGCTCAATAGCATAAGGCGCTCGGAATCCAGTGGTATGACTGGCTTCCGAGCGCCTTTGACGTTTCTTCTTTAGAGACCGAAAACGTGGTTGATTGGGGTGTCCCCGTCCACGAAGTCCACAACGGTGCGGATGCTCTTATCCGAGGTCAATGCCGAAAGAATGGCTTGGGCAACGTTGCCTCGGGAGGTATCGCTGCTTTCACCTTCGGCAAGCTGGTCGGAGGCCATGCGACCGACGCGACGAATCTGATCGGAAGGGTCTTCTAAAGTCAGGGCACCCGGGCCCAGAATCGTCCAATCTAGTTCAGACTGCATCAGATGATCATCAGCAATCGCTTTGGATTGTGCATACGGGTAGAAGGCGCTGTCATCGGGAATACCGTGATTCAGCGACGACCCAAGGTAGGACACCATGATGTAGCGGTTGGCACCAACTTGTTGGGCTGCGTCAATCGAGGCGATTGCGGCGTCCCGGTCAATGGCATATGTGCGGTCAGGGTTACCCCCACCGGCTCCGGCGGACCAAATGATCGCATCCTGGCCGGAAAATACTTTTGCGAAGTCTTCTCGTGTTGCGGATTCGATATCCAAGATGAGGGGTGTGGCCCCCAATGTTCGGATGGTATCTTCCTGGTCAGGATTACGGATGATGGAGGTAACGGTGTGGCCGGCTTGGACTAACAACGGGGTGGCCAGGCGTGCGACTTTGCCGTGACCGCCGATGATCATAACCTTGGACATTCGTGAATCTTCTCCTCTGTGGGGGTCGATCGGTGTTGAAGTTCGTCCTGACGTATCTGTGACGTGAAACAAACGTCTGAAATTCCACTATTCCCTATATCGCTGGTATTTTGTAGTGGTTAGCGCTTGCCCACAGGTCAATGGCGACTGGGCTGAACGCAAAGTACTTCAGTCAAGGAGCTTTCCATTCATGGCATACCCACTTAACAGTAACGGTCAACGCAAATCCGCCGGACACGTCATCGTCGACACTCTGGTAGCGCACGGAGTAGAACGTGTCTACACGATTCCTGGTGAATCCTACTTGGATGTCCTGGACGGACTCGCTGACTCGCCTATCCAAAATATTGTGTGCCGTCACGAAGGTGGGGCCACCTATATGGCCGAAGCCGACGGCAAACTCAACCAGATTCCCGGGGTTGCCATGGTGACCCGCGGTCCGGGTGCGGCCAACGCCCACGTGGCACTGCACACCGCTTGGCAGGACTCGACAGCGATGGTGCTGTTCGTTGGTCTGATCCCATTCGAACACCGCGAAAAAGAAGCGTTCCAAGAATTCGATCCACATGCCTGGTTCGGTACCGGAACCAAACGCGTCATGGTGCTTGACCACCCAGAACGTGCTTCCGAAATTGTGGCCGAAGCAATGTTTGCTGCCGCCTCCGGTCGCCCAGGTCCCGTCGTTGTAGGCCTGCCGGAAGACATTATTAAAGAAGAAATTGATGCACGTCTGCACCCGTGCATCCCGGTTGCCGGCGGCGGTATGACCGTGGACGACTGGAAAGAACTCCACGATGCGCTACTCGAGTCCGAAAAGCCACTGTTCATTACCGGCGGTAATGACTGGACTGATGAGGCCGCGCAGCAACTGAGCACCTGGTTGGAAGATCACAAAATTGCCGGTGCCGTGGAATGGCGCACCCAGGGAACCATCCCGTTTGATTCGCCATCCTATGTCGGACCGATGGGCTATGGGCGTCCGAAACCCACCTATGACCTATTAGAAGAAACCGACCTGATCGTGTTCGTGGGCACCGTGCCGGGCGACACCGTCACCGATGGTTTCACGATTCGCCAGAACTGGGATAAGAAAAACTTCTTGGTCACGATCGACCCTGCCCTGCGCGGCCGATCCGGTCCGGTCTCCCACCAGATCGTGGCCAAACCCGCAAACTTTGTGCGCGACCTGATCCGCATGGATCTCCCGGTCAAACCCGAGTGGGAAACGTGGACGGCGAAGATGCGTCGCCAGCAAGAAGAATTTGCGGCCCTGCCAACCGAGGGCATCAACGAGGGCCCAGCCTCAATGGATGCGATGATGGCCCACCTGGTGCCAACCCTGCCCTATGACGCGATGGTCACCTTCGGCGCCGGTGAACACACCAACTGGGTGCACCGCTACTTCCCAACCCATCATTACGGTTCGCTCATCTCGGCCCGTAACGGGTCCATGGGCTACTCGATTCCATCGGCCGTGACAGCTTCACTGGACAACCCGGAAAAGATTGTTGTGACGGTTGCCGGTGACGGTGAGTTCATGATGAACGGTCAGGAACTGGCCACCGCCACCCAGTACGGGGCCACCCCGCTGGTTATCGTCATGGATAACCAGGAATACGGCACCATTCGTACCCACCAGGAACGTGACTACCCGGGCCGTGTTTCCGGTACGCAGTTGAAGAACCCAGATTTCGCTGCAATGGCGGACGCCTTTGGGGGTCACGGCGTTCGAGTGACCGAGAACGCACAGATCCCGGCCGCGATTGAAGCTTGCTATGACGCCATCAAGAATGAAGGCAAGTTCGCACTCATCCATCTGATTGTCGAACAGCGCCAGCAGGCCTACTAGAACATACCAACGACGTCGTTCCTTTCGTCGTCGATCATGCGGGAGTCAGCATCGGCTGGCTCCCGCATGAGTTTTCTATTGCAATGAACGCGCAAAATCACTTGTCACGTCTTAGCCTGGTGTCGCGTTAGAGATCGGCTAGCGCTGAGGCGGGATCGTGCATCGCATTGGCCACCGTGGTTAAAAATTCTGAGACCGTGGCGCCGTCGGTGACGCGGTGGTCAAAGGACAAGGTGAGTTCCGTGACTTTGCGGACCATCAGCTGACCTTGGACTACCCAGGGCCGGTCGATGATCCGTCCTACACCCATGATGGCCACCTCCGGGGTGTTAATGATCGCTGCGGCGCCATCGACGCCGAGCACTCCGTAGTTATTGAGGGTAAAGGTCCCACGAGTGAGCTCAGCTACCGTACATTCACCGCGCCGTGCCTTGCCGACGAGGTCACTGATCTCAGCGGTCAGTTCACGGGCTGAGAGACGTTGGGCATGGGCCACGGCTGGAACCACGAGCCCGCGGTCGGTATTTGCTGCGATGCCCAGGTTGATCCCGTCAAAATACACCAGCTCTTGGCCAGCATCGGTGGTGACAAACCGGGAATTCAACACCGGGTAGCGTTGCAGGGCGGCGGTCACAAACCGTGCGATGAGTCCCAGAATACTGGGAGCGGTCTCGGGGCCTTCAGCTTTTAGCCGGGCCTGGAGTTCGACCAAGTTGGTGACGTCGACGTCTAACCAGGAGGTCGCCTCCGGGATCGTGGTGCGAGATCGAACCATTTGTTCGGCGATCATTTTGCGTACGCCGGTCACCGGAACCCGCTCGGTGATGGCCAGCCCCGATGGTGCCTCGACCTTACTGGGCGCGGCGGCGGGTACCGCCTGGGCGGTGGCAGTATCGGGTTGTTTGGTGGGTTGATCGATGGCTGCCATGACGTCGGCGCGTCGAATAATACCGTCGGGTCCACTGCCGGTTAGCTGGGTGATATCTACGTCGTGGCGTTTCGCTAATTGTCTGACCAGGGGTGAAATCACCCGGGGTGCGCTGGAATGATCTGACGTCGGTTGTGGGCTGCTGGTGCCATTACCGGACACAGCCACTGCGCGTTTTGAGCGACGCGTCCGCCGGGTGGTGGATTCGCCCGAGGTGCCGTAACCGATCAGGACGTTACCCGAAGCTCCGTCCTCGGGTTCCTCTGGCACTTCGATACCAGCGCGTTCTTCTTCGCGATAGTCCAGGGCACCGGGACGTTCAGCGTCATCATCGGCATCTGTGGCCACGGTAATGAGGGGTTCCCCCACGTGCAACGTATCTCCGGGGGTGCCGTGGAGGATTTTCGCCGTCCCCGCATAGGGGGATGGGACTTCGACGAGGGCCTTTGCGGTTTCAACCTCGGCAATGGGCTGATCCACCGTGATAGGGTCTCCCTCGGTGACCAACCATTTGACGAGTTCGGCTTCCGTGAGTCCCTCGCCCAGGTCTGGTAAGGCGAATACTTGCGTGGTCATCGGGTGCCTCCTGTGGTCACAGCCGGGGTGTAATTGACCGGGGTGTCGTCCCACTGCAGGTCGTCGATAGCATCCAGGATGCGGTCGACATTGGGCAGATAGTATTTTTCCAGCATCGGTGGTGGATAGGGGATATCGAAGCCTGTCACGCGCAGCACCGGTGCCGCCAACGAGTGGAAGCAGCGTTGTTGAATCCGAGCGACGAGCTCAGAGGCCACCGAGGCAAAGCCTTGCGCCTCGGCAACGACCACAGCGCGACCGGTTTTTGTCACCGATTCGATGATCGTGTGCTCATCCAGCGGGTTGATGGTGCGCAGGTCGATGACTTCGACGCTGAGCCCTTCGGCGGCGGCTGCTTCGGCCGCCGACAGACAGGTCACCACAGATGGACCATAGGACACCAGGGTGACGTCATCACCAGGGTGCACCACGGCTGCCCGGGCGTAGGCCTCTCCGTGGTCTCGCCGACTTTCCACCTGTGCCCAGCGGGTGGTGAACTCTTCGCGGAGCTCTTCAAGGGAAACTTCAGCTTTGGTCCAGTACAGCTTTTTGGGTTCCATGAAGATGACCGGATCATCGAGACGGATGGCATAGCGCAGCATCAGATAGGCATCTTCAACGCTTGCCGGAGTGTAAATTTTCAGCCCTGGGGTGTGGGCGTAATAGGACTCTGAAGAATCTGAGTGGTGTTCAACTCCGCCGATGCCACCGCCATAGGGAATCCGCACGGTGATGGGTAGAGACACCGCACCTTTGGTGCGGTTGCGCATCTTGGCCATGTGGCTCATCATCTGCTGAAAGGCAGGATAAGCAAATGCATCGAATTGCATCTCAATGACGGGACGGACCCCGCCGATGGCCATCCCGATCGCGGTTCCGGCAATGCCAGATTCGGCCAGGGGAGTGTCGAAACAGCGGTCATCGCCAAACTGTTGGCTCAAGCCTTCGGTGATACGGAAGACGCCACCGAGTGTGCCGACATCTTCACCAAAGACCACGACCATGTCATCTGCGGACATCTCATCGGCCAGGGCAGCATTGAGTGCGGCTGCCAGGGTCAGAGAAGATTTTTCCTTCGTCATGCCAATGCTCCTTATGCTGTCGTATCTTCGGCGTGAGCATCGCGCGCAAGTTCTTCTGCCAACTGGGCGCGTTGCTCGGCTAAATGTGGCGTTTGCACCGTGTACACGTGATCAAATAAGTCCAGGGGTTGCAGATCTGCTTGCTGACCCATGGCCTCGCGCAGTGCCGACGCGACCTCTTCGGCATCACCTTGATACTGGGTCTCCAGGTCCTCGGTCAGATCCCCGGTCGAGCGCAGGTAAGCCCGCATCCGAGTGATAGGGTCCCGTGCGGTCCATTCATCGACTTCTTTGGCGTGCCGGTAGCGGGTGGCGTCGTCCGCATTGGTGTGCGATTGGATGCGGTAGGTATCGGCCTCGACCAAAAATGGTCCGCCACCCTCACGACACAACTTCACGGCACGGCCTAATACGGCCAGTAAGGCGGCTAGGTCATTGCCGTCGACAAGTTCACCGGCCATCCCGTAGCCCACGGCCTTATGTGCCAGCGAAGGGGCTGCGGTCTGACGGGAGAGCGGAACTGAGATCGCGTATTTATTGTTTTGGACAAAGAAAATCACCGGCAGCCGGAAGACCGCGGCAAAGTTGAGTGCCTCATGGAAGTCACCTTCCGAGGTGCCACCTTCACCGACCATGCCCAACACGACAACCTCTTCACCTTTGAGCCGTGCCGCATGTGCCATGCCGACGGCGTGCAACAGCTGCGTGGTCAGCGGGGTCGATTGGATCGAGGTGTTGCGGTCATACGGATTGTAGCCCTGATGCCAATCCCCACGGAAAGACGTCATGACTTGTAAAGGGTCAACACCTCGGGCGATCACCGCCACCGTGTCGCGGTAGGTGGGAAATAACCAGTCGGATGGTGATAAACACAGGGCTGCGGCGACTTCGGAGGCTTCCTGCCCGTGCGAGGAAGGATAGACCGCCATACGACCTTGACGCACCAGCGCATAGTTTTGATCGTTAACTCGGCGGCCAATGACTAATTGACGGTAGCCTTCTAAGAGTTCATCGGCAGAAGGCATCGGATACTCATGCCCCGGGGTGGAGCCTTGTTCATCGGCTGGTAGCAGCGCACCGGTCTCAGAGATCATCTGAATGCGCCCGTGCGTTGGAAGTAAATAGTCTTCCAGGCTAATTCCAAGTTTCTTGGCTTTTTCTTCTGAGAGATCAGGTTGAGCGTTTTCCGGCATCATGGCTGACGTTCCTCTCCTGCGGGTGAGGTAGATAACAGTAGAACCAGTATGCTCACAGAAAGCGATCAGTGGGCGATATCCAAAAAACCAGCGACAAACCGACAAAATTTCCCTACACTGATGAACATATTGTCATTTGTGAGCCGGTTATACGAACAAAGTGGTGAGGTCCATGATGCCCTCGAATGAGCCTGCCGGGCAGCTGGATGCTATCGATCGAAAAATGATCTCGATCCTGTCGCAAGACGCCCGGATCTCCATGACGGCGCTCGCAGAAAAAGTGCATATTTCGCGCGCCCACTGCCATGCGCGCCTCCAGCAGCTGCAGGCCACCGGCGTTATCACCGGCTTCACCGTGAACGTGGATCCGCAGAAGCTGGGATTTGGTGCCTCAGCACATGTGATTCTCAAACTGCGTCAGCATAACTGGCGTGCGCTACGCCAGCAATTATTAGATATCCCAGAAATCTGGCACGTCACACTGACCGGAGGACCGATGGATGTCATCCTCTTAGTGCGTGCAAAAGACACCGCTGATCTTCGCAGAGTTGTTTTCGATGAGATTCAACTCTTGCCTGGTGTGGTCGATACGCAAACGTTTATGATTTTTGACGATCAAGTCTCGCGCAGCGCCTTACACTGACACGTGCTGTGAGCTAGGGTGGCCGGATATTAGCGGTGCGTGGGCTCCCACATCGCCATCGTCGTGGCCAATACCAGCATGTTCGGACCGTCGCCGTCCCACGCAGCCCGGAGATCTTCAGCCAAAGATTCTGGGGTGGTAGCGGTGGCATCAATGCCAAATGCACGGGCAAGCGTCACAAAGTCGGGACGGGTCAGCTCGGTGCCGAAAGTTTGCCCGAAGGCATCATGCATATATTCACGTAAAATGCCGTAACCGCCGTCGTCAATGATGAACCAGGTCACCGGAATGTCATGTTGCCGGGCGGTAGCCAGTTCGGCAATCGAGTACATTGCTGAGCCGTCCCCGGACACGGCCAGGACACGCTGTTGCGCACCGATCGCGCCACCAAGCGCCGCGGGAAACGCAAAACCGATGCCGCCGGCCCCTTGGGCAGAATGAAATGCTCCCTGTTTGGCGTCCCACATATTCCACGCCCAATAGCCGGCGATCGTCATGTCCCAAAAAGTGTGGGCATCATCGGGCACTGCTTCGCGAATTGCTTGCATAATGGACTGTTCATGCTCGAGGGGCTGTTGGCCTAGACGACTGGTGATCTGGTCGCGTACTTTCTGTACGAGTTCAAAAGAGGTCAGCCCATGCCAAGAGCTTTCGGTTGGCTTCTGCCCACGCTGGATTGCGGACACGAACGCATCAAGTGCTGATTCAGCGTCGGCACGAATGCCCAGCCCAGGATAATTTGATCCCAAGACCTGAGGTTCAGCGTCGATCTGGATGACACGACCGCGTGGCTGCAAGGTGTAGTAATTCGAGCTGATTTCTCCCAACGAAGTGCCCACAGCCAGGAGCACATCGGCATCATCGAATACTTCGGTCACGAAGCGATCCTCGATCCATCCACCCAGCGATAACGGGTGGTCATAAGGGAATGCGGTGTTACCGCCCGGCGTACACACGACCGGTGCATCGAGTACCTCCGCGAGCACGAACAGTGACTGCTGGGCTGCAACACCTGACCGACGGACACCACCACCGGCGATGATGGCCGGACGTTGGGCGGAGCGCAGCAGGTCAACTGCCCGACGAACACTGCCCGGGTGCGGCGCTGGCGGTGAGATCGTGACGGCAATGGACTCTGGGGGAGGCACAGCTACTGGCCCGAGCAAAATATCTTGTGGGATTTCGACCCATACCGGTCCCTGGGGTGGTGTCAATGCAGTTCGCCAGGCATCTTCGAGCGTCGCGGGGATCGATGACGCCTGATGGATCGTAGTCTGCGTCTTGGTGACATTCCGGGCAGCAGCTTTTTGGTCATCGAGTTCATGCAACATGCCTTTGCGACGTCCACCGAGCCGGCTTGTTGGGATTTGGGAAGCGATGACGAGCATCGGAACCGAGCTTGCGTAGGCCTCATGGATGCCCGCTAGAGCGGTGAGCGCTCCAGGGCCGGTTGAGACCATCAGCACCCCGGGTTGATCGGTGACTCGAGCATAACCATCGGCGGCGAAGGCAGCATTATTTTCGACCCGAGATGAGATGAACTGAAGCGAGCTGCGACGAAGCGCGTCAAATAGCCCTAGCGCGTGCTGGCCGGGCAGACCAAACACTGTGGTTACCCCGAGCGAGGTGAGGGTTTCTATGACAAGATCGCCACCGGTTCGCATGCTGACCTCCGCATCTCGTGGGGCTTACGATGAGGCTCGCCGATCGGCCAGAAGACTCAGCAGGTCATAACAGGCATGGGATGCCGCGATACCGGTGAGCTCTGCATGGTCATAGCTCGGAAGGACTTCAACGACGTCGGCACCGATAATGTTGAGTCCCCGTAACCCGCGCAGGAGTTCAAGGAGTTCACGACTGGTGAGTCCACCGGCTTCAGGTGTGCCGGTTCCCGGGGCATGTGCAGGGTCGAGGACATCGATATCGACAGAAATATACAAGGGTATTTCGCCGATACGTTCGCGCAGCCTCGCTATGACTTTTCGGACTCCGGTGTAGTAGATGTCTGCGCTGGTAATGATCCCGAAACCGAATTCCTCGTCATCCACGAGGTCTTGTTTGCTATAAAGCGGTCCTCGAGTGCCCACATGACACAAAGCCGAGGTTTCGAGGAGTCCTTCTTCCACAGCGCGACGAAACGGCGTGCCGTGTGTGTAATCGGCCCCGAAGTACGTGTCCCAGGTATCTAAGTGGGCATCGAAGTGTAGGAGTGCAACCGGCTGCCCAGCGCGATGGGCAGCAGCACGCAGCAGCGGCAGGGCAATCGTGTGGTCGCCACCGATGGTAAGCAACGACGCCCCGTCGGCGGTGAGCTGGAGCGCGTCATGTTCGATCGTGGCGATGGCTTCATCAATGTTGAAGGGATTGATCGCCATATCGCCGGCATCCGCGACTTGCACTTGGGCAAACGGCGAGGTACCCGTCGCAGGATTATAGGGACGCAGTAGTCGAGAAGATTGCCGCACATGGGTCGGACCGAATCGTGCACCGGGCCGGTAGGAGACTCCGGTGTCGAAAGGGGCGCCAACGATTTTGATCTCGGTGCGCCGTCCGAGTGTCTCGAGATCACGGAGACGAGGCAGCAGAGCGAAAGTGGATTCGCCACTAAATCGTGGAATTTGCGTGGAATTCACCGGACCGATGTTGCCGTTATCGATAATCCGTGGGATCTCACGCATGCCATATATCCTTTCGAAAATCGTCGCGCTACGATTGAGCAGCTTCAGATGAGTGACGCTCACCGGTCAGCATCGTCAAGAGCAACACGTTGCGATCTTCGGCATCTGGTGGTGCTGAAACTTCGTGGACGATCATCGCGCGCAAGTGCATCACGGTGCCCGGTACCAGATTGACCTCGCCGTCGTCGGTGACCACGTTCAGCGTGCCTTGTAAGGTCTGAAGAGTGATGGGATGCGCGGTGGAGTGGGCGCGGAGTACCTGTCCAGGGGTAAACGTCATCAAGATGAGATTGGCCCCGTCGCCTTCCAACTTGCGCGTGATGGCCGGTGGAGTGCCAGTCCGAGGCGCTGGCGCATCGGCTGCGTTCAACACATGGATATCAGCATTCGGAGCAGCCTCAGCCGGACCAAAAGCCTTCGGAGGCATATTGAAGGGTTTTCGAACCATAGTTAGGGTTCCTTTGCTGAGTTCATCCTGCTAGTAGCTTGATAGGCCCAAGCCTATCGAATGATGCACCTCAATGATCAGGTCATCTCCAAAAACGGTTGCGGCGGGCCCGGCGATCCGGGTCGAGATAGGCTGCCGGGATGAACCAGGCGACCTCTTCCTGCATGCGGATGGTCCACATCCCTGCATGGACCGCGTGATGATGGTGCGAACATAACAACACGGCATTTGCCACCGAAGTGATTCCCCCGTGTTGCCACGGTTCGACATGGTGGGCATCGCACCACGGTGCGGGTATTTTACAGTTTGGTGCCGCACAACCGCGGTCACGTGCAATGAGCGCTCGCCGTTGCTCGGGGCTAAAAAGTCGTGCCGATCGTCCCAAATCGAGCATCACGCCGGTCGAACCAAGGACCGCTGGAATGAGGTCAGCCTCACAAGACAACGGTCTAATCGACGACGGGGCGATAGGTCCGGTGAACAGAGCTTGAGAGATGAAATTGGTGGCGCTCGGGCGAGATGTGCCGCTCACGGGGCAGTCGTGGGTGAGCTGATCATAGAGCGTTTGATAATCCATGATCACGCTTAATTGGGGTGGCAAACCGCCAGCCACCGGGAAAGTCGTGGATGCCAGCGACATACCGGTATCAATCACGGCGGTCATCCCGTCGAGCAGCTTTTGTTCTCGAGTGCGTTGGTCAGCATCCGGCATTGGGGAACCGACTTCATCTTCACTGAACAGCGCCGGTTGTAGGTCATGATCTGGCTTCTTCCGGATGACCGGTGTGGTGAAGTTTGGCAGGGAAGTACCAAATAATTTTTCGAGCAGTGTCTTGAGAGGATCAAAGCTGGTGTTGGGATTGTTGACCACGGATGCCAACACGCGCAAGCGTTCGTGGAATAAATCATCCACGCGTAGTACCCAATTATGTAATCCTCGAACCTGTCCGCGGTAAAAGGCGCCGCGTTTGCGGTCGAGAACATCGTCGTCCAATGAACCATCTTGATTGAACCAGTAGGTGGTGTGTTGTGACCACCGTTTTGCTACCTGACGTAAGCCATCCGGGTCTAATTGTGTCGCCTGTTCGCTGAGATAGCGTTGCCCGGTATCTAACCGATCCTGTACTTCAGGCGTGAGCGCTTTGGCCCGCGCGGCTTCGCGCTGCACCTGACTGACCGTGTCCACCACAATTTCAGCCGCTGCCGCGTCGATATCAGCATCGAAGAAGCGCCGTGCAATGTCGGGATGGGATGGGTCTGGGACATGACCGCCATCCAGGGTTGGTTCAGGCCAGAGCGCCGCAGATAACTTCACTCTGGCTTTAGCCTGTCGCAGAGGAATCCTCAGGGTATCGCGGAGATATTCGGCGATATTTCGAAAAGCAGCTTTGCCCGCGGGCATGCCAAAGACTTCTACTCGTTCAATGTCTGACGAATAAGCTTTTGCTGCAAAACCGGCCATGATGGTCTGCAAAGCTGCCACCAGACGAGACAGCTCTTCAAGACGGCGTATGACCACCGGGAACGGCGTATCCGGGGGTCGGATCGATCCTTGGGGCGTTGGAGTTTGGACACCCCAGACAGTTCCCCAATCGATGGCAGTTTGTTCTACCGTGAAACGAGCCAGCTTGGCATAGGCGTCAGGCTCACGATACCGAGCTAAAGCTGCCGCTAAGACCTGCTGTGCTTGGCTGATGAAGAAGGCGGGATTGGACTCGGCTTCAAGATGTTGTGTCATACCCAAAACTTCACCACTGCTGATGACAGTGGTAATTGACAAACAAACCGAATGTGGACAACCCACGCAAGGTGTCGTGGGTTGTGGAAAGTGTCATTCCTCGCCTGGTGGGTCTTTCCAGGGATGTTTCGGCCGTTGCCACGTCGTGAGTGCGGCAAGCAAAGCTTCAGGTTCACTTTCCACGATGAGCGCGTCGGTAAATTGTCTGCGCATAAACCCTTGGCCAGCCATGTGATCGATCATGTCAATCAACGGATCCCAGAAGCCCGCCACATTATATAAGGCAACCGGTTTGGTATGGATTCCCAATTGCTGCCAGGTCCACGCTTCGAATAATTCCTCTAAGGTCCCCGCGCCACCAGGGAGTGCAACGAAGGCATCTCCGAGATCTGCCATGCGTTCTTTGCGGACATGCATATTCGGGACAATCTCGAGGTGGGTGAGATCCGGATGAGGAACCTCCGCAGTGGTCAAGGACTCAGGCATAACACCCCACACCTGACCACCGGATGCCAGAACCGTGTCGGCAAGCACCCCCATCAAGCCCACGTTGCCGCCACCGAACACCACACCGTAGCCGTGATCAGCAAGGGTTTTAGCAAACGCTTCGACCGCATGAAGATAGGTATCACTGTTGCCGTGGCGGGAGCCAGTAAAGACGGTGATCCGACCAAGTACACGTTGCTCAGACATTGGCTTGCCCGGCGTAGCGGTCGTGGAGACGGTGCAACGTTGCGCGAATGTCACCGGCGTTGCGGTTGAAGACGTCGCCGAGCTTCCACATCCGTAACGTGAGCGGACTTGCCTGGCGATAATCGAAGGTTTCGGTGACCCATGTCCCGCCGTCATCAGCGGGTTCAAACACCCAGTGCCACACGTGTTTCGAAGGATGCTGCCAGGCAATCTCGTGTGCAGGATCGGCCACCAGCACCCGCATTTTCAGAGTGTAGGGGATCCCGAGTCGGCGCATCCAGATATTGAATGTGTCACCGGTTCTGAGTTCCTCCGGTCCGCTGACTTTATTGGACAAGGTATCGCTGCCGTCTAATTCATGATGCCGGTGTGGGTTCACTGCCAGCGGCCACAGCTGGTCAACGGTGGCATTGACATGCACCCGGTAGCTGATTGTGAATGGCCCGGTATCAACTTCTGCCACGGGATCGGTAGAATGCTTGTGTTCACTCATGATCACAGACTACGCCTGTCTTCGCGTATCTGACCATCAACACTCAGCTTGCAGAGGTGCTTTATGTCAGCGGCGACGGTTACGCCTGCCCAACGTCAATCCGTGCGAGAAACCTTCAAACGCCCAGCATGGCTGCGAACAGAAATTCTCGCCGGGCTGGTCGTAGCTCTGGCCCTGATTCCTGAAGCTATCGCCTTTGCGCTGATCGCCGACGTCGACCCAAAAGTTGGCCTCTATGCAGCCGGTATTATGGCGATCTCGATATCATTTCTGGGTGGCCGTCCGGCCATGATCTCCGCGGCCACGGCAGCAACCGCTTTAGTGATCGCACCTATTGTGGCCTCTCATGGCGTGCAGTATCTCTTTGCCACCGTGATCCTGGCCGGCCTGTTACAGATCGTGCTCGGGGTCATTGGGGTCGCCAAGTTGATGAAATTTATCCCGCAATCGGTCATGACAGGCTTCGTCAACGCGTTAGCCATCCTGATCTTTGTGGCCCAATTGCCTGACCTCATTGACGTGCCGTGGGCAGTTTATCCGCTCTTTGCGCTGGGATTGGCCATCATCTTTTTGTGGCCGAAAGTCACCGAAGTCGTCCCATCTGCCTTGGTAGCAATCATCGTCGTCACGTTGATCGTGATCATCTTTAGTATTGACGTCCCCACCGTGGCGGATAAGGGCGAACTTCCAAATGAACTGCCGTTCTTCTTCATCCCGGATGTTCCATTCAACCTCGAAACGCTTGAAATTATCTTCCCGGCAGCGCTGGCCATGGCCGTGGTCGGTCTATTGGAATCATTGATGACTGCCCAACTGGTCGACAACATCACCGATACTCCATCGAATAAAACCCGCGAGTCCTTTGGACAAGGCGCCTCCAATATCCTGGCCGGGTTCTTTGGTGGCATGGGTGGATGCGCGATGATTGGCCAAACCATGATTAACGTGCGCGCATCCGGAGCCCGCACCCGCATTTCAACCTTCGTCGCCGGCGTCTTCTTACTCATCCTGGCCATTGGCTTAGGCGACATCGTCGGGCTGATGCCCATGGCTGTGCTGGTCGCCGTCATGGTCTATGTTTCGTATGCGACCTTTGAATGGCACTCGATTGCCCCGCGTACATTGAAGAACATGCCGAAATCCGAAACGTTGGTCATGCTCATTACCGTCATCCCAACCGTGGTGACCGGGAACTTGGCGGTCGGTGTTGGGTTGGGCGTCTTGGCCGCAATGATCGCGTTTGTGCGCCGGGTATCCCACTTCGCGACGGTTGCTCGCAGCCTCAACGCAGAAGAGACCACAGCGACCTATCTGGTCACGGGGCAACTGTTCTTCGCATCCTCACATGACCTAGCCAATCAGTTCGAATACGCCCTGGATCCTGACCACGTCGTGATCGATCTGCGTCAAGCCACGGTCTGGGATCACTCCACCGGAGCCACCTTGGACGCGATCAATGAACGCTATGCCGAGCGTGGGAAGACCGTAGAATTCATTGGTTTACGTGGCCCCTTCCCACTGGGCCGACCGTCTGCGGAAGCCAAACCCAGCGCCGAATAGGTGCACCCGTACACTTAGAGCCCTATAACGACGATGCGGTAGATAATGCAGACTACCGCAGCGATTCCCGCGATCGTGGTGAAAATATTCGACAGCTTGCCTCGATACTGCTTCAGCGCGTCGAAGCGACGAATGGCATACATCGGCATCAGGTACAGCACGACGGCGATAATGGGCCCCGCCAAGGTTTCGATCATGTCCAAAATACCGACGTCGAGGATTGCGACCACCCAGGTGGACAGGAAGATAAAGACTGCCACCCCGACACTGATGGTCTTTTCCGATGGCTCCTTTCCTGCGGCTGTAGCTACCGATCGTATAATGCCGGCAGCACCTTCGGCCGCCCCGAGATAGTGCCCAAAGAAGGAAGAGCCAATCGCCGCAATGGCTACCGCCGGGCCGAGATAACCAATCAGCGGGTTATCCAATACTTCGGCGAGATAGGACAGCACCGGCAGATTCGCTGCGCGTGCTGCTTCGAGACCGTCGGCTCCCAGCGTCAAGATCGTCGACCAGACGAATCCCATGGTGAAGAGCACCAAGAGGATCGCGGCCCGTCGTAACACGACGGTACTGCGGGCATCGGACTGGGCTCCGTAGCGCCGTTGCATGGCCAGGGTGTATTGCGAGACGGCCGGCGAGAAGTTGAACGCGAAGATCAGCACCGGAATGACCAATAAGAGGGCTTGACCCATGTCACCCCACGAGTGGGTGGTTTCCGTGATGAAACTGACCTCCCAGTATGGGATGAGAAACAGGGTCACGCCGAGCAGTGCTGCGATCAGTGGATAGACCAGCCACTGCATCACGATCAACATGAGGCGCTGCCCGCGGATCATCACAAGCATCATGAGCGCAATGAGCAGCCCCGACAATAACCAGCGAGGAGGAGAGGCCAAACCAAGCTGCTCAACGAGCAAACTGTCGACGGTATTGGTAATCGCAATCCCATAGATCAGCACAATCGGAAAGATCGCCAAGAAATACAGGACCGTCACCACTTGCCCGCCAGCTTCGCCGAATAGGCTACGTGCCACCACGGTGATATCGGCGCCGGGATTCTCAGAGGCGGACACGAAGCGCGACAGACCTCGGTGGGCCAGGAATGTCATGGGGCCGATGAGTATCGTGGCGATAATCAAGGGCCAAACTCCGCCGGCACCGGCGTTCATGGGCAGAAAGAGAATGCCCGCACCAACGGCTGTCCCGAACAGAGAAATCGCCCAACTATTTTCGAAACGACGTCGCTTCTTGAGGTCGTGAGTATCTGAACTATCGTGTTGGATGGCTGGCATGGAACCGGGATCTGCAGGTTCTTGTGGCATGGCTGCTCCATTTCTCTGCCTCAGGTAGCTGAGCTGGTTATTCTCCATACTGCCTGACAACAAACCCAAGGTGTAGTGCTTTGGATCGGTCAGACGCCAACTGCCTTCGAGCTATGGAAGCCAATATTTTCATCTGATTGTTCGTCGAGAACTCCAGGCTCACTGATCATTGTCTGTGGATCCGCGCAGAATATCGTTGAACCTCTTGCGAATGTCCGTGATTTTTTGCAGATAATGGAAGGACATCTTGCAGCAGTCTTCCGAAAGGAGCACGCGATGCAAATGACCGACATGATCGACCTGGTCCAGCAACGAGCCGATATTGAATCCCAACAGACGGCTAATGACACGCTATTGGCGGTAGCCGAGACGCTGGCTGAACGTGACATCGACGGTGCACAGGCAAATTTCGCGGCTCAGCTGCCCAAAGAGCTCGGTGCGGTCGTCAATATGGGTGATACCAAGACCCAATCAACGTTTGACGCTGAAGAGTTTGTTACCCGAGTTGGCAGCAAGCTGGAGCTGAGCGAAGCGCAGAGTCGTAAGCATACCCATGCGGCACTGTCAGCGATGGTGGACGGCGTATCAGACGGCGAACGAGTCGATATCCTCAATGCTTTACCAGCCGACTTCACGCCTTATGCGACGTGGAACGGCGGGTAGCGTAGCTGTCTTGAAACAACGAAGCGGTGGTGACCGATGGTCACCACCGCTTCGTTGTGAGAGTGCTGGTTCTAGACCGCGCGGAGAA
>DATBUL010000024.1:0-19339 GCA_036516115.1 Enteractinococcus sp. | reverse complement strand
CCAAGGTAAAGGGTGCATGGAAAGCAAGATGCGCCAGAATTGCGGCTTTTGCAGCGGCATCTTCTCCCCCAACGTCGGCGGTCGGATCGGCTTCTGCGTAGCCCAAGCGCTGGGCTTCTGCCAACGCATCATTGAATGATGCGCCCGTGGTGTCCATTTGGTCCAAAATGTAGTTGGTCGTGCCATTGACGATGCCCATTATTCGGGTGACTCGGTCCCCGGACAATGAATCGCGCAGTGGGCGCAAGATCGGGATGGCACCAGCCACTGCGGCTTCAAACGATAATTGCACTCCGGCCTGGGCCGCGGCCTCGTAGAGTTCATTGCCGTGGGTGGCCAGCAGTGCTTTATTCCCGGTGACGACGTTGGAACCCTGGTCGATGGCTTTTAGGATAAGTTCGCGAGCCGGTTCAATCCCACCCATCAACTCGATGACGATATCGGCGTCGGCCAGGACCGTTTCGACATCATCTGAGTAGTATTCGGCTGGCAGTTGGTAATCGCGGGTGGCCTGGGGGTTGCGCACCAAAATTCCGGTCAACTGCAATGTGGCGCCGATGCGCTGAGTGAGTGCTTCGGCATCCTCGGTCAGGATGCGAGCTACCTGTGATCCGACGGTTCCACCGCCCAACAATGCGATGTTCAGGGATGGGGTATCAGATGCAGTGGTCATGGTCCTCCGAGTCGACGTTGAATGTAGCTGTGGCACCGTGTCGTTATTGTAGTCCAGTCGTTGCCAACGGCTTACAAATCGACCTCACGTGCAAAAAGATCATCGAGAGTTTCGCGCCGGATGATTTCCCGGGCCTGGCCATCTTTGATCGCGACGATGGCCGGACGCAGCAGCATGTTGTAATTCGAGCTCATCACATGCCCGTAGGCTCCAGTCGCTGGGACGACCAATAAATCTCCGTGATCAGTATCTTCGGGCAGGTACACGGCATTGACGACGATATCGCCAGACTCGCAGTGTTTGCCTACCACCCGGGACAACACGGCTTCGGCATCAGAAACGCGGTTGGCTAACACGGCAGTGTAGTCCGCGTCGTAGAGCACCGGTCGTGGGTTATCAGACATCCCGCCATCAACAGCCACATAGCGACGCGGGTAATGCTCACCGTCGTGTGCTACCCACACGGTCTTGGTCGTGCCCACGGTGTAGATCGTTAGTCCCGCCGGTCCTGCGATAGATCGCCCGGGCTCAATAGAAATTCGAGGACAATCAATGCCCAAACGAGCTAACTCGGTAGACATATGGGTCGCGAGACTCTCCGCGATAATACTTGGGGTGACAGGATCATCAGCCTGGGTATATGCAATGCCGTATCCCCCACCGATATCAAGTTCAGCAATGCGAATATTTTCGGCTGCCAAGCTCGCGATAAATTCCAGCATGCGAGTGGCTGCGGTTTCAAAGCCAAGTGAGTCAAAAATTTGACTGCCAATATGACTGTGGAGGCCGATCAGGTTGATGTGTTGAGCCGTCGCTGCGAAATGTACTGCTTGATAGGCAACGGAGGATTCAGAACCGGGTGCCGGGGTCATCGTCAGCCCAAATTTTTGATCCTCGTGCGCTGTAGCGATGTGTTCGTGTGTCGAGGCATGAACCCCGGGGGTCAACCGCAACATGACATTGGCTTGTTTGCCAAGGGCAGCTGCCAGATTTTCGATGCGGTGGAGCTCGGCTAACGAGTCCACGACGATGCGACCGATTTCGTATTC
Source organism: Enteractinococcus sp. (assembly GCA_036516115.1). Classification (GTDB taxonomy): domain Bacteria; phylum Actinomycetota; class Actinomycetes; order Actinomycetales; family Micrococcaceae; genus Yaniella. The sequence continues at coordinate 17,617 of DATBUL010000024.1, read as the reverse complement.
GATTGCCGTACGAAGTTCTTCGTCGGATTTGTTATTACCGTGCAGTCCGATATCTGCCGGCAGGATTCCGGCGCGCAAGGCGATGGCCATTTCCCCGCCCGAGGCAGTATCGATGCGCATTCCCTCTTCCTGAGCCCAGCGCGCAACCTGGACAGTCAATAACGCTTTGGATGCGTAGTAGACATCGACGCCACCACACAACGGAGTGAAAGCTTCATTAAATGCTTCCAGGTAGGCGCGTGCCCGGGCTCGGAAATCATTTTCGTCCATGACCCACAGGGGGCTGCCGAAGGCTTCGACGAGCTCGCTCACGCTAATGCCCTGGATCTTCACCTCACCGTTTTGTCGAGCGACCCCGGAAGAAAAGATTTTGGAATCGAGAACGGCAGTGTCTTCTGGTCGTGTCAGCCAGTCTGGTGCAAGGGGTGAATGCATTACATTTTCTCCGGTGCTGAAACGCCCAATAGCCCCAGACCATTTGCCAGCACCTGAGTGGTGGCGTCGTTGAGCCAGCGACGCGAGAAGTTCACGGTTTCGGGGGCAGGTTTCGTGCCATCTTTGGCAGGGGCTGGGACAATGCGGCAGGCACCATACCAGGCGTGGTACGCGGCAGCGATAGCTTCCAAGTGGCGTGCGACTCGATGTGGCTGACGGTGTTTGGCGGCATTGCCGACCACCGACGGGAACTGCGCCAATTTTGATAGCAGTTCTTCTTCGGTTGGATGCTGCAGGGCTGAGGCATCAAAGGATTCGACCTCGCGCACCACGCCGTGAGCATCAGCGGTGCGTGCTGCGGAACGCGACCGGGCATGGGCGTATTGAACATAGAATACCGGGTTGTCATTGGTCTGTGAACGCAGCAGTTCCGGGTCGATCTCCATTGGTGAGTCATTGGGGTAGCGTGCCAAGGAGTATCGCAATGCGTCGACGCCTAACCAGTCGATTAAGTCGCGCAATTCAATAATGTTTCCTGCACGCTTGGATAGACGTGCCCCATTTACCGAGATTAACTGACCGATCAGGACTTCAATATTGCGATCCATATCGTCGCCGGCACACGCTGCGAGCGCGCGCAGACGGTTGACGTAACCGTGGTGATCGGCACCGAGCAGATAGATTTTCTGATCGAAACCGCGATCTTTTTTGGTGAGGTAGTATGCGGCATCACCGGCAAAGTAGGTCGGTTTGCCGTCGGCCTTGATCAGGACGCGATCTTTATCGTCTCCAAAATCGGTGGTTCGCAACCAAAACGCACCATCTTGTTCAAATGTGTGTCCTTGAGCTTTGAGTCGTTCCAGGGCGTCTTCCACGGCACCATTTTCGTGCAGTTGCGCCTCAGAGAACCAGACGTCAAAATGCACTTGGAATTCATCGAGTGTTTCGCGGATGTCATCGAGCTGGATTTGGTAGGCCCGGGTCCGCAGCTGAGGCAAGACCTCCTCATAGGGCTGGTCTTTAATTGAGGGGTCTTCAGCCAAAATGGCTTCCGCGATATCAAAAACATATTGGCCCGGGTAGCCACCTTCCGGTACGTCGTGCCCGTGCATTCGCGCCCAGACAGAGGCGGCAAATGTATCAAGCTGTGAACCGTAGTCATTGATGTAGTACTCATTGGTGACTTGTGCCCCAGACGCTCGCAAGAGGCGACTAATGGCATCGCCAAGCGCTGCCCACCGCGTATGGCCAATGTGCAATGGACCGGTGGGATTTGCCGAGACGAATTCAAGATTCACCACATCTCCGGCGGCCTGAGTATTACGACCGAATGCTTCACCGGCCTCCACGATCGTGCGTGCCAACTCTCCGGCAGCAGCCGTATCAAGGGTGATGTTGATAAACCCTGGGCCTGCGATCTCCACGGCAGCAACGCCGTCAAGCTGTTGAATTTTCGGGGCAACAAGTTCAGCAAACTGGCGCGGGTTCAAACCCGCTCGTTTGCCCAACTGCATGGCTATGTTGGTGGCCCAATCCCCATGATCACGCGATTTAGGGCGTTCCACGCGAGGGGCTTGTGGAATCGCGTCGGCAGGAAGGTTGATTTCCCCTGCGTCGACGGCGGTACGCACGATGTGGGCAAGAGCAGCGGAGAGAGTTTCAGGATTCACGTGTTCAAGTTTAGCTTTCGTCGTCTCGGTCGGCACATTTAAGGCAAGGGTTGCCGTGCACAAGTGTCCCAATCGTAAAAATATTTCGTTGCCGGTGATTTTTACGGTAGGGTATTCAAGGTCCAGAGGAACTGCAAAGTATCCTAATGGATATCCGCCTCCGTAGCTCAGTGGATAGAGCGTCTGCCTCCGGAGCAGAAGGCCGTAGGTTCGATTCCTATCGGGGGCACCAACCCTACAGTCGATTCAAATCAACTGTAGGGTTTCGTGTTTTATTAGTCGATCTACGACGACGCGCGGACGGCTCAATGGCCTGTAGACGAAAGCAAGCTATCGTGTCTGTGGTGCCCGAATCGTTGTCATGGCACAATCCCAGTTCGAGGTCTCCTGAAATGCCCACGCGGGCCGGTGATCCACAAAACATCACAGCATCGATGTTTTGAGTACTGACATGAGGGTTTAAGGAGCGCGGGATATTGTGAAATGATGAGCGATTGCTGCATACTTGAAAAATCAACCGATGCAGAAAGTAGATTCTTGGACGGCAAAACGATGCGAAGGAAAATCCACCCTCGAGAAGGGCAGGAGCAACTCAATCCAAACGACGAATTGTCCATTGGATTAGATATTATGCGCCGAAGGGAAGCCGCCCATCTTCCGCGCACTGAATTAGCCCAAAAAATTGGCATTTCTGAACGGACGTTATTCCGTTGGGAAATGGAAGGCACCACCATGAAGAACCGGGAGCGGGCCATTGAGGCGCTTGCTTCCATGGTCTACACCCCGGGTGGTCGTCCCACGGCTTTAACGATGACGCGCAAGGAACTTCGCAGAGCAACATCGATGGACCTGGCATCCGAACTCCAAGATCGTGCGCGCATCATGGATAATTACACGCAATTAGTCGAAGACCTCAAACACCGACTCCGTCAAGACGGCTTAGATCATTACATTCCGCCGGGGCTCTAACTTGCGCTAAAGCCAGCGCTGATCGCGCTGGCTTTGTTTGTGCCGGTATCGAGATCTGCATCGCGGGTTGTGATGCTATCTCGACGATCTGCCACAAGCCCGCGCGCACCGGGGCGTGATTTCTGCCAGCTGCTCATTTAGATTAGTGGACGACCAAAACTGTGCTGTGACCTGAGGAAAACATGACCACAACGTATCGGACACAAAACCCGGCAACCGGAGAACTCATAGAGGAATTCCCGTTTGCTACTGATCACGAAGTACAGCAGGTACTGACCTCTGCTGATCGGGCGTATCGCACTTGGTCGACCATGCAGATGGCCGACCGCGGCGGAGTGCTGTTGAAACTAGCGGCCTTATTCGACGACAATGCCGAAGAGCTCGCGGCACAAGCCACCCTTCAGATGGGCAAGAACTTGCGCGAAGCCATTGGTGAAGTCAAATACTGCGCTCGAATCATTCGGTATTACGCAACCGAAGGCGAACGCCTTGCTGCAGACCAGGAACTAAAAAATATTGACGGCCAGACCGCCATTTTGCGGCGTCGTCCGATCGGCACCATTTTGGGCATCATGCCGTGGAACTTCCCCTACTACCAGGTCATTCGGTTTGCGGCTCCGAATCTGATGTTGGGCAACACGGTGATCCTCAAACACGCTGAGATTTGCGCCGGGATTGCTCTGAAGATTCAAGACCTCATGCATGAGGCCGGCGTCATCGAAGGGGCATATAACAATATATTTGCCACCCACGACCAAGTCTCCAACATCATCGCAGACCCCCGTATTCATGGGGTGTCGTTGACCGGATCCGAGCGGGCCGGTGCAGCGGTCGCAGAGCAGGCAGGCCGACACCTCAAGAAAGCCGTTCTGGAGCTCGGCGGCTCTGACCCGTACATCGTGTTAGATTCCGACGATGTCGCTACCTCGGCACGTCGAGCACTGTTTTCACGACTGAGCAATAGCGGTCAGACCTGCACATCAAATAAGCGCATCATCGTCATGGACGACATCTACGACGAATTTGTCACCGAACTGACCGCTCTGGCCCGCGAACTCACGCCGGGCGATCCGGCAGATGCCAATCGCCATGAATATGCGCCACTGTCATCGGAAGCTGCTGCAGTAGGGCTCATGGAACAAATCGAAGACGCACGCCAGGCCGGTGCTACGGTCCATGTGGGTGGTGAGCGACCAGATCTGCCCGGTTACTACGTTGCACCCACTGTGTTGACCGATGTACCCAATAGCGCTCGGGCTTATTCCGAAGAACTCTTTGGGCCTGTTGTCATGATTTATCGCGTGCAGACCGAAGACGAAGCGATTGAATTAGCAAATTCATCATCCTACGGTCTGGGCGGCTCGGTGTTTTCCACCGATCAAGCACGCGCTCAGGCTGTTGCCGACCGTTTAGAGGTGGGCATGGTGCATATCAACGCCTTCAATATGGGTGGCGAGGATCTGCCATTTGGCGGGGTGAAGCGTTCCGGCTTCGGACGCGAACTGGGGCCTTTGGGCATGGATGAGTTTGTCAACAAACAGCTGTTGACCATCAATACCCCACGCTAAAACATGTGCCAAGGTGCCTTGAAATGATGCCACATCGTCTCAGGGCACTACTTTTTGGCCGTACGCTTCGTCGGCGAGCGCTTGTCGCTGGACTACCGTAGACTTTTGAGCATCATGTCCAATACATCAGCGCTTGAGTTGTCTACCATTAGTTTCCCTGAGGATCTGCCGGTCTCGCAGCACAGGGAAGAGATCATGGCCCAGTTGGCCAATCATCAGGTTGTCATCATCGCCGGAGAGACCGGATCGGGCAAAACGACCCAGCTGCCAAAAATGTGTTTGGCCATGGGACTTGCCGAGCACGGCATGATTGGGCATACCCAACCGCGTCGTATCGCCGCCCGATCGGTCGCCGAACGTGTTGCGGAGGAGCTGGGTCAACAGATCGGTTCAACGGTCGGGTATCAGGTACGCTTCACTTCCGAGGTTTCAGACGACACCCGGCTCAAAGTCATGACCGATGGCATCCTGCTGGCCGAAATTCAACACGACCCCGTCCTGTCGAAATATTCGGTCATCATTATCGACGAAGCGCATGAACGCAGTCTCAACATCGACTTTCTCCTGGGCTATCTCAAACGCCTCTTGGCCGAACGTGATGATCTGAAAGTCATTATCACGTCGGCCACGATCGACCCGGAGTCGTTTGCCCAACATTTTGCTGATGCCCATGGTGCACCCGCCCCGATCATTGAAGTCTCTGGTCGCACGTATCCGGTCGAGATCCGCTACCGTCCACTGCAGCAACAGGCCCTACCAGATGATCCCGATGACGACGCCGACGACATGGAAGAGACCCGCGACCCGCTGGATGCCATAGCCGACGCCGTGGATGAACTCAGTGGTGAAGCCCCCGGTGATATTCTCATCTTCTTCCCCGGCGAGCGCGAAATCCGCGACGCAGCAGAAGTCCTGAGCACTCGGATCACCCGCAATCCACGATTGACGAATACCGAAATTCTGCCCTTATTCGGCCGTCTCTCCCTCCAGGAGCAACAGCGAGTCTTTCGCCCAGGTCAACACCGTCGCATCGTGCTAGCCACAAACGTCGCAGAGACCTCATTGACGGTACCAGGCATCAAATATGTCATCGATACCGGTACTGCTCGCATCTCTCGGTATTCCCAGCGGACAAAGGTCCAGCGCCTGCCGATAGAACGCATCTCGCAGGCATCCGCGCAGCAACGATCCGGGCGGGCCGGAAGGACCAGTCCCGGAATTGCCATCCGGTTGTACTCCGAAGAGGATTTCGCCGCACGACCTGAATTCACAGACCCCGAGATTCTGCGCACCTCTTTGGCGTCGGTCATTTTACATATGGCCTCAATCAATATCATCACTACAGCAGAAGAGCTCAAAGACTTCCCCTTTCTGCAGGCACCGGAACATAAACAAATCACCGATGGCGTGACCTTGCTCACCGAACTGGGTGCGCTCAATACCGGTCAGCCCACCAGGGTGCGGGGACGTGGCGGGCGCTGGGTCACCCGGACGTTTCAGGCCGGCACGATCACCCCGTTGGGGCGACGTCTGGCACGACTACCGGTCGCTCCGCGACTGGGCCGGATGATCATAGCGGCAGAACAGTACGAGGTGGTACCTGAAGTATTAGTGTTAGCAGCCGGGCTGACAATCCAAGATCCGCGGGAACGTCCCGAGGAACATCGGGCGGCCGCTGATGAGCTACACAAACGCTTCATCGATGATCGTTCCGACTTTTCGGCTCTATTGAATCTCTGGAACTACTTACACGAACAACAGCGCGCGCTTTCTGGAAATCAATTCCGCAAACTATGCCGTCAAGAATTCATTAATTATTTACGAGTCCGGGAATGGCAGGATCTGGTGCGCCAGCTCCGACAGATCGCCCGTGAAGTGGGCATCGATACGCCCTCGACTTCAATCGATGCCGTGTCACACCACGAGGGCGTGCATAAAGCCTTGCTGACCGGCTTCCTGTCACACATTGGGTCCTGGGATGAACGGCGCAAACAGTACCAAGGTGCCCGCGGTTCGGGGTTCGCCATCTTCCCGGCTTCCGGGTTGTTCAAGAAGCGTCACGATTTTGTCATGGCCGCCGAATTGGTTGAGACTTCCCGGTTATGGGCTCGCCAGGTGGCCGCGGTCGAGCCTGAATGGATCGAACAAGCCGCCGGGTCAATCGCCAAGGTCCACACCTCAGAGCCATACTGGTCCCGACGCAATGGAACGGCGATGGCCCGACAGCGAGTCACCGTCTACGGCGTCACCATTGCCACCGATCGCCCCGTACGCTATTACAACGTGGATCGGGCCGTCGCTCGCGAACTCTTTATCCGCCACGCTCTGGTTGAGGGTGACTGGAATACTCGTCATCATTTTTTCAAACGCAATCGTGAACGCCTCGCTGAAGTTGAAGCGATGGAAACTCGACTGCGCCGTCGAGATTTATTAGTCTCCGAAGATACCCTGTATGAGTTTTATGCGGCACGGGTCCCTGAGAGCGCGGTATCCCAACGCCATTTCGATGCGTGGTGGCGCAAGCAACGCCACCAGGATCCTGAACTGTTGGACTTTGATCCCACAAAACTCTTGGCGGCTGATACCCAAGACTTCGACCTTGAGCAGTTCCCGGATGTTTTCCTCCATCCCTCGCAGACCGGCACTGTCGAGCTCCCCCTGCACTACGAATTCACCCCGGTCACAGCGTTTGGAGCCGAGGCCTCTGGTACCGCAAGCCCTGCCGGATCGCGCACTGATGGTGTCACGGTCACGATCCCTCTGGCCTTATTGCATTCCATGGATCAGCAGCGATTCGATTGGCTCATCCCGGGCTTACGTACTGAACTCATCACGGCACTCATTCGAGGACTGCCCAAACCGATCCGAAAGCATTTGGTACCTGCCCCCGATACTGCGCGGGCAGCAGCGGAGCATCTTGCGACCCATGCTGAGCCTGCGACCGATGATTTTTATGCTGCGCTGGGCACGTTTTTACGTCAAACGAAGCATCAGCCCGTCGCTGCTGAGGATTGGGCGCCAGATAAATTGCCGCCACACTTACGGTTCAATTACCAGGTGGTCGATGACCGGGGCGCCATCGTTGGCACGGGCGACGACCTGGGGACTCTGCAACGCGATTTAGCAGGACAAAACCAAACCGCCCTGGCAGCATCACTCACTGATGCAGCCCAAGCTCAAGGGGTCAGACTCCCAACCCAAGCCGCCTCGACTGCGCGGCCGAAGGATACGCCACGCAGCAAGCGCCCACAGCCTGCGAAATCACCGAAAAAACCCCCGGCGCTAGCACCAAAAACAGGACTCACCAGGTGGGACTTCGGTGATCTGCCCGACAGCGTGCAAACAGCTATCTGGACAGGTAGCGCACATCAACAAGTCACCGGTTATCCGGCGTTACAGGCCGAAAGCGGTCCGACACCCACCGCGGCCTTAGTTGTGCTTCGGACCGAAGGAGAGCAGCGCGCGGTCCATCGCGGCGGCGTCATTGCGCTGCTCCAAGCCGAGCTACCAAGCCCACACCGGTATATTCTGGACCACCTGTCGCCAGCAGAGAAGTTGGCGTTTGCTCACTCGCCCTATCCCGACAGTGCAGCCGTGGTCAGTGATTGCGCACGCACCGCCATCGACGCGCTGCTACCGGCACAGCCACCCATGACCGAGGCGACGTATCAGACAGTCAAACAACAGGTCCACGAAGAACTCATCGAAACGACTTTTAAAGTCACCACAGTGGTAGCCGAAATTTTGAACTTATCGCGAGATGTTGACCGGCGCATTCGAAAGATTCGTTCTCTTACGCTGGCTGCCGCGGCTGCAGATCTGCGAGCCCAACACGAACAACTGGTCGGACACACCTTCGTTTCGCAAACAGGCTGGTCCCAGTTGCGTCATCTCCCCCGATATCTCAAGGCGATGCAATTACGGATGGAGAAACTCGACGCCGGTGGCGGACTACAGCGCGACGGCTTACATATGCAACTGGTCCACAACCTAGAAGACAGTTACCAAGACCTAAAAGCTCAGGCCCCCGTTGGGGTACCGACTCCAGTGACAATTCAAGAAATCTTTTGGTTACTGCAAGAATTGCGGGTCTCGCTCTTCGCCCAGGAACTGGGTACTGCTATGAGTGTCAGCGAAAAACGCCTTCGCCAGGCAATCAAAGCTGCCCGAGACTCGTTAGCCTAATCCTCCGGGACGAACTGCTCGTAACCGGCCTGACGCAATGCAGCTCGAAGGTTGGTCGCGGCCTCATCCATTTTGGCTTGATCGGGTTCACGCATGATCTTGCTGAGATCAAAATCTGCTAATGACTGTGTTGGGAACACATGCAGGTGTAAGTGTGGGACCTCATAGCCCGCAATCATCATTCCGGCACGTGCTGCACCCAGTCCTGCGACCTGAGCGGCCCCAATGCGCGAGGCCACCGTGTAGACATGAGCATTGAGCTCTTCGGGGACTTGTGTCCACATATCGACTTCTTCACGAGGAACCACCAGGGTGTGGCCGTACGACAGCGGATTAATATCTAAAAACGCCACGCACTTATCGTCTTGCCAGATGAAGCGACCAGGCAGTTCTCCGTTGATGATTTGAGTGAAAATAGTAGCCATGAGCTCTCCTGTGTTGCCAATAACAGTATGTTCCGTAACTAGTGTAGTGAAACCGGGAACAAAAGCTCAGCGTTGAGGCACTACTGGTCGGCAGGCATGTCGCCTGGCTCCTCGCCGGTCGCAACGGGACGATCGCGCGACGATGACCACGCCGACCAGGAACCCGGATACAGCGCACTGTCCAACCCTGCTAAGGCGAGACCCAAGACGGTTTTCGATGCGGTCACGCCCGAACCACAATACGCAGTGACCGCCGATTCAGGTTGCACCCCATGGCGCATAAAATACTCTCGCAGCACTTCGGCCGGATAAAACTTGCCCTGCTCATCGGTGAGTTCATCGCCGGGCGCGGAACGTGCCGCAGGAATGTGACCTGCCACCGGGTCCAACGGTTCGTGCTCCCCCGTATAGCGTTCGCGTACGCGCGCGTCTAGCAGGATCCCATCGTTGCGAACAAAGTCCGCGATTTGTTCGGTATCAACGACGGGCATCTTGCCCCAGGATAAATATGCCGAACCGATCCTTGGCAACACTTCACCAGCGTGGAGTGGCAGATCTGCGTCACGCCAAGCGTTGAGTCCTCCGTCAAGCACATATACTTCATGTTTACCGGCATATCGTAATAGCCACCATGCGCGGGCTGCCGCGGATGAGGCCACGGCGTCGTAAATGACCACGGTATCGCCGTCATTGAGTCCTAACATGCGCACCGCTTCGGTGAATTTTGCCGGATCCGGCAACGGGTGTCGACCGGCTGCTGGAGCGCCATGTCCAGCAAGATGACTGGTCATCGAAACGTACACCGCACCAGGTATATGGCCCTGACGGTACGATTCATGGTTCTGGGTGGGGTCCGTCGCGGCCCAGCGCACGTCCCAAATGACCAGTCGACCGGGCTCGGGCACCGGTGTTGCAGACACAAATCCTTCGGGCTGACTTGGTAATTGATCAGCCATGAGCCTGGTACGGACTTCCACGGTGTGTTCATCTGGCAGGCTGTAATCTGTGCGGTCCAGCCCCATCCAAGCGGCCAGCACATCAACACTGACCAATACGGGGGAATTCATCAGTGCATGCCCCCATGACGGTGGGCAATGTCCGGTCGGGCGTTTTGGCTGACACGTGAGGTGTCGGAATGGTGCAGGAATTTCACATCCTCAACAATAGCTGGGTGACAGCACAATTGCACGGATAGCGCATTTTCCACCCGAAGTCTTCGGCCCATCGGTCTTCCTTGCTACACTGTAGGCCGAGTTCATTGCACCAGAAGGGGAACCAACCGCTATGTCGTCCACTTCATCGTCACGGCCCCGCACACGCAACACTTGGCAGAAGCGGGCTATCGATGAGATTCTGGACCAAAGCCCAGACTTCTTATCCGCCCAGCAGGTTCACCAATCGGTGGCCAATTCCGGTCGGACCGTGTCACTGGCGACCGTCTACCGGGTATTGCAGTCACAGGTAGAAGACGGGGTCGTTGATATTCTCGCACTCGATGACGGACAAACCCTGTTTCGCAAATGTGCATCGACCGGACATCATCATCACTTAGTGTGTAGGAACTGTCGAGCAACCGAAGAAATTGAGGCCCCGAAGGTTGAGCAGTGGGCTGATCATGTGGGTGCTGATTTCGGCTATACCCAGATCAATCACACGCTGGAAATTTACGGCTTGTGTCCGCAGTGCTCTCAACGAGATGCCTAGCGTTTAGAGGGGCCGGCGTCCGTAGCTCACGACGTGTTGTTCGTCGAGTTCGGTGGCATCGCCTTCAGCAGTGCATTCGGGCAATTCAACGACCGTGCTGCCATCGACTTCCGCGGGTTCGTGCAAGCTGCCTAAGCCATAGGCTTTTTCAAGATTTATACGAGTCAAGACCTCAGCAGGTGGTCCGGCAGCGATCACTTTGCCGTCCATGAGGATTACGTGATCGGCAACTGCAGCCTCATCAAGATCGTGTGTGGTCAAAATGACCGAATGACCATGTTCTTCTACCTCAGCGTGGATGACGTCGTCAATGATCCGCATTGAGGTGAGGTCCAAACCGGTCATCGGTTCATCGAGCACTAAGATTTCGTGACCTTGCGCGATGCCCTGAGCGACATATACGCGTTGACGCTGACCGCCCGAAAGTTCTTCTAGGTGTCGATGTTTGAGGTCTGAGATGTTCATGACGTTCATGGCGTAGTTGATGGCCGATCGGTCCTGTGAACGAAACATGCCAAACCAACCCCGCTGGGCATAGCGTCCCATGCGCACAACGTCCTTGACGGTGATGGGTGTGCCCGTAGGAAAAACGACGGACTGCATGACAAACGAAATGTCTTGCTTGACTTCTTTCACGGGGCGGCCCAGCACCTTGATCTCACCTGCACTCGGCGAAAGGATGCCGGCGATGGCCTGCAATAAAGTGGTCTTACCCGAACCGTTCGGGCCGATGACGGCCGTGATTTTGCCCTGTGGGATGGTAAAACTGGAAGCTGATACGGCTCGGTGGGAGCCACGATACAACACAATGTCGTTGGCTTCTACAAGAGTCATGAGGCTCCTTGCACAGCAGGAGTCGCGCTTCGGCGACGTCGATTGATCACACCGGTAAGTTCTCTGATCAGCAGCACCAGGAAGAATCCCACGATCGCAACCAGGGCCATGGAGGCTCCCGCAGCAGTTCCAAGATGGTAACTGAACATCAATCCAACAGTAACAGACACCACCCCAATGATCAGCGATGCAAGAATCATTCTGGGCACCGTGCGGGTGATTAATGCGGCGGTCGCAGCCGGTCCGATAAGTAGCCCTAGGACCAATAACGTGCCCACGGCTTGGAATGATCCAATGACGGCAGCCGCGATCATCAATAACAGCAACCAGTGGGTTAGCTGTGGGCGCATTCCCAATGCTTCGGCTTTATCCGGCGAAAACGACAGTGCCATCAAGGGCCGGTATAACAACAGCGACAATGCACCCACACCGAGCACGAACAGCAACTGCATTTGGATGTCAGTCCAACTTACCCCCAGCGCATCTCCGAATAAGATGGCGGTCAAGGATCCTTGGAAACTCTCAGCTCGTGAAATCACGACGACGCCAAGGGCCATCATGCCGACAAAGAGCAGTCCGATCGCGGTGTCTTCTTTCAGACTTGTAGTCCGGTACACCAGCTCCATCAAGCTCACCATCACAATAGCTGCCAGGGCAGCACCGAGATATGGGGAGAACCCAAACAACACTGCCGCTGCGATTCCGGGAACGACCCCGTGAACGAATGCATCGCCAAAAAAGCTCATACCGCGCAGCACGAGCCATACCCCAACAAAGCTCGACATCAAGGCTGCTAAGAGTCCCCCAAGCAGGGCTCTGATCTGAAAACCTGCCTGGAATGGTTCAATCGCCCAGTTCAGTAGTTCCACTACAAGGCTTCCTCCCCTATGTTGCGCATATTAGTTCATGGCCTCAGCGAGCGCTTTGGCGTTATATAGCATCGCCTGTTGGTATGTTTCCGTTTCAGAACCGGGCTCCCCGACCCCAGCCTCATAGAGTTCAACGACGGGAATCTCGTTCCCGGTTTCTTCGGCGAGGGCTTGCACCATGCGGTTCTTATTGGCAATCGAGGTAACTAAAGCGTCAGCGCCCTGGTCATTGAGTAGTTGAGTCAACTGGACAAGGTCTTGTGATGAGGGCTCTCCATCGGTCGAACCACCAGGGATCACGACGCCTTCAATGGTGACCCCATAACGGTCGGCAAAATATCCATATGCCGCATGATCGGTCACCAGCCGAGCTGATACGACATCGACCAGCAGCTCTTCAATTTGCGCATCGAGCGCATGGAGTTCGTCAGCGATCTCGGCACCACAATCAGCATAGGTGTCATCGCCCGTTCTCTGCGCCACCTTGTCGCCGATCAGTTGCGCCCCGGTGGCCATCCGTGAGACATCCATCCAAACATGCGGATCGTCATTGCCATGTTCATGGTTGTGGTCATGGTCTGCGTGTTCTTGCGGTTCGTGCTGATGGTCGTCGCCCAGAGGTAATGGATCTAATTGCGGGGCGAGCTCTACAACGTGAGCTCCATCGGTCACGGCATTGTCGAGTGAACGCTGCATTGAAGCTTCAAGTCCTAACCCGTTGGTCACCACAAGATCCGCATTAATCATGTCTACGATTTGCGCGCTGGAGGCCTCAAATTGGTGCGGATCATCACCTGGACTCATCAAGACCTGGGTCTGGCCTCCGGCACACTCGGTAATCTGACTGACCACGGAACCGATCTGGGTGGTCGTCACCACGATGGTCGCCGTTGCGTCGTCCGCTCCACCACCGTCATCGGTCTCGCTTGAGCATGCTGATACCGACAGGCCGATGATCGACAGCAAAGCGATGCCCTTCATCGTGCGTTTGGGGTGGTTGAACATCAATATCCTTCACCAAGAAATAGAACATGCGGCTGCGCCGTGGATCCGGCGTCCAAGAAGCAACACTAATGCAAATCATTCGCATTAGCAATAAAGGTGCACCGGGTCCGACTTAGGTCACGGGCTCTCCACCGGCCTTACCCATCTGTTGACGTATGGTGACTCGTTGGGATTGGGTGATATCTCGAATCTCACCGACCAAGACTTCAATGACGTCTTCCAAAAACAAAATTCCGACGGTTGTTCCCTGCGCATTTTGAACGCGCGCCATGTGAACCCCGATTCGCTGCATAATGGTCAGGGCGTCGTCGATGGGTTTATCCACCGTAATATTGACCATTGAGCGAACTCGATTAATGGGGATGGGTGCCCTATAGCGTTCATTCGGAATCGACATCAGGTCTTTGATATGCAAATACCCGATCAGCGTATTATCTGATGTATCCTGCACAACGAGTCTGGACAGCCCGGTTTTTCGAACCGCCTCGTCAAAATCTTCAGGCGTAGCTGCCGAATCGATCGAAATAATCTGGTCAATGGGTACCATGACCTTTGCCGCTGGAACGTCAGAGAATCTCAGCGCCCCGGACAATAATCCGGTTTGGTCATCCACAAGCCCCGTACGCTGCGACTCAGCCACGATCGACTGGACTTCTTCCAATGTGTAGGTGGAGGTGACTTCCTGTTTCGGCTCGACCCTGAACAACCGCAGGATGATATTTGCAGACCAGTTGAGAATACGGATCACCGGACGGAAGAGTTTTTCCAAGAACACTAATGGTGGGGCCAGTAATAACACTGCGCGGTCTGCGACGCTGACCGCGGCATTTTTTGGAACCATCTCGCCAAACGTGACGTGTAAAAAGGTCACGATGATGAGCGCCAGGATAAAAGCAATCGTCGAGGCATAACCGGGGTCGATGCCAAGGGCCGCTAAGGGGACAGTGAAAATGTAGGCAATAGCGGGTTCAGAAACATTCAGAATCAACAACGAACATACGGTGATGCCAAGCTGACAGATTGCCAAGATGTCAGTGACATGCTCCATAGCAAACAGTGCGTATTTGGCAAGCTTAGAACCCTCCTCGACTCGCGGTTCAATTTGCGCTCGCCGTGCACCCATGACCGCGAACTCACCGGCAACAAAGAAGGCATTGCCCAGCAGCAGCACAATGAGCCACAGCAGGCCGGGAATGTGCTCACTCATGCGTCCTCCTGCGTTGTTACTGTGGCGTGGTCGAGGGATTCTTCGGTAGGCATGTATTTCACGCGTTCGATGCGGTGCCCGTCGATGCGACGGACTTCAAGCGTGCCGTTGTCTAACGCCACAGTGTCACCCACATCGGCGACGCGGCCAAGTTCGGCCATGATGAAACCGCCAACGGTCTCATAAGCCTCGTCTTCTTCGATGGTGAGACCAGGTATGTAGGTCATCACTTCGTCAGGGCGAAGCCGAGCGGGGAAAAACCATCCTCCATCGGCACTTTGCAATACCCCGGGGCTGAGTCGGTCGTGCTCGTCAGCGACTTCTCCCACAATTTCTTCCACGAGGTCCTCTAGGGTGACGACCCCAGCGGTGCCACCGTATTCGTCAACCACAACGGCCATTTGGAATGGTGCTTCACGCAGATCCGTGATGAGCGTATCGAGTTTTACCGCTTCGGGCACGCGGGTGATATCGCTGGTAATCGCAGCAGCGGATAACTGGCCGCGTTTTGATCTCGGGACCGCAATGGCCTTTTTGATGTGGAGCACTCCGCGGATATCATCTGCGTGCCCCTCGGCCACTGGAAAACGCGAGAAACCGGTGGCTCGTGCAATTGCCAGGACTTCCTCAAGGCTCTGATCCGCTTCGACGGTCTCCATGTCCATGCGAGGAGTCATGACATCGGCTGCGGTTCGTTCACTAAATTTCAGCGTGCGATCAACGAAAGAGGCCGTTTTGACGTCGAGCGTTCCCATTTCTGCGGATCGACGCACCAGGGATGACAGTTCTTCAGGAGTTCTTGCACCCGAAAGTTCTTCTTGGGCTGCCATCCCAAAGAGGCTCAAAATCCAATTCGAGAAGTTATTTAATCCAGCAATGATGGGGCGAAATATGGCGGTAAAAACCAGTTGAGGCCGTGCCAGTAGTCGTGCCACCGGCATAGCTTTGGCCAGTGATAGGTTCTTCGGAACGAGTTCACCGATCAACATCGACAATCCGGTACCGATGATCATGGCCAGAGTCAAAGATACCGAATACCGCAGGGCATCGTTGTCTCCAAACACGGCTTCGAGCGGGACGGCAAAGAGCACGCCTAGGGAGGGTTCCAGAAAGAAACCTGTCAGCAAGGCTGTGAGAGTAATTCCTAACTGACACGACGACAACTGAGTCGACAGGGACTTCAGTGCCTTGAGTACCGGCTCAGCGCCCTTATCTCCGTCATCTACCATCCGCTGAACGGTTGGCACATCGAGTGAGATCAGAGAAAACTCAACGGCAACAAAAAAGCCGTTACCCAAAATCAACAACATGCTGACACCGAAGAGCAACCATTCGACTAACACCAGGGATCACCGCCCTGTGTGTCAGCGCATAATTGGCCTACGGGCCAACTCGGAGGCTCCACTTCGTTCGCCGGAGCGTGGCGAATTGTTCTGTGATCAGTGCGTTGAGCACGTCTGTCATCGTCCATGATGAACCTATTATAAGGCCTTTTGATTACCAAGAACTGGCAACCGGGCGACCTTCTTCATAACCAGCCGCAGATTGGATGCCTACGACTGCTCTTTCGTGAAACTCTGCGAGGTTTTTCGCCCCCGCATACGTCATCGACGACCGCACACCGGCCGTGATATCGTCCAGGAGATCTTCGACCGAGGGCCGTGTCGGGTCAACATACATTTTGGACCCGGATACCCCTTCTTCGAAAAACGCTTTCCGGGCCCGCTCGAAGGCATCGTCCTGACGGGTTCGGGCTGACACGGCACGAGCCGAAGCCATTCCGAAGTTTTCTTTGTATTTTCGTCCATCGCGATCAACGAAAATATCACCCGGAGATTCCATGGTCCCTGCGAACCACGATCCGATCACCACCTGTGACGCCCCGGCAGCTAGCGCTAAGGCCACATCTCGTGGGTACTTGATACCGCCATCGGCCCACACATGCTTCCCATGCGAGGCTGCAGCCTGAGCGCAGTCATAGACAGCAGAAAATTGTGGTCTCCCGACAGCCGTCATCATCCGCGTAGTACACATCGCGCCTGGGCCGACACCGACTTTAAGGATATCGGCGCCGGCCTCGATAAGATCGTGCGCTCCGTCGGCTGACACCACGTTGCCAGCCACGACCGGGACCGGTAGGCCCCGAAGACTGCGCAGAGCCGTCAGCATTTTTTCCTGATGGCCATGTGCGGTATCGACGACAATCACGTCGACACCACTGGCGACCAATTGCTCTGAATACGCGGCGACGTCGGCGTTCACACCGACTGCAGCGCCCACGCGTAGCCGCCCCTGGTCGTCCACTGCTGGAGTAAAAATCGTGGAGCGTAAGACGCCATTGAGCGTTAGGACACCCACCAGACGTGTCCCGTCAACCACTGGCGCATAGTTCACTTGGGCATCGTGCATTTTCATATACAGGTCACGTAGCGCTTTGTCATGCGCCTCGCCAGGTAAACCCTTCAAACCGGAAGCTGCCACCGTATACAGGGGCTCACGCAGCAGAGACTGTACTGAAGCGAATTGGTCAATTCCCTCGGTATCAGCAATGTGCACAATGCCAAGCAAGGATTGGTCGGCATCCACGACGCAAACCGCTGGATGGTTGCGTTTTTCTGCAAGATGGCGAACGTCTAATACTCGGTCGTCAAGTCCCACATACAGCGGGGTCTCAAAGAGCGTATCCCGGGATTTGATCCAGTCGATCGATTCTTGGATCAAATGTAATGGCGTATCTTGCGGGAAG
>DATBUL010000023.1:0-36742 GCA_036516115.1 Enteractinococcus sp. | reverse complement strand
CGTATGCGTTAGTGCGGAGCCGAGATAGGCCGATTCGCCCCGGGCAAACCCAACCTCGGCCTCAATGCCTTTACACTGTAAGGATGCTGGAATCCCCGCAGCCGTGTCCTGGGCCTGACGGGCTTGGACAAAAGCATGGGTCTCGGTGGCTTGTTCGGCCGACAGGATGCGCTTGACTTGTTCATAAAGCTGAATGCGGTCAATCTTGGCGGCCTGGGAATCGCCCGGTGCTAACGATTTTAGCGCCGCGACACATTCCTGAGCCGTTGCGACCACCACATCCTGTGTTTCCATACCCCAACCCTAGCCAAACGGTAGGACACGCTAAGCGATCGTGGCCCCCATTGTGGACAACCCCAACCACCCCACCCCACCGTGGAAAACCCGGACGCCCGTGAGCGATGTGTGCTACCCGCGACGGACAAACACAACTGCTTCATCTGGTTGCCAAACAACACCAATGCGTTACAGCTCGGCATGCCATGCTGCTTCTTATCGTTGCATTTCGCCGTAATCATCGCTGGGATATGCTGTTTGAAGTGAGCCAAATATTCACCGATATCACCCCGCTGAAAGTCAGTCGTGACTACCGTCGGTTGTGGATAGGCAACTCGCTATCTGCCATCGGAACGCAACTGACGCTCGTCGCGGTATCCCTGGAAATTTTTGCGCTCACCGGGTCTTCCGCTTATGTCGGTCTATTGGGTGCCTTCGCGCTGGTGCCACTGGTCATTACGGGGCTCTACGGTGGCGCGATCGCCGATCATGTTGATCGACGCAAAGTGGCCCTCTATTCGGCAATGGTTTTGTGGTTGACGACGGCGGCGATCTGTCTCCACGCGTGGCTCGGCATTGAAAATATTTGGCTGCTCTACACACTGATTGCCATTCACTCAGGCGCCTCCGGGATCAATCAGCCGACTCGAGGCGCAATTATTCCAGCACTGGTCGGCACGGAACTTCTTGCCTCCGCCAACGCCTTGAATATGCTCACGATGTCGATTTCGATGATGCTTGGCCCACTGCTAGCAGGTGGCCTGGTCGCCACCATCGGATATTCGTGGACCTACACCATTGATGCTGTGACGTTCCTCTTTACGCTCTATGCGGTCTATCGGCTTCCCGCATTGCCGCCGACGCCGCCGGAGGGCGAAGAAAACCAACCACGCAAGGTTGGACTGCGCGCGGTATGGGAAGGCTTCCAGTTCTTGGCCACCCGAAAGAATCTTCGGATGACGTTCGTCTTAGATATTATAGCGATGATGACGGCGTTCCCGCGGGCCGTCTTACCAGCGATGGGCGTACTCATTCTTGGTTCCACATACGCAGCCGGCAACGGATCCGCAGATAACCCGGCAGAAGTCGTAACCGGGTTATTACTGGCCGGCATTGCCGCTGGCGCATTCATTGCCGGATTGTTCTCGGGCACCTTTACTCGCATCACAGCTCAAGGAAAGGCCGTCTACTGGTCCATCGTGGTGTGGGGATTCGCCATCGCACTGTTTGGTTTCTTCGGTTGGCTCGCTATACGTCGTGCTGCCAACGGTGAACCCAGCGTCCTGCTTCTGTGCGCTGCCGTGGCGATGCTGATGGTCGCCGGAGCCGCCGACTCGGTATCTGGGATTTTCCGCAACACGATTCTCCAAACCGCCACGCCCGATCATCTGCGAGGGCGTTTGCAGGGAGTGTTCATCGTCGTGGTCGCGGGTGGTCCCAGGGTGGGAGAAATGCTCACCGGTACGATCGCGGCTGGAATTGGTGAAGCGGTCACGATGATTCTTGGCGGTCTGGCGTGCGTCGTCGCCGCAACACTTGCCGTGCGCCTCGTACCGGGTTTCCTCCGCTATGACGCTCGTACTCCGGTCGCATAATCACATACGCAAGGTGATCTCCGGAAGACTACGCCTCATCCCTCAGGCTGAACCCACCTACCGTAGATTGATGAGTCAAACATCCGTGCTCGGCTGACGCATCGGCCCGGGTTTCAAACAACAATGGGGACCAGATCGGCGACAACAGGTCCCCGACACACTCAAAGGAGAAACCCATGAATACCACATTGATTGGCCGTACGCTCACCGACGACGAACTCGCAGCCTTCCACGGCGGGTACTGTGACATCACGATTACTCGCGATGATAACGGTAACGTCACGAAAGTTTCCCAGCGCGGTCCAAGCTGTGGCAACGTCACCGTGATCGTTCAGGCCTAAGGTCAGGAATCAACATGACCCGCGCACCTAGTCTGACGTTCGGAAAACCGCTGGACGACGTCGATCTAGCATCCTTCCACGGCGCCAGCGGCTCGGAAAAGTGCACCGTGACGATCTCGAATGGCTCGGTCACGATGACCGGCAATTGTGAAGGCGTCAAGGTGAAAGAACAATGAAAACCCACACCGTAATCCCCACTCTGGGACGTTCGTTATCAGATGAGGAGTTGGCAGCATTTGCCGGCGGCGTCACCGAAGGCGGCTGCATTCCTGATCCGGTCAAAGAAGCCATGGAAAAGCTGCAGGGTAACCGGCTCGGCACCGTGGCCCGATAACGACGTCATCACTCATGGTTTCACGGGTTCGAAACAGTGTATCGAACCCGTGAAACCACCACCTTTTCTGCACCATGAACGCTCAAGGAAGCTGCATGTCTCGTGTCCCAACCGTGTTACAAACCGCAGAAACTGACTGCGGACCTGCCTGTTTGACCGCCATGCTCCGAGCACACGGACACCGGGTCAAACTCATCGACCTGCGAACCGATATGGATCCAGGCCGCGACGGATCTTCCGGGGTCGTGATGCGCCAGACGGGCCAACGTTGGGGGCTGCCCCTCCAGGCGCAACTCGTGGACCCTCATGAACTGAGTCAACGCATCCACGAGATACCGCTGCCTTTTATATTGCACTTAACAAGGCAGCACTACGTCGTCGTCGATAAAATTCGTGGCGACCGCATTGAGGTCATGGATCCGGCCGTTGGGCGACGTCGTTTCTCCCGCTTTCAGATCACCGAGGAAACCAGTGGCCTGGTGCTGTTTCTTGGCGCAGCGGAAACCGTTGACGACGAGCCGCCGGTCCTCGCCCCGCGTGCTCATACGCCCGGCGTTTTAGCAGCGGTGCTCCGCGGGGTACGCGGTGAACTAGCCCGGGCTGGGCTGCTGTCGGCCCTGTTGGCGGTCGGCGGGCTGACGCTGCCGGTGACCACTGCCTTGATTGTGGATGCGTTGGTATCGCAAAATGTCGACCAGCACCGGTGGCTCGCCGTCGGTATGACCCTGGCCGTGACCGTCGGAACACTCACCCTTGCCCGAAACTGGGTGCTCGCCACCCTGCAGCGCCGCATGGCAGGCCAGCTGAGCACCGAAGTTGCCGCCACCTTATTCTCACGCCACCTGAAATTTTTTGACCGACGTTCGGTCGGGGATCTTTTCGGCCGAGTAGAATCTGCCCACGCCATCCACGCGTTACTGAGCGTAGCCTTGCTCGGTGCTGGCCTCGACGCACTCCTCACGATCGGGTATTTGATAGCGCTGCTCGTTATCGCGCCACCATTGGCCGCCGTGACTGGCGTTTTCGTTGTCGTGGCTCTCAGTATTTCTGGGATAATCGCGCACCGCAGTGCGAGTCTGCGGCGCGAAGAAATTTTAGTCACGGCGGATTCCTCAACCGTGCTGGTCGATGGGATTGACGGGATCACCACGCTGCGTGCTTACGGCGCAGAAACCCAGATGTTAGAGCGCTGGTCTGCATTACTTGACCGAAGATTGCAACTCACCCGTTCCAGAGCACGGCTCAATGCCATCTCGACGGCGCTACTTGCCGCAACGGGCGTGGCAGCTCCACTGGTAATCCTCGTTCTGGCAGCATCACCTGTGGTCGCAGCGTCCAGCGCGATCGGTGATATCACCCCGGGAACCGCTCTGGGTTTCATGGCGCTTGCTTCGGCCACACTTGCTCCGGTCGCTTCGCTTGCCACACAACTGGTGGAAGCTGCAGATTTGCGGCCACTGCTGGATCGCGTACACGATCTCACGCTCGCCGAACCCGAACGCTGCCAGGGCATGGACCCCGGTCGTCTCACCGGGGCCATCACGTTACGAAACCTTCGGTTTCAACATGAGCGCTACGGCCGTGAAATTCTTCGCGGACTCAATGCGCACGTGCCAGCTGGTTCCACGGTGTGTATTTTGGGGCCGACCGGTTGCGGCAAAACCACCTTGGCCCACCTCATAGCAGGAATGCACTCCCCCAGCCAAGGACAGATTTTGGTTGATGACCAAGACGTCGCAACACTCAATCTCGAGGCGGTTCGCGCCCAAATCGGTGTGGTGTTTCAGGACGCATGGGCGCCGTCCGGCACAATCCGTGAGGCGATTGTCGTCTCCCGGGAAGGTTATACCGATGATGATATCTGGCGTGCGCTGTCCCACGCCCAACTTGCCGAAGACATCTTGGCACTGCCCATGGGTCTCAACACACGCCTGGGGTCTGGCGGTTCCGGGCTGTCGGGCGGTCAACGCCAACGGCTGGCTCTGGCCAGAGCGCTGCTGGGCAACCCGAAGATCTTGATTCTGGATGAACCCACCAGTGCGCTGGACGGTGACACCGAACGCGCAATTGAGGCCGCTCTGGTGAAACTGAATATTACTCGGATTATCGTCACTCACCGTCTATCAATTGCCGCAGCGGCGGATCAGTTGTGGATCATGCACGACGGCGAACTTGTGGAATCCGGCACTCCTGCAGACCTGGCACATAGTGGTGGCTGGTATAGCCAACTGCTGGATGCCCAATCGGTGTCATCCCAGAAGTTGAGTATGAATACGGCACTGGGATGATGACCTGGGTGTTGGCGCTGTGTCATGATACTGACACCAACCCACTCAAGCTTCACGGAGGAAGTATGTCGGAGCAATTGACGCAGCAAACCCAGGCCTATCGAGTCACGTTGTCCAATGGCGTGGATTTGGTCGGATGGGCGATCCGAGCAGATACCGTCGTCGTCCAGGCAGCGGGCCTGACGGGAGCGGTGACGGTAACCATCGACGGTGAGAACATTGAGGTGGTGGAAGTCCTCGAATCCCAAGGTGTAGACGGCCTCTCGATGCCCCTGACCGCGCTTGAGCTGCCGGAAGGCAGCCTCCCCATGGCTGGCGAAACGATCCCGGCCCACCTGGCACCTGCCGAACATTCTGGTGACGGCCCATCCACGATGGGTGCACGAACATACTTCTGGTGCTTAGTCTTCCCGAGGATGCGTGGGTGCCGGTAATACAACGCTTCTGGTTGCGGCTGCTACTGGCCGCAGCTGTTTTTCTGCTCGACGCCCTCGTCTGGGGCGGTGATACCCAGCTCGTCACGGGCGGCGAGGTGCCGGTATGGCTGGTTATTGCGATTGGCGTGACCGGATACAGCTGCCTGGTCTGGACCCGGTCGCCCGTGCCCGGGTACATCGCCATGCTGGTGCTCAGCGCGAGCAGTCTGTTACTTCCGGCGGTCGAGGCCTTCGCCGGGTTTTTGCTGGCGCTGTTCTGGATGGCCCGGTTATCTCCACGACGACGAGCCTGGTTCGCGCTCGCGTGGGCTGCCCTGCCACTGTGTATCAATATTTACACCGGCTGGACCTTCCATCAGGACGCTCCCGTCTCGCTGGCGTTCATCAACACGGGATTGTGGTTGGTGTTCATCATCGGTGTGTGGATTGCCGGGCGAGTCCTGGCGCGAACCCATCATCGGCTGACCACCGAACGGCAATGGGCCGAAGCCGCGACCGAAGAGGCCCGAGCCATGGAGCGGGTACGCATCAGTCGTGACCTCCACGACACCGTGGCGCACGCGCTGACCGGTATTGTCCTGCAGGTTGCTGGCTTGCGGGCGGCACAGAAAAACCCCGCCGCCGATATGGATATGGATGCCGTTCTGGACGATATCCAAACCACAGCGGAGCAAAGCATGCGCGAACTCCACCGCCTGCTCGGAGTATTGCGCACCCCGGAATACGGTGACGCCGACTCGCGCCCCCACGTGCTCGCCGATATCGACGAGCTCATCACGCGAGCCCAACAGTCTGGTCTCAACATCAGCATGGAAACCACCGGCGACGTCGTCCCCCTGGATCCCAGCCTGGAACATGCCGTGTATCGGGTCGTGCAGGAGGGCCTCTCCAACGCCATGAAACATGCTGGCGACGGCGCCAAAGTTGAGATTATCCAGCGGTGGGAACCACACCAGTTGACGGTCAGTGTGCGCTCCACCAGCGGTGTCGTGACGACAAAACCCGTCTCGGGCGGTTTCGGGCTGGTGGGATTACGCGAACGCATCGGGGTCACGGGTGGCACCATGCACCACGGGCCCACCCCGAGTGGTTATCTCTTACAAGCCACCCTTCCAACAACCCAGGCCCACCCACGGATAACAGCATTGCGAGACGAACGATGACGACCAGCGTGTTAATAGTTGACGACCAACCCATGGTGCGTGCCGGGTTGACCATGTTACTCAATGCCGAAGCAGATCTCACCGTCGTCGGTGAAGCAACCTCCGGCACCGAAGCACTGGAACTCGCTCGCCACCTGACGCCGGATATAGTGTTGATGGACGTCCGCATGCCCGGCATGGACGGGGTCACCGCAACCCAACACCTGGTCCAAGAGTCCCAGGCCAACCCGAATCAGTTAGTCAAAGTGCTGATCATGACGACGTTTGATGACGAAGACGTCGTTGTTGGTGCACTCCAGGCTGGGGCTTCCGGATACTTACTGAAACATGCCTCCCCGACCGAGATTGCCGATGCGATTCGTCGCGTCCTGGCAGGCGACACCTGGCTGGATGCCACCGCAGCCACCCGACTCGTCGACCGGTTGCGAGCGCGCTCGCAGGACACCACTGATCTGGCAGCGCTGTTGACCCCGCGGGAACAAGAAATTCTGCGATTTGTGGCCGCGGGCCTTTCGAATCAGGAAATCCGCGACCATTTGGTGCTCAGCGAGGCGACCGTGAAAACGCATGTGTCCCGGATCTTATTGAAGACCGGTTCGCGTGACCGCGCGGCCGCCGTCGCCCTGGCCTATCGCAGCGGATTTGTGGCACCAGATGACCCATTGCCGCAATAAGTCATCCGATTTCTGTACAGCACATACCTTTGCGGGCTGATGTGAAACGGGCTACCACGCGCGATACTGGAAGAACTCCAGCCCCCGGCAGTGAGTACTAGCCATTATTCCCAGCACCGCAAGGACAGTTTCGATGAAACCCACACCCATTCGCCTACTCGCAGCGCTCGCTGCGACCGGCCTCGTATTTGCCGCTGCCCCGGCACATGCCAGCGACGTCGAACCCGAATCGCATTCTCCGATCATCGTGAAACCGGACCCTCGGGATCGGATCATTCCTCCCCCGCGCCCACCACGGATTCCGCCCTGCCCCGTTAAGCCGGCACCTCCGGGGTGGCAGGTCCCGTTGTACTGTGAAATCCTCCCGGCGCCTCGGCCCCCGCGCGATATCATCCCGATTCCAAGTCCGGTGCTTCCAGGACCTGTCCTCCCGGTCGACAAATAAAAGCTCCCACTCATCACGTAGCGGGGTCGCACATGTGCGGCCCCGCTCAATGTTTAAACGCCATAGGCCTTTGGCAGGTCTACCTCACCGGTGGGAAGAACGGCATCGTCATCCAAAATCCGGATTTGTAAGGCGGGCTTCTGGGTTGCCCAGGCAGCTGTCATTCCCACGTCTGACGCCTGGATAAAGCCGAAGCGCGGGTAATAGTGCGGGTACCCATAAACCAGTACGAAGGGTCGACCGTCGTGCTTGGCAAGTTCCAGTACCGCCTGAATGACCGCGGTTCCAGCCCCTTCACCCTGGTGCTGCGGCAACACCCCGGTCGGGGCCAACATCAGGCCGGGCTGACCACCCACCGTGCATCTGTGGATGAGCGCATGGGCTGCGGGCAGGGTTTCGAACTCAGAATCAGGAATCGCTGCGGTCAGACCGAGCACCGAGTACTTTTGAATCCAGTGATTCGCGTCTTGGCGTAGAGCATCCACCAGATCGGCTTCGGCGTCCGTTTCGAAGGCGGCTTCTAAAACTCGACGGATTCCTGCCTGATCTTCCGGAGAGTTCTCGCGTTCACTGCGTGTCCGCCAAAGATGTCCAATACGATGCACACCGACTCCTTCGCCGTCGAAGATATGTTGCACAGACCACACTATCGCAAAGTGCTCACACGCGACGGCACATACCCCATAGGGGTATGTGCGCTGAGAGTGAATCTATCCCGTGACGCACACAGCTACGCTTGACACATACCCCCTAGGGGTATAACAGTAGAGGTGTTGAATAGCTCAAATCGAGGGGCAACCATGACGACACAACGCTCAGACCACGAAGCCGTCGGGTACATCGACGACAAGGCGGATTACCTCAAGCGACTGGCGCGCATCGAAGGCCAGGTGCGCGGGATCAAGCGCATGGTCGAAAATGACACCTACTGCATTGACGTGCTCACCCAGGTGTCAGCCGTCAACAAGGCGCTGCACGCCCTCAGCCTCGGCTTGGTCACCGATCACATGAACCACTGCGTCCATGATGCGGTAGCCTCCGGCGACCCCGAAGCCATCGAAGAAAAAGTTCAAGAAGTCTCGGCCACCATCGGTCGACTTCTGCGGTAGTTAGGAGAACACCCATGACACAAACCACCCTAAAACTTGAAGGACTCACCTGTCAGGGCTGCGTTGGCTCAGTCACCAAGGCCCTCTACGGCATGCCAGGCGTCACCGATGTCAACATTGAGCTGGTTGGTGACGGCGTTTCGACCGCCACCGTGACCTCGAATCCAACCCCGTCCGCCGAACAGTTCAATAAAACCATCACCGAGGCCGGCTACACCATCGTCAACTAACCACCTTTCCGCATCGACCCAAGGATCTTCATGTCAACCGAAACAACGGATACCCGCGAAGTACAACTGGACATTACCGGCATGTCCTGCGCCTCGTGCGTGGGGCGCGTTGAACGCCAGTTGCAAAAAATCGACGGCGTAGAGGCTTCGGTCAATCTGCCCCTGAATCAAGCCTTCATTAAGGTACCAACTGGCATCGAAGACCAGATCCTTGTCGATGCCGTGTCCAAGGCCGGCTATGACGCCGTCGTCCACGGTCAAGACCAGCGATCGGCAGAGCACACCGACGTGGCTCATGAGGACGAAGAACCCACCGTCGATGACGCCCCGGGCGCTGGCGAACTCAAGCCGCGCCTGATGATTTCGGCGATTCTAACGGTTCCGTTATTTCTGATCTCGATGTTCACCGCCTTCCAGTTCCCACACTGGGGCTGGGTCGCGATGGCGTTGTCGCTGCCGGTAACGTTCTGGGGCGGCTGGCCATTCCACCGCGGGGCAGTCAAAGCTGCCCGGCATGGCGGTTCCACCATGGACACGCTGGTGTCAATCGGTGTGACGGCGGCCTGGGTATATTCCACCGTTGAGTTACTGCTTCATCCAGGCATGACGCACATGGCCGGGTCGCATGATCACTCGTTATACTACGAAACCGCCGGCGTGGTCACCACCTTCTTATTACTGGGACGCTACCTTGAAGCTCGTGCAAAGAACCGAGCCAGCGAAGCCCTACGATCCCTGCTGAATCTGGCGGCCACCAAGACGACTGTCGTGCGCGACGGCCAAGAGGTCGTCATTGACGCAGCCGATCTGCACGTGGGGCAAGAATTCATTGTGCGCCCCGGCGAGAAGATCGCCACCGACGGGTTCGTGGTGTCCGGGCATTCGGCCATCGACACCTCGCTGATCACCGGCGAATCCGTACCCGTGGAAGTCTCGGAGCACGATACCGTGACCGGCGCGACCATCAATACCTCGGGGCGACTCGTTGTCAAAGCCACCCGCACCGGAGCCGACACTACGTTGGCGCAAATGGGTCAGCTCGTCTCGCGCGCCCAATCCGAAAAAGCGCCGATCGCCCGGTTGGCCGATCGGATTTCCGCGGTGTTCGTCCCGATCGTGCTGGGCATTGCGGTGGTGACGCTGATTGGTTGGCTCATTGCAGGTGACCCGGCCACCGCATTCCGCGCCGCCGTGACAGTGTTGATTATTGCGTGCCCTTGCGCGCTGGGCTTGGCCACTCCGGTCGGCCTGCTCGCCGGTACCGGACGTGCTTCGCAGATGGGTATTCTCATTAGCGGGCCACAGGTTTTGGAAGACTCTCGCGGCGTGGACACCGTTGTGTTAGACAAAACTGGCACCGTTACCAAAGGCGAAATGACCGTTTCGGATTCCCTAACCTTCAACGGTCGCAACCCCGACGACGTCCTGCTGGCAGCAGCCGCGGTTGAGCTGGGTTCAGAACACCCAATTGCCCAAGCCATCGTGGAATCCGGGCAGCAGATTGGTGAGCTTCCAGAAGTCACCGAGTTCGAGTCTACCGCCGGTGGTGGCGTGATTGGAACCGTTGAATTGCAGGGCACGAAACAGCGGGTTGCCGCAGGTCGGTCCACCTTTATCGCCGAACAGGTTGGGGAGCTGACCGAAGCGCATCAGCAAGCACTTGCCGACGCCGAAGCAGCAGGTGCCACCGCCATCTGGGTTGCCATCGACGGCGAAGTCGCCGGCATCATTTCGCTCAAGGACCAGGTCAAAGACACCTCGGCCGAAGCCATCGCAGAACTCAAGGCCATGGGGATCACTCCGATCCTGTTGACCGGTGACAACGAATCGGTCGCCCGTCAGGTTGCCGCCGAAGTCGGCATCAAGCCTGCCAATGTGTTTGCCGGCGTGCGACCAGAAGATAAGGTTGACAAGGTCAAAGAGCTCCAAGATGCAGGCAAAACCGTGGCGATGGTTGGTGACGGCGTCAACGACGCTCCTGCACTTGCTCAGGCTGACTTGGGCATTGCGATGGGTTCGGGCACCGACGTCGCCCGAGAAGCCGCCGACATCACGGTCATGGGCTCATCTCTAACCCAGGTCACGCAGGCCCTGCAACTCTCTCGCAAAACACTCCAGATCATCCGGACCAATCTCTTCTGGGCCTTTGCCTATAACACAGCTGGTATTCCGATCGCAGCGTTCGGCCTACTCAACCCCATGATTGCAGGCGTCGCAATGGCCGCATCGTCGGTACTGGTGGTTGCGAATTCACTGCGCCTGACTCGATTCGGACGCTAAACGTTGAGCACGGAGTCGACCCTCCCGTGAGTTTACCGAACACACCTTGACCAAAATTGTGGGATATGCCACACTATCTCAACGTTTCTTCACGAAGCGCTACCGGATCAGAGCTCCTGTTCTGAACCAGGCATATCTCAGTACTCTCAGGGAGGGCACCGTGCTGAAACTTATCGCAACTATCCTGACCTTGGCTCCCATGCCAGCTCGCAAACAGATAGCCACTTCGACTCTTCAAAAATCAGCCACCTACAGCAACCTCGGAACCATCACGTCCGACCCGTGGGCTGGATGGATGCTGCATCCTCGGCTCGACCCATAAACCCCACTTGCACCAGCTCAATACGCTGTTTACTACCAGGTTCGTGCCCGTGCAGCGTTTGCCAGACGATCCACCAGCCGCGCTGCAACCCCTGCCGTCCGACCGTCAATATCCAGCGTTGGATTCAACTCTGCGATATCCGCATGCACCAACTTGCCAGACGCCGCGACGTGATCAACCACCGCCGAAACCAATGGCAACGGCACACCATATGCTGCCGGCGCACTCACCCCCGGCGCCACGGCGGCGGGCAACACATCAAGGTCGATCGTCAGATAAACAACATCGGATTGTTCGATGAGCCGCGCCACGGCTTGGCCCGCCTCATTCGGGTAAGTAATCCACCGATCGTCTGTCATCCACCCGATGCCCGCCTGCCGTGCCCGGTCAAAAAGATCCGCCGTATTCGCAGCCTCGGCAATGCCCATCGCCATCACGCTGGAGTCACGACCGGATTCCGCCGTCATAATTTGTGCGAAACCGGTCCCCGAGGTCGCCTGTTGCTCGGCTCGATTATCAAAGTGTGCATCCAGGTTGAGAATGCCGAGGCGTGCCTCCGGGAAGGCAGCGCGAACGCCCAGATACGAGGCCCAGGTTATCTCATGGCCGCCCCCAAGACCGATGGTTTGTTTCCCTTGGGACAGCATTTGAGCCAAAGCATCACCGTATCGCTGTTGAGCGTCTTCTAAGTCGCCCTCCAGCACGTGGATATCACCGGAGTCGAAAAGTGGTACCTGGTGATGGACTGCAAAGGACCCCAATGCGGCCCGAATCGCATCCGGGCCTTCTGCCGCACCCACGCGTCCCTGGTTACGATGCACTCCTTCATCCGTGGCAAATCCCAGCAGCGCAACACCCTGCTGCATGGGATCGTTCGGAGCGACGCGGTTGTGCCAGCGGGCGTGTTCGGCCCCCGGGCCATCGTCGCGTCCGGTCCAGTCAGGAAAACTCAGTTCTGTCATAACGTCCAGCCTAAAGCGCACAGACCGGAAGTGGGAAACTCTTATGCCTTGTGTTCGAACGGTTTGATGCGGCCCGTGTGACCATCCACGGTGACACATGACCAAGACGACATCCGTTGAGTGGCCCGCGGTATGCCATGCATCGTTACGCCGACATCTGGTGCTCGCGCCTGGCTGGTCCAACTGTGAAATACCAGGTATAAAACGCGGTCCAGCCTCCTAGAAATACCAGGCTCTTGGTCTTACTGCCATAACCACGGCGGTCCGCGAGCTTCCCAAGAGCAGCGACGCCACTGGTGACCGCCACAAACCGTCCCATCCGGGCGGGAATCGACAGTGCCATAAACTTGGCAAATGAAGCGTTCCCGTGCGCCAAGGTGCGGGCGTAAATCTTATAGGGCACGCCGCGGGTGGGTCCAAGCACCAGAGCAGCCCAGCCCTTATCGTCAAGTTCGCGTTCGACGTCAGCTATCATCGACGCCGAAATCCCAGGGATCGCCGTCAACATTTCTTCGGTCTCATCGGGCGCTTTCCGTTGCGCCACGAGGTAGGTAGTTGCTCCACCGGCCAGGGCACCACCCAGGGCTGAGAGCGTGGTGGCTAAGCCGCGTCGCGGGTTGTGTAGCGCTAACCAGCTGGTCCAGACATCAGGAACAACGAAAAACACCGTCGCTTCTGCAGCACCCCAGGCGGCGGCCACCGCGTGATCCACATATTGACGGAACATCTGGCATCCACTCCCTCGACTGGGCGGTCAAGAATATCTAGGTTTCAGCCTAACGCACGGCCTACACTAGAGCAGTACTTCCGCGCCTGAGATTGACGAGGAAAGATGTCGAATATGAACACTCCGCAGGGTACTGATCGGCGTGCGATCCGCCAGCGATCCACCACGTGGGCTGCGAAGCTTGCCGATGTCCTGTATGCCGCGAAATTGACCCCGAACCGGGTCTCTGTGGGTTCAGTAGTTTTCGCGGTGCTCGGTGCCGCAGCATTACTTGCCTCCGCAATAGTGTCATCCGACGGCGCTCGTGCTGCCTGGCTGGTCGTCGCCGTGACGTGTATTCCTTTGCGGTTACTGTTGAACATGCTCGATGGGATGTTAGCTGTGGAAAAGGGCATGCACACGCCCACCGGCGACTTATTCAATGAGGTCCCCGATCGCCTCGCCGACCTCGTACTGCTTGCAGCCGCAGGCTACGCGACGCTTGGGATCTGGGTCACCGATGACGTCGACTGGGGTATCGCGCTGGGCTGGGCGGCCGCTGCCGCAGCCATCTTGACCGCCTATGTACGAACACTTGGCGCGGCCAATGGGGTGGGCAATTTCTTTGCCGGCCCGATGGCCAAACCCGCTCGCATGTGGGTGTTAGTGATCGCCTGCCTGGCCTCGTTATTCGAACCGCTGTTTGACGGCCGAGGGCTGTTCCTGGCCGTGGGGCTCGTCGTCATCCTGCTGGGGTCAATCATCACGGTGGTGATGCGACTAAACCTGATCACTGCAGCACTTCACGCTCGTAAGAGGGAGGCATCATGAAAAAATCGAACCTCTTCAAACGTGGTTTATCCAAAACGATTCTTGCGGCCGCCGGAGTGGATCTGGTCGCGCACGGTGACGACGGCAGCGAACCGTATTTTCCGGATCAGGCCATTTACTATGCGAACCACTCATCGAACCTCGACTTTCTGGTGCTCTGGGCCATTATGCCGGCCGAGCTGCAGCCACGAGTCCGGCCGATTGCTGCCGAAGACTACTGGGGATCGGGGATCCGCAAGTCGATTGCCCACGGGATCTTTAACGCGCATCTGGTCCAGCGCTATAAGGATCGCCCCTATACCCGTGCGGATGTAAAGTCCACGATCAAGACCGATTCTGGCAGCTCACCGAAACGCGATCAACTGCCCGGGATGACCAAGATTCTTGATGACGGCGATTCCCTGATCATTTTTCCCGAGGGTACGCGTGGTCCGGCGGACCAGGTCGCGAAATTCCACGCCGGTCTCTATCGACTCGCTAAACACGCCCCGCACATCCCGGTGGTGCCGGTGACTCTGAAAAACTTGGGCAAGGTGCTGCCAAAAGGTGAACTCATTCCAGTCCCACACCTCTCTTCGGTGGTCGTGCATGACCCGATCTATTTGCGCGAGGATGAGGATAAGGAAGCATTCCTAGTCCGCGCGCGAAGTATTCTTGCCATCGAGCTGCAGGCTGATCCTCCTGAAGGCGATGCCGAATGATCGGACTCTTTGATGAGACCGTCGTCAACCTGTTTCTCGGTATCGGCGGCATTCTTGTTGTTGCCACGGGGGTCGCGGCGGTGCTGGGGCTGCGCCATCGCGGAGCAGACAGTGCGACGCTGAAGAATCTGAACCAGCGCATCGGAGCCTGGTGGGTCATGGCCCTCGGATTGGCCGTTACGCTGTTAATCGGTGAGACCGCCGTCATCGTGTTGTTCTTGGGGATGTCGTTTCTTGCGTTGCGTGAGTTCTTGACGATTGCGCCCACACACCGGTCCGATCATAAGACGCTGATCTGGCTGGTCTATATCATCCCGGTAATCAACTACTGGTTCCTCTGGGAACACTGGTACGGCGCATTTGCTGTGCTCATCCCGGTGTATGCCTTTTTATTCTTGCCGATCCGCAATGCGCTGGTCGGGGATACGGAGAATTTCTTACAGCGAGCAGCGTTGATTCAATGGGCGCTGATGGTGTGCGTTTATACCATCAGTCACGTCCCAGCGATCATGCAATTACCCGTGATGATGACCCGGGGACGTCAAGCCGCCGAAGGGGCACCGCTCGGTTCCGGAGGTCCCGAAGGTGCCCTGCTGATGCTCTTCGTAGTGGTGGTTGTGCAGCTGTCCGATGTGTTCCAGTATGTTTGGGGCAAAACACTGGGTAAGCACCCGGTAGCACCCAAGGTGTCGCCGAATAAAACGTGGGAAGGACTCATCGGTGGGGTGCTCACCGCAACCGCGATCGGTGCAGCGCTGTGGTGGATTACCCCATTTATCTGGTGGCAGGCAGGTCTGCTGGCCTTCGTATCGTGTCTGATGGGATTTTTCGGCGGCCTGGTGATGTCATCCATTAAGCGCGACCGCGGGGTCAAAGACTTCGGTGCGACCATCGCCGGCCACGGTGGCATCATGGATCGTTTAGACTCTTTGAGCTTTGCCGCCCCGGTATTTTTCCATTTCGTGCGGTTCTTTTTCACCGCTTAACTAAAAAATGTGGGGCGGAAGACTCTCGCCCCACATTTCCAGTATTCGTTTGTGCTACGAACCGAGCCGCTTAGGCGTGTTCTGCTGCTTCGAGATTGACTTTGGCTGCGGCCGCTTCGTCGAGATAGAACACGCAGTCGCTGTGGAGCTGCAGGCCAGATCCTGGACGCTCCTCTGCGGGTGGTTCTTCGAGCGAATCGCGGATGGCGTCGGCTTTCGCTTCGCCGAAGGCCATCAGAATGGCTTTCCGAGACTTCAAAATCGTTCCGATTCCCTGCGTCACGGCAAGCGGTGGCACTTCGTCAATGCTGTCGAAGAAGCGCGAGTTGTCTCGGCGGGTGAGCTCGGTGAGTGCACCAACATGGGTTGGCGAATCGAACGGCGTACCAGGTTCATTGAAACCAATGTGACCGTTGCGACCGATGCCCAAGAGCTGCACGTCGATGCCACCGGCGGCTTCAATTTGTTCGTCGTAGTAGCGGACTGGGCCTTCGGCGGCGTCGTCGGGAGCTTCAGGTACATGGACCTGGGATGGATCTACGCCCAGCGGGACGGTCACCGTGCGGTTAATAACAGAGTGGTACGACTCGGGGTGATCCCATGGCAGGTTGATGTATTCATCCAGCGCAAAGAACTGCAACTGTGAGACATCGATGTTATTTGCTTTGACTTTTTCTGCCAGTAACTCGTATGCCAATTCCGGAGTGGAACCGGTGGCAACGCCGATGACTGCATCTGGTTTTTCTACGATGAGATCATAGAGTTCCTGTGCGACTTCAGCGGAGGCATTCTCTTTATCGGGCAGAATTTTGACTTTTACCATATGTTATCCCCGTTCGGATTGTCTTTGGCATCAAGTGTATCGGTGATCAACAGTGTGACGTCACTAGCTGATGACCTGTGTGCCGACTGTTACACTTTACACCGCAGACCGGCCCCTACACGTAGCCTTGATCCGCGAATTTAATCCAATCCCCGCGTGACCAGGGCGTCTGCCATATCGTCGGCGTGTTTCAGCGATAACACGAGAACCGGGACGACCCAAGCCCACGGTGCGAGTCGCACCCCTCGGGCCCGCTGTGCGTCGCGCACCTGCCGGATGAAGCCCATAATCTGACCGAGCGCGGAGAGCATCAGCGCCACCGCCAGGGCAATCTTATAGGGATTGGCACCCAAGGGTTTGAACGGCGTCATGAGTTTTTCTACCGTGGCGACCAGATGCTTGATTTTGGTGGTACGGGTAAACAGTTGAGCGGCCAGGATGATGGTGGTGAGGCGGGCGATCACCGTTGCGGCCACTTCGGGTTCATTGAAGATCAACTGCGTGATCAGCAAAAAGACCAGCAGAAAGGCCATACGCAACACATCGGTGCCCATGATCCGCACCGGGATCCTGGCGATCAAATACCCCACCAATGGGAGGGCCACCACGAGGATCGACCAGTAGGAGTCCGGTAGAAAAAATAGGGCGGCGGAACCCAGCGCGAGCAGCGCAAGTTTGAGGCCAGTGGGTGCCCGGTGAATGATCGACCAGGTGGGATAGTACAACGAGAGCATGTCAGCCGATGTGCTCCAGGTAGTGATCGATGGCGTCTGGGCCCCGGTGGGCGATCTTGGCGTCGTGGATCCAGATGATGTCATCACAGCGCGCGGCAAGTGCCAGGTCGTGGGTGATGAGCACCAGTTGTCGATCGGTTGAGGCAAAGAGTTGTTCGGCCACGAGTTTGGCGTAGCGGGCATCCAACATGGTGGTGGGTTCGTCTGCGATCAGCACGTCAGGGTTCGTCGCAAGGACCGAGGCCAGGGCGAGCCGTTGTAATTGCCCGGACGATAGGGACAGGGCCGGGCGATCGGCAAAGTCGGTGAGGTCGTGCTCGGCCAGTACCGTTTCCAACGTGGCTTGACGCTGGTCTTTGGGCAGATGGCGAAGTGACAGTTCAATGTCTTCGGCCACCGAGGGCATGATGACCTGCGCGGCAGCATTGGCGATGATCATCCCAACTCGGCGAGTCAGTTGTTTGCGGCCGGTGGCGACTTCGACGTCGTGGATCTTGGCCGAACCGGTATAGTCGAGCAGCCCGGAGAGCACCTTGGCCAGGGTGGATTTGCCCGAACCGTTTTCGCCGATGATCGCCGTCGTGGGCGCATCCAGGGTCGCTGAGACATTGTCGAGCAAAACGGTGTCGTCGGGTTTGACCGTGACGGTCACATTTTCGAGTTGGATCATAGTTTCCTCACCAGCAGGGCGGCCCCCATGCCACCGGCGATGGCAGCAGCGGTCAGACCGTAGGTTCCTGCCGGTGTGTTGTGGAGTTGTTCGATGGTGGTCAACAGCGCGATGACTCCCGAGGCGGACCACGGGTGGCCATGCGCCAGTGCCCCTCCGTGCAGATTGACCGCGGCGGGGTCCAGGCCGAGGCGTTGACAGACCGCAAGGACTTGCGCTGCATAGGCCTCGACCAGGTCAATGACGCCAATGTCGCTGATGGAGAGTCGGTGAGCGGCTAACAGTGCTTCGATTGCGGGGACGGCGGCAATGCCGGGAAGTGCAGGATCAGCTCCGACCAACCGATAGTCGACGACCTCGACACCGAGATGCTGCTCATGGGTTTCGGGTGCGATGTGGACTGCTGCGGCTGCATCAACAATGCGCGCTGCGGTCAGTGCGGTCACGGTGGCTTGAGGATGATCCGTCACTGTTTCGAGACGCCCCACAAGTGGTCGGACGTCTCGTGGCCCGTCGTCGTGGCGACCGCCGACCAGGAATGCTGACCGGTGGGCTAATGCTCTGCGATGACTCGTCACCGCGTAGTCTTCTTGCTGTTGCCGGGTGATGCCATAGTTGACGGCCAGTTGATCGGCGGCATAGGTCATATCCGGGTCGGGAAAGCCTCGCGGGGCAAATGCGGCCTGAGTACGCTGATCATCCGGCCAGGCTGTCGACGGAGACTCTGTACCACCGGCGACCACGGTTTGGCCGGTGAATTTGGCGTGGGCTGCGGCTTGTCCAACGGCGGCTAAGCTTGAGCCACATTGGGCATCCAGGGTCACGGCCCCGGTGGATTGCCAGCCAGTGCCCAGGGCTGCGATCCGAGCGACATTGCCACCCGGGCCCACCGTATTGCCCAACAACACGAGATCGGGTTGGCTTGGCATGGTCGACAAGACGGTCGCGGCCAGCTGGTCATCGGTCATATCGGATTGGCCGCGATGCCATCCGGTGATTGCGGTCCGGGCACCTGCAGTGATCACAATGCGGGTCATACTACCTCCGGGGCTACTCGCCGAATCTTACCTGAGGCGGTGCGCGACAGCGCATCCACGCGATGCCACTGCACCGGCCGAGCCGCTTTGGGCAGCCGCGAGCGTACCCAGTCACGCAGCTGGGCGATCTCGAGGTTGCCTTCAAACCATGCGACAACGCGCTGACCAAGCACCGCATCGGGTTGGCCCAGCACCAGACAGGCATCAACCTGTGGGTGCGCGGTGATGACGCGTTCGACGTCACCGGGGACGACGGTGGCTCCAGCGGTTAGGATCGCGCCGTCGCCCCGGCCCAGAAATTCCAGGACGCCGTGGGTTTGACGCACGCGGTCACCAACGGTGGCCCAGCACACGCCTTCCATGATGTCGGTGCGCAACGTGCCGCCGAGGACCTCGAGCGCGATCTGTGAGCTGGCAACCCACAGTTCGTCATCGATGATGCGTGTGGTGACACCGTCAAAGGCGCGCATGCCATCCCCGGTATCCCAGGCAACCAGGCTCAGCTCGGAGGCGCCAACGTAGGACACCACGCGCAGCCCAAGTTCTTCGGCTCGTTCTGCTAGTTCAGCGGGCAGACGGTCGCCGCCGACCAACACGGTTTCAATGGTCGAGGGGGTTCCGGCTTCCAGTAGCTCTACTAGGCGTTTCAACCACGGCGGCGTGACGTGTGCGACCACCGCGCGATCCAGCCCGGGATCATCGGTTTCCGGGATGACCAACGCCAGCTGTGATTCCTGTGCCCAGGCTGCCGAAAATAATGCCATCGACGACACCTGGTGCACCGGCATCCACAGTCCGTCACCGGGACACAATCTCAGTTCTGTGTTCAGTGGCCCAAAGGCCGCCCGCCAACTATCGGCAGAGCGCACCACGACTTTCGGGGCACCGGTGGTTCCGGAGGTCAAAACAGCCCAAGCTGCCTCATCCGGCAGTGCGACGTTCAGTTGCGCCTCGTCGAGCGGTGCTCTTGGATCCACGATGAGCGGGACCCCGCCGTCGGCACGTATCTGCAGGGCTTGTGCTAGAGCGTCGGCCGAGCGCTGCGCGTTAACTAACGACAGGTTCCGGGACATGCTTGGTAGCTTTTTCTCTGGCAAAGGCTCGCGGATAGGCGCGGTAGAGTCCCATCGTGACCAGTGTAGCGATCACAACCTTGGTCAGGTCCCCGGGCAGAAAGACCATCGAGGTAATGATGGTTTCACCGATGCTCAGTTCCGTCAGCCAGGCCTGGACTGGAATACCAAATAGGTAGATCACCAGGATACCGCCGACAATTGAGCCGACGACGACGCGCCACCAGACCGGACGAGAGCCCACGATCAGCCCGATGACGATCGGGGCTACGAGCCAGCCGATCAGATACCCTGCGGTGGGAGACATGAACACTCCGATGCCACCCCGACCGCCTGCTAATAACGGCAAACCGACGGCGACGCCGAGCAAGAGCAGGGCCATCGAAGCTGCACCGCGCCACGGCCCCAGCACGGCTCCGGCGAGCATGACGCCCAGCGTTTGTAAGGTAATGGGCACAGCGCCTCCGACACTAATCGCGCCGATCAGACCCATTCCTGCGGTCAGTGCTGCAAATACCGCGATGCGGGCTATATCTCGTGCCGACATCTTGACTCCTTCTTCAAAGCTTGATGAACACTGTTCATTGAACGGTGTTCAGTGTAGCCTGAAATGGGAGCACCCGCCACACTGGGCGCATCATTTCTGTCCACTGACACATCACTTGGCATTATGATGGACGACAATGTCTACGATTACCCTCGATGAACTCAGTCGCGTGGGACTGCGCCTCTTAGCCGACCACGGGCTGGCTGATGTTTCCATGCGCCGGGTCGCCAAGGAATTCGATGTCGCCGTCTCCGCATTGTACTGGCACGTCAAAGACAAACAATCACTGCTGGGCACGATGGTGGATCACCTGTTATCTGACCTCGACTTCGCGCCCCCCAGCGATAATTGGCGCGCGGATCTCATCGCGCGAGCCGAGCTGCTCTACGACACCCTGCTGCACACCCGCGACGCCGCAGAACTCACCGCATCCGTCCTTGCCTTGGGCACCGGTGGCGCGCGTTTACGCGAGGCGATCGATGAGGTCGCCCCGGATACCGTCACCACGGATGCAGTCATGTCTTTACTCATCGGCCACGCGACGCTCAATCAACAACGCATGCAGGCCCAAGCCTTGGGCATCGACGTCTCGCCCACCACGACGACAACCTTCCGCCAGGCCCTTGACTTGCTGATCTAACGCACGCTCTTCTCATCTTCGTCTCATCTGGCACGGGCATACTAGAACCATGTCACGTCTACTGCTCACCCGATTGGTGTGGATTGCCGTCGGACTACTCGCGATCGTCACCGCTGCTTTTGCCCTGCAGCCTTTCATGAAGGGCTCGGAAGATCACGATCTTGGTCCGATCGTCCACAACACGCACGAGCCTGCACCCACACCCAGCGAATCTCCCACCCCGGAGCCGTCAGCAAGCAGTGCTGAGCCTTCCGAGGCTGAAACCTCGGTACCCGTCCAGCCAGCTCCCCCGGTTGTCGTAGAAGATGACGACGATGATTGGGATGATGACGACTGGGACGACGACGATGACGACGACTGGGACGACGATGACGACGACTAATGCATCGCAGCGGGCAGCTGGGCGTCGCGTCTCCGTTCGGGCGCGATTACTCATCGGCATGATTTTGCTGGCCGGCCTGACGCTGCTGATCACCGGAACCGTCAACTACGCCCTAGAACGTCAGAATCTGAAATCCACGCTAGACGATACGTTAACCCGTGACATCGAAGAGTTCCGCGTCTTGGCTGATACGGGCATCGACCCGGAAACTCAGCAGCACTTCACGCGTGCTTCAGACTTGATGTATACGGCAATGCAGTACAACCACATCACCGAAACCCAGAGCATGCTCGCGATGCAAAACGGTGAAATCGTCTGGAGCGCGCCAGCCAACGTCACCATGCGATTAGAAGATGATCCCCAATTTGTAGACTGGGCGGCAGGCCTAAAGCCCGAATCCGTGTACATCACCAGCTTAGAGACTGATCTCACCCGCTACCGCACGGCGGTTGTACCAGTGCAGCTTGCCGAAGATGATCAACCGGCAGTGTTCCTGACGGCCTTTGATGTCGCAGCCGAACTGCGGGAAAAACAGATGTCACTGTTTATCTTTATCGGCGCGGGTGCCGGCGCAATGCTCATCGGCGGCGTCGTCGCTTGGCTGTTACTGGGACGCATGTTGCAACCGGTTCGCGACCTGCAAGAAAACGCGCAGCGCATTTCTGAACAAGACCTTGATTCACGTATCCAAGCTCGCGGTCACGATGAATTCGCCGAGTTGACAGAGACCATCAACAACATGCTCGACCGGCTCCAGCTCTCTTTGGAACAGCAAAAACAGCTCATGGATGATGTCGGGCACGAACTCCGCACCCCCATCACCATCATTCGGGGGCATTTAGAAGTCATGGACAAAACCGATCCGGCAGATGTCAACCAAACCAAAGACATTGCATTAGATGAGTTGCACCGGATGTCATTGCTGGTCAACGATCTCGTCACGCTAGCCCAGTCCAACAGCACCGACTTCATCCAAATAAAACCAACCGATATTGGCGCGTTAATGCACGATATCAGCGCGAAAGCAGCAGCCCTCGGCGATCGGGCTTGGACACTCAAAGCCAATGCGAACGGTGAAGTCAACATTGATGGGACACGACTCACCCAAGCCATGCTGCAATTATGCGCCAACGCCGTGAAATTCTCGGAACCTGGCAGCCCGGTCGAATTGGGTTCCACAATTCGTTTGAGCATTCACGGCGACCATGAGTTATGCCTGTGGGTTGCCGACGCAGGTATTGGTATTAGCCCCGAAGATCAGCGAACCATATTTAAGCGCTTCGGTCGTGGGGGCAACGGACAACGTACGCAGGGTTCAGGGCTAGGGCTCAACATTGTCGAAGCTATCGCTGTAGCTCACGGCGGCAGTGTGCACGTGGAATCCGCTCCCGGGCAAGGTTCGATTTTCATTTTGACCATTCCATTGGAAGATGACGCACCTTCACCCGCACTGACCACCACTACCGGTACGCTGGAACCATCCCGTTTTAGCGATCAGGAGTACGGTGACGGTGAATAGAATCCTTATCATTGAAGATGAACCCCGTATCAGCTCGTTCATCTCCAAGGGGCTCAAAGCCGCAGGGTTTATCACCCAAACCGCCGAGACCGCGGCCAAAGGTCGCCAGCAAGCCATTCATGCCACGTTTGACCTGATCATCCTTGATCTTGGACTACCGGACGCCGACGGCTACAGCGTTCTACGCTATATCCGCTCGATCGGTCTCGATATTCCCGTCATCATCCTGACCGCTCGCAATACGGTGGACGACACCGTGGCTGGATTACAGTCCGGTGCCGACGACTATATGGCCAAACCATTCCACTTCGATGAGCTCTTGGCTCGGGTCCAACTTCGCTTGCGCGCTGAACCCCAAGAGGCGGAAGTCTCTGTCCTGGCGCATAATGGTCTGGAATTGGACCTCTTGCGTCGCGTTGCCAAAGTCCACGGCGTCGAAGTCGATTTGTCCACCCGGGAGTTTGAACTGGCCGAAACGTTTCTTCGCCACCCCGGGCAAGCGTTGTCCCGTGAACAACTCCTGTCCCGAGTGTGGGGCTATGATTTCGATCCCGGATCCAACGTCGTTGATGTCTATGTTCGGTACCTGCGCAATAAATTGGGCACCGAGCGGTTCGAAACCGTCCGCGGTATCGGCTACCGCCTGGCCTCGTAATCAGTCGATGGTGGGAACACGCCCGAGCAGACGGCTTGCAGAACCCATCGAAAAATAGCATTGGCCTGTTCTTGAGAATATGCAACGCAATATTCTCAAGAACAGGCCGGCTCCAAGAAACTTATGCCGCTGGTGTCCAGTAGCGTTTGAGCAAACGTGACCACTTATTCGCTGGCAATTCAGGGTTTAAGGTCGCAACCCCAAGACAATATTTGGACATACTGACCGGTCGTATATTCAATGCCGTCAGAGCCTCATCGGATAACCCCCGCCCATCAGCGGATTTGGTTTCAACGATCACCATATCCGGGCCGTCCACCTGTCCCGTAGCGTCTGCATAGCGCAGATCAACATCGCAGGTCACGCGCTCTCCGTCCACCGGATCCACGAGTGTCGCCCGCCGATAGGCATTGCGTAAGGCCGGGACTAATTCTGGGACGTCTTGCCCATACTCCTCGGCAAGAACTTGCTTCAGAAATGCCATATTCTGCGGGCTCAGGACCTTCTCATCAGCCAAAGGCTGCTCGCGACGGTGTTTCACCGTGCTTCCGCGCAACCCTTTGGTTTTAATTTCGAACATACACAGCTTAGATTCCACATACGTCCGGGAACGAACCTTATACCGGCGACGACGCCCCTGCCGGTGAGCAACGTACTGTTCAAAATCGGGGGTATCGAAATACGTCGAACGATATTGGAAAGTACGTAGCCCATCGATCTGCATGACCGAAAACTCCGCGCCCAAGCGATTCGTGAATGCAATAAATTGCTGGGGCGTCAAAAGGAACTTCTTATCCACGCGGGTTTGTAGCGCGGCATTTTCCACAACGTCAGCCAAGGAAATGGCTGCTCGACCGTCGACTGCGCACTCCAGTGCAATTCGAGCCTGACTAAAACCTTGTTTCATAGTGGAGTCCTGCATGATTTATCGCTGCCCTGTCATAGCGTTGACCATACGACGGGCGAATCCTGAGGATTGTTGCGCCCCAATCGGCTCTTTTAATGCGATGGTTTGTTGCTGATCTAGCGGTTGTTTACGATTCTTAATGCGTTCTAGCATCTTGTCGCCGGGCAGCGCACCGGAGGCACCATTGACCCGGTACCGGACATCAACGATCGTCAGATCCCGCACCATATCTAATTCGATCACGACAGTGCG
The DNA here is from genome assembly GCA_036516115.1 of Enteractinococcus sp. GTDB lineage: Bacteria > Actinomycetota > Actinomycetes > Actinomycetales > Micrococcaceae > Yaniella. The sequence continues at coordinate 11,823 of DATBUL010000023.1, read as the reverse complement.
CAGAATCTTCGCATCGAGCAGTTCTTCTAAGGCAGCGTCGCGTTGCTGTTCAGACGGGTAGGCTCGATCCAGAGTCACGGTCTGGCGCTCAGTCTTGGCTCCGACCCAGCGATGATCAGCGACGAACATAACGCCGACCAAAAAAGCAGTAATTAACGGCGAGACCCATGCAGGTTCCGGGTGCAGACCATTAATCAACCCGATAGCCAACGAGATGAAGTAGTAGGCCACTTCTTCCTGAGTCAGGGTGTCCGAGCGTAAACGAATAATCGACAGAATGCCAAACAACCCGAGCCCCAGTCCCAACCCGGCTTCTGATTCAGAGAGCAGCAGGGTGACTGCAAAGATCCCCATGCTTAAAGCAATGTAGGCTAGCGCCAAGTCGCGCCGAAAGTGACGGCGAAAATACACCAGATAAACCAGAACTGCCATTCCGACGATATTGGCCGCTAGACCAACCCATAATGCCATCATGCCGATGTCTCCTTTTCATGTGATTTTCATTTCCTGTTCACCCTAAGAAAGGTTTATGAGATGACGGGAAGAGGAGCATGAGAAATTTCTCATCTTGACATGGGGAATTGTCGGGTCATTCTCGGCGCGTTCAGTAATGCGTCTCATGACTTTCAGCCGTGCTCGGAGTCACTGGGGAGTTAAGGTAATTTTTGGAGAACTGCCGCAAGGCGCGTACTTTGGCGTTCTTCATAGCTGCTGGCGCGTATATCAACTCCACCGAAGTCGTTGATACGTTATTGGCTATTGGTTTATATACCAATTTATCGCCACGGTACGAACGATCACCGGTGGACCTCCCCATGATGATGGAATACGCTAATCCGAGTCCAACAACCGATCTAATAGTTTCAATATTCCGAGAGCGCCAGCGCACATTAGGGCTAAACCCCAAGGATTCAATCATTGAGATCACAAGGTCGGGAGCCGGCTTGAGTGCAAGAAAAATAGCTGGCTCATTGCTCAAGTCTTCCAGGTGGATCTCCGGCTCATGTGCTAATCGATGGGATGCAGACAAGACGACCTGCAATCGGACATCGGTCACAGTGGAGTTTTCCAACGCACCTGTCGCATGAAATCGGTATAAATATGCCGCATCGAGCTGCCCTTGGTGCAGCCTCCGTTGCAATTCATCAGAGGATGACTCATGCAATGAAATCTCGACCTTGGATGTTCTTTTGCAAAATACTGCAACATCGAAGGCACCACCCAGGGCGAAAGGGTCTCGAAGCATCCCACATGGAGCCTCCCAGACAGTTCATTTCGAACCGACCCCGCCGCCATTTCTAGCGATTCTACGGAAGATAGCACCTGCTGAGCATGCACTAGCAGTTCCTGGCCAGTGGAGGTCAGCGCCACTCCCTTGGACCGTTGCCGAACAAAGAGCTTAACGCCCAATGCATCTTCTAATGCAGTCAGAGCACTTGAGAGTGATCCTGGGGTGACATGCAGATACTGAGCAGCCGCAGCCAATGAGCTCTCTCGTGCCACGACTGTGAAGTATTCGAGTTGGCGGACCGTCAACGCAGCATTCATCGATTTACCCAAACTAGTTCATCCAAAAGTTTCGATTTACATACTATATGGTTCACGTCACTATAGAAGTACCGCTTGACCAAACTACTCACTTCGCATACAACACAAGGAAACTCATGAGAAAAACACTGATAGCGTGCATCGGTGTCAGCACCCTGCTCCTGGCCGGCTGCTCATCAAGTACTGAAACCACGAACGCTAACGAAGCCACACCCACGAGCGATGAACTGACGACGGTGACCGTTGGAACACTGCCAGTTGCTGTCTCAGCAGCGCTGCTGCACGGCGTCGACGAAGGCATCTTCGAAGATCATGGCCTCGATCTCCAGCTGCAGTCTGGCCAGGCCGGGACCGCACTGGTCACTGCAGTAGTTTCCGGTTCCGTTGACGTTGCATTCAGCAGCCCACTATCGGTGGTATTAGCTCACGACAAGGGCCTTCCAGTTCAGATCGTCTCAGGATTTAGCAATTCAAACCCCTCGGGTGAGGACACACAAGCTGTTATTGTTCGCAAAGACTCAGACATTGAGACGTTTGCTGACTTGGAGAATCGTACGGTAGCCGTCAATGCCATCGAGACTCAAGGAGACCTATCGGTCATGGAGGCCGTGGAACGTGATGGCGGAGACCCGAGCTCAGTAAAATTCTTAGAAATTCCTTTCCCTGAAATGCAGTCTCAGCTCGAAACCGAAGCTGTCGACGCCGTCTGGACGCCCGATCCCTTTATGGGACGAATGCTCAACGCCGGAGACGAGTTCACTTCGATCGGCTCGTCATATCAATTCACTATTCCTGGGCAACCAACCCAAGTGGTCTTTGCCAGTGAAGAATTCGTTCAGCAGCATCCCGATGTCGTAGAAAGTTTTCAAGCTGCACTCGATGAGACGCTCCAAGCCGTGGAAAAAGACCCCAATCTCGTCAGAGAGCAGCTGCCAGACTTCTTGGACATGGAACCCGCTGAGGCCGAAACAGTTGTTCTCGGCGGCTTTGACGTTGTCGCCTCTCGTGAAGACTTACAGCAACTGGCAGATCTCATGGTCAAATACGGATTCATCGATGACGCGCCAGATTTAGAAACTCTCATCGTGGAGAAATCAGAATGAGCGGAGCACAGAAGACAGAGCTCAGTGTCGCTGTCGTTGGCGGCGGAATCGGTGGCATGGCCACAGCAGCAGTCCTGCACTCGATCGGTTTGCAGGTCACTGTTTTCGAACAATCACAACAAGTTGGGCGAAATCGGAGCCGGGATCGCTATCACCCCAAACAGCGTACGGCTGATGGCTGAAGTCCCAGGGTTATTGGAGGCAGTCGATCGATACGGAGTGCGATATGGCAATGAATCCGCCTATCGGAGGGCCGACGGTTCCAAAGTTGCCCCCTTACTTATCGCCGATTCCGAAGGAAAATTTGGGAGCTACGGTATGCATCGAGCTGATGTCCTCCATATTTTCGCCCAGTTGCTACCCGCCGAGCAGATTCGCACCGCAAGCAGATGTGTCGCAGTAACTTCCTGTGTGGATGCTGCGCAGATCCTTACCGAAGACGGACGCAAACATTATTTTGATGTCGTTATTGGCGCCGACGGAATTCACTCTGTTGCACGACAGTTCGTCGCCGGGCCGGATGTCGTTCAGCACTCAGGAGTGATTGCTTATCGCGGTCTCGTGCCAATGGAGTTGTTGCCAAACTGGTCCGACAATACTTCGGACTTATGGATGGGTGAAGGCAAGCATTTCTTAACCTATCCGGTGCGTTCAGGCCAGCTCATGAACTACGTCGGGTTTGTTCCGTCAGGAATGGACTTACCTGAGTCGTGGTCGGCGCCTGGTGATGTAGACCAGCTCCGCCAGGCCTTTCAGGGATGGGACCCACGAATCAGCCATCTTCTGTCCCAAATAGATTCGACTTTTTGGTGGAGCCTCAACGACAGAGAACCCATAGATACCTGGGTGCGGGGCAGAGTGGTACTCATGGGTGATGCGGCTCATCCGATGTTGCCACACCTAGGACAAGGAGCCAATCAAGCTATCGAAGATGCTTTTGCCCTCAGAGATTGCTTCATACGTCGCGATGAATTTTCCACCATCTCTGAACTATTCGAGGAGTATCAGAGACTGCGTATGCCTCGGGCTACTCGGATTCAACAGGAGGCTCGAACAACTGGCAACCGATTCGACACCAGGGGAGAATTTGCAGACCCTCAGCAACGTGACTCTGATATAACAAACCTTTTAGCGTTCAGGCGCTGGATTTTCGACAATCATAACGAAACCGAGCATATCTCGACTGTGTAGGTTCACTGCATCAGTCAATCTGAACAGGACAGGTGGTGTCCCTAATTCAAGGGACACCACCTGTCATATCTGCATGCATCACCGTTGAACAGAAAGCTCACAGTGGCTCTTCCACGAGCCACGACCATGATCAACGTCATGTTGGTAGCCCAAGGGGTCCCACCAGCGAGCGCCACTTGATTCAAAGCTCATGAGTATCAATGGGGTGATTTTGGTATGATCAACCTGTTCAGCATGCCTCAACAAGGCATTGAGCAGGGCGTGAGATATGCCGTTCCAATGGAACGGAATGACCCTGGCCCCACGACGTTCGTGGGCTGTAGAGACTACGCATAAAGCGCCTGAATCGTCTCTCGTGTCTTGTCGGCATGCATAGGTTAACGAAAGGACACTGTGCAAAAACAACGTATTGCGATTATCGGAGCCGGCCCGAGCGGCCTGGCAGCATTAAGAGCCTTCGAATCGGCAGAACGAGCCGGGACAGAAATCCCTGAAATCGTTTGCTATGAAAAGCAAGATGATTGGGGAGGACAGTGGAATTACTCTTGGCGCACCGGTTTGGATCAATACGGTGAACCTGTGCATTCCTCGATGTACCGCAATCTCTGGTCGAACGCACCCAAGGAAGCACTCGAATTCGCAGAATATACGTTCGATGAACACTTTGGACGGCCCATTTCCTCCTACCCGCCACGTGAAGTGCTGTGGGACTATATCGATGGCCGTCTGCGCTCCAGCAATGCGAAGGCCAAAGTACAATTCGCCACCGCTGCTCGTTGGGTCCAATACAACCAAGACACCGAGACATTCACCGTCACTGTTGAAGATCTCAAGACCAGCACCACCTCATCTTCAGAGTTTGATCGAGTCATTGTGGCTACCGGTCACTTTGCCTACCCAAACACACCGACCTTTGAAGGTATCGAGACCTTCCCAGGCTCGATCGAACACGCACATGACTTCCGCGGCGCAGAGAAGTTTGCGGATCAGCGAGTACTGATGATCGGGTCCTCCTACTCGGCAGAAGATATCGGTGTGCAAGCCTATAAGATGGGTGCTCGTAGTGTCACGTTGAGCTACCGGACCAAAGCCATCGGTCACGACTGGCCACAAGGCATGGAAGAGTTACCTTTGGTGGAACGCTTCGAGGGCAACACGGTGCACTTTGTTAATGGCGAGGTTCGTAAATTTGATGCTGTTGTGATGTGTACCGGATACATCCATAAGTATCCGTTCTTGCCAAGTGAGCTGGCCATTGATTCACCAAATAATGTGTACCCGAAGGGTCTCTACCGCGGTGTTGTATGGCAAGAAAACCCGAAGCTGTACTACCTCGGGGCACAAGACCAGTGGTTCACTTTCAATATGTTCGACGCACAAGCATGGTATGTTCGCGATCTGGTCCTCGGTCGCACCGAATTGCCTTCCGACCAGGATCGAGCCGCACACATTGATACGTGGTTGGAACGCTTCCATAACTTGAAGAGTGAAGCCGACGAAGTCCGTTTCCAGGCGGATTACATTCGCGACCTGATCGAAAACAGTGATTACCCGATGTTCGATCTGGATTCGGTCGTGGAGATCTTCTTAGCTTGGCTGCAAGATAAAGCCGAAAATGTTCTCACCTATCGGGACAAACAGCACCGCTCTGTGATGACAGGAACGGTATCTGCACGGCACCACACCCCATGGATGCGGGAGTTGGACGACTCTTTACAGCGCTACTTGTCACAACCTGAAAAGGACGACATCGAAAAGATGATGGACGACGAAGAAGCAGTCGAATCCATCAAGACGAAGTAGTCACCTCCATCTAGGTAAAGCCTGAAACCCTGCCACCAACTGCATGCGAGTTGTGGCAGGGTTTTTACAGTCTTTGCGTGTCAGTAATAGCGGTCGTAGGGTGCGATGTTCCAGACGCGGGCTGCGGTATCTTCTTCGGTAATTGGTTCCCCCGTCTCGGAGAGGATTCTCCTGGCGACGTCGAGTTCCTTTTGGGCTTCCTCCCGGCTCTGATACATGAATTCATCAGATGCTTCTTCAGAAGCATTGGCGACCTTTTGCTCAAGGGTTGCAATGACGCGTTGTTGTTCGTCCAGAACGTCTGCTTGTGCTTTTTCTACCCAGGCTGGCTGTCTTGCCCGATTAATATCGGCTGATCGGGCATATTCTTCGGCGGTCTGTTTATATATCAATCCCGCATTCTGGTGGATGTCGATCATGATCGCTTCGATATCGTCTTTCGTGAGGTCCGCTGGATTCAACGGGTTGTCACGCTTGCGACCACCGATGCCCTTATGCGTGAGATAGTACGGGAACATGGTTTGGATGAGCTTGCCGGCGGGTTTGACCGATTCACCCTGATCATTGAGGCCTTTGGGCTGAACCCCTTGGATGCCGATTCGGCCAGATTCTGGACGGGCGATCTCTTCGGGTGGAATGAAACCATGGCGCAGCAGTTCTCGAATCCCCGAACCTGAGATGTAGATCCGCGTACTGTCGTCGTGAGCGCAGGTCTTGAGCGTGGTCGGTTGAGCACACCGAACACAGTAGAACACTTCGTTGAAGAACCGAATATCGATCCCGAGTTCTTCGGGTGTAAATTCATCGAAAATGCTCTGGCTTTCATAGAGCTCGTAATAGTCCCCCCACCCCGGCATAGTCACGGCCAACGATCTTGTGGGTACAACCAAGGTTTTTCAAAATCAAAGCATGCAGCACAGCTTCCCGCGGCCCTGCGAAAACATAGGTTACCCGCAGCGGGAACATGATGGTGCGATCCGAGGGGTAGTACTCGTCCAGCACACTGCGGTAGGCGAGCATGCGAAATTCGTGACGCGTGTACTCACGTTTGGCCATTTCCACCAGCGGTAAGAGCAGCAGCGCATCAACTTCTTCTAAGAGGTTCTTCTGCATGTACTCGTGCCCGCGGTGCATCGGGTTGGCCCCGGTGACGAAACCTGCGACACTGGTGTATTTTTTCTCTTCGTAGAAGAGTCGCCAGGTGTCTTTGGGCTCCATGCGCATGCCTTCGAATGGACCCCAGTCAGGACGGTTTAATAACGTAATTTTTCCGGCGAGTGCGGTGTCTCCCATCCGGCGATAAATCGCGTCAACACCGGGATGCTTGCGATCTGTGGTGCCGAAAATATGTTTGGCGCGATGGGCACGGTCGTAGCTAAAAATATCATCAAGATGCAGCAGGGCGATCGGCTTGTGGTCCTCATCCACCAGGACCACATCTTCACCCACGGTCAGCGACTTGACGACTTCGCTGTTGCGAGCACCAATTGGGGCGAAGCTGAGTGGCACTGGCCAGGGCAGCCCATTAGTCATCCGCCCGGTTTCTAAACACGAGAGGTATTCTCGTTCATTCATGAACCCCTCATTGGGCGACAGTACACCCGTAGCAATGAGCTCCAGCGTAATAGCTGCTTCCAAATCCACCATGATCTTTGGCAACGTCTGAGCTTTGGCAAGACCTTCTTCTCGCGCCTGACCCGTGGCGACTCTATCGACTAAGGTGCCACCGTGCGGCTGTTGTGGATACGTTGCGAACTTTTTGTGATCCAGGGTTGTTGCTTGCTCTACCATGACTCCCCATTCTCGGTCTCAAGTGACAGCACCCCGAGATGTGACGCGCACCACGAGGGCATATACACCGGATCGTACTGTGAGCTATGACAAAAGTGAACGACCCATCATCTAGTACACTCCCCCGAAAGATCGCGCTGCGGAAGTCCTATTCTTTAGGGCGCACACTAAATCGTCGTCCAGCAACTGCTGGATTCAGGGCTCGGACTGCAGCGATGCGTTCTGCAGATATTTCCGCGTGCGCGATGCCGATGTCTTCGCCGATCATGGCGACGGAGATACCCATGGGGTCAATGATCGAGGAGTGCCCAATCCCAATCGGGGCAGATTGACCGGCAGCCAGAACATAGACCGTATTTTCTATGGCGCGAGCATGAAGTAGCGTGCTCCAGTGAAATTCCTTGAGGGGCCCTGGGACCCATGCTGCCGGGATAGCAAGTATGTCTGCCCCAGCGTCGACTAGTACTCGAGAAGCTTCGGGAAAGCGAAGATCGTAGCACGTTTGCAGGCCGATCTTGAATCCCTTGACGTCGAAAATTTGCGGGGTTTGAATCATTCCGGGGACGACCCATTGGGATTCTTGGGCACCGAAGGCATCATAGAGATGGACTTTACGGTACGTGGCCTGGATTGCGTTTTCGGAGATGCCAAGCAGGGTGTTGTGGATCCTGCCGTGTCCGTCGGGTTCATTCACCCCGGCAATGAGCGCAATATTGTACTCCACACTCAGCTGCATCAGCGACGTCACGGTGGGGCCATCCAGTGGCTCGGCGCTGGTGACGAACGACTCGTCAACGCCGGGTTTACTGTAGATGGCGTATTCGGGTAGGACCGCGAGCTCCGCTCCCCGCTGGGCGGCACGCGCGATCAGCTCCTCAATGAGTTCAAGGTTGGCGGCCTTATCTGTTGTTGGAGCGTATTGGATGACTGCAGCGTGAAGGTTCATGCGTTTCCTTCTCCATAGACGGTTCCTAGCAGGATAACGCGATTGCAGGTGTTGAAAAAGCTCTCATCACCGTTGGCTCCAAGCCTGCTGTTGCAGGGTCTGAGACAGCTCATGTGCGTGGCGCATCAGCAGCTTGCCAAGTTCATCTCGTCGTGGTTGCTTGAATCGCGGTTCGATGCCCGTCAGACTGAGCGCTCCAGCAGGGAACCCGGTGGAGTCGAAGACTGGTGCGGCAAGTCCCCAGCTGCCTTCAACTATGAGACCCGGGTTCGTGACGTAGCCTCTGCGTCGGCCCTCAGCGATGCGTTCGCGGATGGATGCAGCACTATGAGTTTCTGAATGTTCGGAGACCAAATCGTGTTCGGTCAAATATGCTTCGACTTGGTCTTCGGGCATGAAAGCTAGAATCGCTAAGCCGGCAGAGGCCACACCAAGGGGAAACCTTCGTCCTTCATAGAGCACAAAGGATCGGATGGGAAAAGCGCCGTCCTCTCGAACCAAACACACGGTTTCTGTGCCTCGCAGCGTAGAAAAGAACGCCGATTCCTCGGTCTGTTGCGCCAATGCATGAACATGCCGTTGAGCTGCCTCGGTGACGTCATAGCGTGCCCCCGCCACATTGCCGAGCAAAAAGAGTTCCGGTCCGAGTAACCAGCGTCCAGTGTGTGCGTCCTGATCGCAAAAACCTTCGGTCGCTAACGAATCCAGGATGCGGTGTGCTGTGGGGCGCGCAATACGTGTTTGACGGGCCGCTTCGGAGGTCGTGACTCCGTCAGGCATCGCACCGGAAACGACGCGTAGCAAGGCCGCCGCTCGTGACAACACCTGGACCCCGGGAATCCTTTTCACCATGTCCACATTATGAACACGAAAGGCGATGTTTGTCACGTTTTGAGCAATTGAGAGCAGATCATCGTAGAAAGCTTGTTCATTTATAAGGGATTCAGTAGGTTCGGACGCAGATTGAATAATCGCCACATCGTGGACACATCGTAGAAAAGAGTGGGAACGTGAAGTATCAAGACAATGCACTCGAGGCACTGGCCTCAATGGTGCAAGACGGGATGACTATCGCAGTCGGCGGGTTCGGACTTTCAGGAAATCCCACCCGCTTGATTCATGCGCTGCGTGAGACTGGAGCCAAAGATCTGACCATTGTTTCCAATAACATGGGCGTCGACGGCAAGGGGCTGGGCATTCTGTTGGAAAACCAACAGGTATCGAAAGTGATCGCCTCGTATGTGGGTGAAAACAGCCTATTTGCTGAACAGTACTTATCAGGAGAGCTCGAAGTCGAGTTCTCGCCACAAGGAACACTGGCGGAACGGCTCCGCGCCGGCGGCGTTGGCATTCCTGCCTTCTTCACCGCCACCGGAGTGGGCACCGAGATCGCAGAAGGCAAAGAAGAACAAGTCTTCAACGGGCAGCGCGCGATTATGGAAAAAGGGATTCGAGCCGATATTGCCCTGGTAAAGGCCCACACCGCGGATCGAGAGGGTAACTTACGCTACCGCAAGACCGCCATGAACTTTAACCCACTGGCTGCCATGTCCGGTCAGATCACCTTCGCTGAGGCCGAGCATATTCTGGATGAGTTCATGGACCCCGAAATGGTCCAAACCCCGGGGATCTTTGTCCAAGCCCTCTTCGATGCCGATCCGGTCAAAGAAATCGAAAACGTAACGGTCCGTTCCCTGCAGGAGGTTGCATCATAATGTGGACACGCGACGAAATGGCAGCCATTGCGGCTGCAGAACTCACCGATGGTCAATACGTGAACCTCGGAATCGGCATGCCCACACTGGTGGCCAATAATCTGCCCGACGGTGTTTCGGTGAAACTCCAGTCCGAAAACGGACTGCTGGGAATGGGGCCCTTCCCATACGAAGGCGAAGAGGACGCGGATCTGATCAACGCGGGCAAACAAACCGTGACGATTGAACCGGGCGGAAGCTTTTTTGATTCGGCAACCTCATTCGGCATGATCCGCGGCGGACACGTCAAAACCGCAATTCTTGGTGCAATGCAGGTGGCTTCCAACGGGGATTTGGCTAACTGGCAGATCCCCGGCAAGCTCGTCAAGGGTATGGGCGGGGCCATGGACCTCGTCGCGGGCACCCCGCGAGTCGTGGTCATGACCGACCATGTGGCAAAAGATGGCACCCCCAAAATTGTCACCGAATGCACATTGCCGTTGACCGGTGCCGGCGTGGTCGATCGGATCATTACTGATCGGGCGGTTTTCGACGTCGTGGATGCCAAACTTGTACTACGCCGGATCGCCCCGGGACACACGGTCGAAGAGCTGCGTGAGATCACCGATGCACCCTTCGAGGTTGAGCTCGAGGAGGTGGCTGCGTGACCGCATTTATCGCAGGCTACGCTCGGACACCGTTTACGAAGTTCACCGGACAGTTAGCAACCGAAACCGCAATAGCACTTGGCGCGCATGCGGTAACAGCTGCTCTGGAGCGCGCAGGTGTTTCTCCCGAGGACGTTGATCAACTCATTGCCGGTCAGGTCTTACAAGCCGGCGCCGGCCAAAACCCCGCTCGTCAAACAGCGATTGGGGCGGGCATTGGTTTTGATAAGCCCGCCCAAACGCTCAATGTGGTCTGTTTATCCGGAACCGAAGCTATCTCGCAGGCCAACCGACTGATCAATGCGGGTGAAGCAGAAGTCGTGGTCGCCGTCGGGCAAGAATCGATGTCTCAGGCCCCGCATGTGGCACCCTTGCGTTCGGCAACGAAATACGGTGCAGCCCAATTTCAGGACACGGTGGATCATGATGGGCTCACGGACGCGTTTGAACGCGTCGCGATGGGCACGCTGACTGATCAAGGCAACTGTACGTTAGGACTCAACCGATGCGAACAAGACGCCTACGCGGCTCAATCACATCAACGGGCGACACAACATCAAGCGTTTCTCGTCGAAGAGATCGCTCCCTACACCGTCAAGACCCGTCGCGGGGAAACAGTAATCGAACACGACGACGGAGTGCGTGGTGACGCCACCGCCGAATCACTTGGTAAGCTGCGCCCGGCGTTCACTGCCGATGGCACTGTGACCGCTGGGAATGCCTCGCAAATCACTGACGGTGCCGCTGCTGTTGTGGTCGTTTCCGAGGCCGCTATCGAACGACTCGGGCTGCAACCGCTCGCCCGCATTGAGGCGACGGCATTTGTTGCCGGACCGGATGTACAGTTGCACTCGCAACCTGCCAACGCGATTCGAGCCGCACTCGACAAGACCGACTACGATGCTTCCGCATTGCAGGTGGTCGAGATCAACGAAGCCTTTGCCTCCGTGTCACTGCAGTCGGCTCGAGACCTGTGCATAGAACTCGACAAGGTCAACCCGCGTGGCGGTGCGATTGCCCTGGGGCATCCAATCGGTGCATCAGGAACGCGCATTGTCGGAACCCTCGCACGCCAACTG